>JAZKAL010000009.1:0-25406 GCA_040389205.1 Bacteroidota bacterium
CCACATTTGTTAATTACTAATGTGGATTGCATTTTTGCGTTTAGCTAATTTAGCACCCATCATTATTGCGCTTTATGATCAAACTTAAATACATTACCTTTATTGCACCGGTGCTTTTGGCCCTGCCTACACAGGCGCAGCAAAATCCATCGTTCCATACCAACCGCATATATCAAAATGCCAATAACTTGCTGGCAATGGGTAAATATGCTGCCGCGGCAGAGCAATATCGCCTGGTTGAGCAAACGAGGTTAAAAACCGGCCAGCAATCAAAATTCGAGTCGGAGCTATCTCTCTTAAAAGAGAACTCGCAATATTACGAAGCGCTTTGCGCGCTCGAATTGGGTAATGATGATGCCGAAAGCATGTTTACCCGTTTTATTAAAGAACACCCCGAAAACCCACTTGCCAAATTAGCCTATTTCCAGGTAGGCAGGTCATATTTTAAACAGGGCAAGTATAGCGAGGCTTTAGTATGGTTTAACAAAGTTGACGCAGGTGACCTTAACGGCTCACAAAATACCGAATATAAATTCCGTAAAGGCTACGCCTATTTTGTAACCAACGATTACAAGAACGCCCAGCTATTATTTGGCGAAGTAAAAAACAAACGCTCACCATTTACCGATGACGCCACTTATTACTTTGCTTACATAGCGTACTTAAATAAGGATTACCATTTAGCGCTGTTAAACTTCGAGAAGCTTAAAAATTCCAAAAAATACGAGAACAGCTACCCTTATTACATTACCGCCGTTTACTTTTTAGATAAACGTTACGATGATGTTATCAACTACGCTATACCGATCATCAACAGCACCAAGCAGCAAAACGAAACCGAGATGCTGCGCATAATTGGTGCATCTTACTTTGCTAAAGCCAACTACGACAAGGCGGTTGAATACTACAGCCGTTTCGAAGATCAGGACCAGGGCCGCACCCAAAACACACAAGACAGCTACCAGATAGGTTATGCTTATTATAAGGTAGGCAATTACGGTAAAGCCGCTACCGTGTTAGAAAAACTGGTGGCCCAAAACGATAACTACAGCCAAAGCGGTAGCTATACACTGGGCGATGTGTTCCTGAAAATGAACAATAAGCAAAGCGCCCGTAATGCTTTCCGCACGGCATCTAAGCTTAATTATGATAAGCAGTTGCAGGAAGACGCCTTGTACCAATACGCCAAACTATCGTACGAGCTCGATTTTAACAACGAGGCGCTGATAGCTACCCGCACCTATCTAAAAAACTATCCGCGCTCTACCCGCAGTGATGAGGTGAAGATCTTGTTAGGTGAGGCTTTGCTTAATTCCAAAAACTATAAAGAAGCAGTTGAGATACTGGAGCCCATCCCCAATAAATCTGAGAGCGCGCAGATAGCCTATCAAAAGGTTACTTATTACCGTGGCTTGGAGTTTTATAACGAACGTGCTTTTGAGAACGCGATTGGGATCTTCCTGCGTTCGCTTAAAAACCCGGTTGATACCAAAGTACAGGCCCTAACCCTTTACTGGATGGCCGAATCGATGTACGAGGTGAGGAAGTATACGGAGTCGGTTGAGAACTTTGAGGAGTTTTTGGCGATGCCGGAATCTAAACAGACCGACGTAGCAAACTTTGCTAACTACGCCCTTGCCTACGCCGCATTTTATGATGAGCAATACAAAAAGGCCGCCACTTACTTTGAAAAATTCTTGCGTGGTGATGTAAAAGACCAGGCTACCGAAAACGATGCCATAAGCCGTTTAGGTGACAGCTATTTCGCGATGAAAAGCTATGGCAGCGCATTAGAAAATTACAACCGCATTATTGCCCGTCACAGCCAGGGGCAGGAATACGCCTTGTTTCAGCGGGGTATTATACAGGGTTTACAAAACAACCCCGATGCTAAAATAGCTACGCTTAACAGTTTGCTGAGCCAGTTCCCAAATTCGGATTATGCAGATGATGCTTCCTTTGAGATAGCATACGCCTACTTCCTTAAAAATGACGGCGACCGCGCCAAAGCCGACCTGAACGCCATGATAACCAAATACCCGCGCAGCAGTTACGTGCCGCGTGCTTATACCACAATTGGTTTAATTGATTACAATGCCGGCCGTGATGACGAAGCAACCAACTCATTCAAGAAGGTAGTGTCTGACTACTCATCATCAGACGAAGCCAAGCAGGCTCTAAAACAGGTTGAAAAGATCTATACCGATAAAGGCGACGCGTCATCATTCTTAAATTACGCCAACTCTACCGCTATAGGTAACTACACCACATCTGAACAGGAAGGTATTTTATATACAGCTGCCAATAACCTTTACTTAAAAGGCGACTGGCAGGGAACTGTTAACGCCGTAAACGCTTACTTTGATAAGTTCCCAACTAAACAGATCTACGAAAAGCAAAGCCGCTTTATACGTGCGCAAAGCTTAGCTAACCTTGGTAAAACAGATGAGGCGGTAGTAGATTATAACGTGATATTGAACGATTGGACAAGCGCCTACAGCGAGAAATCGCTTATCAGCATGGCTAAGTTGTATATGTCGCAAAAGAAATATAACGATGCCATTGTGTTCCTTAAAAGACTTGAAACCAACTCGGAATACAAAGCCGATTACACCTTCGCGGTTAATAATCTGCTGTTAAGCTACTCGCAAATTAACATGCCCGATGATGTATTGAAATACGCCAAACTGGTACGCGATAACGAGAAATCATCGCAGGAAGATAAGTTTAAAACAGGCCTTTACGCGGGTAAAGCCTACCTGCAAAGGGGCGATACAACCGCTGCCATAAAAGAACTGAATTACACGGTTGCCAATACAAAAACCATTGCGGCGGCAGAAGCCAAATACAATATTGCCAATGTAGAATACCTGCAGGGCAAGTACAAGACGTCACAAAAAACCTGTTTCGACCTGGTGAAAGATCTGCCAAACTACGATTACTGGGTTGCTAAAACCTACATCCTGTTAGCAGATAATTATGTTGGATTGAAGGACGCATTCCAGGCGAAGGCTACACTACAAAGTATTATTGATAACTACAAAGGCAACGATGATATTTTAACAATAGCCCGCCAAAAAATGAACGTGCTTGAGCCAACTAAGGCAAAACAGGAAGCACCCGTAGAAACAAAACCTGCAGAAACCGCACCGGCGGAAACAGCACCTGCAGAAACAACCCCGGCAACCACTACACCTGCCACAACAGAACCAACCAAACAGGAAAACAAAGAACAATAGAACAAGACAAGCAATGAACCAAAAACACACTATAACACTGCTTACCTTTTTAACGGTATTCTTCTTTGTTCCTGCCATGGCGCAAACAAAGAAACCCGCAGATAAGAAACAACCTGCTAAAACCACCGCTAAGCCTGTTGCAAAAGCTAAAGCACCAGCCAAAAGCACTACTGTGCAAAAAGCGGGGGCTAAAAACCTTGGCGATGCAGCATCAAAAGTAGCGGCAGCAGACACCACCAAAAAAGGCGGACAAAACAGCCTGAATAATAACAACAGCAGCCTTGCCGAAGAGATCATCGTAACTACATCTTACAAACCGGTATTGGCCGAGGCGGTAAAAATTCGCCGCAACCCCGATCTGGAGGACAAAACGCCTTATAAAGCGCCATTAAATTACGCACCTATTGATAAAAAACTGGCCCAGGATAATAACATCCGCCAGCTGGATGCTATGCAAAGGCCGCCCGAGCAAGATTCGGTACAAACCAACAACTACGCCAAGGTGGGTATCGGCAGCATGAAAACTACTTTTGGCGAAGCCTATTTTGGTAACGGTAAAGACCAGGCACTGCAAGTTGGCGGTTACCTGAAACATTTTGCGCAATCGGGCTCATCGCTCGAAAAGCAAAACGACAGTCGCCAGGAAGTGGGTGTATTTGGCAAAAGCATTATGGCCGAAAACACGCTTACCGGCCGCATTACCTACAAACGCCGTCAAACCTATTTTTATGGCTTAGATCAGGACAACCCTCCTGTTACACCGTTTGACCCGGCCAAACAGGTATTTAATACCATTGGTGCCGAGGGAGAAATAGCCAAAAACTTTAAAGACGAAGAAAACGCGTTTACATACGCAGCTAAATTTAAAGGCTACATATTTAACAATGCCTTTAGCGCAAAAGAAAGCAACGTAGTTATCAGCGGTTTTTTAAATAAAACGGTTAAACAGTTTTACGCGGGCTTAAGCGCTTCGTTAGATTTCGGCACGCAAAAAGATGTGCTGTACTCGCAAAACAATAATATTGTAAGGGCAAACCCATACATCAAATTTCAGGGCGAGAATTATAAAATTGACGCGGGCGTAAATATTGCCAAAGAGTTTGGCTTTTCAGATCGCTTCTTCATCTTCCCTGCCGCCAAGGTGGAGTTTCAGGTGGTGCCAAAATACGTACGCTTATTTGCCGAAGCTAAGGGCGATATAAACCGCGCATCCATCAAAGAACTAACTGATGTTAACCCGTTCCTGGGCGAGAATATTAATTTACAAAACTCGGTTGATAAACTGGATATTATGGTGGGTTTAAAAGGCACACTTGCACCCGGCTTGGGCTTTAAAGCGTCCATCTACCGCAATAGCATCAAAGACCTGCCATTGTTTGTGAACAACTTTGCAGCTACTTTTAATAAATACCAGGTTATTTATGATAATGGTGATGCACGTGTAAGCGGCTTTAACGGCGAGCTTGATTTTAAAGCAAGCGAAGATGTAAATGTTTATGGCCGTATAGAGATAAAAGATTACAAAATGGCCAGCGAAGCACAGCCATGGAACCTGCCTAAATTTATTCTTACCGCCGGTACCAGCATCCACATTAACGATAAGCTTGATATCAACGGCTCGCTGATGTTCCGTGGCAGTACGCAAGACCCGTTATTGCTAACAGGCAGTACACCGGCGGCGCCTCAGTACACACAAATAAAATCATTTGCCGATGTAAGCGGTGGGGCTACATATAAAATAAACAAACAGTTCTCGGTATTTGTTCAGGCCAATAATATCCTGAATGCCAGCAGCAAAACATGGGTTTATTACCCTAATTACGGGTTTAATATATTTGGCGGCGTAGGGTATGCATTTTAAGCTTTTTGAAGTTTTATAATTATCCTTACTTTTAGCGAATGGATGTAGGCAATTTTATAAGCGACCTGCTGGCGCAACATGGCGATGTAAGCGTGCCGGGTTTGGGCTATTTTGCACTTACCCGCGTCAATGGCCATTATAATGAGCCGGAAGGTAAGATATATCCGCCAACGTTTAGCGTACAGTTTGACCCACAACTAGTGGAGGATGAAACGCTGGCGCAGTATATGGCCGATAAAAAGAACATTTCGCTGGCATCATCCAAATATTTTACCGACAAATACATTAATAACATAAAGCTGCAGGCACAGGCCGAAGAGGTTGCCCTGGCAGACCTGGGCTGGTTTTATACCGAAGGTGACCAGCTATTTTTTCGCCCCGCTGTAAATATCAGTTCCGATCCTGAGTTTTTTTGCTACGAACCGCTTAGCCTTTATAAACTGGGTGCAGCGCCCGTGCAGGCCGCGCCGGCTTACACCACGCCCAATACCGCCGATGAACAAGACCTTGTTGCCCCGGTTGTATTACCTAACGAAGAGCAACCCGCGGCCAATGGCCAACATTACGAAATTGATGAAGAACACGAGGCTTACCTTATTGAACTGACAAGAAAAAAAAGCCGGAATTCGACCATTTTATTTATTGTTTTAGCAGCGGCATTAATAGCGGGAGTTGTTTATTTGGTAGACAGGTATAATCCCAACCTATTTAACCAGGAAGCGCCTAAAGCCAAACCCGCAAAAACAGCCCCGGTTATAACAGCCAAGGTAGATACACTTACGCCTGCAGATACTACTAGTAAAACGGTTAAACCCGATAGTACTGTTACAGCGGTTACACCACCTGCCACAGATACCATTACTAAAAGCGCACCAATTGTAAACAATAAAATTACAGGGCCACGTTATGAAGTAATGGCCGGTGCATTTAAAACCATTGCAGCAGCCAACTTACAAATAGCCCGTTACGAAAGAATGGGCTTTGAGGCGCATATAGCTGAGGGCGTACCCGGAAGGAAGTATAATATTACATTAGGTACTTACCGCACAAAGGGGGAAGCCGCTGCCGCTTTAGATAAAATTTTAAACACAGGTAAATTAAAAGAGAAGGACGTTTACGTACGCCCGCTCGGTATAAAATAATCACCCCCAAAAGGGCTACATTTTTAAATTAAGAATTAAACAAAAACTATGATGTTATTATTGCAGGTTGCAGCAGATACTACCGCAAAACTGATTGATACCGCACAAACAGCCGCAACCCAACAACTGGCAAAACTCCCTGATGAAGAACTACGCTTTGGCGACTTGCTTATAAAAGGTGGCTGGGTAATGGTACCTATTGGTATACTGGCCATATTGGGCCTTGTTATATTTTTCGAGCGTTTTTTCACCATCCGCAAGGCATCAAAAAACGAATCTCACTTAATGACCCAGGTACGCAGCAGCATCCACTCCGGCGATTTGCAGTCGGCCATTGCTATTTGCCGCAACAGTAATTCACCTTTGGGCCGCATGTTGCAAAAAGGTTTATTACGTATTGGCCGCCCCATAAAAGATATTGAAGGCGCTATTGAAAACGTAGGTAAACTGGAAGTATCAAAACTGGAAAAGAACATTGGCATTATTGGTATAGTAGCCGGTATAGCGCCCATGTTTGGTTTCCTGGGTACAATTGCGGGTGTAATTAAGATCTTTTACGATATTTCAAAAACCGATAACATCAGCATGGGTGTAATATCGGGTGGTTTGTATGTAAAAATGGTGACCTCGGCAGCCGGTTTGTTTGTTGGTATCATTGCATACGTGTGTTACCACATTTTAAATATGATGGTTGATAAGGTAATATTGAAACTGGAGACCGACGCTATTGAATTTATTGACCTGTTAGAGGAGCCAAGCAAATGAATTTAAGAAAAAGACACAGGGGCGCATCGGCAGAGGTACACACCTCGGCCATGAACGACATTATGTTCTTCCTGCTTTTGTTTTTCCTGATCGCGTCAACGGTAACTAACCCTAACGTGGTAAAGCTAATGCTGCCAAAATCATCAAGCGGGCAATCGGTATCAAAAAAAACCATTAATGTATCTATCGATAAGAACCTGGTTTATACCATTGATAAGAAACAGGTACCGGTAGATCAGTTACAGCCAACCCTGCAAAGCTATAAAAGCCTTGCAAGCGAGTTGACCATAGTTTTGTATGTAGACCGCACCGTGGCTATACAAGATGTAGTGCAGGTAATGGATATAGCACAAAAACTAAATATTAAAATGGTACTGGCAACAGAACCTAAGGGATAGATTGAGATATAAGTACATAGTATCCTGTATCACGACAATCACGCGTCTTGTTACTTAATACTAACTACTTGATACTAATATATAAATGGATTACAGGGAAGAAAATAATTATCCGAAGGCATTTATCGCAACAGGCGTCATACTTGGCCTGGTGATGGCTTTGTGCTATTTTATTGTTTTTCATAACCCGCCGCCACACGAGGAAGGCACGGGTGGTATCCTGGTAAATTATGGTACAGTTGACGAAGGTATGGGTAGCGATTACATGAGCACCGAAGAACCCTCTGTTGCCGAAAAAGCCAATAACACCAAGCCCGATAAAGTAACCCCTGCCCCGCCAACAGAAGAAAAGCAACAGGTAGATAACAGCGATAAAAATGTAGTTACCCAAAGTACAGATGATGCGCCGGAGGTTACAGCCAACACCAAAAAACCAAGTACAACGGTAGCCACGCAGCCAACCAATAAAACCGAAGCCAAACCCGCTGTTAACCAAAACGCGCTTTACAAAGGTAAAACCAATAACGGCACCGGCGAAGGCGACGGAACGGGCAATACCCCCGGCAACCAGGGCAAGCCAACCGGTACAACGCTTACTAATAATTATAACGGAACAGGATCTGGTAACGGTGGTAATTCACTAACCGCACGCAACTTTACACGACCACCTTCAAAACCTATTGTTACCAACTTTGAAGGTAAAATAGTGATTACTTTTAAAATAGACGCCGATGGGAACATTGTCTCTGCAAGTGCTGCCCGAGGTTCTACATCCATTGAAGGTGACATAGTTAATAAGTGTATACAAGCAATGAAAAATGCTAAAGTAAACCCTTCTGCTGGTCTAAGTGATGAACGTGAATACACACAAACTTTTGTATTCAAGAGGCAATAATTTATCTATTAGTTCATTGTAAAATTTCTTTGGCTGATAGCTCAAATCAGTTTTCGATGCTACATTTGTATGCATTAGTTCGGCCATGAACTATGAACCATCAACCATGGACTATCAACAAACCCTCAATTACCTCTACACCCAGCTACCCGTATTTACCCGCGTAGGTGCTTTTGCTTATAAGGAAGACCTCACCAATACCATCGCGTTGTTAAATATCCTGGATAACCCCGAGCACAAGTTTAAAAGCGTGCACGTGGGTGGCACGAATGGTAAAGGCTCCACATCGCACATGCTGGCTGCTATTTTGCAGGTTGCGGGTTATAAAACAGGGTTGTATACCTCCCCTCATTTAAAAGACTTCCGCGAACGCATCCGCATAAATGGCGAAATGATAAGCGAGCAAACGGTTATAGACTTCGTAGCCAAACACAAGCAGGATTTCGAGCATATCCTACCCTCATTCTTCGAAATGACGGTAGCTTTGGCGTTTGATATTTTCGCGAAAGAACAAGTGGATATTGCCATTGTTGAAGTGGGCCTGGGCGGCAGGTTAGATTCTACCAACGTCATCAACCCGCTGCTGTCCATCATCACCAATATAGGTTGGGACCATATGAATTTACTGGGCGACACCTTGCCCAAAATCGCCGGCGAAAAGGCGGGTATCATCAAGCCGTTAGCCCCTATAATTATTGGCGAATACCAACAGGAAGTAGCCGATGTATTTATAGATAAAGCAAAGTCGGTTAACGCGGAGCTGGTGTTTGCATCGGATGTAAAGTCTGAAGTCGAAAGTCTAAAGTCTGAAGATAGCCTGGAGTTTATGACGCTTATAGTTCCGACTGACGACTCAGGACTTAAGACTTACGACTTAACACTAGACCTCCCCGGAACATACCAACTCAACAACGTCCGTACCGTTTTAACCGCTGTTGACGAATTGCGGAAACAAGGTTTTGGTATTACCGATGAGCATATCCTCACCGCTCTAAAACAAGTTAAAACCTTAACAGGGTTACATGGCCGTTGGGAAGTTTTAAGCCGTAACCCGCTAACTATTTGCGATACCGGCCACAACCCCGAAGGCATTGCAGAGGTGTTAAAGAACATCGCTAACGTAAAGTACCACCACCTGCATTTTGTAATAGGTATGGTAAACGATAAAGACATCAGCAAGGTGCTATCTATCCTGCCGAAAGATGCCACCTATTATTTTTGTCGCCCCGATATACCACGCGGGTTGGAAGCGGAAAGCCTGAAGCAACAGGCAGAAGGTTTTGGCTTACAAGGCGAAGCTTATCCATCTGTAATTGCTGCACTGCATGCAGCGCAATCAAAAGCTACCGACAAAGATTTGGTATTTGCCGGTGGCAGCACATTTGTGGTAGCAGAGGTGATATGAGTTAACCCGTTGTGCTATTACGAGGACATGCCGGAATTTTTTATCCGGAAAATCGTAAAAATCAGTTTATTCCCGGTTCAGAAATATTACTTTAGCTACAAACAAACCAATAATAATGACCTATCTACCCTCCCCCACACGATACGAAAAAATGCAATACCGCCGTTGCGGTAAAAGCGGTATAAAATTACCCGCTATTTCATTAGGCCTGTGGCATAACTTCGGCCATGTAGATGTAATGGAGAATTTCCGCAGCATCCTGCACCTGGCTTTCGACAGCGGCATTACCCATGTCGACCTGGCTAATAATTACGGCCCGCCCCCGGGCAGCGCAGAAACTAATTTTGGCAAGATCCTGAAAGAAGATTTTGCAGGCTACCGCGACGAGATGATCATTAGCAGCAAGGCAGGTTATACCATGTGGGATGGCCCTTACGGCGACTGGGGTTCCAAAAAATATTTAGTGTCCAGCCTAGACCAAAGCCTTAAACGCATGGGATTGGATTATGTAGACATCTTTTACCATCACCGACCGGATCCCGAAACACCACTTGAAGAAACCATGGGTGCTTTAGACCTCATCGTTCGCCAGGGCAAGGCTTTGTATGTGGGTATCTCCAATTACAACGCCGAAGAAGCCGACAAGGCCATTGCGATACTAAAAGACTTGGGTACACCTTGCCTTATCCATCAGCCCAAATACTCGATGTTCGTGCGCGATGCGGAGGCTGGTTTGTTAGATGTGCTTGAAAAAGACGGTGTGGGTTGTATCCCGTTCTCGCCACTAGCACAGGGCTTACTAACCAATAAGTATCTGCACGGCATCCCCGAAGATTCGCGCGCGGCAAAATCAACAGGATTTTTGCAGGAAAGCCAGGTTACGGATGAAGTTATCGGCAAAATAAAACAGCTGAATACCCTTGCCGAACAACGCGGCCAAACCTTAGCCCAAATGGCGCTGGCCTGGTTGCTAAAGGATGAACGCGTAACATCGGTACTCATCGGCGCCAGCAAACCGGCCCAATTAGCCGACTCGCTAAAAGCCTTAGATAACATTGATTTTTCTTCGGAAGAATTAGAAAAGATAGAGCAAATATTAAAATAGCAGTATTATTTCCAACATTCTCCACCCTCTTTACGAAGCAGAGGGGCGACGATCCCGATAGCTATCGGGACGAGGTGAGTAAATGACCCGGAGGATATTCAAAAAGGCGTATTTAGAAATAAATGCGCCTTTTTGTTTAACAAATATTAACATTATGTATCTAAAATGTTTCAGCATCTTTACGTACTAAATCTTTTTCATGAAAGCATCTTTCCTTGCCGCTATATTTTTATTGCTAGCCTCCACATTATTCGCACAGGATTTTACACTGAGCGGTAAGATAACCGATGGCGCGGGCAACGCAGTACCCTTCGCTACGGTTTATATCCGCAATACTACAAAGGGCACATCGGCCAATAACGATGGCAACTATACCCTTAACCTAAACACTGGCCGTTACGATGTGCGTTACCAGGCCATAGGTTTTAAGCAGGAAAGCCGTACCATAGATCTGAAAGCTAACCAAAACATCAACATTACCCTAAAGGCTGAGGATTACCAGTTGAAAGAAGTTTCGATAAGCGCCGGTGCCGAAGACCCCGCCTATGCCATTATCCGCAAGGCGATAAAGAAACGTAAGACCTACCTGAACGAGGTAAATGCTTACACTTGCGAGATCTACATCAAAGGCTTGCAGAAACTATTGGCCGCCCCAAAGAAATTCCTGGGTGTGGATATGCAAAAAATAGCCCGCGAAAACGGCTTGGATTCTAACCGACGAGGTATTGTATACTTATCAGAATCGCAATCAAAATTCAGTTTTATCAGGCCGGATAAAGTGCACGAGGAGATCATCTCTTCTAAGTTCTCGGGCAGTAACCGGGCGTTTACCTTCAACCGCGCGTCGGACATGCAGGTGAATTTTTACGAGAACCTGCAAACGTGGGAAGGTTTGAGTAACCGCCCGCTCATTTCACCCATTGCCGATAATGCCTTATCCTATTACAAATACAAATACGTTGGTTTCACTACCGAGAACGGCGAAACCATTAACAAGATCCAGGTTACCCCACGCAATGCATACGACCCTTGTTTTAGCGGCTACATTTATATTATGGACGATAGCTGGCGCATCCAGAGCCTTGGGCTGTACATCACCAAAAAATCGAACATCAACTTTGTAGATACCCTAAAGGTTAACGAGCAGTTTTTCCCGGTGGGCGATAAAGTGTGGATGCCATCATCGTTAAAATTTGAGTTCACGGGCGGCTTTTTCGGCTTTAAGTTTGGCGGATATTTTATCTCGGTATATAAAAATTATGAGATAGACCCCAAACTCGACAAAAAGCAATTTGCCGAGGTATTGCGCATTACTAAAGGCGTAAACAAAAAAGATTCGGCCTATTGGGAGCAGGAACGCCCCATCCCCCTTACCGACGAAGAGAAAATAGATTACCAAAAGAAAGCCGTACTGGCTGCCAAACGCGAATCTAAACCATACCTCGATTCGCTGGATAAGGTGAACAATAAATTTAGCGTGGGTAAATTCCTGTTAGGTGGCTACCGCCACCGCAACCGGTACGATCATGAGTATTATAATTTCAACTCCTTGCTTAGTTCAGTAACCTATAATACAGTTGAAGGCCTTGCACTTGGTTATGGCGGCTCGTTCACCAAGCAGATAGATAGCATCAACAACCGCTACATTAATGTATACGGTAAGGTGCGTTACGGTTTCTCTAATAAACTTTTTAATGCAACAGGCGGCATTACCATGCCCGTTGGCTCGGCCACCTTAAACCTATCGGGTGGAAGCGACGTGATAGACATGAACAACCGCGAGCCCATCAGCGCATTCATGAACACCGCTTATACCCTTTTGAACAGGCAAAACTTTGAAAAACTTTACCAAAAGCAATACGCCTCGGCAAGTATATCTAAACGCATCTATGGTGGCTGGCAGGCAAGCGCGGGTGCCGAGTGGGCAAACCGGAAGTACTTATCAAACACCACCGATTATAGTTTCTTCCACCCAAAAGGGCACGAGTTTACATCCAACAACCCATTTTCGCCGGGTGTAGACGCGCCTTTGTTTCCGGAGAACCAGTCGTTTAAGGTAAGCGTACGCACTACCTATGATTTTAGCAACCGTTACGAAACTTACCCTACCGGTAAACGTTACATCCCATCCAAATACCCAACCATTGGGATAAACTTTACCAAGGCGGTTAAAAACGTATTTGGTTCTGATGCGGACTATAACCTGGTATCGGCAGATATCTCCAAGTCGGAGATCCCTATGGGCTTTTATGGTAAAACATCGTTTTACATAGCCGCAGGCAAGTTCTTTAACACCAAAAGTATTTATTACACCGATTACAGGCACTTTAGCGGCAACCAGGTATTGTTTTACCAGGGTGGCACCAACAAATTCCTGCTGTTAGATTATTACAGATTCAGCACAGGCGATAAGTATTTGGAAGGACATTTAGAACATAACTTCAGCGGCCTCATCACCAACGTGATCCCCATTATCCGGAAACTGAAGTTGCAAGAGATCATCAACGTAAACTACCTGAGTACCCCTACCCTAAAAAACTACACCGAGCTGGGTGTAGGCTTCCAAACCAATATAGGTTTAAGGGTAATGTACGGCACATCGTTCAACAACAAGGTCGCAGGGGCTAATCAAGCTATAAGGATCGGGGCAAGTTTTTAAGAAGCTTCTTTAGCCTTTTCTCCACGTAAGCTTGTAGCAATAGTTTGGTTAAGTATATTCTTTAAAACAAAATATCTTGCTCGCTCCAACTCTGAATCGTTTAGTACATCTAACTCTAAAACTTTACTTGTCCATGCAGGACCATGCAAGCTATGTCGTTTATCCAATGACTCTAATTCACCAAATTCAAGAACTACAATATGTTTTTCAAGTAAAGCCTTATTGAGATTAATATAACTTTGGATTGGGGGACCTGATCGTAACATTTCTTTACCAACCATTTTTGCCTTAGTCCAAGCGGAGGCTTTTTTCACTAAATCCTTAATTTCTGACAGTTTTCCATCACTCACCACATCTTCCGTAATTGTTTTAAGAGCTTCGATTACAGCCTTTTTAAAGTCATCGCTATTAAGTTCAGGCCTTTGGCTATCTATATCACTTTTAACTTTTTCAAAGTCGGTTTTAACTTCTTGCCAATTTCCTCCCATTGCTTCAAACATATCCCGAAGTGGCTTTTGATTATTAAATAAATCAAAATCCCCAATAACGGTAAGCGGCACATTGATTTTTTTAAATGCTTTGATAACTATTGGAAATTTAGCTTTACCCCCACAATGTATAAAGTGAATATCTGGTGCAGGGAGCCCTTTGTATTCTACTAAAACATCAGTTACCGCTGAGAAGAATCTTGCATCTGAATCACTCTCACATAATACCACTTTTGAATGAAATAACCCATCAAGTATATTTGAATGTTTCAATAGCGAATCATGCCAAATAGCTTTTAAATCGGTACTTTCTAAAATACTTAATGAATTGGTATCGCCAGATCTTTCTATCCTCACCACAGTCAGTCTTTCTCCCGAATTCTCAATAAGGCCTTTTAGAAAATGTTCGCTATGTGTTGAAATAAATAACTGCTTATCACTATCCAAATTCTTAGCAATCATTTTCCCTTAAATACTCGCTTGAGGTGGATGTAAAAATGCTTCAGGCTCATCGATAAATAAAATTGAAAAATTTTGAGTTAAAATAGGTAACAGTACTCCAACAAAAGATTTCATGCCATCACCTTGATTGTCAAGTTGCCCAAGGTGTGAAAGTTCTTCTAAGTATTTCGTAGATACTCTATCCTTTTTTGAATTTGTCTCTGGTTTATTTCCCACGTGCAATGGGACCACAGATCCAGCGCCGAAATTTACGATTATATCTTGTCCAAATGCAGACTTGAAATATTCAGAAAATTCAGCATTTAATTTGTCATTTGTCTGTAAGTGATGAAATGGATGAGTGGGAACTTGTACTAAAAAATTGATACTACTTGGAGGTGCGACTGATTGCAATCGCGATATAGTATCAATTTTTTTAATGACAAATTGGCTAGCATTTCTTCCCCTTGGATTATCCCAATCATATTTCAAACTATCAGCATTGTACGTACTCCCATTAAAGCCATGATAATATCCATTTTTAAGTTGTGGTTCTATATTAGATAAAAAATCTTCAAAAGAGCCAGTCCTATGATGTTGTACGTCATCAATTATTTTTTTATTGGGTTTAACATTTAATAAATCATCATAAATTTCGTTTAGCGTAGCACTTTTACCTGCATTGTTAGGTCCAACAAATAATACAATAGAATTTTCTTTTAAATCAAGTTGTTGTCCATTCTTAAAAATTAGTTTGGAAATCTTAATACCGCCTTTCATATAAGTGATTAAATTGAAATTAAGTAAATTACAAAAGATTTAACAAAAACCCTTTTTTTCATTTAAAGATTTGAAATATTTGTTCAAAGGATAATTTCTATAACTGATATCAAACTTTTCCGCTCAAAATCCTATCTTTGCCCATGCAAGAAAAAATCCTCATTCTTGACTTCGGTTCGCAGTTCACCCAGCTTATCGCGCGCCGTGTCAGGGAGCTCAATATTTACTGTGAGATCCATCCCTTTAACAAAGTTCCTGAAGTTGACGCAAGCGTAAAAGGTATCATCCTTTCGGGCAGCCCGTATTCTGTACGTCAGGACGATGCACCTCATTTTGAGTTTGCCAAACACCACAAAACGCTGCCTATTTTAGGCGTTTGCTATGGTGCGCAATACGTAGCGCATTTCCATGGCGGCGAGGTGCTGGCATCAAGCACACGCGAGTACGGCCGTGCCAATCTGGATTATATTAAGCCGGATACTATCTTGTTTAAAGATGTTCCGCTTGGCTCACAAGTGTGGATGTCGCACGGTGATACTATTGCCCGGATAGCAGACGATTTTGAAATTATTGCCAGTACCGATAGCGTTAAAGTTGCGGCTTACCACATAACCGGTACCGAAACTTACGGCATCCAGTTCCACCCCGAGGTTACCCACAGTATTGATGGAAAAAAATTGCTGGAGAACTTTTTGGTAGATATCTGCCACTGTAGCCAGGACTGGACCCCTGACTCATTCATTGAAACCACCATTGCCGAATTAAAGGCGAAACTGGGCGATGATAAAGTGGTTTTAGGCCTTTCGGGCGGTGTAGATTCATCGGTAGCGGCGGTATTGCTGCACCAGGCCATCGGCAAAAACCTGCACTGTATATTTGTTGACAACGGCTTACTGCGTAAGGACGAGTACCAATCTGTATTGGACTCTTACCAGCACATGGGCCTAAATATAAAAGGGATTGATGCCAAGCAACGTTTTTACGATGCATTGGCCGGCATAAGCGACCCTGAGAAAAAACGTAAAGCCATTGGCCGCGTATTTATAGAGGTATTTGATGATGCCGCGCACGAGGTACAGGGTGTAAGCTGGCTTGGCCAGGGTACCATTTACCCCGATGTTATTGAATCTGTTTCGGTAAAAGGCCCGTCGGCAACTATCAAATCGCACCATAATGTGGGTGGATTACCTGACTTTATGAAGCTAAAGGTTGTAGAGCCTCTAAACACCCTTTTTAAAGACGAAGTACGCCGTGTAGGTGCTGCTTTAGGTATAGACCCTAACATTCTTGGCCGCCACCCTTTCCCGGGTCCCGGACTGGCTATCAGGATCTTAGGCGACGTTACGCCGGAGAAAGTTGACATATTACAACAAGCCGATGCGATTTATATCAACAATTTACGCAGTGGCGGTGTTTATGATAAAGTTTGGCAGGCAGGCGCCATCTATTTACCGGTACAATCGGTAGGTGTTATGGGCGATGAACGTACTTACGAGAACGTTATATGCCTCCGCGCGGTAGAATCGTTAGACGGGATGACGGCAGATTGGTGCCACCTGCCTTATGACCTGCTTGCAAAAATATCAAACGAGATAATTAACAACGTAAAAGGAATTAACCGGGTAGTATATGACATCAGTTCGAAACCACCGGCCACAATTGAGTGGGAATAAGTGGTTTATATTTGTTTTAGCGGGGCTGATACTTGGTGCATGTTCGCCCAAAGTACGAACTGTACCTTCCTCTACCGTAAAAACAACAACTGAAAAACCTGTAGTTAAACAAGAAAAACCTGCCGAAAAGCCCCCGGTGAAAACACCGGAGGCAAAGGCATCGGTTATATCGCTTATATTCCCTTTTGGTTTAGACCATGCTGCTGCCGGGCAACGCTACACGGCTGCTAAGTTAAAAATGGCTAACATGTCGGTTGAGTATTACCAGGGCTTTAAACTGGCGCTAGATTCGCTTACCGCTAACGGCAGCAATTACAAGTTACAGATATTTGATAGTAAGGACAATGCGGCACAATCGCATAGCCTTGGCCTAAACCCGCAGGTAAAAAACAGCGAGATAATTGTAGGCCCGGTGTTCCCGGATGATGTTAAGGCCTTTACAGCCATGCTCACTTCTTCACGCAAACCAATAGTATCACCATTATCGCCAGCCGCACCTGCTACGTTCAAAAACCAAAACCTGGTTACCATGACGCCCCCGCTGGAGTACCATGCCATGGGCGCGGCCACTTACATAGCCAAAAGCATCAAACCCAAAAAAGTATTCATATTAAACTCGGGCTTTAGCGCCGAAAAGCTTTACACATCGCCGTTTAAACGCACCTTAGATAGTTTAAGTAAACGCAAGATACAGGTGGTAAATATTACGGTAGTAAGGGGTAACTTAACGCCGCTGGTTGCACAGCTATCTAATAAAGATCAAAACGTTTTCCTGGTGCCTTCTACCAAACAGGCTTTTTTAATGGTTACGCTAAAATCGCTAGATACGCTTTCAAGGAAATTCCCGGTAACGCTGTTTGGGCACCCTAACTGGGAAAAATACGCGTTCCTGAAAGCGGCGCTTTTGCAAAAACTAAATACGCATATTACATCTACCGACAAGGTTAATTACAAAAGCGCGGAAACCAATGCCTTTTTACGCAGCTACCGCCGTATTTACCACGGCGAGCCTACCGACTTTGCCATTAAAGGCTTTGACCAGGGCTTATACTTTGGTAAATTATTGGCCGATGGCGAGAATATGAACAAACCCGACCTACAAGACTTTACCGGCCTGCATAACAGTTTCCACTTTATTAAAAAACCTGGATTGGGATGGATAAACACGCATGTGGACATCCTTAGGTACCAAAACTTCGACTTAAAGAAAGTAGAATGAAAGCCATAAACCAGTTAAAGACGTTTCAGCGAATATTGGGTGAGTACCCTGCCGATACGCCTTTAGGTAAATTTTTGCCCGGCTTTTATCGTCAAAACAAACAGATGGGATCTACCGACAGGCGCGTTGCCGGCAGGTTGATCTATAACTATTTTCGCCTGGGCCGTGCCTTGCCCGATCTGCCGGCCGAAGACCGTTTAATGGTGGCCGAGTTCCTGTGTAACACACAATCAAATTCATTTTTACAACACTTTAAACCAGATTGGGCTGCGTGTGTAGGTTTTAACGTAGATGAAAAGATAAACCTGGTTAAAACCACCTATCCCGATTTTAAACTTGAAGATATATTCCCATGGACGCCGCAGTTATCGGCAGATATAGATAAAGATGCTTTTTTAAAATCTTTCTTCATCCAGCCGGACCTGTTCATCCGTGTAGCCAAAGGCTATGAAGCACAGGTAAAAGCAGAGTTAACCAAAGCAGGCGTTACCTATAAAGATGAAGGTAATAACTGCCTATCGCTGCCAAATGGCACCCGGCTGGAAACCATCTTTCCCAAACAACACTGGTTTGAGGTGCAGGACCTGTCGTCGCAACAAACAGCCAATTACTTTAAGCCCCAGAAGTGGGATAGCTGGTGGGACGCCTGCGCAGCATCAGGCGGCAAATCATTGTTGTTGCATAGCCTCCAGCCCGATATTAAGCTGGTTGTATCTGACATCCGCGAATCCATTTTGGCGAATCTCGATGAGCGTTTCCAAAACGCGGGCCTGCGCAAGTACCAAAAAAAGGTAATGGACCTTACCGAGAATAACGAACAGCTTTTATACAATTATGAGTTCGACGGCATTATACTCGACGCACCATGCAGTGGCTCGGGCACCTGGGGCCGCACGCCCGAAATGATCAGCCAGTTCGAGATCCATAAAACCGACTTTTTTAAGCGCCTGCAACAGGCTATTGTTACCAACGTTGCCAAACACCTTAAGCCCGGCAAACCGCTTATTTACATCACCTGCTCGGCATTTAAGGCCGAGAATGAGGATGCGGTGAACTACATCACCAAACAACTTGGCCTGCAACTGGAAGAGATGAAGGTGTTGACCGGGTATGAGAATAAAGCTGACACAATGTTTGTGGCAAGGATGGTAGCGCCGGAAGAAGATTCAAGAAATAAGAGTCAAGAGACAAGACAATAAATAGAAACCGTAAGTTTAGCCGCCTATACCTTTAGGCTAGCTATCCCAAATGCTTAGGCTTTAGTTAAAAAGTGTTAATCTTTTCACTCCTTGCGTATTAGCAGCTAATTTAGGGTAAACAAACATATACCTATGCTGCACAACTACTTTACCATTGCCTGGAGAAACATTTGGAAACATAAACTCTTTTCGCTGATAAATATCTTCGGCCTATCCGTTGGGATAGCTTTTACCTTACTAATTGCCGCCTACGTATGGCACGAGGTTAATGTTAATGCCGACCTGAAGAACGCCAATAACCAGTATATCATCCAAAGCAAATGGAAAGACCCTAACATGGGTTTTGTACTAACTGCCCTTGCCGCCATGCCCAAGGCTTTGAAAGAAGAATACCCAAACCTGATTGCCAATTATTACCATTGGGATGGGGTAAGCTCCAACGTTTCAAAAGGTGATAAGCACTTCCGCGAAAGCTTACAGGTTGGCGATAGCACATTCCTGAACATGTATGGTTTTAAGCTGCTACAAGGCGACTCAAAAACGGCTTTAAATGATCCTTTCTCAGCTGTGATAACACAGGAAATGGCCATTAAATACTTTGGTAAAACTGATGTAATTGGACAAACAATTAACATTGAAAGTTTCGCCGGTACCAAACACGATTTTATGATCACCGGTGTATTGGATAAGTTGAAGAAGAACTCGGTTACCAACGTCATTGATGCCAGCAACAGTACCTTCTTTTTACCTGCTGCAGCGGCTAAATTTCTTGGCCGTAGTTTAGATGGATGGAATAATACCAATATAGTGGGCCTTATAGAATTAAAAGATGGTGTTAAACCCGAAGCCCTTACCGGGCCTATGAAAAGCCTCATCAAACGGAACGCCTCACCACAAATAGCAGATAACCTTACGCCTTATATTGTCCCGCTGAAAACCTATTACTTAGAATCCGGCATTAAAAAAATGCTTTACACCCTTTCGTCAATAGCGCTGTTTATCTTACTGATGGCAGTAATTAACTTTGTAAATATCTGCATCAGCCGTTCATCGCAACGAATGAAAGAAATGGGCATCCGCAAGGTTTTGGGCGGTTTAAGGAAGCAGCTCATCTGGCAGTTTCTGATCGAATCGGTATTGATGGTGCTGATAGCCACTTTAATTGCGCTTGGTATTTATGCGTTGGCAAGGCCATTCTTCGCAAACTTGTTAGCTACAGATATCAGTGGGTTGTTCTCGTTCCCGCTTTACTTTTATGCATTACCTGTAATATTGGCTTTGGTGATCGGGTTATTGGCCGGTTTGTACCCTGCACTGGTATTATCATCCCTCAAATCTATCGACTCGCTCAAAGGCAAATTGGACCGGGTAAAAGATAATGTGCTGTTCCGCAAATCGCTCATCGCGTTTCAGTTTGGGACGGCTGCGGTGGTGCTTATTTGTGCCATTGTTATCTCTAAACAGATAAACCTATTCTTCGGCAAAAGCTTAGGTTACGATAAAGATTACGTGGTGTATGCTCAGCTCCCGCGCGACTGGAGCAAAACGGGTGTACAAAAAATGGAAGACAAACGTTACCGACTGGCGCAGCTGCCACAAGTGAGTTCGGTTGCATTATCATGGGCTATTCCAGACGGAAATAACGGCGGTAGTGTGCAAGCCTATAAAATGGCCGACAACCCTAGCCAAGCCTTCGCATCACAAGTATTAACGGTTGATAACCAATACGCGGCAACCTATGGTATTCCGCTAAAGGCAGGCGAGTTTTTTAAGCCACAATATGCACCGGGTGATTCCGCAGATGTGGTGATCAACGAAAAACATTTAAAGGCTTTGGGGTTTAAAAAGGCGCAGGATGCCATCGGCCAACAGTTTCAGGCGCAGGGGATGCCGCCTTTAACCATAAGAGGGGTTGTGGCCGATTTTCAATTTGGCTCGATGCAAAGCCCGATAACGCCGGTGACTTTTATCAATGTCAACTGGTCGCCGTTTTACAGGTACTTTTCCATCAAACTAAAACCGGGTAATATAGAAAGTAGCCTAACTGCCCTGCAAAAAAAATGGGCCGAGGTTTTACCCGGCGCGCCGTTTGAATATGGTTTTATGGATGAAGCCATTGCCAAGCTATACAAGACAGAATTGCAGCTCAAGAAAGCATCATACCTGGCTACAGTCCTGGCCACCATTATTGTGCTGCTTGGTGTGTTAGGATTAATTTCGCTCAGCATCCAGAAACGCACCAAAGAGATAGGCATCCGCAAGGTTTTGGGCTCGTCTGTTAAAGATGTGATGCTATTGTTCCTGAAAGACTTTTTAGGAACCGTAGTAATAGCAGGATTGATCGCCTGCCCACTCGCCTATTGGATGATGACTAAGTGGCTCAACAATTACGCATATAAGATCACTTTAACAGCGGTACCATTCGCGATAGCGGTTTTTGCATTGCTTGCAGTTACCGCAATGCTGATTAGTTTACAAACTGTTAAAGCCGCGCTGGCAAACCCGGTAAAAAGTTTGAGGAGTGAGTGAGAATCATTTCAATTACAACCCGCTATTACTTCTAAACAACTTTATCGCAATGGCCAGCAGTATCACCCCGAAAGCTTTACGCAGGATATGCAGGCCGGTTTTGCCGAATAGTTTCTCCAGCCATTTTACATTTTTGAGTACGAGGTAAACGAACAGCGTATTCAGGATGATGCCTACAATAATGTTTTGGGTTTGATACTGGGATTTTAGGGAAAGCAGAGTAGTCATGGTACCGGCGCCGGCTATAAGCGGGAAGGCCAGCGGTACGATAGATGCGGCTTCGGGCATCTCTTCTTTAAAAAAGGTTACGCCCAATACCATTTCCAACGCGATGATAAAGATCACAATGGAACCTGCTATCGCGAACGAGGATATATCTAACCCGATAACCGCCAGCAATTCATCGCCTAAAAATAAAAAGGCGATCATTAGCACCAATACGGCTATACTCGCCTTTTCCGACTCAATATGCCCAACCTTTTGCCGTAGGCTAATAATAATAGGGATCGCGCCAAGGATATCTATAATGGCGAACAGGATCATCGTTACCGATAATACCTCTTTAAAGATAAGTGGATGCATAAGCTTAGGATTGTTTTTCTTTTATGATCAACCGAATACTAAACAAAAGTGCAATTAAAATATATAAAGATGATAAAAAGAATATACTATGTATAGATATAGCCGTAATTAACCCGGCGGTTACCGGCCCCAGGGTTTGCCCGATAGAGGCGTATGACTGATTAATACCCATCACCTGCCCACGCTCGTTCTCATCGTTTCTGTCGGCTATAATGGCGTTAAGCATAGGGTTGCGCAGGCCGTTAAATAGTCCGTAAATGCCGATAGCAATGGCGAATAAGATAAACCCCGTTGCAAAGCCGGCGATGATCATCATACCCAGGCAACATATGGTAGATATGAGCAGAATTGTTGCCTGCGATGATATCACTTTTTTAATTGCAGGAACCAGCATCTGCATCAAAATGCCGCTTACCCCAAAACCACCGTAAAATAGCCCTATCTGGGTTGGGTTCAGTTTCAGCTGATCTACACTAAAAGTTTGGAAACCGATAAGCATGGTAAACTGGGCCATCGTAAGCAAAAACCCGGTGAATATGGCTGTACCTATTACAGGCTTCTTCAATACCGCATACAAGGCCGCGTAAGTAAATTTATCTTTGTCGGCAGCTTTTTTGCCTTTGTTCTTGTTGGTTTCTTTAAGAAAGAACCATGTAAGCAACACGCCCAATATGGCAATACCCGCGGCGAATAAGAAGGGCACTTTCATCCCAAACTTACTTAGCAGACCACCTATTGCAGGGCCTATAACAAAGCCAAACCCAAATGCCGAGCCTAAGATGCCGAAGTTTTTTGCGCGCTCTTTTGGGGATGATATATCAGACACCATAGCCTGCGCTACGGAAATATTTCCGCCCGTTAACCCGTCTAATATCCGCGCTGCAAAAAGCATCACAATACTATTTGCCAGGCCAAACATGATAAACGACGCGGCAGTACCTATCAGGCTAAAAACCAGTATGGGCTTGCGGCCAAACCTGTCGGACAGTGAGCCCAAAACGGGCGTTGCAAAAAACTGGGCAATGGAAAAGGCGGCGGTAAGCAGGCCGATGGTATGCTCGGTAACGCCAAACTTTTTACCATACGGGTACAGCAGGGGTATAATAATGCCAAACCCCATAGAGTTGATGATGGCAATAAATACAAGCACCCAAAGTATCCGTTTAGTATTCATTGTTTACAAAAGGGTTTAAAACAAAAAAGGTTCTGCGAATGCAGAACCTTTTTCATATGGTAACAATTAAATTACTGTTTTTCGAAATCAGATGCTTTAGGCAATATATCTGCTATGTTACCCAATTTGCTATGCTTTTTGCTGTACCCAAAGTAGATCAGCAAACCTGCAACCATCCAAACCAAAGCGCTTAACTGTGTTTCGTGTGGCAAGCCAACAATCATACCGGCACAAACAACAATACCCAAAATTGGCACCAACGGCACAAGCGGAGTTTTAAATGGCCTTGGCAGTTCGGGATTAGTTTTACGAAGTAAAATTACACCCACACATACCAGGATGAAAGCGAACAGGGTACCTATAGAGGTTAAATCTCCTGCTACACTACCCGGTACAAATGCCGCGAATGCACCCACAAATATGAACAGAATCATGTTACTTTTGTATGGCGTGCGGAATTTTGGGTGAAGGTCTGAAAATACCTTTGGCAATAAACCATCCATAGACATTGTATAGAACACCCTCGACTGGCCCATTAACATCACCAATATTACTGATGAGAAACCGGCAAGGATAGCCACGGTAACCATGGTTGATAACCAACCGTAACCATGCATATAATTGCTGATGGCAAAAGCTACCGATGCTTCTTTACCCGATTTCATGAAATCGGTATAAGGTGCAACACCTGTTAAAACCCATGAGAATAAGATGTAAAGGATAGTACAAACCACTAACGAACCTAAGATACCGATAGGCATATCGCGTTTAGGGTTTTTAGCTTCCTGCGCTGCTGTAGATACCGCGTCAAAACCAATAAAGGCAAAGAAAACCACACCTGCACCGCTAATGATACCACCCCAACCGTGGTTAAAGAATGGCGCGTATGAGTATGGCTTACCGTTTTGCTGTATAATATCCGGTGCATCGGCAGGGATAAGGTATGGCGTATGGTTAGCAGGATTAATAAACTGCCAGCCTATAGCAATAAACACCAATACAATGGCAACTTTAATAAATACGATGATACCATTTACGGTAGCAGATTCCTGCGTACCTTTTATAAGCAGTAACGATAAAATAACCAGGATAAGCAGCGCAGGCAAGTTAGCAATACCATGCACGCTGTGTCCGTTAACCATTATCGATTCCATTGGCGAGTGGCACCACTCGTAGGGTATCTTGCCCCCGAGGAGCTTGTTGGCATATTCGCTCCAGCTTATGGATACCGTTGCCGCACCAAGCGCGTATTCTAATATTAATGCCCATCCAATTATCCAGGCTACAATTTCGCCCATGGTTGCGTAAGCGTAAGTGTACGCACTACCTGCAATAGGGATAATAGAAGCAAATTCGGCATAACATAAGCCTGCAAAAGCACAACCAATTGCCGCTACAATAAACGACAGCGTTACGGCCGAACCCGCGTGCTCGCCGGCGGCGGCAGCAGTTCTTACGAATAAGCCGGCACCAATAATTGCACCAATACCCAACGCAATAAGGCTACCCGCACCAAGCGTTCGCTTCAGGCTGCCTTCTGCATCTACAGAAGAAGTTAGCTGTTCAATAGATTTTTTTACAAATACCTTCATGTTTTAATTTAATAAGATCAATTACAATAGTCTTGAAATCAGTTTCCCCAAACGTACTTAAATTTATTGAAAAGTTAAAGAGCAGAATGTAACAAGGCTATTGCGGTTTTTAACAGAATTAAAGGTGGTGGTAGTGAGGGAATTACTGCGAAATCATGTTTGGTTGACTGCTGGTATTGAAAACACTAAGGGGAGGAAAGGTTAGAGGTTAGAGGTTAGAGGTTAGAGGTTAGAGGTTAGAGGTTAGAGGTTAGAGGTTA
>JAZKAL010000009.1:25506-467826 GCA_040389205.1 Bacteroidota bacterium
GAGGGGGAATGCTCACTTGCAGGCTTTGTTTTAAATTTTTTAACTAATCTCTTCCCGATAGCTATCGGGATAACTAATCACTGATCTCTTATCTGGGCGTTACCTGCGGCCCGGGCTATCCGCTCATACTGCACATGGCATTAGCCACAGGGCCGGTATTCGCTCCTATCCCTAACGCAGAAGATGTTGATTGAAAACAATTTTAATTTTATTAAATTTACATAACAAACAACGGTACCATGCTTACTTTAGTTAAACCCCAATATATTACAGATGAAAACGGCAAGAAGATCTCCGTTATCCTGCCTATGCACGAATACGAACGTATGGTACAGGAGTTAGAAGATGCAGATGATATTAAGCTTTATGACGAAGCAAAAAACCTTCACGAGCCGTCAATATCTTTTGACGAATATGTTAAAAATCGCCGCTCAAAATAATGGCTGCGTATAGTATAACTATTTCTAAATCCGCACAAAAACAATTAAGCAAACTACAAGATGATATTGCCGACCGCATTATAGATTCGATATACGATTTGGCGAATGAACCGCGCCCCGGCGGGTGCAAAAAGCTGAAAGGCCGGGAGGCTTACCGAATAAGAGTTGGTAATTACCGGGTGATCTACGAAATATTTGACAATATCTTATTGATAGACATTATTGCCATGGGGCACCGGAAAGATATTTACAATTGATAAATCAATCCGAACCATCCCTAAATCCAACCAACTGCCATTTTCCGTTGTTGTACAGAAAATCAAACTCGTTGTAGATCCCGGTGTCCTCAACCATGTATTTTATAACAACTTCGGTTTTGCTCAACTGGTTTCGTTTATAGATATCACCCTTCTCATTTTTAAAGCTGATGTTCCGCCATTTATCTTTTGGGATATACTTTACCGTATCGCTTCCTTCTTCGCCGCTTGCGATTGTCCGAAACGGAAATTTCACATGTAATACCTGATAAACCGAATCGCTTTTAAACTCTTTAAAAAAAGTGTCGAAATCAGCCAGTTCTAAATTAGCGACCTTTTTAATTAAAGTCGGTTTGGCTGGGCTATGGGAGCACCCCGCAAAAGCTCCGGTAATAACTATTATTATATAAAGCAACTTTCTCATCCCGGTAATCCCCTTAAAATAAACCATGGTGTAAATATTATATTCATCAATATCATAATGATGCCCAACGCTTTATTAAACTTCCCTCCGGCGCGTATCAGCATAATCCCAATTACTATCCCTCCTACCAATAGCATCGCCGCATCAAAGTAAAGCAGATAATCTGTTGTCGGCGGCTGTATATCCAGTTTAAACAGGTCGAATAGATCTGGCAAGTAGAGATAAAGATCGTATAAACAAAGGGTGTAGAGGATATAACGGATAGCAGGTTTCTTCATTTGTTATAATTATTTATCCGGCTTCTTAAATAGAAAAATAAATATAACTGGCACAATTAACATTCCGGCCATCATTAAATATTGAAATGGCCCAGAACTTACTTGAGTACTGCTTGCTCCCTATTTGCTATAAATTGTTCCTCCAAAACCAGTACCCAACATCATAGAATATAATCCCATGCCTATTATACAAATCAAGGCAATAGCGTAAATTACCCATAAAGCTTTATTAATTCTTAAGGGAGCGTTCGTGGGGTCGTTGATTTTTCGCAATAGTCAATTTAATTTGCCACCCCTAATATAAACCTTTCCCCACAAAAAAGCCCTCCGATAAATCGAAGGGCTTCATTATTATTTAAAGATCCTTAGATTTTTTTATCTGCGTGGATCTGGTGTACATTCATCGATTGTACTTTCTCTTGCTTCTGCATCATTTTGTTGGTTGCATCGGCTGTGTTTAAGTGCGGTGCTATAACCAATGATACGATTGACATCAATTTGATCAGGATATTCATCGACGGGCCTGAGGTATCTTTAAAAGGATCGCCCACGGTGTCACCTGTTACAGATGCTTTATGCGGTTCAGATTTTTTGTAATAGATCTCGCCGTTTATCTCCACACCTTTCTCGAATGATTTTTTAGCGTTATCCCATGCGCCACCCGCGTTGCTCTGGAAAATGCCCATCAATACACCAGACACGGTAACGCCTGCCAATAAACCACCCAATACTTCGGGGCCGAATAAGAAGCCGATAACAATAGGCGTAATTAATGCGATCAAACCCGGTGCAACCATTTCGCGGATAGATGCCTTGGTTGAGATCTCCACACATTTTTCATACTCGGGGCGTGCCTTGTACTCCATAATGCCCGGAATTTCGCGGAATTGGCGGCGAACTTCTTCTACCATAGCCATTGCCGCGCGACCTACAGCCGAGATACACAACGCCGAGAAGATGAACGGGATCATCCCGCCAACAAATAAACCTGCCAACACGTTGGCTTTATAAATATCAATATGCTCGATACCCGCAACACCCACAAACGCCGCGAACAAGGCCAATGAGGTTAACGCCGCCGAAGCAATAGCGAAACCCTTTCCTGTAGCAGCAGTAGTGTTACCTACGGCGTCTAAATTATCTGTACGGCCACGCACTTCTTCTGGTAAGCGGCTCATTTCGGCAATACCACCGGCGTTATCGGCAATAGGGCCAAACGCGTCGATAGCTAATTGCATGGCAGTTGTAGCCATCATACCGGCAGCGGCAATAGCCACACCGTATAAACCGGCAAAGAAGTATGAACCGTAGATACCGGCTGCCAGTACCAAAATTGGCAACACGGTAGATTCCATACCGATAGCCAAACCACCAATAATATTGGTCGCGTGGCCGGTTGCCGATTGCCTGATGATGCTCATAACCGGGCGTTTACCCATTGCGGTGTAATATTCGGTAATAATAGACATTAACGTACCTACCACTAAACCTACCACGATAGAGCCGAATACACCATTTTTAGTGAACACTAACGAGCCGGCTTTTAAAACGCCGTTAGCATCAAGGTCGCGGGTTAAGTGCATTTCGGTAGTTGGTAACATCCATTGTACTAAAAAGTAAGTAGCTATAGCTGTTAATACAATAGAAGTCCAGTTACCTAAATTTAAAGCTGCCTGTACGCTGTCGGTTTCTTTTTTGATGCGCACCATTGATGCGCCGACAATAGAGAATATCAAACCTAAACCTGCAATAACCATTGGCAACAGAACCGGGGCGATACCACCAAAGTTATCGGCAGATACAATTTCGCGGCCCAGTACCATGGTAGCCAGCATGGTAGCCACGTATGAACCAAATAAATCGGCACCCATACCGGCAACGTCACCTACGTTATCGCCCACGTTATCTGCAATGGTTGCAGGGTTACGCACGTCATCCTCGGGGATGCCTGCTTCAACCTTACCTACAAGGTCGGCACCTACGTCGGCAGCCTTGGTATAAATACCACCACCCACACGGGCGAATAGCGCGATAGACTCGGCACCTAACGAGAAGCCTGCCAATACATCAAGCGCTTTGGCCATAGCCTCGCCGTTTACGTTGCTACCCGCAACGTTTACCACATACATCTGGTAAAAAACAATAAATAATGAGCCTAAACCGATGATAGCCAAACCAGCTACACCCAAACCCATAACCGTACCGCCCGTAAACGACACTTTTAAAGCTTGTGCCAGGCTTGTTTTAGCCGCCTGTGTAGTGCGCACGTTTGATTTTGTAGCGATACGCATCCCCAAATAACCCGCGAATGCGGAAAGGAACGCGCCGATAACAAACGATACCACAATAACCGGGCTGGATTTATCGCCCACTGTTGTACCGCTCCATGCCAATAATATGCCTGCAATAATTACAAAGTAGCTTAGTATTTTCCACTCTGCACGTAAAAAGGCCATTGCCCCATCAGCAATATAGCCCGCAAGCTGGTTCATTGAGGCATCGCCTGTTTCCTGTTTGGTTACCCATGCGGATTTGATAGCCATCACGAGGATGCCCACAAGGCCGAAAACAGGGATCAGATAAATTAAGTAATTGTTCAAAAGATCCATATTGTATGATTAGTTTATAAGTGTGCAGTTTAGTTGCGCAAAGCGCTGTTTATAATTTGGTTGCCGCAAAATAGTAAATTAATTTCTTTACAATAGCCTGTCAATTTAAAGTTTTTGAATAGTTTAGTACTTTAAACTAAATCCTTAATGCCAAACGAGACCCCTCAACCAAAGTTAAAACACGAATTAGGCCTGCTTGACGGCACCATGCTGGTGGCAGGTTCCATGATAGGTTCCGGTATATTCATTGTAAGTGCCGATATTACCCGCAACGTAGGCTCGGCAGGCTGGCTGATAGCCGTTTGGCTCATCACCGGTTTTATGACGCTTACCGCCGCCCTAAGCTATGGCGAACTGAGCGCCATGTTCCCAAAAGCAGGCGGGCAGTATGTTTACCTAAAAGAGGCTTATAACAAACTAATAGCCTTTTTATACGGATGGAGCTTTTTTGCCGTAATACAAACCGGTACGATAGCCGCCGTGGGGGTGGCATTCTCAAAATTCACGGCGTATTTAATGCCGGAATCTTTAAAATATCTTGTCAGCGAAGATTATTTTGTATTAGATGCCGGATCATTTAAAATAAATTCAGCGCAATTGGTTTCCATTGTGGTTATCGTATTGCTTACTTATATCAATACAAGGGGTGTAAAAGGTGGCAAGCTTATTCAAACCACCTTCACCATGACTAAACTCATCAGCCTTTTTGGATTAATTGGCTTTGGTTTCCTGGCATTTAAAGGTGATATATGGCATGCTAACTGGACAAACGCATGGGACCTGCACAACCTGAATAAGGATGGTAGCGTAACCGCTTTAACCTGGGGCACCGCTTTAGGGGCTATAGCCGCTGCCATGGTAGGTTCTATCTTCAGCAGTGATGCCTGGAACAGTGTAACCTTTGTTGCCGGCGAAATGAAGAACCCCAAACGCGATGTAGCCTTAAGCATGATGTTTGGTACTATCATCGTAACCCTGATTTATGTTTTGGCCAACGTGGTTTATACCGGGGTATTATCATTACATGAAATAACCATTGCCGATAAAGACCGTGTTGCGGTAGCTGCATCGCATGTTATTTTTGGAAATGTGGGTACATATATCATCGCGGTAATGATCATGATCTCCACTTTTGGCTGTAACAATGGCTTGATATTATCCGGCGCACGTGTTTATTATACCATGGCCAAGGATGGAGTTTTCTTTAAGAAGACCGGCACATTAAATGAGTTTGGCGTACCACAGTTTGGCTTATGGATCCAATGCTTAGTGGCATCATTACTATGCCTGAGCGGCCGTTACGGCGATCTGCTGGATATGATATCCTTCGTGGTAGTGATCTTCTACATGCTAACCATTGCAGGTATTTTCATCCTGCGTGTTAAACGCCCCGATGCAGAAAGGCCTTACAAAGCCATTGGTTACCCCATACTGCCTGCTATATATATTATTATGGGAATAGCTTTTTGTATCCTGCTTTGTATCTATAAATGGCAATATCCCGTTTATGGTTTAATTATTGTTTTAATAGGCATACCGCTGTATTATATATCCCAACGGAACGTAAAGCATGAGGATAAACCTGAAATACTTAGTTAGTTTTTTATTTATAGCCCAAATTGCAGGCGCGCAAACCCTGCAGCAAAATATACAAAAGGCTTTTACCCGCTTACAGCAGGACGACCAATGCCGCTATGCATCCGTATCGTTAACGGTGCTTGATGCCAAAACCGGCGAGGTGGTGTTTGCCGCCAACCCGGATATGGGCCTTGCACCGGGCTCTACTCTTAAAACGGTTACGAGTATTACTGCCTTTAATGTTTTAGGGAAGGATTTTCAGCACCAGACCCAGCTGGACTACACCGGGGCTGTAGGCGCTGATGGTACCCTTACCGGCGATGTGATCATCAAAGGCGGCGGCGACCCTACCCTTGGCAGCTGGCGCTGGGCAACCACCCGCGAAGGTGTGGTGCTGAATACCATGGTTACCGCGCTAAAAAAGGCTGGTATCAAAAAAATTAACGGAAGAATTATTGGCGATAACGGCGAATTCAAAAGTCAGAGTATACCCGATGGTTGGATCTGGCAGGACCTGGGCACTTATTACGGCGCGGGCATAGCAGGCCTTTGCTGGCGCGAAAACCAGTTTGATATTTTGCTGCGCACCGGCGCTGTGGGCAGTACCATCGGCATAGCCGGCACTAACCCCGAAACCAATTACCTGCAATATAAAAGCGAACTAACCAACGGCGCCGCCAAAACCGGCGACCTGGCTTACCCCTACCTGCCGGGCTACGGCAGCAAGGTAATGTACCTGCGCGGCACCTACGCTATCGACCAGACCAAGAAACGCGTAGCCGCCGCCATCCCCGATCCTGCTTATGATGCAGCCCTTCGATTGAACGACACGCTTAAACGTATAGGTATTGCGGTAAGCGTAGAGCCCACATCATCCGTTATGCTGGCGGACAGGGGCCAAACGGTTGCCACAGATACAAAGAATATCACCACCATCCTCTCGCCCGAGTTAAGCAAGATAGTTTACTGGCTTAACCAAAAAAGCGTTAACCTTTATGCCGAGCAATTACTGGCAACCATCGCCTCAAAGGCAGGTAAAGGTGTTTCTACTAACGATGGTGTAGACGCCATGAAAGACTTTTGGCAGCTAAAAGGCATCGACAAACGCTCTATGAACATCTTTGATGGCAGCGGCCTTTCGCCGGAGGACAGGATCACCACCTCCACCATGGCGCATATCCTGCAATCGGCTCGTGCAGCGGCATGGTTTGATGATTTTTACGAGAGCCTGCCCGTATATAACGACATGAAAATGAAAAGCGGCAGCATCAACAGCGTGCAAGCCTACGCGGGTTTTCAAACGCATGCCGGCCGCCAGCTTTGTTTCTCCATTATGGTAAACAACTATTACGGCCCGGGCAGTGGTATCAGAAGCAAGATGTTTAAAGTGCTGGATGAGTTAAAGTAAGGTTTAGAGGTTGGTGGTTGGAGATTAGGCCTGTACTTTGGAAACCCATGTCATCCTTTGTTTGCATGGATGACATAGTGAAGAAACTCCGCAAGTTTCGGGTTTCATCGGCTACATCACCGGGTTACTTTTGTGTTATAATAATCGATCATGGAAACACAAAACAACATTAATTATGAGCGTATTGCCGATGCGATAGCTTACATAAAACTCAACTTAAAAGCCCAGCCCAACCTTGATGAGGTAGCCGAAAAGGTTAACCTCAGCCCCTTCCACTTCCAGCGCATGTTTACCGATTGGGCGGGCATTAGTCCCAAAAAATTCCTGCAATACCTCAGTTTAGAATACGCCAAGGGCATCCTTAAAGAACAGCAGGCCACCCTGTTTGATGCCGCGTTCGAGACAGGCCTATCGGGCACGGGTCGCCTGCACGATCTGTTCATCAATATCGAGGGGATGACACCCGCCGAGTACAAGAACGGCGGCAAAGCGCTATCCATCAACTTCAGCTATGCCGAAACGCCTTTTGGTAATATCATCGTGGCATCAACCCCAAAAGGTATTTGTTATATGGCGTTTGCCGATGATAAAGATGATGCCTTTAACCAGCTATACGCGCAGTTCCCCAACGCCAGCTATTACCAGGTGGTTGACCTGGCGCAGCAAAACGCCCTGCTTATTTTTAAAAAGGACTGGTCGCAGCTATCAAATATCAAGCTTCATTTGAAAGGGACAGACTTTCAGTTGAAGGTTTGGGAAGCGCTATTGAAAATCCCGATGGGCGGATTGAACACCTATTCAGCTGTTGCTAATACCGTTCAATTACCTACAGCAAGCAGGGCGGTCGGGAGTGCCATTGGCGCTAACCCCGTAGCGTTTCTGATCCCCTGTCATAGGGTCATCAAATCTACAGGCGAGTTTGGGCAGTACCATTGGGGCAGCACCCGCAAAACAGCCATCATTGGTTGGGAAGCAGCACAAAACGACTTTAAAACAGCCATATAATTTTGAAAACGGCTACCGCCCATGCGGCAATTGCATGTACAATAACCTACCAAAAGTAGAAGGCACTAAACTATAGTCAGCTTAGCAAGTCTATGATTAATAATATTCAACACTGAATTTTGAACCTTGAAGAATAAAAATCTGATGCCTTCATTTTATGAATTCAAAAATCGATATTCGCTATTATAGATATGCCCATGTTTAAAAAACTTATAATCCTATCGTTAATACTATTTGCAGCTATAACTACTCATGCCCAAACGGACGAGGAAGTGTATAATCAATACCTCGATTTTAATCTTGCACGCCTGGGTGGAGGTAGTAATGCTTTATCACTTGGGCAGGATATAATTCCGAATGCCGGTAAGCTTAAACAAAACGCCCGCAACAATTTCTATTATTCCATAGGTAACCTATTCGAAAACGACGGGCAATCGGTAAAGGCAATAGAGTTTTATGAAAAAGTAGCGGCTGCCGTGCCTAATTATTATGTGGCCCACCGTGCCCTCGGCTACCTGTATTTAAAAGATGTTAATGCAATAAGCGATAAAATTAATGCAGCCAAAAGCGACATTAACGAAAATAAACGATTAACTGCCTTGTACACTGCGGCGGCGAAGAAAGCACTTCCCCATTTGGAGAAAGCGCAGGCCTGCGACCCAAGCGATGAAACACTTGCTATCATAAAAACGCTCTACAAAAACATGAAGGATACGCAAGGACTGGCCACGCTGGATGCCCGCTTAAAGGCCATGTCGAAAAACTGTATCGACCTGTTGGATGATAAGTAATTATTAAAACTCCATCGCTTTGCCCTGTTGAGGATAGATCAAATTAAGCTGCATGTTATTAGCAACCTTAAGCTGCGTTTTTATGGTAGCGATGCTTTTATAAGGTGGTTTTAGATGTGTAACCACAACGTTCAATCCTTTTAATGATGCGCCGGTCAGTTTACTCAACTCATTCATTTCATTCATTAACAACCGGGGGGTAAGGTGGCCGAATAGGCTTTTGTCGGGCTGTTCATTCGGGAATGATACCTCTATCATTATTGCCTTCAATTGATGTGCTTTAATTAAAGGCGCTACAGCAAGCCAAAGGTTGTGCAGGTTTTGGCTTTTTTCTATTTCGTCTGCCCCGGTATCGCCCAGGTATAAAACGTAGCTTTCTCTGTTTCGTACCAAAAACGCTGTACTTGTTAAATTGGAATGCGCCAGCGGGAACGCCTGAACCTGCAGTTCTGTATTTTCTATAGCCGTTTCCACGCCGGGTTCTAATGGTTTGTAATGATACTTTTTAAGCTGAGGGGCACCGCCGTCATCGGCAAAATTAGCCCAGCTTTCCCAGGTAAAGTAATGCGTTTTAATGGTTTCGAGTGTACTTTTTAACCCGTAGATATTTTTGGTGCTGTCATCCGGCGCATTCATCACCATACCTGCCAAATGATCGAGGTGGGCGTGTGATATAAAATAGCCTTTTATGTATTTCCTGAGTACTACATCATCAGGTACAGTAAACGTTTTATTGGCTACCGCTTTGGCAATACCCGCGTGGATGGTGCCGGCATCTAAACAAATATAATTATTGGATCCTTTTGGCGCCAGCATATAGGCCGATAGGTTACTTTCATCGGCACCGCCCAAAACGCCCAAAGGCACTATGCGGAAGGTTGTTGACGGCTTAACCTGCGCAATGGCAAATACAGGCAACAGTAAAAATACAAGGATGAATAATGCGCGTTGATACTTCATTACGCCAAATTTACTAATTTGGCCCCGAATGAAAACAAGCCAGATAGCAGCCAAAGTTGTGACCCGTTTATTCTTTTTTTTATTGCTGATAGCCATTGTACCTTTCTTACAGGGCGATACCGCTAAACTGCAGAATATTTACCTGTCGCCAACCCACGGGTGGACTTTAATATTCCCTATCCTGTTGATATTGGGGTTTATTGCCCTGCTGGTTATCTGCTCCATTAAAAAATTCAGCGAAACAGACCTGAACTGGTTGCTGGTATTAAATACCGTTATGCTGATGGCCTACGGCGTCACCATCTATATCAGCATTTATAAGCTTATCGGTTAAAGGTAATTCCTATAAAAATGAATCGATCATTAGTTTCTAAACTTGCTTATTACTGAATTACAACTAGCCCGCTTTATCAGAACAGGAAAAAATCATCTTAAACCTGTAACCTTTACCATATTTTGATGTCTGAAAGTTTTATTTAGGCATGATACCATCATTTAACAGGGCAACTTTCTTCTTAGCGGCAACACTTTTTACACTTGTGCAGTCACATCATTCGATTGCTCAAACCTTGCACCCAAAAAATCTACAGTCTCCCGAAAAGCCATTTTCTTTTCCGCTACAATTGAAGATGAGTGTGCCTTTCAACCCCACCGCTTTCGCTAATGGGTCAAAGCACCATTTGATTTATGAGTTATACTTGACGAATTTCAGTTCGGACACGATAAAACTGCGTCGAATCCAACTAATTGATCCCAATACGAAAGATGCCCAACCGGTGATAACCTTTGATGCTACCCAGTTATACACCATGCTACAACCTTTAGGGAAAATGGCATCTGATAAATTAACGCTTGCCAGCGGCCAGGCGGCAATTGTATTTATAGAAGCAGATGCAAAAAAAAGCTTTCCGGGGAAATTATTACACCGCGTGGTGACGGAAACAGATTCGCTGGAAGGAGCTGTTATTTCCACCCGCCAAAGTAAGTTGCAGGTGTTGACATCTCCGTTAGAGGGCCCAAACTGGACTGCAGTGGATGGCCCTGGCAATGATGTGGATAACCATCATCGCCGCGGAACCATTATTCTTGACGGTCGCTCCATAAATTCCCGGCGTTATGCTATTGACTGGAAAAAGTTCAGGGATATTGCTTCTTTTTCGGGCGATTCAAAAGATGTGCATTCCTATTTTTGTTATGGTGAACCTGTGTTTGCCGTAGCCGATGGCCGCGTGATAAGAGCAAAAGATGGTTTGCCCAACAATATTCCGGGGCACGGTGCAGCTTTTCATCCGGCTGTAGTGTTAACTTTTGAAAAACTTGCAGGTAATACAGTCGTGATTGATTTAGGCAATGGGCACTATGCTCACTACATGCATCTACAGCCGGGAAGTTTACGCATTAAGGCAGGTGATCGTGTCCATAAGGGCCAATTGATAGCCCGAATTGGCGCCTCCGGAGACGCGCGTGAGCCACATCTGCACTTCGAGGTCACAACCTCTCCCCATCTTCTTTTTGGAGAAGGAATACCTTATTTGATTGACCGGTATAAAATGAGTTCCCAAACGAATCACGCTACAGGTATTCGTATAAACGAAATGCCTACCGACGGAGAAGTTGTTGACTTTGAAAAAAAGAGTGTTAAAAAATAACAGGCATCTATTTTTTAGAATGGGATCTCACTGTGGCTAACCTCCCCTACTCCGTTTTCATTTCCTTTGCGGCCGAATCTTTATATTCATAATCGCCGCCTAACAAATAACCCCATGGCTTTAGGCTGTCTATCCTGTCGAAAATAATTTTAAAGATGGCTATTACCGGGATAGAAAGGAACATGCCCGATAAACCCCAGATCATTTCGCCTATAATGATGCCTATAAAAGAGATAAGCGCGTTAAGCCTCACCTTTGAGCCCACAACCGCGGGTAATAAAAAGTTGGCATCTACAGCATGTATCCCCACAACACTCACCGCTACGGTAAGCGTTTGGCTGATGGTACCGGTTGCAAAGGTTACTATGGTGCTTAATAGTAGCGCCGTAAAAATACCTATGTACGGGATAATGTTAAATACGCCCACTATTATGCCAAGCAGGGCAGCATATTTTATACCTATTAAATAAAATACGGTAATAGCCATGCCAGATACGATTACCATCTCTATAAGTAAACCAAAAATGTATTGGCGCAGTATTTTCTGAACATTCTCTACAATATCAACCACTACGCTTGTATGGTCGTCGCTAAATACCCAAGTAATAAAACGGAACAGCAGGCGCCTGTAAAACAGTATAAAAAAGGTGAAGATGAGTATAAAAACATAAAACAATACCAACGACGATACCGCGCCAAAGGTAGTGCCCAGTACTGCCGTGCCCGATGCCATTATTTTATCGGCAGTGCTGTTTACATAGGTTATTTGCTTGTGCGCGTTTATGTGAAAGGTATCCTGCACCCATGCCTGCAAGTTGGCAATAGAATCCTTTACCTGTGTTTGCAGCATTGGCCAGTCGTTGGCTATGTTTGAAATTTGCGAGCCTATAAGGTATAGTATCCCGCCAACAAAACCCACTAATAATAGTATAGATATAAATGACGACGCGCTGCGTGGCAAACGCAACTTTTTTTCTAACAGGTTTGATACCGGTAACAACAGAACGGCAAACAGGAAGCCGAAGATCATAGGGTCGAGGATCTCTTTACCGGCTACAACAACATACCCTAATATGCAAACCCCTATCAGTATAAGGGCCAGTCGTTCGTAAAAGGGGGCAATTAATTTTTTTGTGGGCATAAGGGGCATTAATTTTTTATTGGTGAACGTACAGAGGATTTATATGTTTCATCCCCCGGTACAAATGTGCAATTAATGTTTGTTATAGTCTGGCCATCATAAATTACGCCCGATCAATCATCCGAAACTTTATTTCATATCTGTTAAAAAATTCTGCTATTTTAGAGGCTTAAATCCACAACCTTATCTAATAAAATGTATTCCCCCAAATCTAACACACCCATTTACCGGGCAACTATTGTTTTTTCTTTTTTATTGATCATGATCTGTTCGGCAGCTAACGCGCAGCGCCGCTCATCGGGCATGAATGCCGATGGCGACCTGCTTGGTGGCAGCAGTTATAACAGCGGCGGCTATATTATGCAAGATGGCTGGGCTATGGCCATAAGCGGCGGTTATGAATCGCCACAGGGCGAGCTAAAAGAAATCTACAAGGGTACGACAGTATTTGGCGCAAGTGTAAGAAAGCGAATGGGTAATATCGTTTACTTGGGTACAATTGATTACCGCGCCTACAAACCCAGGCAAAGCAGCTTTGATTATTCTGAAGATGGGGTAAGTTATTACACGGCCAGTTACAGCAATTACACCGGGTTGGGCGTTTACGCCGGTATAGCCTATGAAGTACCCCTTGGCGGACTTTTAAGCATTTACGGCGGCGCGAACGCGGGCTTTGTTTTCACCAAGTTTACAATGACCGCAGGCGATGGCGAGTCGACGTTCTTATCGGCATCGGCAAGCGAAAAGGCTACCTATATTGCCCCTAAAGCGGGCTTTAATATTTTTTTAAGCGAAAAAATTAGTTTGGGTATCGAGGCAAAGTATAGTCTTGGTGCAGTAGGCGCCAATTATAATTCAAGAGAAGGCGGGTCCATAACACCGGGGTTCCACACACTTGCGGGGAACGTCTTTTTAATAGTTCAATTTTAAACAGCACTGCGTAAATCACTGCTTTTGTAGCAATTCAAAATTTCTTACCTTCACCCGCTCGAAAACTCATACTTAAATTATGAAATTACTTGAAGGAAAAACCGCGCTTATTACGGGCGCATCAAAAGGTATAGGCCGCAAAATAGCAGAGAAATTTGCTGAACATGGCGCTAAGGTTGCCTTTACATATTTATCATCTGTAGAAAAAGGACAGGCACTTGAGCAGGAACTGCAAAGCTTTGGCACACAGGTTAAAGGTTACCGTAGCGATGCCTCAAAATTTGACGAAGCCGAAAAACTGATAAACGATATTGTTGCCGATTTTGGCGCTTTAGATATTGTGGTGAACAACGCCGGCATTACCAAAGATGGCCTGCTGATGCGCATGACCGAAGAACAATGGGACGACGTGCTTAACGTTAACCTTAAATCGATATTCAACGTTACCAAGGCGGCATCAAAAATTATGATGAAAGCCCGTAAAGGTGTGTTCATTAACATGAGCTCGGTTGTTGGCGTACAGGGCAATGCAGGCCAGGCAAACTATGCCGCCTCAAAAGCTGGTATCATCGGGTTCTCCAAATCTGTTGCAAAGGAGTTGGGCTCGCGTAATATCCGTACCAACGTAGTTGCACCGGGCTTTATCCGCACCGAAATGACCGACGTGCTCGACCCTAAAGTGGTTGAAGGCTGGGCGGCAGCTATCCCGTTGAAACGTGCCGGCGAGCCCGAGGATGTAGCAAACACCTGCGTTTTCCTGGCGTCAGACATGGCGGCATATATCACCGGGCAGGTGATCCCTGTTGATGGCGGGATGTTGTAGGATCTTAAAGTCAAAATTCAAAGTAAAAATATAATACATTGTGGTGTCGCAATGCTGTCAGTACTTTGACAATCAAATAACTGACTATTAACAAATTGCAAAAAACCGGCTGGTTGTGCAAACGTGAACGTGAACATTTTCTGCCTGAAATCACCATAAATTTACAAAAGCGGCAAGCAAAAAACTTGTCGCTTTTGTTGTATAAAACGAATGACAAACAATTCCATCCCCCAAACCACCCTCACCATGGCAGCCGAGCGCGGACGGGACAAAACCGTTTGCCCGAGTGAGATTGCGCGGGCCTTGTTCCCAACCAACTGGCGCAAGCACATGCAGGAAATTAGGGATGCGGCTATTGAGTTGCAAAAAGATGGCAAGGTAAGCATCACCCAAAAAGGGGAGCCAGTAGATGTCGGTCATATTAAAGGGCCTATCCGTATAAAAATTAATTAAGCCATTCCACAATAATTTCGCATTTTGCGGGTATGGATGTTATGCGCTTTCCTATACGTTTCACCAATTACCACGTACTCAACTAATGTCGCTAACCTGGGGATCAGTTTCGGGATGGTGGGTGCCTGCCTGCATTGTTTTAGGCTTGCTTTATGCCTGGCTCATGTACCGCAAACCCGTGCAGCTGGTAAAGGGCGTGCGCTATGCGCTATTCGCATTTAGGGCGATTGTGGTAAGCTTTTTAGCGCTGTTGCTGGTTTCGCCATTGGTACGCTCTACAAGCTATTTGCCGCAAAAACCGATTGTAATAATTGCACAGGATAATTCGGAATCGATAAAGTTATTTGGCGCAAAAGCCGCCTCTAAATCTCCCCCGACAGGGGAGACTTCAAATGCCAACAGCTGGGGAGAGGCTCTCTCCGCCCTTAAAAAAGACCTTGGCCCTGACTTTGAAGTCCACGAGTTTAATTTTGATAAGGATCTGCATGATAGTCTGTCAACAAAATACAACGGGCGCCAAACCGACATTTCATCTGCCCTGCACCAACTCAACGAACGTTTTGTAAACCGTAACATCGGCGCGCTGGTACTGGCTACCGACGGCCTCTACAACCTGGGCACCGACCCGCAATACGAGGCCAGCAACATCAAAACAAGTATTTATACTATTGCCCTTGGCGATACCATTCCCCGCCGCGATCTTATTATCAGTAATGTAAGCTATAACAAAACCGCGTTCCTGGGGAATGATTTCGAAGTAGAAATACTGGCCGAAGCCTACCAAAGCCAGGGCGAGCAAATGCGCTTAAGCATTACGCAGGATGGCCGGCAGGTGCATTCGCAAAATATTGGTATTTCATCGGCAGCGTTCAAAAAAGTTATCCCGGTAAAGTTAAATGCTGATAAAAAAGGCATACGCAAGTTTATCATCAGCCTTGCACCGGTTAAAAATGAGCTATCGGTACAAAACAATACCGAAACCATCTATATAGATGTGCTGGATGCCCGCCAAAAGATATTGCTGCTATATGATGGCCCCCACCCCGATCTGGCTGTTATAAAACAAGGCATCGAAAGCAATAAAAACTTTGAGGTGAAAACAAGTTTGGTAAGTGATATAAGCTCTCTTAAACTTGCGGATTACAGTATGGCTATCCTGTACCAGTTATCGGGAGATAGCTACAGTAAATTACAGCCGCTGCTGCAAAGCAAAACACCTGTTTGGTACATAGCGGGCACACAGGCAAATTTACCGGCATTTAACGGTGTGCAAAAAGTGGTTAAAGTAACCTCAAACAGCCAGGAAGTACAGGAAGCGTTCGCGCGACCGGCTAGCACCTTCTCGGCATTTACGTTGACAGATTCTACCAAAAATAAAATAAACAAATTACCGCCATTGATCGCCTCATTTGGCAATTACGAAGCATTGGGTACGGCAACCGTGTTGCTGAAACAAAAGATAGGCAATGTAGAAACCGCTTACCCCCTACTGGCTTTTGGTGAAGACGCCGGCCGCAAATTGGCAGTACTAACAGGTGAGGGCATTTGGCGCTGGCAACTGGCCGAGTACCGCGAATATGGCAACCATCACGCTGTAGAAGAATTGCTAAGCCAAACGGTACAATACCTTACCGCCAATGCCGACCGCCAGCGCTTCAGGGTTTATGCATCTAAAAACGTTTTTGACGAAGGCGAGAATGTACTGTTGAATGCCGAATTATATAACGACGCCCTGGAACTCATCAACACTCCCGATGTAAAGATCAATTTAAAGAGCCAATCGGGCAAAAATTACAGCTTCCTGTTTACGCGCAACGGGCAAAGTTACCAGCTAAATGCAGGCACAATACCGGTTGGCGAATACACTTACTCAGCTACCACCAGTAACGGTAAGCAGGCCTTTACAGCTAACGGGCAAATTACCGTTAAGCAACTGGATTTAGAGACCCGACAAAGCACGGCTAATCATCAATTGCTACGCAACCTGGCGGCACAGTCGGGCGGGCAAATGCTGCTGCCATCGCAAATAAACAAGCTTGCCGACCTTATACGCAAAAACGAAAACATCAAAACCGTTGTTTATGAAGACAAGCGCTACAGCGACCTGATAGATGTGAAATGGCTTTTCGTACTGATACTGCTGCTGCTTACTGCAGAATGGTTTTTAAGGAAACGGGAAGGGGAAGTTTAAGATTATGTTCTAATCGAAAATGTCATTTCGAGGGAAGCGCAGCGACGAGAAAACTTGTTATTTAATACAAGTATTAGCCACGCGTAACGGACTTTTATTATCTAACAGGATTTCTCCTCGCTATCGCTCGTTCGAAATGACAGGTGTTTATTATAATTGTACTACTATGAAAATCAAACTAACACTCATACTGCTGCTAATTACGGCAACATTTACTAAAGCACAACAATTTAATATTGGCACATACAACCTTCGTAATGCAAACAAAGGCGATTCTACTGCCGGCAATGGCTGGGGCGACCGTTATCCCTGGGTAGCTAAACTTATTCAATTTCAGGACCTGGATATATTTGGAACGCAAGAAGCTAAGTACCACCAACTGACAGAACTAACCGACAGCCTGCCCGGTTACAAATGGGTTGGCGCAGGGCGCGATGATGGCAAACATGGTGGCGAACATTCAGCTATATTTTATAAATCAACAAGGTTTAAATTGCTAAAAACAGGCGATTTCTGGATGTCGACCGTTACCGATAAACCTAATAAGGGCTGGGATGCTGCCCTGCCACGTATATGCACCTGGGCACAGTTCAAAGAAGTTAAAACCGGGCTGGTATTCTACTTCTTCAATCTCCATATGGATCATATTGGCGTAGTAGCCCGCCGCGAAAGCGCTAAACTGGTACTTCAAAAAATAAAGCAAATGGCAGGTAGCATGCCAACCATCTTAACAGGCGATTTTAACGTAGACCAAACTTCAGACAGTTACGCGGTGATCAACAATTCGGGAGTACTTAAAGATAGCTACGTGTTGTCGCCCATAAAGCTGGCGCCAAGCGATACTTTTAACGAATTTAACGCTAACACAGCAGGCGATAAACGCATCGACCATATTTTTGTAACCAAACAATTTAAGGTAAAACGCTACGCTATTTTAACCAACACCTACCATGGTCGTACCCCGTCAGATCATTACCCGGTAGTAGCTGTTATGGAATACCAGAAATAATAACGAACATCTAATATCGAATGATGAATATCGAAGTTAATTTCGGCGTTCGACGTTCAAAATTCATTATTCGATATTATCTTAGCTAAACAACTATTTCTATCTTCGCTAACATGTCGCCTAACGAAGCCAAAGACCAAATTAAGGCCCTTACTGCCGAACTGAGACAGCACACCTACAACTATTACGTGCTGGCTATGCCTACCATATCCGATTACGATTTCGACCAAAAGCTGGAGCAGCTAAGCAAGCTGGAAAAGCAGTTTCCCGAGTTTATGGATCCCGAATCGCCTACGCAAGTGGTTGGCGGCGAGGTAACCAAGGAGTTTGTCACCGTTAAGCACCGCTGGCCGATGCTATCGTTAGGTAATACCTACAACGAGCAGGACCTGATAGATTTTGACCAGCGCATCCGCAAAGCTATAGGTGATAACTTTGAATATGTATGCGAGCTGAAGTTCGACGGCTTATCCATGAGCCTTACTTATGAGCACGGTAAGCTTGCCCGTGCCGTAACCCGTGGCGATGGCACACAGGGCGATGAAGTGACAACAAATGTCCGTACGATACACACCATTCCCAAAAAACTGGAGAAAGGAAACTACCCCGATCTTTTTGAGATCCGTGGTGAGGTTTTTATGCACCTTAAAGCCTTTGAGCGCCTGAATAAAGAGCGTATAGATAACGGCGAAGTGCCCTATGCCAATCCCCGAAACTTTGCATCGGGTACCATGAAACTGCAGGATTCGGCAGAGGTTGCCCGCCGCCCATTGGATTGCTTTTTATACGGATTATATACCGAGAAAACCCTGTTTAAAACCCATTGGGAAAGCCTGGAAGCCGTTAAAAGCTGGGGCTTTCATGTAGATGATCACAGTCGTTTAGTAAGCGATATAAACGGCGTGCTGGAGTTTATTAACCACTGGGATACCGAACGCCATTATTTGAGTTATGATATTGATGGCATCGTTATTAAAGTAAATAACTACTCGCAACAACAGGAGCTTGGGTTTACGGCTAAATCGCCGCGCTGGGCTATCTCCTACAAATTTAAGGCAGAGCGTGTAGAGACTGAACTGCTGGCCGTTACCTACCAGGTAGGCCGCACAGGTGCTGTTACCCCGGTTGCCAATTTAAAGCCGGTATTGCTGGCAGGCACAACCGTAAAACGCGCCACCCTGCACAATGCCGATGAAATAACCGAACGTCTTAAACTGCATGAGCACGATACAGTTTTTGTTGAAAAGGGAGGCGAGATCATCCCCAAGATCATCAGCGTAAACCTCAATAAACGCCAACCCAACGCTAAGGCCATTGAGTATATAACCCATTGCCCGGCATGTAACACTAAATTATTGCGTACCGAAGGTGAGGCCGCCTGGTATTGCCCGAATGATGAAGGCTGCCCGCCGCAGATTGTGGGTAAAATGCAGCATTATATTGGCCGCAAAGCCATGAATATTGATGGCCTGGGCGATGAAACCATCGAAACCCTGTACCGCCAGGATTTTATTAAGCGCATCAGCGATATATATATTTTACACGAGCGTGCCGATGAATTAAAAAAGCTTGGTCGCTTTGGCGAAAAATCTATCAATAACATGCTGGATGGTATCGAAAGATCTAAACAGCAGCCGTTCGAGAAAGTGTTGTTTGGGTTGGGAATCCGCTACGTGGGCGAAACAGTTGCCAGGAAATTGGTGGCGCATTTTAAAACTATTGATAACCTGATGAAGGCCACCCAGGAAGCATTGATAGCTGCCGAAGAAATTGGTGGCCGGATAGCTGAAAGCATTACCGAATATTTTGCCGACGAAAGCCATCGCGAAGAAATTGAAAAGCTACGTGCCAGCGGCCTGCAGTTTGTTGCCGAAGAGAAAGAGGTTAACCTTGCAAGCGAAAAGTTTAGCGGCCAAAGCTTTATCATTTCAGGCGTGTTTGAAAAATACTCGCGCGACGAGCTGAAAGATATTATTGAGCAGAATGGCGGAAAGATCCTGAGCAGTATATCCGCCAAACTTAACTACCTGGTAGCTGGCGAAAATATGGGCCCGGCTAAGTTAGAGAAAGCCAATAAACTGAATATACCCATCATCAGCGATGAAGAATTGCTGGCGATGTTAAGCTAATTTATACATGACTAAAATTAACTGGGGCATCATTGGCTGCGGTAACGTAACCGAAAAAAAAAGCGGGCAAGCCTACAATAAGATCCCCGATAGTAAACTAGTTGCCGTAATGCGCCGCGATGCCACGAAGGCTGCCGACTATGCCCAACGCCATCATGTTGACAAATGGTACAGCGATGCCGAAGACCTGTTGAATGACCCGGAAGTAAACGCGGTATCTATAGCTACTCCACCGGCTTCGCACTTAGCATATGCCTTGCGCGCCATAAAAAAAGGGTTAAACATATATGTAGAAAAACCAGTCACCCGCAACGCGCAGGAAGCACAGGAAATGGCCGATGCCGTACGCGAAAGCAGAGCAAAACTTACGGTAGCGCACTACCGACGTGCCTTGCCTATGTTTTTGCATGTTAAGAGCTTAATAGACAGTAATGCCGTTGGCGATATCCGTACGGTGCAGATCCGCATGTGGAAGTATGCTAACCCTGATCCTCAGGCCAATGTAGACAACTGGCGCCTGCAGCCCGAGTTTTCCGGAGGTGGTTACTTCCATGATCTTGCCCCCCATCAGCTCGATCTGATGTTATATTATTTTGGTGAACCGGCCGCTTCTACGGGCTACAGCCTTAACCAAGGCGGGTTTAGTCCGGCAGATGACCATGTTTGCGGGCAAATTGTTTTTAAAAATAAAGTGGTGGTAAATGGTTCCTGGTGTTTTAATGTAGCGCCAGCCGAGGCGGTGGATAGCTGCGAGATCATCGGCACCAAGGGCAAAATAACCTTCCCGTTTTTTGGTACGTTTGTTACGCTTAAGAATGAAGAGGGCGAAGAGACTGTAAACTTTACCCATCCCGAGCATATCCAGCAACCCATGATCACCAAAATAGTACAATACTTCAAAGGCGAAGGCCCAAATCCATGTACAATTGACGAGGCGGTGGTTCTGATGAAAATAATGGATACGTTTACTATCTTTAAATAATGAACCCAACCTTATCGCTTCCACCTTTACCTGCCAATGCTGATAAAAACATCATCAAGCCATCGGCCTCTTTTAATAAAAATGTATATCGCTCTATAGGCGCCGTACTCTTATTTGTATTAACATATATCATATTACTGTTGGGCGCAATTGCCCTGGCATTTGCGTTCGGGGCTTTGGGTGTAGCCATAAAATAACAGCTAAAGCAAGTTTCTTAACCCTTGTTTTGGGCGCGGCACTTATTGGGTCGGGCTTGTTGTTAGTTTACTTTGTTATCAAATTTATTTTTCAGCGCAATAAGGTCGATTACTCCGGCATGGTAGAAGTTACCGAACAAGACCAACCTCTGTTATTCGGCTTTATAAGGCAATTAACTACAGAGGCAAAAGCGCCATTCCCTAAACGCATATTTTTAAGCGCCGATGTAAATGCGGCTGTATTTTATAATTCCAATTTCTGGAGCATGTTCCTGCCTGTCAGGAAAAATCTTAAAATCGGTCTGGGGCTTATTAACGCACTTAACGTTTCAGAATTTAAAGCGGTAATGGCACATGAGTTTGGCCACTTTTCGCAAAGAAGCATGAAGTTTGGCAGCTACGTTTATAACATGAATAGGGTGATATACAACATGCTTTACGATAACGATGGATATGGCCGTTTATTAAATGCAATGTCTAAACTTCACTCCTTGTTTTATTTAACAGCAAAAATCAACATCTGGATAATATCCGGAATGCAATTTTTGTTAAGGCAAGTTTATGTGGTACTTAATAAAACTTACATGAGGCTCTCGCGCGATATGGAGTTTCATGCCGATGCTATGGCAGCATATGTAAGCGGGTCTAATCAGGTTATTACATCATTAAAACGTATAGATATAGCACAGTCTTGTTATAACGATTTACTAAATTATTGGAGCGGACAATTAAGTAAAGATAAGCGTGCGGATAACTTTTACCCCCAGCACCAAATTTTGATGAGCTATTACGCTGCTAAAAATAATCTTAAGCAGGATATTAATGGTTTGCCTGTAATCGTCCAAACAATGGATGTAGCCAACGCCAGCCAGGTTATAATTGACGACCAATGGTCGTCTCACCCATCAACGGAAGACCGGGTGGACGAACTTACGAGAATCAATTTAATTACTACTACAGTTCACAATAGCGCGTGGTCGCTTTTTAATGAACCCGCTCACCTACAATTATTACTTACGGATGATGTATATTCTACCACATCTGCCAAACCTACAACCACCAAAATAGACAGTACCACTTTTAAAGAAGAATTTTATAAGGACATTTATGAGTTCTCGCTTGATGAACTTTATGCGGGTTATTACGACGGCCGTTTTATTAACCAATTTGATGTGGATGATGCCATAAATGAGAAATTTAACCCAGATGTATTAGATATAAGTGAGTTACTAAAGGAAACTAATACAAGCCTGCCTGTATCCAGCGAACGGATGCAACAGGATATATATACGTTACAAAGCATTGTTGAGCGGAAAGACATTAAAACATTTGATTATAAGGGAAATAAGTATAAAAACAAAATGGCTACAGACATCGTTCAGGAAATTGAAAAAGAGCGAAATGAAGCTGTAAATGCAATTGAAACGCTTGACAGAAAGATTTTCCAGTATGCCTATACTATTGCAAATGATGCCGGTAAGGTTTTGCTTGTGACCAAATATAAAAACCTGTTTGCACTGCAAACAGATAGCGTTATTGATTTTGATCTATATGGCAATGTAATGGAGTACTTTAACAAGGTTTATACCAATATGCCGTTTGAGCAAATTACCACAAACCTGGCTAATGTATATCATGAAGAAAGGAAATTAAAGCCGCGGATTAAAGAAATTATGGCAGATGAAAAAAATCGCCAGTATTTTACCGAAGAACAATTGGTCGCTGCCGAAAATTACGTTTCGGCAAACTTGGTATACTTTTTAGAACCTAAGTATGATAACAATGCAATTGATGCATTTAATGAGGGAACGGACGCGTATATAGCTGCAATTGGGAAGCGCAACTTCGAGGTTAAAAAAGATTTATTAACTTTCCAGGCGGGTATTGTTAAAGGCAATTAATTTTTCCATATTTAACCGGATGAAAAAGCTTTTCATAGTAGCTGTTATAACGTTTGCGTTTTATGCGAATGCGTTGGCACAGGCTTATGAAGTGCCTAAAGATTATCATTTTAACAAGCAGGAAGATTATACCAAATACGAACCCGACGTTATCAAAACAGCCGACTGGCTTATGCATACTGCCTGGGGTACCGAGCCTGCAAAAACAGAAAAGGCTACACAATTTATCCTCAAATGGACGGAAGGAACGCCGGATGTGGTTATTGAGTTGAAACAGGCCATCATGGACCTATCGGACACTAACCCACAGTTGGGATTTATTTACATATCGCAATTTTCTAAGTACGCCATTCAACACAAGAGCGATTTTGATAAAACGCAGGCAAATTTAGTTGCCCTAAAGGCCGTAATAGCTAAATACACCGCAGAACCCACCCACAAGCGCGATAACGACGTAGAGCGGCTGATACAGCTTGACAAGGAAAACCGTTTAGAGAACTGGATAACCAGCGAATTTTCATTCCAATAAAAAAGCCCCCATTTTTGGCGGCTCCTTAAATTAGTCTTTCTTTTTCTTGGGGACTTTAGCGCCTTCTTTCCTCGCTTCTGATAACCCTATCGCTACAGCCTGTTTTTTGCTGGTAACTTTTTTACCGCTGCCGCTTTTCAACTTGCCTTCCTTCATTTCGTGCATGGTCTCTTCAACCTTTTCGCCCGCCTTTTCCGAATATTTTGCCATGATAGTCTGTATTAAATTTATACTTATTTATAGCAAAGGTTTTGCCAGTTTTTTTTAACCACAGAGGACACAAAGAGAGAAACACAAAGGACACGGAGGTTGAAGCGACTATAAACTTTCCTGATACTCCTTCTGCAATTCCAGTAGGCAATTGGCGCATAGGCAACCATCGTATAGTTCGCTTACATACTGCACCTCATTTATACTTAATTGTACGGTACTGCACTGGCACTTGGTGAATGAGTTTGCTTTACATTCAAAGGGGGCGTTACAGCGGTCGCAGTGCAGTATTTCGTGTTTGGGTGAGGTGAGCATATTAGTTCATAGCTGATGGTTCATGGATCATAGTAGCTACGCAATAGTAGCTTATTTTCTGTGAAACGATATCATTAAAAAGTAAAAGACCGGTAAGCTTTGCAGCTCACCGGTCTTTCTATGTTATGCTTGTTATATAGTGTATTAGGCTAATTATGCAGAACAAGTAACACAACCCTCTTCCATTGAGCATGACGGGCCGGCCGGCATTTCTTCCTGGTTGCTGTCAGATACAACTTCAGGTATAACGGCTTCCATGTTCTTACCACCGCCCTGGTTCTCAACAGTGAATTTAACCGCTTGCGATGCTGCTTGTGTACGCAGGTAGTACATACCTGTTTTTAAGCCTTTCTTCCATGCGTAGAAGTGCATCGAAGTAAGTTTAGACGCATTTGGCGCGTTGATGAACAGGTTTAACGATTGCGACTGGCAGATATAAGCGCCCCTATCGGCAGCCATATCTATAATGTTACGCATCTTAATTTCCCATACGGTTTTGTAGATGTCTTTAATATCCTGAGGGATCTCGGCGATGTCCTGTATAGAACCGTTAGCGGTGATGATCCTGTCTTTCATTGAAGTTGTCCAGATACCACGGTTTACCAGGTCGCGCAGTAAGTGTTTGTTCACGATGATGAACTCCCCACTTAGCACACGGCGCGTGTAAATGTTTGAGGTATATGGTTCAAAACACTCGTTGTTACCCAATATTTGCGAGGTAGATGCAGTTGGCATCGGTGCTACTAATAACGAGTTACGCACACCATGGTTCATTACATCTAAGCGCAGGTTTTCCCAATCCCAACGGGTGCTGGCAGGTTTAACATCCCAAAGATCGAACTGGAACTTACCTTCTGATAAAGGCGAGCCTTTAAAGGTTTCGTAAGGTCCGTCTTTTATGGCCAGGTCTTTAGAAGCCGTCATGGCAGCAAAGTAAATGGTCTCAAAGATCTCTTTGTTCAGTTGTTTTGCTTCGTCGCTTTCGAATGGTAAACGCAACAGGATAAAGGCATCAGCCAAGCCTTGTACACCTAAACCAATTGGGCGGTGGCGCAGGTTAGAATACTCAGCCTCTGCAACCGGGTAATAGTTATGATCAATGATCTTGTTCAGGTTCAAAGTTGCCTGGTAAGTTACTTCGTAAAGCTTAGCATGATCAAACTCGCCGTTAATTACGTAACGTGGTAACGCTAATGAAGCAAGGTTACAAACCGCAACTTCTTTATCAGAAGTGTACTCCATGATCTCGGTACAAAGGTTCGAGCTTTTTATAGTACCCAAGTTTTGCTGGTTAGATTTTAAGTTAGCAGCATCTTTGTACAATAAGTATGGCGTACCGGTTTCAACCTGTGCATCAAGCACTGCAAACCAAAGCTCCTGCGCCTTGATAGTTTTACGGCCGCGGCCTTCTTTCTCGTAACGCTCGTAAAGGGCTTCAAACTCTTTACCGTGGCAATCTGCCAAACCCGGTGCTTCATGTGGGCAAAACAAGGTCCATTCCTCGTTAGCTTCTACACGGCGCATAAACAAGTCAGATACCCAAAGGGCGTAGAACAAGTCGCGGGCACGCATTTCTTCTTTACCGTGGTTTTTACGCAGGTCTAAAAATTCAAATATATCTGCATGCCATGGCTCTAAATAGATAGCAAAAGCGCCTTTACGCTTGCCACCGCCCTGGTCTACATAGCGTGCGGTATCGTTAAATACTTTTAGCATCGGGATGATACCGTTGCTGGTACCGTTTGTACCGCTGATGTACGAGCCTGTAGCCCTTACGTTGTGGATGCTTAAACCAATACCACCCGCGCTTTGCGAGATCTTGGCAGTTTGTTTAAGCGTATCGTAAATACCCTCGATGCTGTCGTCTTTCATGGTTAACAGAAAGCATGACGACATTTGAGGTTTTGGCGTACCGGCATTGAAAAGGGTTGGTGTAGCGTGGGTAAACCAGCGCTCGCTCATCAGGTGGTAAGTTTTGATAGCGCTTTCGATATCCTCTTTGTGGATACCAACAGATACACGCATAAACAGGTGCTGAGGGCGCTCGGCAATTTTACCGTCTATTTTTAACAGGTACGATTTCTCCAGGGTTTTAAAACCAAAGTAATCGAAACCAAAGTCGCGGTCGTAAATAATGCTGCTATCCAGTATGTCGGCGTTATCGCGGATGATAGCGTATACATCATCAGCCAGTAAAGCGGCGTTTTTACCGGTTTTTTTGTCAACGTACTCATACATACGTTTCATGGTTTCAGAGAACGACTTGGTGGTATTTTTGTGCAGGTTGGACACCGCGATACGCGAGGCAAGTAAGGCGTAATCCGGGTGTTTGGTGGTTAACGATGCTGCCGTCTCGGCTGCAAGGTTATCCAGTTCGGAGGTGGTAACACCATCAAACAAACCTTCAATTACTTTTTTTGCCACGTCAATTGGGTCAACCAGGTTAAACCCATAGCACAGTTTCTCGATACGTGCTGTGATCTTGTCGAACTTAACCGACTCTTTTCTTCCGTCTCTTTTTATTACGAACATTTTGCCACCTCCTTATTCCCTGCCAACCCGACAGGGAGTATTTATATTAATTGATTAGTTTATTCTATTTGTTAAAGCCCTCTCCTTCGGAGAGGGTTTGGGTGAGGCTCCCTAAAAATCCTCATCTAAAGAGAACGCTTTGCTTTCTGCAGTGCTGTTCATTACGCCGCTTTTTTGGTAATCGCCAACACGTTTTTCGAAGAAGTTGGTTTTGCCTTGCAAGCTTATCATCTCCATAAAATCAAACGGACATGATACGTTATATACTTTAGGGTAACCTAATTCATCTAACCAGCGATCCGCCACAAACTCAATGTACTGGCTCATAAGTTTTGCATTCATACCAATAAGGCTTACCGGCAATGCATCGTTCACAAATTCTTTTTCAATCTCAACCGCGTCTGTAATGATCTTTGTTGCCGCCTCGGTAGATAATTTATTATCCAGCATTTTGTATAGCAAGCAGGCAAACTCACAGTGCGAGCCCTCATCACGAGAGATCAGTTCGTTACTAAAGGTTAAGCCAGGCATTAAGCCACGTTTTTTTAACCAAAATATAGAGCAGAAACTACCGCTAAAGAAAATACCCTCTACCGCAGCGAATGCTATCAAACGCTCGGCAAATGTGCCGTTGTTTATCCAGCGCAAAGCCCACTCAGCTTTTTTACCTACACATGGTACGGTATCAATAGCGTGGAAAAGGCGGTCTTTCTCAACAGGGTCTTTTATATAAGTATCAATTAATAACGCGTAAGTTTCTGAGTGGATGTTCTCCATCATGATCTGAAAACCATAGAAACAACGTGCCTCCGGTAACTGTACCTCGCTCATGAAGTTTATGGCAAGGTTCTCGTTAACTATACCATCGCTTGCCGCAAAAAACGCCAGTATGTGCGATATAAAATGCTTTTCGCCCTGGTTAAGGTTCTCCCAGTGTTTCAAATCGTCAGACAGGTCAATCTCCTCTGCTGTCCAAAAGCTGGCTTCGGCCTTTTTATACATTTCCCAAATAGCGGGGTATTTAATTGGGAGGATCACAAAGCGGTCTTTGTTTTCCCTTAATAGTAATTCTGTTTCCTCTGCCATATCTAACGATCTTATATATTATTGTATTAAATTCATTACCCTGTTAACTACTATCCCGTTTGCCTTTGTACCGAGCCGACAGTAGATAGGTATGCCATGCGAGTATCTTTACTAAACCGCGAAAACTAATTTTCCGCGTTTATTTTACTCACCTTTCACACCCACACCAATCGTTTCTAAACTATTTTTAGTTGCACATTAGCCCATGTTTTACCATGGTCTTTTCGTTTCTGTTTCGATAGAACTACCGACACATAGATAGCGTTAAAAGAACTTGTAATTCAAAGATAGGGCAACACGTCATTTAATGTTAGTCTAAGTTTTTAACATCACCTATAAGTTGTCCACAATATGTTTTGGTAACACAATATTATTGTGCGATGACAAAAAAATTAACGGATTAACCAACAGTGTGTTATAAAGCAATCAATAGTAATTTGCATTAAACAAAAATAAAAAATCATTAATCCTTGCAGGATATAAACACGTTGTCAACACCCTTAAAAATCAAATGAATAACTAAGGTAAAAGGCCTCAAAAACGCCTTTTTACCACGCCGAAAACTTAACATACAGTGACTAATTATTTAACAAAACAACATGTGGAAAAAGAAAAAATCCCCGCCGAAAAATCGGCAGGGATTTAAATCTTTTGATGTTTTTAGCACTGTCGTGCTGACTTATTTTTTCAGTTCGTCAACCGAGACAAATTTCATAGAAACCGAGTTAACGCAATGCCTGGTATTTTTTGGGGTTAGGTATTCACCTTCAAAAACGTGGCCTAAGTGTGCGCCACAATTCGCGCAAAGTATTTCGGTACGGCGGCCATCGGCATCTGTTTCGCGCCTTACCGCGCCTGGTATTTCGTCATCAAAGCTTGGCCAGCCGCAATGAGATTCAAATTTAGATTCGGATGTGTACAAAGGGGTATCGCAACGCTTGCAAACGTAAACGCCCTCGGCCTTATTATTAAGTAATTCGCCGGTAAATGGGCGTTCGGTACCTTTATGCAGTATGATATATTCTTCTTCGGGGGTTAATTGATTGTATGCCATTATTAGTATGATTAGATGATTTTGAAAAGATTTCACCGATTATAAAAAGATTTTAAAAATTACATATTTGTAAAAAATATAACTTAATCCGTCTTCGCTTCTCTATAAATATACGACAATTTGGTGGCAGATTTTGTTTGTCGGGAGGATGTTTACACGGGTTTGACAAGCGCGAATTGTGTTCATAAAAAATCCCGCAATTTAGCTTTGGCCAACTTGCGGGATAGATAATACGGTTATGCTTACAATAGCTTCGTAAATTGATAAGTAAGTATTTTTTTTGCGTACGCCTTATCATCATATTGCTCTTCAAGCGTCCAGGTCATGGTGCTATTGTTAAAGCTTACCTGGTAAGATTCAGTTAAAACGGCAAGTGTAATTTTACCATTAATGCTTGTAATGGTATAAGTGAACGGCTCATTATTAGAAGTCAGGATTATACCGCTACTTTCATTAACAAATTGAAACTTGACGTCTTCACCGGCGCTTTCAGTCTCCCTGTCTACTTCTTTACCCGATGCATCATAAGCAACTGCAGTGGCGCTTTGCAACTTCCATGTACCTATGATCTGCTTTTTAGCATCAGGTAGCGGGTCAACGTTGTTGTCTTTTTTGCAGCTTACTAAAATGGTAGAGAATGCAATAAAAAGTAAAAGTATTCTTGATTTCATATTTCAGGTGTTTGTTGGATAAACGCCACCTATCAATTAAAGTTTGCATTGACTACTGATATAAATACCTTTACACGCCCTACAGAAAAACAGATATGATCCCTTTGGGATGAATTGCCCCCCCTATCAGTTTGAAGACAAGCACAACATTATGATCAATACGCCTTCTCGCGGGCTTGGTGGGTTTAAGGTTTTACAATCCCAATATGATACTCCTGTATCGGCGCCGGGTTCTCCGGCGTTAGCGTAAAGCTTACCCTGATATTGCCTTTTTCTCCCTTCATAATAAAATATCCACGCAGGTTATTTTCGGCTACAACCTCTTCCACACTTATTATTTTACCTGCCTTAGCATACACTTCCGTCGCTTCGGCCTTTAACTTATCGGGGAAGTAATCCATAAAAAAGTTATCGGCAAATATGGGGCTCGCTTTAGCATTATCCCAATTGGGTAGCAACTTTACCAATTCGTTACGGCGTTGAGTCAGTATTTGCGATGCCGGGACAATACGGGGCTTTATTCCCGATAATGCCAGTATAGTATCTAAAGCTATAGCATTAGCCCTGCCGCCATTAGCATAAGTTAAATTAGCAAAGCATACTACTCCTACCCCGTACTCCGGCAAAATATTCCACTGGCTGCCAAAGCCTGGTAAACCGCCGCTATGCCCAACATAAACACGATTATCGCAATCTTTAGCCCAGCGTAAGCCATAACCATAGGCAGATACCGTTGGGCAAGGCCTGCCGGTGGTGGTTTTGGCATTGGGTGTTAAATAATTTACATCCCAAGGGTATTGCATCTCCCGTACCGAACTACGTTTTACCGGGCCGGTTTCAACATCGTCCCGCGCCGGCCAGGCATTCATGTGCACAGCCATATATTTGCTAAAATCTTCAATCGTGGTTATCAGCCCGCCCATAGCACCGTAGGCTCCATCGTGCAACAGAGGTTGCTCCACCCATTTTCCATCCAGCCAGCGGTAGCCGTGGGCAAGCTTGTCTTTGGGCACTTTGGTGAATTCCCAATAGGTGTGTGCCATACCCAGAGGTTTCAGGATGTTATCGCTAATGTACTCCTCATACGTTTTGCCCGATACTTTTTTAATGATGTATCCCAAAGTGGCAAAGCCCAGGTTGCTGTACTCGTAATCGGCACCGGGATTGCTGGAGAACGACACACCATTTTTATAGATAGCCAGCAGCTCATCATCACTCACGGCCAGCTGGCGGTCGCCCCATGGGTTATCCTCAGGAAAACCTGCCGAATGGGTGAGCAAGTGACGAATGGTTATTGGGGTAGCATCTTTAGTAAGATACTTATTGTTCTTCATCTCGGGGATATAGAGCGATGCCTGGTGGTCCAGTTTTAGTTTGCCTTCATCGCGAAGTTTGAGGATAGCCATCGCCGTAAGGCTCTTGCTCATGGATGCGATGCGAAAATCCGATTGAGAGGTAACCTCCGTTTTGGCATCAATATCTGTATAACCCATATTACCGGTATGCACCAGTTTACCATCCACCACAATACCGTAAGCCATACCCGGCCAGTGGTTTTGCTCCGCATATTCTTTATACAACTTATCAACCACCGGAAAGGTAGCTTCAATCTTCTTTAGCCTATCAGGATCTGTAAAAGTTGCAGGTTTGTATTGAGCGAAGGTGGTGGTGGAGATAAGAAGCAAAAGGGGAATGTACTTTTTCATGACGGAATCAGAATTCACCGAATTTAAGAATTTTCAGAATAAATTCTTGCTGCCACCCTGAACTTGTTTCAGTATCTCTTAGGATATGTTGGGCTTGTAATATAAAGCCTGGGCCGAAGGGAGCGCCATGGTTCAACAATGAATCGACAGATTCACCATCAGAAATTTCTACAAACAAAAAAATCCCGGCCGAATAGTCGACCGGGATTTCCCTATATCTTGAATCTTGATTCTTACGTCTTGATTCTATTTCAATTTAGCTAATTCCTCTGCCATGGCAGCGCCAATTTCGGCAGGAGATTCTACAACACGGATACCACACTCGCGCATGATCTTCATTTTAGCGGCAGCAGTATCATCGGCACCGCCAACAATTGCACCCGCGTGGCCCATACGGCGTCCCGGAGGCGCTGTTTGGCCGGCAATGAAACCAACAACCGGTTTTGTACCGAATTCTTTGATCCAACGGGCAGCATCAGCTTCCATTCCACCACCAATCTCACCAATCATGATGATACCATGGGTGTCAGGGTCATTCATTAATAACTCAACAGCTTCTTTGGTTGGGGTACCAATAATTGGGTCGCCACCAATACCAATAGCGGTGGTGATGCCTAAACCGGCTTTAACAACCTGGTCCACCGCCTCGTAAGTAAGCGTACCCGATTTTGAAACCACACCTACATTACCTTTTTTGAAGATAAAGCCCGGCATAATACCAATTTTACTTTCATCAGCAGTAATAATACCCGGGCAGTTAGGGCCTATTAAACGGCTATCTTTATCAGTTAAATATTCTTTTACAGCAATCATATCCTTTGTAGGGATACCTTCGGTGATACATACAATCACCTTAATACCGGCTTCGGCAGCTTCCATAATAGCATCTGCACCAAAAGCAGGCGGAACAAAAATGATAGATACATCGGCACCTGTTTGGTCAACCGCATCTTTAACAGTATTAAAAACAGGCCTGTCTAAATGGCTTTGGCCACCTTTACCGGGTGTAACACCACCAACTAACTGTGTACCATAAGCAATCATTTGCTCAGCATGGTAAGTACCTTCTTTACCGGTAAAACCCTGTACTATAACTTTAGAATCTTTGTTTACGAGAACGCTCATCGGCTTTTTAGTTTTTGTATCGCAAATCTAAAGTTATTGCCCTTAAAGTCAAATTATATTTTATCTGCACTTGTGTACAAAATCAAATTCCGTTAAAAAATTACTTTTAAGTTATCTATTCGCCAACACGCCCATTTTAATAATTAACGGCAATAAATATTAATCATAACATAGCTTTAATGTTCTTTTAGTTAATTTAGCCACTCCAAACATACCTACACACCTCATGAAAAAACACAACTTATTGATCTTTAGCATCTTTATAAGTTCAATTTTTGCAACAACCGCGCATGCACAATTTGGCAGCCTGGGCAAAAAACTACTTGATAAAGGCACCGAAATGGCATCAGGCGGCGGACTGAACAAAATACTGAAACAGCCCCAGGCCATTACCACCAGCTTTAAGGATGTAGACAAAACCGGATCAAAACCTCCATCCTTTTTAGAAGGGCAACAACCGCAGCCATTATACCTGCTGCCAAAGGCACCTGACGGTGGCTTTAAGCTTAGCGCCGGCTTTTTTGAAATGACCTGTAAAAGCTATTGTTTGCATGCTGGCACCCGCGGCCCAAGCAAGGGCGATGGCTACATGCTTGCCCCTGTGCTTGGCCCCAAAAGCGCGGTTGTTATACGGATACTTAAAAGCGCCGAAAAGCACCCGAATGTAAAACAGCACGATATACAAGTGTTACTTTGGGCAATTATAGCACGTACACGCTTTGTAGATATGGGCACAGATATTAAGCTAACGGCAACCACTTTGCTTACAACCCAGGAACTGCTTATGCTGGAAGGTGGCGCACTTGGCGTATTACCGGCAAACCTTATGGATAAAGCCAAAGGCCAATTGCCACCGGCTGTACAGGCGGTTTTTGAAGCCGAAAACAACATCCGCAGATTGGCGGCATCGGGTAATTCATCATACGAAGAAATGGAAAAATACGCGATACTGGCAGGGCTGGCACCACAACCAGACCCGGAAGTACCATCTGGCATATGGTCGTTGCACCCGGATGGTTATTATGTTCGTTATTTCCCAAGCAGCTATTCTGTTACCAGGGTACAGGTATATGTACCCAAAGAACTTATTAGCACCAAGCCCGATCTGGTTTATGACGGCCCTAACGGTATTGCCTGCCCCGCTAATGTGGGTGCGCAGCGCCTTGCGCAAACCAATGAGCCGTTGAACCCCGATTACACTAAAAAATTAAGGTAGTTTGTAAAGATACTTGCTTTGAAATAATAAGGCCGCTGCATAGCTGCCTTATTATTGTTACCAATGTTAAAATCTGTTAATTAACACTTGTAGTAACGTTGCAGTCGCTATTTTTATACAACCTATGAAATACCTGTTACTGATATTATTAGTGTTATTTTGCATTGATGCCAGTGCTCAATTGGTTACCGGTATTGTTATCGATAAAATTACCCGTAAGCCTGTGGAGTATGTTATTGTAACTGCATCAAACACCAACACCATGACCAGCGACCTGGGTAGCTTCACGCTTAAAATAACCAAGGTTACCGATACCATTCGCATACAAACCATGGGTTATAAAATTTATACCCGGCCAGTAAGCCCGTGGAGCGGCCGTTTGAAGCTAATAGAGCTGGAACAGCAATCTATTAAGCTTAACGAAGTCGCTATTATGGCTAAAAGAAACTACCTGCGTGATTCTGTAAACAACCGCAAGCAGTTTGCCAAAGAGTTTAATTTTAAAGGCCCCAAGCTTACTGATGTAATGCGGCCAACTGCTACTAATGTACCATTTGCCTGGGTCTCGGTTGATCTGTTGTCGCTATTTAGAGCAATAGGTAAAAAGAAAAGCCCGCAATATCGTTTACAGCAAACCATGCTGCGTTACGAGCGCGAGGACCACACCAACCAGCGTTTTACGCATAAACTGGTAGCCGGGATTACTGGCCTACAGGGCGATACCCTGGACGATTTTATGAACGATTACCGCCCCACCCCTTCGCAAGTTGACGCAATGACTGATTACAACCTCGTATTTTATATTAAAGACAGCTTCAGGAAGTTTAAAGAGAAACCTGTAAAGGCGAAAGTCATAAAACCCGATTTTAAGAAGGATACTGTTAAAGTTGATTAGCCAATTAGTCAGGAATAATTATAAATTCAATAACAGATACCAAACCTATAAAAAGAAACGTAGCTAAAAACAAATAGCCCGCATTTTTGACTTTCTTTCTATCATCGTTATTAATACCTCTAAGCAGCGTTATGATTATGTACGGCATAGCTATTAGTATACTAAGCGCTTTTAATAATGTTAACGCTACATACATATTTAGCCTTCCAACTCCGGTGATATAAACTCCCCCTCACTCTTAGCTATTACGATAGTAGCCACGCCATTGCCTATTACATTCGTTATAGCGCGTGCTTCGCTCATAAAACGGTCAACGCCTAAAAGAATTGCTACGCCCTCTACAGGGATAACTTTTATGGCTGCCAAGGTAGAGGTTAGCACGATAAAACCGCTGCCGGTTACGCCCGCCGCACCCTTTGAGGTGATCATCAATATGCCAATTATGCTGAGTTGTTGCTCAATAGAAAGATCTATCTTAAACACTTGTGCCAGGAAGATCACCGACATGGACAAGTATATGGTAGTACCATCCAAATTAAAAGAGTATCCCGCCGGGATCACCAAACCAACTACTGATTTGGAGCAGCCAAACTTCTCCAGTTTCTCCATCATCCCCGGCAGGGCCGATTCTGATGAGGAAGTCCCCAGTACGATCAATATCTCCTCCTTAATATGTTTAAGATATTGCCAAAGGCTAAATTTAAACAAGTAGCAAATAATATTCAACACCACAAAAACAAACAGCAACATGGTAAGGTAAACCGAGCCCATGAGCAAGGCCAGAGGTTTAAGCGTGGCTAGCCCGTAGGTACTGATGGTGTAAGCCATTCCACCGAACGCGCCTATCGGCGCTACCTTCATCACTATCTTCATGATGTTAAAGAACACCTTTGATAACTTATCAAAGGTAACGATGATAGATTGCCCGGCATCCCCCATCCGGCTCAAGCCGAAACCAAACAGAATAGCAAAGAACAGTATTTGTAATATATCGCCTTTGGCAAAAGCCTCAAATGCGTTGGCCGGTACAATATGGGCTATAAAATCGCCCCATTTCATTTCTGTGGCGGCCTTTTCGTAGGCGGCTAATTTAGCATCATCAACCTTAACATGGTTATTGATGAAGTTGGCGCCCGGTTTTATAATATTGGCTACCGTTACACCAATTACTAACGCCAGGGTGGTCACTATTTCGAAGTATAGCAGTGCCTTGCCACCAACCCGGCCAACCTTTTTCATATCGCTCATGCCGGCAATACCCAGCACAATGGTGAAGAATATGATGGGCGCTATCAACAGGGTAATCAAGCTGATGAAGATCTTGCTGATCATCTGCGCGGTGGGCGCAAAACTTTTAAAGTACAGGCCAACCACCACGCCCAATATAATGGCAATAATAACCTGGAAAGTAAGGTTGCTAAAAAGGCGTTTCATGTGTTGGTGAGTGGTGAATGGTTATTGATGAGCAGTTAAATCTATGGATATAAAAGGATAAATATAGGTTTTTGTAACTACTCTCTATTCAACTATTCACCACTCACTATATTTTCCCTGTAATTCCGTTGTAGATCATTTGGCTGGCCAAAAAGGTTACCACTACGGCAAACACCCAGCGCAGCCATCTCGATGATTTGGTGTGGACAAGGATCTTGGAACCCGTCATAGCGCCGAAGAGAACGCCTATAACCACCGGCATGGCAATCCCCGGGTCAATATAACCACGTTGCAGGTACACAACCGCGCTGGCTGCAGCGGTTACCCCTATCATAAAATTACTGGTGGTGGTACTTACCTTAAAAGGGATGCGCATAATGGTATCCATAGCCAGCACCTTCAACGCGCCCGAACCAATACCCAATAAGCCTGAGATAGTCCCTGCAAAAAGCATCATAAAAAAACCGCCGCTTACACGGGTAACACCGTAATTAACCTGCACGCCGTTACCATCCGGATAGCTGCCGTAAAGTTTCAATTTAGCGGCAAGGTAGGTTGGCTCGGTTAGGATATTTTCCGCTTTTTTACGGAGCGACATGAGCGCCGAAAAGATAAGTATCACCCCAAATAATATGGCAATATATTGCACCGGAATGTAAACGGCTATTAAAGCGCCGAACAAGGCACCTATAGTTGTAGCAATCTCCAAAAACATACCCAGTCGGATGTTAGTAATACCCTCTTTTACATAGGCCGCAGCCGAGCCCGATGAGGTAGCGATAACAGATACCAAAGAGGCACCAATAGCGTAATGGATATCTACACCCAACACAAGCGTAAGCAACGGTATAATAACCACGCCCCCGCCAAGCCCGGTAAGCGAACCCAGCAAGCCCGCGAAATACGCGCCGACAAGTATAATTATGGTAAAAACAAGTACCGACATAGAGGCTGGTATAATTGAAAGCCAAAAGTAATATAACTTTTTTAATGATAAAAAGGAAGTAAATCTATCGTCTTACTTTTTTGACCAAATCAATGCATCACCCCGAAGAAGTATACCCAGGCAATAAAAAATATTTGCAGCGGTACCCTAAACCAAAGGTAGTTTAATCCGGCACCGCAAATATCCGGTTTCTCCAGGTTCACTTTATTTTGAGCGGCGTAGATATTGGCGGGTAAAAGCAGTATTAAAAATACAATTACAAACCAGGCTACGGGTTGGCGTACTGTTTTAACCAGCATGCCTATTGCTGCCAGTATCTCAATGTAGCCGGTAATGTGTACCACCGCCTTTTTATAAGGGATAAAGCCCGGCACCATCAACACCATACCATTGGTAAATTTAAAGTGCGCCGTAGCCGCGAAAATGAGCATTACGCCCATAGCCAGCCTCCCGCAAAAATAATAGTCGGGCGGGTGGCCTGCAATAAATGTTGCCAGCGAACTAACACCGAACACAGACAATAATACGATAAGCGGTTTCATGACTTAAATATCACTAAAATCTTTAAAATGTGTAATATATTTGGCCTTTATTCAGCTTAAATGGGTTACAAAAGTTTATCAGCCTGCATTACCGACCTTGAAAAGAACGGCCACCTCGTCCGCATTAAGGAAGAGGTTGACCCTTACCTGCAAATGGCTGCCATACACCTGCGTGTGTTTGAGCACGGGGGACCAGCCATTTTGTTCGAGAATGTAAAGGGAAGCAAGTTCCCGGCGGTATCAAATTTATTTGGCACGCTGGATAGGTCGCGCTTTATTTTCAGGGATACGCTGGATAAGATCAAAACATTGGTGGATATTAAAAACGACCCGATAAAGGCTATCAAGCACCCTTTTAAGTATGCTAACACGGCTTTAACCGCGCTATCGGCCCTGCCCATGAAAGTGCGTAAGGATGCCCCCATAAGTTTTGGCAAAACAAGCATAAGCGAGATACCCCAAATAGTAAACTGGCCTAAAGATGGCGGCCCTTTTGTAACCATGCCACAGGTTTACACCGAGGATGCCGACATGCCCGGCATTATGAATGCCAACCTGGGCATGTACCGCATACAATTGGGCGGGAATGATTACATCCAAAATGAGGAGATAGGTTTGCATTACCAGTTGCACCGCGGTATAGGTGTCCACCAAACCAAGGCCAACGCAAAAGGCCAGCCGCTAAAGGTGAGCATATTTGTAGGGGGCCCGCCCGCGCACCCTGTTGCCGCTGTTATGCCACTACCCGAAGGATTGAGTGAAATGACTTTTGGCGGTGCTTTGGGCAACCGCAGGTTCCGTTATTTTTATGATGATGAAGGCTTTTGCATTTCTGCGGATGCCGATTTTGTAATAACAGGCACGGTGATGCCTATGGAAAATAAACCCGAAGGCCCTTTTGGAGACCACCTGGGGTATTACAGCCTTGCCCACCCCTTCCCGCTGATGAAGGTGCATAACGTTTATCATAAAAAAGACGCGATATGGTCGTTCACGGTGGTTGGCCGCCCGCCACAGGAAGATACCAGCTTTGGCGCATTGATCCACGAAATAACAGGAAGTGCTATCCCCAAAGAAATACCCGGCCTGCATGCTGTTAACGCGGTTGACGCGGCCGGTGTACACCCGCTTTTATTTGCTATTGGCAGCGAACGTTATACCCCGTATGTTAAAGAACGCTACCCGCAGGAGATCATCACTATTGCTAATCATATACTTGGCAAAGGCCAGCTTAGCCTTGCCAAATACTTGTTTATAGCCGCTAAAGAGGATAACCCATCGCTGGATGTGAACGATATAGGCGGTTTCCTGAAACATATCCTGCAACGCATCGACCTAACCCGCGACCTGCATTTTCATACCCGAACCACTATAGATACGCTTGACTATAGCGGCGAAGGCCTTAACAGCGGCAGCAAAGTGGCCATTACCGTTGCCGGTGATATTAAACGCGAACTTTGGAACGAGTTACCTGCCAACTTCACCTTGCCGCGCCCCTTTGTAAATTACAAAATGGTAATGCCGGGCGTATTGGCTGTAGAAGTACCAAAAAACATCCGCACCAGCGATATGCCTTTAATGCTGGAAATATTGCAGGAACATTTAGCCGAAGCTGAATTAACCGGCCTGCCACTGATGGTTTTGTGTGACGATGCCGCCTTTACGGCGCAAACCATCAACAACTTTGTATGGGTAACCTTTACCCGAAGCAACCCAAGTCACGACATATACGGCATTAACAGCTTTACCGAGCATAAGCATTGGGGTTGTACCGGCTCGCTAATCATAGATGCCCGTATAAAACCGCACCACGCACCTGTATTGGAACGCGACCCGGAGGTAGAGAAGTTAGTGGATAAAATGGGCGAAAAAGGCGGAGTTTTGTATGGCATAATATAACTGTTTTTTGTGGCGAGCTCGCCGAGCCATTCGACGCTTATAAAAGCCTTGTGCAAACTGATGCTGATATGCGCAAAAATCTACATGCCAACCTCCAGCCGCTAAGCACTATTTTACTATCTTAGCGGCCTTATAATATTAAGCACATGAACAAATTTCACGGAACGGGGGTTGCAATGGTGACTCCTTTTCAGGCAGATGGACAGGTAGACTATGATGCTTTACAAAGGCTGATAGACCACCTGATTGACGGCGGGGTAGAATACCTTGTGTCACTTGGTACAACCGGCGAAAGCGCCACATTGAGTAAAGAAGAGAAGAAGCAGGTTTTCGACTTTACTGCCAAGGCCGTGAATAAACGTGTGTTGTTAGTTGCAGGTATTGCAGGTAACAACACCCTGGAGACCGTTGCAAAAATTAAAGCTTTTGATACAACCGGGTATGATGCCATACTATCGGCAAGCCCGCATTACAATAAGCCAACACAAGAGGGTATTTACCAGCACTACAAGGCAATTGCCGAGGCTACACCCCTGCCAATAATATTATACAACGTGCCAAGCCGCACAGGCAGCAGCGTTAGTGCCGAAACCACCGTTAGGCTGGCTACCGATTTTAAAAACATTATTGGTATTAAAGAAGCCTCGGGCAATTTTGAGTTACTTAACCAACTGTTGCGTGATAAGCCGGGGGACTTCCTGGTGATATCCGGCGATGACCCTATTAGTTTGCAAATGATAGCTATGGGTGCCGTAGGTGTAATATCGGTTGTGGGTAATGCACTGCCACGTCAGTTTAGCAATATGATAAGAAAATGCCTTGCCGGCGATTTCAAAGGCGCGCAGCCATCACACTATAGCATGATAGAATTTACTCGACTGATGTTTACCGAAGGCAGCCCTGCAGGTGTAAAATCGGCATTGAAAACTTTGGGTGTGTGCGGCGATACCCTGCGTTTGCCATTGGTAAATGTAAGTGCCGATACGGAGAATAAGATAAAAGTGCAGTTGGGAGTGGTGAAGTAAACCATCAAATCAAAAGCACGTCACTGCAGAATGTATAAACATAAAAAATCCGGTTAGCCTAAACTACCCGGATTTTTTATGTTTGAAAGTAAAATAACCTTTCGGCTATACTTAAGCTTTGTTTTTCGCTTCCTGAACTTCAAGACGAATAGCCTGCGCTAAATTTTTAAGGTCTTGCATACCTTTACGCACACGGGTACCAGCAGCGCTGTTACCTTTGTTATAAAATTTGTCGGCATCAGCTTCTAATGATGCAACCAGCTCTTTTACTTCAGTAAATTTTTTCATTGTGACTACTCCTTTAATTTTTGAGGTTTATTGTTTTATAAAGCTAATCTAAAGTGTTTTTTAATAATAAAAAACTTTTGCCCTATAAAAATACCGCCTTTAAAGTGGTTTTTTTCCACATTTTACGCTTAAAATTAATCAAAAGTAAATTATCGTATGCCTGTGTAGGTACTCATTTTTTAACCCGTCAACCTTATAATTGCATATTTATTGCATAACCGGCAATATTTTTATTTATCGCTTAATATTTCCATCTATTTATTGATAAAACCGTACTAATCAGCCGTTTCAATTAACACAAAAAAGCTTTGCAATTAATTGCAAAGCTTTTTAAAAAATATTGGATAAAATAAGTGTTAGGCTGCGGCCATTTTATAATGCCCTTCAGCTAATTTTGTCGATACCGCGTTAAATGCATCTAACGTGTGCTTTACATCATCAAGTGTGTGCAGGGCAGTTGGTATCAGCCTAAGCATAATTAAGCCTTTAGGGATAACCGGGTACACTACAATGGAGCAGAAGATGCCATGCTTCTCGCGCAACTCGGTAGTAAGGCTTGTTGCTTCTGTAAGGTCACCTTTTAAAAATACAGGTGTAACCATAGTATTGGTAACGCCTATATCAAATCCTTGCGCTATTAAACCATTTTGCAGTGCGCGGGCAACTGTCCAAAGATTTTCTCGGAGCTGCGGGTTCGATCTTAGCAGTTCTAAACGCTTCTTCAGTCCCATTACCATTGGCATAGGTAAAGCCTTGGCAAAAGTTTGCGAGCGCATGTTATAACGCAGGTAATTGATAATTTCGGTATCGGCAGCTATAAACGCGCCAATGCCTGCCATAGATTTGGCAAAGGTGCCAAAGTACAGGTCCACTCCATCTACGCAATCCTGCGCCTCGTGTGTGCCCGAACCCTTAAGGCCCATTGTACCAAAGCCGTGCGCATCATCAACCAATAAACGGAAAGTATATTTTTCTTTCAGCCGGATGATCTCCTTTAGTTTACCTTGCGCGCCCGACATGCCGAAAACGCCCTCGGTAATAACCAGGATGCCCCCGCCGGTTTGCTCTACCACACGCCGGGCATGCTCAAGTTGTTTTTCAAAGCTATCAATATCGTTATGATTGTAAACAAAACGTTTGCCAATATGCAGGCGTACACCATCTATAATACAGGCGTGCGATTCTGCGTCGTAAACGATCACATCTTTACGGTCTACCAATGCATCAATAATAGATACCATTCCCTGGTAACCATAATTAAGCAGGAAAGCTGCCTGTTTGCCTACAAATTCGGCAAGGCTGTCTTCCAATTCTTCGTGGTGTTTGGTATTGCCCGACATCATCCTGGCGCCCATTGGATAAGCCATGCCATAATCGGCAGCGGCTTGCGCGTCGGCCTGGCGTACTTCGGGGTGGTTGGCTAAACCAAGGTAGTTATTAAGGCTCCAAACCAAATGCTTCTTGCCGTTAAATATCATGTGAGGGTCTATCTCGCCCTCTAAACGCGGGTACGAGAAGTAGCCATGCGACCACTTTTGGTGCTGCCCGATAGGGCCGCCCATATTATTATTTATCTTTTTAAACAGGTCCAATTTAAATGCTTTTTCTTTATGTAAATGCGCTGCAAATATAAAATTATACAGGTTTTAAACCTATAACAAAAAAGCCCCTGCATTGTTGCGAGGGGCTTCGTATTTGGGTTTACATCAATTAGTCAACATTATCGTGCAGGAAAGAGTTGTTATTCCTGATCTCGGTTTTGCCATCGCTATCCGGCAATAATGAGAACCTTGATATCTGGCTCTCGTCAGAAGCCGGTGTTTGCTGTAAAGCAATCTCTTTACGTTTATAAGCAGGTATATTCTCCAACTCCTGAATATTACCGTTACGCAACTTCATGCTCAGGTCTTTCAAACGCATAATACGCTCACGCGATTTACGCAGTTGCTCTTCTATTGATTCGTCTGTTTTATTGTCATCCGCGTTAACAACCTCAGGTTCCGGTTCCGGCTCAGGGGCTTTTACCGCAGCAACTGTAGGTTCAAAGTTCATCACCGTTTCGGTTACTTTAAAAGTAAACTCAGATGGGTCATTCTCTTCGGCAGCAGCTGGTGCCTCTTCGTTAAGGTTGTATTTAATGATACCGCTATCAGCAGCATCCTGCTCTTCCGCACGGGCAAACAGGTCAAACAAACCGGTTTGTTTTGGCTCGTCCTTAAGCTTCATATATGGCGTGGTGTCCATTTCGGCATCGGCTTTTACCGGGGTGATAAACTCATTCACCGGCTTAACCAATGGCTCGCTTTCAGGAACCAGCATCGATACAACTTTTTTGTTGCTGTTTTCTTTCTCGCGCTCATCTTTGGTTTGGAAACCAGTAGCGATGATGGTAACAGATAATTTCTCGCCAAGGTTTTCGTCTACACAGTTACCCCATATCAGGTCGGCAGCTAAACCTGCTTCTTCCTGTATGTAGTCGGTAATAACGCTTACCTCATCCATGGTAACCTCTTTAAGGCCCGAGCTGATATTTAACAGGATGTAACGCGCACCTTCAATTTCGTTGTCTTTCAATAGTGGAGAAGATAAAGCACCTTCAACCGCTTTTAAAGCACGGTTTTCGCCTTCGGCAGTGCAGCTACCCATTATAGATACGCCACTGTCTTTCATTACAGTGCGCACATCCTTAAAATCCACGTTGATATAACCGGGCAGTGTGATGATCTCGGCAATACCTTTAGCGGCAGTTGTTAAAATATCATCGGCCTGGCCAAATGCCGAACTCATGGTTAAGTTACCAAAGATCTGGCGGAGCCTGTCGTTTGAGATCACCAGGAAAGAATCTACATATTTCTTCAATTCCTCCATACCGGCATCGGCCTGCATTTTACGGCGTTTGCCTTCAAACGAGAACGGAGTAGTGATGATACCTACAGTAAGGATATCCATTTCGCGTGCTGCTTTGGCAATAATTGGGCTTGCACCTGTACCGGTACCACCACCCATACCAGCTGTAATAAACAGCATCTTGGTATTAGAGCCAAGCATTTGCTTAATATCGTCGATGTTTTCGATGGCGGAGTTTTTACCCACTTCGGGTATTGATCCGGCACCCATACCTTCGGTAAGGCTTGCGCCCAATTGTACTTTATTAGGGATAGGGCTTAGCTCAAGCGCCTGTGCATCGGTATTACAAATAATGAAATCAACACCGGTGATCCCTTGCCTGTACATATGGTTTACCGCGTTACCTCCGCCGCCGCCAACACCAATTACTTTGATGATCGACGATTTTTCCTTTAACATCTCAAACTGCATAATCCTTATTTTCAGCTATATGTATTCTGGTGAATAAATAGATTTTCTTATTGTAATATTATGACTTTTTCCACAAGGTTTTTCCACAAATGTGCACAATGTGGAAAAGTTTTAGGATGTGGATAAATGGTGAATAGTGAATGGGGAGTAGTGAATAGTTTTAAGCAAACAAACCACTCACTATTCACTTAATCAACCAATCACCTATTTCAAAAAATCCTCGTCTTTTATATCGTCTTTAATAAATTTTTTGCCCGATTCCAGGATCTTGCCAAGCAGGCCAAATTTCCGGTCGTCGGTATATTTAGTTTTTTCGGCTTTAACGGCTGCTGTAGCAGGCACTTCCTTAATGCCGTTGTATTCCATTTTTTGAATACCTTTTATCAGCAGGCCTATACCTGTTGCAAAAGTTGGGCTTTGCAGATCCTCGTAAATGTTTTTTGGCAAAAACTCGTTCTTGGCCAAATGTTCGTTAGGGTAGCCCACGCGGCAATCTAAACCGGTTACATATTCAATTAATTGGGTTAAGTGCTTTAACTGCGCACCACCGCCCGTTACTACTATACCTGCAATAAGTTTTTTCTCGTAGCCCGATGATTTGATCTCGTAGTAAACGTGCTCTACAATTTCTTCCATACGCGCCTGGATAACAAAGGCCAGGTTTTTAACCGAGATCTCTTTTGGTTCGCGGCCACGCAAGCCCGGTACACAAACAATTTCGTTCTCTTTGTTCTCTTCTGCCAGGGCAGATCCAAACCTTACTTTTAACTGTTCTGCAATGTTGCGCATTACCGAGCAACCCTCGCGGATATCCTCTGTTACGCTGTTACCACCAAACGGTATAACGGCAGTGTGGCGAATTATACCTTCGTGGAAGATGGCCACATCTGTTGTACCACCGCCAATATCAACTAAAACAACACCTGCTTCTTTTTCCTCATCGCTCAACACAGATTCTGACGAAGCTAAAGGCTCCAATATCAACTCCTGGCTTTCCAGTTGGGCTTTGTTAACACATTTAACAATATTTTTAATGGCAGTAACCTGGCCCGATATAATGTGGAAGTTTGCTTCCAAACGCACACCGGCCATGCCTATAGGGTCTTTTACGCCCGGCTCGTTATCAACCGTAAACTCCTGCGGTAATACGTGGATGATCTCCTCGCCCGGAGGCATTACCAGGTTATACATATCTTCAACCAGTTTGTCAATGTCTTTGCGGCTTATTTCCGAGCTCAGATCCTTACGGGTAATTAAACCACGGTGCTGCAAGCTTTTTATATGCTGACCGGCTATACCTACGTTCACTATCCTGATCTCGACATTTGACTGCGTACCGGCAATATCTACCGCCGCGGTAATGCCCTGCACAGTTTTATCGATATTTGACACCATACCGCGCGTTACACCTGCCGACTCGGCTTTACCTATTCCTAATACCTCTATCTTACCGTTTTTGCTTCTGCGGCCAACTATTGCACAAATTTTAGTGGTTCCTATATCAAGGCCTACTACAATTGGCGAACTTTTTTCTTGTGTCGAACTTTTGTCCATATACTTAGTTTTTAATAGATGTCTTTTTCTCTGTACTTTCTAATACCGGCGCGTTATCGCCATTCCCTACTGTGTCACTTTTAAACGATGCTATCGTTGCCTTCTTTACCGAATCGGCCATAAACTGCTTACGGCGCTTTATCGAATCAATCAATGTTTCATTCCTCACTCCTACAACCTGGTTATAATATTTAATATTGATCAGCCTGTAAGCATCCCACCCAACCAAAGGCAAAGCCTGCTTATAAAATACTTTTAAGTTGGCAAACTTTGTAGCCAGCGAATCGGCGTTACCCACTAATATGCGCTGGTTGCCTACGCGCGGCACCAGCTCTATCTCATGATCCTGGTTAATATATAGCTGCGCTATCTGCGCATCCCAAAGCGAATCTTTCCTGATAAAATCGGCTGTTTTAAATATCTCTTTTGCCAACGGGGTACGTAACGAATCTACCTTGTTGGCAAACAGCTCATCTATAAACCCATTAACTGCCAATACTCTTGCGGTAAAGTTTTGCGACAGGGGCATTTTCAACCCGTGTTGGTCAACATAAAAGTCCTGGTCAAAACGGTTCATCATACGCAGTATTGGCTGGCGCTGGCTAACCTCTACCTGTATAACACCATCCATATCTACATAAACCTTCGCAAACTCAACAAAGGGGTTATGCTTTAATTTATTTTCGAGGGCGTGGATATCTATATTCTCTAACCTACGGCCAATAAGCGTATGGCTGGTGGTTTGCAGAATGTTATCAACCTCTTGCCTGTCTAAAAAATATTGATTGCCCGGGATATATACATTTACCTTTTTACAAACCAGTTCGGCCTTTTTTACCTCAATAAAACTCATAAGCACCACCAGGCCGGCCAGGCTAATAAGCCAGCCAAAGCCGATAAACAGCGGTTTCCATATGGATTTCTTAAACATTCTCTAAAACTTGTTTTAGGGGTAAAACCAACGTATCAATATCGCCTGCGCCCACAGTTAAAAGTAATTCGGGTTTTTCAAACGCCACAATATCAACGCTTTCTTGTTTTCCACATTTGCGTTTATTCAACAATTTCATCCTGCTTAGTATCATGTCGCTATCTACACCTTCTATAGGCAACTCGCGCGCAGGGTAAATATCTAACAGCAACAGCTCATCGGCCATATCAAGCACCTCGGCAAAGCCGTCAGCAAAATCGCGGGTGCGGGTAAACAGGTGCGGCTGAAATATAACCGTAAGTTTCTTATCGGGATACAAACGCTTTACTGACGATATAGCCGCACGTAACTCCTCGGGGTGATGCGCGTAATCATCGATATAAATATTGCTGTCGTTCTTTACGATATATTCGAACCTGCGCTTAACGCCTTTAAAAGACCCCAAAGCTTCGTGAATGGCATCCGCAGATACTTCAACATGCAGTGCAGCTTCAATAGCAGCTGTCGCGTTCTCTATATTATGTAAACCGGCTATTCCCATTTTAATATTAGGGATGCTGGTTTTACCATCGTTAAAATCAAAGTAGAAGTTACCTTCTTCTATCCGCACATTAGTTGCCATAGCCTGCGCCTGGCCATTCATGGCGTAAGTAACACCCTCGCCTAATGGCAGGCCTTTATGGTATATTAAGGTACCGCCTTGCTTAACTTGTGATGCAAACAGCTTAAACGATTCCTCTAATTGCGAATGATCGCCATAAATATCCAAATGGTCAGCATCCATCGATGTAATGATGGCGATATCCGGGTGTAGTGTAAGGAACGAACGGTCGTACTCGTCAGCCTCAACTACAACAATGTTATTAGCGCCATACAGCACATTGGTTTGGTAGTTGGATGATATGCCACCCAAAAATGCCGAACAATCTTTACCCGAATCTTTCAGGATATGCGCTATCATGCACGATGTGGTGGTTTTACCATGCGTACCTGCCACCGCAATGGTGTACATGCTTTTGCTGATAATACCCAACACTTGCGAACGCTTTTGCAGATCGAACCCTTTTCGTTTGAAATAGTTCAATATCTCCGAATCTTTTGGGATAGCGGGGGTATAAATAATAAGTGTACCCTCATCCACATTCTGGAAACTCATCGGGATCCAGTCGGCCCTGTCCTCAAATACCACACAAATACCTTCGTTATGCAGGTCATCTGTTAAGGGCGTATTGGTTTTATCGTATCCGCAAACAACACAGCCTAAATGGTGGAAATAGCGCGCAAGGCCGCTCATGCCTATGCCGCCTATGCCTACCAGGTAAACTCTTTTTATGTTGTTTAATTCCATGTGTTTGGTGAGTGGTTGATTGGGTTAAGTGGTGAGTGGTTGCCCATCACACTTTAACTTTCAACGCTATTATTTTTATACTTATTTAAATCTTACTAATCTCTATTTACTAATCAACTAATCGCTAATCCTAGCTAAACCTCCAATTACTAAATCAACTACTCACTTAAAAGTCCCCTGCCCAAAGCAGGGGCTTTTACTTTAATTGTTGTTTGTTATTTGGATAACCTCTTTCGCAATAACTTCATCGGCTTCGGGCAGTGCCAGTTTGCCAATATTATTGCTTAATGTTTTTTGCAGATCTTTATCATTTAAAAGTGCAAGCACCTTATCTACTAATTTTGTTTCGGCATCCCTGTCTGCCACAAATAACGCGGCATTCTCTTCTACCAATGCCAGCGCGTTCTTGGTTTGATGATCTTCGGCCACATTTGGCGATGGCACCAATATTACCGGCTTTTTTATCACACAAAGCTCGGCTATAGTACCGGCCCCTGCCCTTGATATAATTACATCGGCAGCGGCATAGGCCAGGTCCATCCGGTTCAAAAACTCTACCACGCAAATGTCCGGGTGTTTATTGGGCCCCAATTGCTCTAAAATGGTTTTATAATAAAACTTACCTGTTTGCCATATTACCTGTACATCAGCAGCAATTAAATTATTGATGCCGGCCAGTATACTATTATTCAAAGTACGTGCGCCAAGGCTACCCCCGGTTATCAGTATTGTTTTTTTGAACGACGATAGCTTGTAAAGCTCCAGCGCCTGCATGTGTTTGCCCGCAATATTCACCGACTCCTTACGGATAGGGTTGCCGGTTTTGATGATCTTATCGAACGGGAAAAACTTCTCCATTCCATCAAAAGCCACGCATATCTTTTTTGCTTTGGCACCTAACCATTTGTTGGTGATACCCGCATAAGAATTTTGTTCCTGTATCAGCGTTGGGATACCCTTCAACGATGCGGCATAAAGTAACGGCCCCGATGCATAACCACCCACACCTACCGCGGCATCGGGCTTAAAATCTTTGATGATCTGGACGGCCCTGCGCACGCTCCTCAACAGCTTAATGGGAAACATCACATTCTTCCAAAGCGACTTGCGCTGAATACCCTGGATATCTAACCCAATAATTTTATAACCAGCCGCCGGTACTTTTTCCATCTCCATACGGCCACTGGCGCCAACAAATAGTATTTCGGTATCAGGGTCAAGCTTTTTCAAAGCATTGGCAATAGCAATAGCCGGGAAGATATGCCCTCCTGTACCGCCGCCGCTTATGATTATTCTCTTTGCCATTTCCTTTATTTGTTTCCTGACTTCTTCTACGCTAAACTTATTTCTCCAACTACTACCTTCTTGGGCTCGTCTATATCCCTGCTAACCGATAGTATGATACCAAAGGCCACACTGGTGAATAATATCGATGTACCACCCATACTTACCAATGGCAACGGAACACCCGTTACCGGGCCTAAACCCACGGCCACCGCCATGTTGGCAAACGCCTGTATGGTTAAACTAAAGCTTAAGCCTGCGGCCAGTAAGGCCCCGAAAGCTTTTGGCGCTTTGGTTACAATTTTAATACACCGGTATAGTAAGAACAGATAGATACCCACTAGTGCAAACCCGCCTATTAAACCATATTCTTCAACAATAGTTGCATAAATAAAATCCGAATACGGGTGTGGCAGGTAATTACGCTCGGTACTGTTACCGGGGCCTTTGCCAAACACACCGCCGGTAGCTATCGCTATTTTTGAGTGATCTGACTGGAAAGACTTATCCGGATCAGCCATTTCAGGGTGCATAAACGTATTGATACGGGTTAGGTACATGTGGCGGCGTGGGCCTAACAACATAATACCAGCCAGTAACACTACACCTGCAACGCAAACTACCGCTATTTGTTTAACACTTATGCGGCCCATAATCAGTAGTAGAATACTTACCCCAAATAACATTAACGCAGTAGAAAGGTTAGCCCACGCTATTAAAGCAAATACCACACAAACTGAACCCATGATAGGGATAAAGGAATTTTTTACATCCTTAATGTTTTCCTGTTTACGTGATAAAGTACGGGCCAGATAAGTTATCAGTGCCAGCTTTGCCAAATCGGATGTTTGGAAAGTAAGGCCTGTACCCGGTATCGCTATCCAACGGCTCGCATCATTCACATGGCTACCAAATATTAAGGTGTACAACAACAAAGGAATGGTTACCACCATTAATATTTTAGATATACCTGCATAATAACGATAATCTAACAAATGCGAAAAATACATCAGCGCAATACCACCTATTATCATCAGCATGTGCTTCACCAGGTATGATTCGGCACCCTTATTATGCTTGTACGCGATTGTCCCCGTTGAGCTATACACAGCCAACATAGATAGCACAGACAGCAGGATGACGATAAGCCATATCCAGCGGTCCCCTTTTACATTACTGAGTATTTGATTCATATTGCTTTGTGATTTCACCGATTTATTATGATTTCACCGATTGTTTATTACTTATTTTTTTAATCCTGTTACCCACTCAGGGTCTGGAGCTACAATTCTTTCACTGCGTCCTTAAACTGTTTGCCCCTATCCTCATAGTTTTTAAATAGATCGAAACTCGCGCAGGCTGGTGACAGTATTACCGTATCGCCTTTAGTTGCCAGGTGATAGGCTACCTGTGCCGCCTCTGCTGCCGACATGGTATTTACTATTACTTCCACATCATCTTCAAAAGCATCGTGGATGCGCTTATTGTCTTTACCCAAGCATACAATGGCTTTCACCTTTTGCTTAACTAACGATTTAAGCATGCTGTAATCGTTACCTTTATCTACACCGCCCAATATCAATACTACATCAGTGGTCATGCTTTCCAGCGCGTACCAGGTAGAGTTTACGTTGGTAGCTTTAGAATCGTTGATGAAACTGATGCCCGATATTTTACCTATCGACTCCAATCTGTGTTCAATGTTCCTGAAGTTGCCCATGCTCTCCCTCATCGTTTCGTTGCGCAGTTCCAGCACCTTGGCAACAATACCAGATGCCATTGAGTTGTAGATGTTGTGCTTACCCTGCAGGGCCAGTTCGTTTATTGACATTTGAAAATGTTCTTGGTGTACGTTTATAATTAGGTTATCATCATCGAGATATGCTCCCGTTTCAATCTTTTTTTCTATCGAAAAAGGCAGCTGCTTTGCCGATATTAATTTGCCTTCTATTACTTTTTTTGTTTCCGCGTCATCCGCGCAATAAATAAAATAATCGTTAGTGCCTTGGTTCTGCGTTATCCTGAATTTGGATGCCGCGTAGTTCTCCAGTTTGTAGTCGTAACGGTCGAGGTGGTCTGGTGTAATGTTTAACAACACCGCTATATCCGCCCTAAACCTGTACATGTTATCCAGCATAAAGCTGCTTATCTCTAGCACGTAGTAGTCATACTTTTCGGTAGCTACCTGGTAAGCAAAGCTTTTACCAATATTACCTGCAAGTCCTACATTTAAGCCTCCATTTTTAAGGATATGATAAGTGAGGCTGGCAGTAGTTGTTTTCCCGTTAGAGCCTGTTATACAAATCATTTTAGCATCGGTGTAGCGGCCTGCAAACTCAATCTCGGATATCACCGGGATGCCTTTTGCTACCAGCTTTTCCACTATCGGTGCCTTATCGGGGATACCGGGGCTTTTTACCACCTCGGTAGCCTTTAAAATCTCCTCTTCTGTATGGCCGTTCTCTTCAAAATTTATGTTCCAGTCTTTCAACTGCTGTTTGTAATGATCTGCAATAGCTCCAAAATCAGATACAAAAACATCATACCCTTGCTGCAAAGCAAGGTATGCCGCCCCAACGCCGCTTTCGCCGGCGCCAAGAATGGCAAGCCTTTGGGTTGATATATTTTTGTTATTGTTCATTTTAACTGATCTCTATTCTCTAATTATTATTCACTAACGAAGCTTCAGCGTTATCACCGTTATTATGGCCAAGAAGATGCAGATGATCCAAAAACGTGTTACGATCTTAGATTCATGGAAACCTTTCTTTTGATAATGGTGGTGCAGTGGTGCCATCAGGAAGATCCTTCGGCCTTCGCCAAATCGCTTTTTGGTATATTTAAACCAGCCCACTTGCATAATTACCGACAGGTTTTCTACCAAGAACACGCCGCATAACACCGGCACAAGCAGTTCTTTACGGATAATGATGGCAAACACTGCGATGATACCCCCAATGGCCAAACTGCCCGTATCGCCCATAAATACCTGGGCAGGGTAAGAGTTGTACCATAAAAAGCCCACACAAGCACCCACAAACGCACCGGCAAAAATTACCAGCTCGCCCGAATTGGGGATGTACATAATGTTGAGGTAATCGGCTATCATGGTATTACCGGATACGTAAGCCAATATTGCCAGCGTTAAACCAATAATAGCCGATGTACCTGTCGCAAGCCCGTCAATACCATCTGTAATATTTGCGCCGTTTGATACAGAAGTGATAATAACGATCACAAACACCATAAACACCATCAGCGCGTAATGCTCATAACCAGGCCCTAAAAACTTAAGAACCTTGGCGTAATCAAACTCGTTGTTTTTGTAAAACGGCATGGTGGTTTTGGTCGATTTAATATCTTGGGTATAAACCTGTTTATCACCACGCATATGAAAATCAACCGGCACATCATACTTAACCGGCAGTTTAACTTCCTGCCTGATGGTTATATTAGTGTGGAAGTACATCGTCCACCCGATAATAAGCGCTAAGCCCACCTGACCGGTTATTTTAAACTTGCCTGCAAGGCCCTCTTTATTCTTTTTAAATACTTTAATATAATCGTCAAGGAAACCAATAAGACCCAGCCAAATGGTAGTAACCAGCATCATAATGATATAGATGTTATCCAACTTGGCAAACAACAGTGTTGGGGTAAGGATACCTAAAATGATAATGATACCACCCATTGTAGGCGTGCCCGATTTTTGCATCTGCCCTTCCAACCCCAGGTTACGCACAGTTTCACCAACCTGTTTAAAGCGTAGGTAATCAATCAACCTGCGGCCATAAACCGTGGTAACCAACAACGATACAATTACCGCCATAGCCATCCGGAAAGTGATGTATTGAAACACACCTATCCCGGGGATACTGTAATTTTTACTCAGATATGTAAACAGGTAATAAAGCATCGGCCTTTTTTTAATTCAGTTGTTTAAATTGTTCCTGTAACTCTTCCATATCATCAAAATGGTTTTTAACGCCATTTATTTCCTGGTACTTTTCGTGTCCTTTACCGGCAAGCAAAATAATGTCTCCCGGCTGCGCAAACATGCATGCGGTTTTAATAGCCTCGCGCCTGTCGGCAATGCTTACGGTGTGGCGCTTAAATGCAGGGTCAATACCTTCTTCCATATCTTTTATGATCCTGGCAGGGTCTTCGGTGCGTGGATTGTCTGATGTAAGGATCACCTTATCGCTCCACTCGCTGGCAACTTTGGCCATAACGGGGCGTTTGGTTTTATCCCTGTCGCCACCGCAGCCTATTACGGTTATTACTTTTTCGCTCCCTTTACGTATATCATGAATCGTGCTCAGCACATTCTGTACCGCGTCAGGCGTGTGGGCATAATCAACAATACCTATTACCTTGTTTGGGGCAACAATGTATTCAAACCTGCCTTCGGCACCCGTTAACTTACTTAGGCTTACCAACACTTTTGATCTATCTTGCTCCAGTAGTAAAGCGGCAGCGTATACTGCCAAAAGGTTGTAGGCATTAAAGGTGCCTACCAGTTTAAACCAAACTTCGTCACCATCAATATTTAGCAGCAAACCGCCAAACTGGTTCTCAATAATGCGGGCCTTATAATCGGCCATGCTTTTAAGTCCGTATGTTTTTTTGTGTGCCGATGTATTCTGTAGCATCACATTACCATTCTTATCGTCGCTGTTGGTTAAAGCAAAAGCACTCTTCGGCAGGTTGTCGAAAAATGTCTTTTTGGCCTTCAGGTACTGGTCAAAGGTTTTATGATAATCTAAATGGTCGTGCGTAAGGTTCGAGAAGATACCTCCCGAAAACCTCAGTCCATCAATCCTATGCTGCGAAATAGCGTGCGAGCTTACTTCCATAAAGCAGTAATCGCAGCCTTCGTCTACCATATCGGCAAGCAGCTTATTCAAAGCAACCGGGTCTGGCGTGGTATGGGTGGATGGTATTATGCGGCCATTCACCTGGTTCTCTACGGTAGACAGCAGGCCACATTTGTAGCCCATATCAATAAACAGCTTATATAGAAGCGTCGCAATGGTAGTTTTACCGTTAGTACCGGTAACGCCAACAAGCTTTAAGTTTGATGATGGGTTTTCATAAAAGTTTGCAGCAATAGTTGCCAAAGCCTTTGCAGAATCGGCCACCATTAAAAAGTCAACTTCGGTTGCGGTATGGGCAGGCAATTCTTCGCAAATTACAACGACAGCGCCGTCTTTAATAGCCTGGTCTATATAATCGTGCCCGTCAACCGCGGTACCTTTAACTGCAACAAACATACAGCCCGGCACCACCTTGCGCGAATCAAATACTATGGCGGATATTTCCACATCGGCACTACCCTGTAATTCGGTAAATGCAACCCCCTCAATTATATCGCTTAAATATCTCATTGCAGTTCTATAGTTATTTTTGAACCTTTCGGTATAACGCTGCCACCTGTTACAGATTGTGTGCTTACCTGGCCACTGCCTTTTACCGATACCTTATAACCTGCATTACCCAGGGCAAAAAGCGCATCGCTTAAACCCATGCCCGTAACGTTTGGTACAGTACCCGTTTTATATTTATTATCTTCTGATGCTATGCCGCTGCTGGTATCTATACCACTGGGCGTAGCCGAGGCGTACAATGGCTTTAAGCCTAATTTATTGTACACCTTTTTCAATGCCTTTAAATTGCCTTGTTTAAACTTAGGCAGCGTGGTATTACCAATTAAGTGAGCGGGCGCCTGGTTAAGGTCCATATCGGCAGCGTAAACCTTATCGGCAATTTCCCTGAAAGCCGGGCCGGCAACAGAGGCTGCGTAATACCCGTTCTTAGGGTCGTTGATAACCACTATAAGCGAGTACTTTGGACGATCTGCCGGGAAATACCCACAAAACGACGATTGGTATTGCTTTTTAGCTTTATAACCTTTATTAGCATCGGCAACCTGGGCTGTACCTGTTTTGCCGGCTATTTTATACAAAGGGTTATATACATACTCCCTGCCGCTACCTTCAACAACTACACCTTCCAGCATCTCCTGCATTTTTTTCAGGGTAACATCAGAGCAGATCTTGTTATTTAAAACCTTGGTTTGGAAGCGCTCTACCGTATTGCCTAACCGCCTTATTTCTTTTACAAAAACCGGGGTAATCATTTTGCCATTATTGGCAACAGCGTTATACAGGCTTAACATTTTTAACGGCGTTAGCTGCATTTCGTACCCGTAAGCCATTTGGGGCAGTGTCATGTTTTTATTCCAGCTGCGGTTGTTTGGGTTTTTTACCACAGGCTGCGCTTCACCCGGTATTTGTAAACCCATTTTCTCGTTCAGGTGCCAATCGTACAGGTGGTCGGTAAATTTCAACTGGTTATCCTTATAGTATTTACTTACCAACGAAGCAACCGCCGCGTTTGATGATTTTTCGAATGCTTTTTTAACCGATACTACTCCTATGCTGCCGTGCGAATCTTTAATAACATGGCCGGGGATAGGGAATTCGCCGGTATTTACCCGGGTGCTTGTATCTACCTTGTTATCCTCCAACAAAGCCATGTACGATGCCAGTTTAAAGGTAGAACCGGGGTCTTGGTTACCTGCAATGGCATAGTTAAATTTCTCTTTAAAAGTATTATCGGGCATGCGGGTATAGTTGGCAACTGCCCTTACCTCGCCGGTAGCAACTTCCATTAATATGGCTGTACCGTGGTCGGCCTTGGTAATTATCAATTGCTTTTCAAGTGCGCTTTGCACATAGTCCTGCATGTTTACATCAATGGTAGATATAATATCAGCACCCTCTTTTGGAGCTACCTCGTCTTCGTCATTAATAGGCATCCAAACACCACCTGCCATGCGGCGTTCCAGGCGTTTGCCACTTTCGCCGTTAATATAATCGGCATAAGCCCCTTCAAGTCCAACGCCATTTTTTACGTTGGCGTTTTTATACCCAATAGTACGCTCGGCCAAAAAGCGGAAAGGAAAAATACGCCTGTTTTGCTGAACCGCTATTAAACCACCCTTGTATTTGCCCAGATTAAAGATCGGGAACTTGCGGATCTCCTTCAGTTGCTGATAAGTAACCTTACGCCTAACCAACTGGTAACGCGAGCTATCCTTACGCGCATCGCGAAATATCCTCGAATATTCACGTGCAGATTTATCACCGAAAAAGCTTGATAGTTTCATCGACAATGAATCTATCTTCTCGTTAAATATCTTATCGTTTTCGATCCCGCCGGCAAGCATATCCATATGCAATTCATACTCGGGTACCGATGTTGCCAGCAAGCTACCATCGTTAGCGAAGATGTTACCCCTTGTTGCCTCAATATTTTTGTAACGGGTAGACTGCGCCTTTGACATGGCCTGCCATTTTTTACCCTGCGCAAATTGTACGCGGCAAAGCTGAAATACCACAGCCCCCGCAAAAAGCAGGATCAACCCAAAAGCAAGGTAAACCCTAACAAGTATATTGGTTCTGATACTCATTCCTGTACGTCCTCCTTTACAGTTATTTTTTGTGGCGGTTCGTTAGATTCCTTGATGCCCAAGGTATCTACACGTTTTGCAACCTCGTTTAATGTACTTTTAAAGGCCAGGTCGGCTTTGGTGCTTTTATACTCCCAGCTAAGCTCTTTTACCTGCTTACTTATTTTATCAATATCGCGGATGTTGTTTTCAGACAAATGCCTGTTACCAATGTAAAGCATGCCTAAAAAAGCCACGTAAAAAATAAAGGGCAAAGCGCTGGTAGCATCATCGGTAGTGATAACTCCATTTCTTAAGAACTGGGTAAAAAAGTTATCCGGAAGCTCCTTTTTAACAGGTTTTTCTTCCACAATAAGCTTTTGCTCCTCTAATTCCTCTTCCTGAATTTCTGTACGTAAACGATTGGTCATTTTTTTACAGCTATCCTTAATTTTGCACTGCGTGCCCTGTTATTTAATACTATTTCTTCATCGGTGGCTACAATAGCACCACGACTAACCGCGTCAAAAGGGCGGTTATTATTTCCATATAAGTCTTTTTCTACCTCGCCGCTAAATTTGCCTTTGGCGATGAAATTCTTTACCAGCCTGTCTTCCAGCGAATGGTACGACATTACCACCAGCCTGCCCCCTGTTGCCAGCACATCTGCCGATTGCATCAGGAAATCTTTAAGGGCTTCCAGCTCCTGGTTAACCTCTATCCTAAGCGCCTGGAAAACCTGCGCCAAGTATTTATTTTCTTTTCCCCTCGGGGTTATATTACTTATAGCATTCTTCAGATCAGCCACGGTAACTATCGGGCCGTTTAACCTTGCGGTAACAATGGTTTTGGCAAGCGATTTTGCATTCTGCACTTCGCCATACATCCCAAAGATGCGGTGCAGGTCGGCCTCGCTATAGTTATTCACCACTTCTTTAGCGCTCAGGTCTGATGCCTGGTTCATACGCATATCCAGTTCGGCATCAAAACGTATAGAAAAACCACGCTCGGCCTGGTCAAACTGATATGATGACACACCCAGATCCGCCAGTATCCCATCAACCGGGATAGCATCATGCAGGCGGGTAAAGTTCTTCAGGTACCTAAAGTTTTGATCAATAAAAGTAAACCTGTCATCATCTATTAAATTTTGCTGCGCATCGGCGTCCTGGTCAAAAGCAAACAAACGGCCGCCTTCGCCAAGGTGCTTTAAAATTTCGCGCGAGTGGCCGCCGCCACCAAAGGTTACATCAACATAAGTACCGTTCGGTTTAATATTCAGCGCTTCTATACACTCGGCCAGCATAACAGGGGTATGATAGTTACTCATCGCGCCCCCTTCCTTTATTAGCCATAACTTCTTCGGCTAAAGCGGCAAAGTTTTCGGGCTCCTCACTTATCATTTTCTCGTGCGCCTTTTTATCCCAAACCTCTACCTTGTTGAGCATGCAGGTTAGTACAACCTCGTTGGTTATACCGGCGTAATCCAGTAAATTCTTTGGCAGGTTGACTCTCCCGGTGCCGTCGGGCTGCAAATTTGTTGCGCCGGCGGTAAAATATCTTACAAACTGGATGGCTTTTCTATCGTATTCGTTAAGTTTGCTCAGCTCATCAAGCTTCTTGTCCCATTCCCGTTTAGTGTAAATAACAAGATAGTTCTCAAGGCCGCGATTGATCACAAGGCCCTCTTTCTCAGCTTCCGGAAGCTGTTTTTTGAGGTCCGAAGGGATCATCATCCGCCCTTTGGCATCTAGTTTACAATTGAACTCTCCGGTTAAATAGGACATTTTATAGCTTCGGCAATATTTGTAACGTAAAAGTAGTTTACTTTTACCACTTTATGACACTTTTTACCACCAAAAAGTTTTCAACATTTTTGGTGCCTTTTCGGCTATGTTATCTTCTTAATAATTATAGCTTTGAGACTGTATTTTATCCTTAAATCATGATCATCGTTATCCAATGCACCGACCGTGTGGGCCTGGTGGCAGCTATATCGGGCCTGCTTGCCCAAAAGCAGTATAATATTGTGAGCATGCACGAGCATGTAGACAATACCGCCAACCTGTTCTTTATGCGATTAGAAGTTGATAAAGCCGGTAGTTACGAGGGACTTGAAGAAAGTTTAAAGGATATTTTGCCGCATAATGCGCTCATCAAAATAAACCCCGTCCCCGAAAAAAAGATAATTGTACTGGTAACGAAAGAATATCATTGCCTTGCCGATATTTTGGTGCGCAATTATTTTAAAACACTGGGCGCCAGCGTACAATGTGTCATTGGAAACCATGAGACCCTTAAGGACATTTGCCACCGCTTTGATGTACCATTTTATTACATAGAGGCCGGAGCAGATAAAACAGCCTTTGAACAAAGCGTAATTGATACCATAAAAAAACACGAATTTGACTACCTGGTACTGGCCAAATTTATGCGCATTTTATCTCATGATTTTGTAGGCCGGTTCCCTATGCAGATCATCAATATCCACCACTCCTTTTTGCCTGCTTTCGCGGGGGCAAGCCCCTACCGCCAGGCATACGAACGCGGCGTAAAACTGATAGGCGCAACCGCCCATTATGTAACCGACGAACTGGACGAGGGCCCCATCATCGCGCAGCAAATAATACCCGCCAACCACTCGCTTACCGTGCCCGATATGGTAAAGGCCGGCAAGGAAATAGAAACCGCCGTTTTAGCCAAAGCACTAAAGCTAGTTTTTGACGACCGGGTGTTTGTGTACAAGAATAAAACGGTGGTGCTAGAGTAATGGATGCAGCGCACAATTACCAAAGTTTTAATTGTATACTTGACAGTTTTGTTCACGTTCACGTTTGCACATGCAGGCTGATATTTTTTAATTAACTTGTAATCAACTATTTAATGCTCAAAGTACTGACATACCCTCGCCACCAAAAATTTCATATATTTATAAAGGTTCGTTAAATTTAACTCTAGTAAATACTTTTAGTAATTAATAAAATATGGTACTTTAACGGTACGATAACCTTATTAATGAAACTATACTTAATCATCTTTCTAGCAGTACTTTGCTGCTATTCTGCATCTGCACAGGATACTGATCCTATCGAAAGAACCATACAGCTCGAATTTATTAAAGGAGACAGCACACGCTTAGGCCTGAACGAAGAATTTAATTTAATTGAAGACAATTGTAGTCAGATGTTCCGTTACGGCCATATTAATATGCAGCAAAGGAAATTTACAGGTCCGTTTAAAGATGTACGCCACGATAATCCAAACTTAATCATAACCCAGGGTGCCTACTCTACCGATGGGCTAAAAGAAGGCCCTTTTATTATTAATTATTTAGATGGTACCCCGCAAGCAAGGGGTAGTTTTAAGCACGATAAATTCGACGGTAAATGGGAAGTGTTTTATAATACCGGTAAACCATTAATGACTTTTGATGCCAGTGGTGCCGACATCAAAATTATTGATGTTTGGGACGAAAAGGGCAAAAAAGCTGTAGACAATGGCAATGGTACTTACCGATCTGACATGGGCTTTATGTATTGGAAAGGGAAATTACTTAATGGCCGGCCAGATGGTAAATGGAAATCTAAAAAAACAACCGACGACTCCGACCTTACTGCCGAAGTTTATAACCTTGGGGCTTTTAAAAAAGGCACCACTTCATTTAATGAATATACCGATGCGCCACGCATGGTGTTAGTATCGCCAACTTTATTCTTATTTATTGGTGCCGAAAGGTTTAACATGTCTCAATTTGGATGTGGCTTTAGCAATAAGCAGAAAAAAATCGTTACAGCCAGTTATTCCGGTGGTCTCAATTCATTTACAGAACGCATTAGTGAAGCAATAAGCAGCTATCTTAACACTATCAACATTAAATCTTACGATGAGCAGTTGACAATTGAAGGTGAAATAAGCGAAACAGGTAATCTTGCAAAATTAAAAGCCGTAAATCCTTTTAATATAGACATATCGCAAAGGTTAATAAACAAGTTATATATGCTGCCACGCTTAACACCGGCAACAATAGACGGGAAACCCGCTGTAGAAGGCTTTACTATTTCGATGGTTTTTCAAAACGGCATATACCGGTTTAGCTACCGTTTCTTACCTATAAAACAATAGCCGGGCTTACCAAATAGACTTCAAGGGCTGTATCTGCAGTTTCTCTATTTCCATACCGTTATTTACAATACCTAAGTTTGTGTAAGGCTTTTTAGGAAAGTAAACGCCTGTGAGGTTGCTTAAACCGCCATCTGCAAATAACTCAACAGATGATACATCAACCAGCAACTCAAAGTTTGAGGTTGGCGATAACGATACGCGCGGCACGTAGGCTATTGCAGCAAATTGTTTATTAAACGCACTTCGCCCTGCCTTGGTTCGGTCAATATAGTATCGGCTGTTTTTAGCATCGTAACCTATAATCAGCTTTTCACCCTGGGTGTTTGATAATACCACGGAGTAATCTTTTACGGCTTCGGTATTAAACTTCAGTACGTATTTTGTAGGCGTTTGATTTATAACCGAAAACACATTGTTGTTTTTAGCTAATTGCAAGGCATCAACATTAATGGTTTTGGTAGCAATTTTATTTAGTTCTTCAACCGGGGTCGAATTTAGGTAAATATCGCCCGCTGTAAGCTTTAACGAAAGGTCGCGCGGAATTGTCATGGCGTTGCGCCATTTTACGGTTGGCACTTCATTAGCGTACAGCCAGTTCCCCATCCAGCCCAAAAATACTTTACGGTTGCCTGTGTTGCCAAAGGTTACACCCGCGTAATCATCCGGCCCGTAATCTATCCATTTGGTTTGGTTACTGCTGGGGGTAAAGGTTTTACCATCAAAATGCCCTACAAAATATTGCGTTGCCGAACCCTTGTTTGGCCCGCCCGGGTTGATGCTTACCAATAACACCCAATACTCTTTACCATTTAATTTAAGCGGGAAAAGATCCGGGCATTCCCAAACACCACCATGCGCGCCAAGCATCTGCCCAAAATCGCTTTCTTTTGTCCAGTCTTTAAGGTTTGGGGATGAATAAAAAGTTATCCTATCCTTAGTGGCCAGGCTCATTACCCATTTCTTATCCCTAGCGTACCAAAATACCTTGGGATCGCGAAAATCTTTTATACCCGGGTTTTTCAGTACCGGGTTACCGTTGTATTTTACCCAGGTAGTGCCCTCGTCGAGGCTGTAGGCCAGGCTTTGGTTTTGAAAGGTGGATGAACCCGCTTTCTCCCCTTTTGGGTCGTGATGGGTAAATATGGCTACCATGGCCGGTTTGTTTTTTGTACCGAAGCCGGAGGTGTTATTTTCGTCAACCACTACGCTACCGCTAAAAATGTAACCCAACTTGTCGGGATATAGCGCTATAGGCATCTGCTTCCAATGGATCATATCTTTGCTTACGGCATGGCCCCAGTGCATAGGCCCCCAAACCGTAGCTTTGGGGTAGTGCTGAAAAAACAGGTGATAGGTACCTTTATAATATACCATCCCGTTAGGGTCGTTGATCCATTTCTCGCGTGGCGAGAAGTGTGCCTGTAAACGGTATAGTTCGTGATATAACCCGGGTACCGCTTTTTGTGCCTGCGCGGTAATTGACGCTACAATAAAGCAAACGGTAAGTAAACGTTTCTGGATATTCATAGATGTTACAATTCGGTTTAAAGTATGCCCCGCATATATAATTAGTACGCTAAAGCTAAGTACTATAAACTGAATTGTAACAAGAATAGTATGAAATTGTTAGTCGAACTTTGCACTCTCGGGGCCCGATGCCTTGTTAACATGGCAATTACAACCACCCGATACTTTTATGATAACCTGTTTAGTTTGGCCGGTTGCTTCGCTGGTAGCCGTTATACGGACGTCATCCCCTTCGGCAGAGAACGCGCTTTTGGTTTCGTCGGTAGCTACAATTATAACGCCGGGCACTGTATTGATAGTAGCTGCATAGGATGTTGCCGGCACTGCTTTACCCGTACGAACATTTATTAATGATACATCCTTAATTGCAGTTGGTTTGCCATCGGCACCGGTAAATGAAAAGCTAACAACCGTAAATACTTCGGTACAATTTTGTGTACCACAAGCCGGCTTGTTGCTGTTTTTTTTACAAGCCGACATGCTTATAGCCAGCATTAATACTAAAAGTAGTTTCTTATACATAATAAGTTGGTTTATAACTATTACGCATGCACCGCCGCAATTGCTACAACCTTAAAAAAATAAAAGCAGTACTAATGCGGTACTGCTTTTATTGTGTGATAATTATTTGCCCTTTTTAAGTTGCTCTATTTCGGCCCGTAACTGCTCTATTTGGGCCTGTTGCTCTTTTACAGCACCAACTAATAACGGTACAAGTTTTTGAAGGTCAACTTCGGTGGTTGTTAAGGCGCGCTGGTTGCCTTTACCCGCAGTGTACCAGTTATTATGTGTAGTAATTGCCGAAGGCACTACCAACCGGGCATCATTGGCAATAAAACCAAATTGCGTGCCTGTGGGCAGGTTAAGTTGCTTGTATTCGCCACGGTTATACTGGTAAGTAACCGGTTGAAGCTTATTGATGTAACTAAGCGAGTTGGTTACAGGCGTTGTGTTTGTTTTTATCTGCGCATCGCTAACGGTTTGTGCCGATGCTGTAAATGCAGAAAGAACTATAATTAAAAATAATATGAACGGGATGTGAATTTTCATGATACAAAATAATTTAATGTAAATAGTAGCCGCACAAAATGGCAGCCTGGATTAATTGACAGGAAATTAAATTATACGTTTGGGGGCGGCGTAGGTACAGACGGCACCCAGGCTAAATGGGCGGTATGGTTACAATGGGGATAAATTATTCTTTTAAAGCCGAGGTAAACCAGGGGTAGTGCTAAAGGGCTTACCGCCCAAAACTCTTTGGGGTTGCTTTCTTTGCTCTCGTTACGCCCGGCTGTATTTTCATCGTCGTTAGCAGCCTGGCCATCAGTTTGGGTAATATGATGCTTAGCTATTATAGATAGCACAGATAAGCCTGTACTTTCTAACAAAGCAAATACACATAAACACACCAATAAATGCTTTAGCCAGGTTAATCGCATTTCGAATAATTTACTATGCAAACATAGTAAATTTAGAAAGGTTTAAAGAATTTGATTAAACTCTAACCGCTCACCATCCGGCCCGGTAATGTTAAAGTACCTGCAGCCGTTTGCCCAAAACTGCAGAAAAACAGGCTCCGGTTCTAATATGTTAAAACCCGCCTCTTTTGCGGTAGCAAAAGCTTTATCAATATCCGGCACGTTGAAAGCAATATGATCTATATGCCCGTTTCCCCTGCTGCGGATCTCATTCAGTTCCTCTTCGGGTAATTGGTAGATCTCAAGCACCATTTCGCCGTGCTGCATCATAACACAACTGCCTGGTTGGCCATTATGCATAAAACCGGCAAGCATTGCCCGCTTAAACCCAAGGCGCTCATAAAACGTCTGCGAATCGCCTATGTTGGTTACCGGGATGCCGATGTGTTGGATAGCGGTGATATTGATAAATGATTGCATAGTAATAGAGTTTAGTTATTAAAACGAGCTGTAACAGATGCCATTATTTATTGAGGATTTAGTTATTAGCGTTAACAATGGCAAAATAATAATGTTCTATTTTCTATACTTTAGGTAATTAGTGGCAATAATAACGACTGTAACGATGTGGAGCCTGTCGAAGACTTAATCAAAGCGACTAATGGGACGACAGGCTCATGACAATATACCTAATCTTTACAACACCCTAACTTTTAAATAACTCGGATTAGCCTTTGAACTGTAAACTTTGTGGGTCGCCTTCTTAAAGTCGGTATCCTTGGCTTTCATAATATCCTGAAACTGCTGGGTGTTCCGGTCAATAAGTGGGAACCAGGTGCTTTGGATCTGAACCATTATGCGGTGGCCTTTTTTAAAGGTATGCAGCACATCCTGTAATTCAAAGTTTACAGGTGTTACTTTACCCGGTACAAAAGGCTCGGGTTTGCTAAAGCTGTTGCGGAACTTGCCACGCATAGCCTCGCTACGTACCATTTGCTCGTAACCGCCCATGCTTACATCCTTGCCCGTAAATTTATTAACGCTTGCTGTATCAGGGTACACATCCAATACTTTTACAATCCAGTCGGCATCTGTACCTGTTGTGCTTACTTTTAGGTTTGCCCATATGTTGCCTGCAATGGTAATGTCTTTATCAAGCACTTCTGTTTTATAGGTCAGTACATCCGGGCGCTTTTCGGCAAAGCGCTGGTCGGCGGTCATATACTCGCGTTTCATATCAAAGTCGATACCCTCAATAAACGGCACAGGGTTCATTGGGTCTGATACAAATTCTTTAAAGTCGTTTTTGGTAGCAGCTGGCGCGGTGAATGATAGTTTACCACCCGGCAGCAGGTACAGATTTTTCTCCTGAGCCTCGACAGGGGGCCATGCCTTGTAGGTTTTCCATTGGTTTACACCTGTCTCAAAAGTGTTAACCTTCGCGATATCCAGATCGGTACCTTTAAGGTAATGGCTAAAAAACGCGAATTCTATCTTCTCTCTGTAAAACGGACCTGTAGGACCGCCAAAGTTAACATCGCCTAAATGGTCGCCATTGCCGCGTGCCCAGCCGCCATGCACCCACGGGCCCATAGCGAAGTAAACGGGTGTGGCTGGGTTCTTTTGGGCTAATACCTTATAAGTATTAATAGCACCGTATAAGTCCTCGGCATCGTACCAGCCGCCGGTAACTAATACGGCGGTTTTAATGTCGTGCAGGTGGGTTAGTACAATACGGTCTTTCCAGTGCTGGTCGTAATTCGGGTGATCCATCATTTCGTTCCACAGGCGGATGGTGTCTTTATAATACTTAACGTTAGAATTGCGCATGCTGCCCATATCCAGGAAGAATTTATAACCATCGTTTGTACCCGGGTCAAAGCCTTTGGCGCGGCGCTGGGTTGGTTTATCGTCCTGCCTGTTGGTAAAGCCCGGGTAAAAGCCAAAGTTAGCAACCAGCATAAAGGCGCCGTTATGGAATGCGTCATCGCGGTATAAGTCGGCAATTGGCGCCTGCGGCGATGCAGCAACTAACGCCGGGTGGCGGCTTAACAATGCGGTAGTAGTGTAAAAGCCGGGATAAGAGATACCCCACACCCCTACTTTGCCATTATTATTTGGCAGGTTTTTGATGAGCCAGTCAATAGTGTCATAAGTATCAGTACCCTCATCAACATCCTTATTAGTTTTGTGGACTTCTAATTCCGGTGTCATCTCCTCGTAGATGCCTTCGCTCATCCAGCGGCCACGTACATCCTGGTAAACAAATATGTAACCATCGTGCACAAACTGGCTCGACGGGCCAAGGCCGCCTTTATATTTATCTATCCCGTATGGTGCAACGCTGTAGCAGGTGCGATCCATCATAATGGGATATTTTTTGGTTTGGTCTTTTGGTACATATACCGATGTGAACAGCTTTTTGCCGTCGCGCATAGGTATCTGATATTCAAACTTAGTATAGTTCTCTTTGATGTAAGCGGCATCGCTTTGCGCGAACGAGCAGAAAGCTAAAAGCAGAAAGCTAAAAGCAATAAGTAAAGTTTTTTTCATGATTTGGAATTGATGCTTTAAAAGTAGGAAATAAAACAAAGAAGCCTCCCGAAATTCGGAAGGCTTCTTATAATATTTACGTTACAATATTTAATCTTCGTTTATGGCTTTAACGCCCGGTAACTCTTTACCTTCCATGTATTCTAATAATGCGCCGCCACCTGTAGATACGTAGCTAACATCTTTGGTCATGTCAAATTTGGCAACCGCCGCCGCAGAGTCACCGCCACCAATAAGTGAGAATGCACCATTATCGGTTGCTTTGGCTACCGCCTCGGCAATGGCTTTGGTACCTACCAAAAATTTCTCCATCTCGAACACACCCATAGGGCCATTCCATAGAATAGTTTTTGATTCCTCAACAACCTTGCTGAACAATTTAACTGTTTCAGGGCCGATATCTAAACCCATCCAATTATCAGGGATCTCGCCGGTTTTGGCAACATCAGTATTAGCATCATTGCCAAACTTATCGGCAATAACGTTATCAACCGGTAAAAGCAGGTTAACGCCTTTTTCTTTCGCTTTTTTAACCAGGCTAAGTGCAAGCTCAAGCTTATCGGCCTCAACTAATGATGTGCCAATAGTACCGCCATCGGCTTTGGCAAATGTGTAGGCCATACCACCGCCAATAATCAGGTTATCAACTTTATCCAAAAGTTTTTCTATGAGCTCTATTTTGTCAGACACCTTTGAACCACCCATTATAGCGGTGAAAGGTTTTGCAGCGCCATTCAGGATCTTCTCGGCGTTGTTCAATTCGGCTGCCATCAGGTAACCAAATACTTTGGCATCCGGGAAAAACTGTGCGATTACCGCTGTTGAAGCGTGTGCACGGTGAGCGGTACCAAAAGCATCGTTCACGTATACATCGCCTAACTTTGAAAGTTTTTCGGCAAAGTCTTTATCGCCTTTTTCTTCTTCTTTATAAAAACGAAGGTTCTCTAATAAAAGCACTTCACCTTTTTCAAGCTCCTTTGATTTTTGTACAGCATCTTCGCCAATGCAGTCATCAGCAAATTCAACCTGCTGGCCTAAAAGGTCGGCAAGGTGTGGTACTATATGTTTTAAGCTAAACTCTTCGGTCGGGCCGTTTTTAGGGCGTCCCAAGTGCGACATCAGGATAACGGCGCCGCCATCTTTTAAGATCTTTTTAATAGTTGGCAAAGCCGCGGTCATACGGTTATCATCGGTAATGTTGTAGTCCTTATCCAGGGGTACATTAAAATCTACACGGATAAGCGCACGTTTACCGTTAAAACTGATCTGATCTACTGTCTTCATATATTAATGTTATATAATTTTACGAACGGGGCCAAAATGAGCAATTTTATTCTAATCAGCAACGTAAAAGTTAAAAAGGTGTTTGCTTTTGCTTAAAACTTCATTGTATCTTAACATACATTACATAATGCGGGCCAATGCCGGACACCTCAAACTCCGGCGATATGATCTCGAAACCAACACCTAAATAAAACGGAATTGCTTTTTTGCGCGCGTTGCACCAAATGTAATTTACTTTTTGGCCGCGCAGATAGGTAATGGCAAAATTAACCAGCATATTGCCGTAGCCTTTGCCCCTGTACTTTTCTGCAGTTGCCATACCGCGTAACTGGTAGGCTTTACCCTCAAACCCCTGGTAACCCATTAAGTGAAAAGATGCAATGCAGACCAACTCATCATCTCTATAGTAACCTAAATGGAATGCGCCTTCAGCATCGTCGTTTTCAAACCTGCATTCATTAAGTGTAAGCTTGCCCTCGCGTAAAACCTCGTTACGCAATGGCAATACATCGTTAGCGGTGATAAACTTTATCATGCTGGTAACTGGCTTATTTCTTCAACAAGGTCGGCAAGGCGGCTACTGTAGCCCATTTCGTTATCGTACCAACCCACTACTTTTACAAGGCCACCTACTATAGAGGTAAGCTGTGCATCAAAAATGCAGCTATGGGGGTTATCTAATATATCGGTAGATACAATTGGGTCTTCGGTATACTCCAAAACGTTTTTCATAGGGCCATCGGCGGCGGCTTTAAAAGCCGCGTTTATTTCTTCGACAGTTGGTAACTTCTCGAGGCTGCAGGTAAAATCAGTAAGCGAACCGTTAAGCACCGGTACACGGATGCCGGCACCGCCCAAACGGCCTTCCAGATGCGGGAATATATTGGTAATAGCTTTGGCAGCCCCGGTTGTTGTTGGTATAATAGAGGCCGATGCAGCCCTTGCCCTGCGCAGGTCTTTGTGTGGTGCATCGTGCAGGTTCTGGTCGCCCGTCATGGAGTGTACTGTGGTGATGTAACCGTCTTTTATGTGCCAGTTATCATCAAGTATTTTCACCATAGCTGCCACGTTGTTAGTAGTACATGATGCGTTTGATAATATGGGCGAACGGAGGTCTACCGTACCGTCATTTACCCCAAGTACCACGGTGGGTACACTTTTATCGCCCGACGGGGCCGATATTATAACCTGCCTTGCCCCTGCTATAAGATGTTTTGACGCCCCAATTTCGGTTATGAATTTACCGGTAGATTCAATAACGAGATCGATACTCAATTCTTTCCATGGCAGCAGATCCGGGTTGGCTTGCTGGTAAACTTTTATGGTGTTGCCGTTAACGTAAATGTTAGTCGCGTCATTGGTGACTGTGCCTTTAAACCCGCGGTGAACAGAGTCGTATTTAAATAAGTGGGCAAGTGTGGCGGTATCAGTTTGGTCGTTTATAGCTACAACCTGTATACCGGGCTTTGCAAGAATAGTTCTTAGAAATATACGGCCTATACGGCCAAAACCGTTTATAGCGATCCTCATTTACATCATAATTAAGGATGCAAAACTAACAAAATAAAACAGGGTGTTAAAAGCTACACAAACAGGTTACGAACCGATAAGCTCTGGCGTTCTTTTGAACGCAAAAAGAATGTAATGGCCCAATTAAACAGTACCGATCCTAATAGAATAAGTATTATAAGGGTAAAGTTACCCAAATGAGCAAATGCAAGTACCATAATAATTAATATGATATTAACACCTGCTAATATAAATGTGGTTTGCATATGCGTATACCCAAGCCTTAGTATACGGTGATGTATATGGTTACGATCTGCCAGGAATGGCGATTTACCTTGCACAACACGTAAGGTAAAAACCCTAAGCGTATCAAAAATTGGCCCTATAAGTATGGCAAATGTAAGCGCCGGTGCCGACATAACCGACGGCGCGTTAACCGAAGAAGTAAATTTATTAAGTTCAATAAATTTTACAGCCATAATCGCCGATATGAGGCCTATAAGCAGGGACCCCGAGTCGCCCATAAATATTCTGGCAGGGGTTAAGTTAAACCGCAAAAAGCCAAACATAGCCCCAACTATAGTTAACGACACTGCGGCCAGCTCGTGATGCTTCGTACTAATAAACAGGATGGAGAAGGCCCCGTTCACAATAATGCATGTAGTAGCGGCCAACCCATCAATACCATCAATTAAATTAAAGGCATTAATAATAAGGATGATAAACAAGACAGACAATATGGCGCTGGCCGCGTATGATATACTGGTAATACCAAATACACCATACATGCTGGTAAAGCGTATATTGCCCAAAACAACCAATATGGTAGCCACAATAAATTGTATTAAAAACTTTGTGCTTGAGTTTACGCCCGACAGGTCATCTTTCACCCCCATTATAAACAATATAATACCGGCTGTGAGTAAATAACTAACAGGTATGTTTTTATCTATAATGCTAAATAACAAAAGGGTAATAATAAAACTTACAAATATGGCTACCCCACCTAAACGAGGGATGCCGTGGTCATGTTGTTTGCGAAAATGACCAACATCATCATATAAGTGGCGGGTACGCGCCACATGCAATATGGAAGGTATGGAAAGTAAGGTTATCAGAACCGAGAACGCAACCAATAAAAAATAATATATAAAATAATACGTATGTAAATATTCCGGCATTTATATAAATGTTAGGGGCAGATATATGCCTCAAATGTATTAATATAATTACAATTAAAAAAATTGTTTAATTTTCCTTAATGGCTTCAATACCAATGCTATAGGTGGAAGTATTATTTTGTTATCATACATAGCTTTCATATCATACCATAATGCCTTAAGCCTGTTTCTGATACTGCTGTTACTAACACCGCCAACACTCATTTGCACCAATACCCGTTTTACGTAAGATACCGACAAATGGTTACGATGTATAAACCTCAACATCAATTCAAAATCGGCCGCTGTACCATAATCAAGGCTGTAATTACCAAACTTTTCAAATAATTCGCGCCGGCAATAAAACGTGGGATGCGGTGGCATCCAGCCAAGATTAAACATACCTTTCTTATACTCCCCGCTTACCCATTTGCGGCTTACAACCCCGTTTGGTTTTACGTAGTTTAAATCGCCGTACACAATATCGGCAGTGTTATTTTTGAAAGCTTCGGCAACAACTGTTAAAATTTGGGTGCCTGCAAAAAAGTCGTCGGCGTTTAATATGCCCACAACATCGCCTGTTGCCAATGCAATACCTTTATTCATAGCATCATAAATGCCCCTATCGGGCTCGGATACTAAAATATTTATGTGCTTACGGTATTTTTGGGCTATTGATAAAGTCCCGTCAGTAGATTTGCCGTCAATTATTATATATTCAACATTATTGTAATCCTGGCTTATTACCGACAGTATTGATTGCTCAATTGTAACCTGAGCATTGTAGGAAACGGTTATTATTGATATTTTAGGTTCATGCACTGCGGAAAAATACGTTTATTTATGATGCAAATTATGTAATTTTGAAATTGCTGCATAATTTATTGGTAACATTGAGCAGTAATACTTTTTATATGCGTGCTATATACTTAATTTATTTTGTTGGTATAGTTGTTTTAAGCAGTTCGTGCTCATACAAACAAAATCAAATACTTTTTGAGAAAAAGTCTTCTTCAGCAGATACCGCATCATCACAGCCAATGGCTACGGTTAGTTACCATATACAACCACAGGATGTATTACAAATAAGGAACCTGCAAAACTTAAAGTATATTGTTGATGAATCGCCGGTAGCAACAAATAGCGGGCCCACAAATATGGTAGCCGGGCAGGGCCAAACTTACCAAGTAGAAGAAGATGGCACCGTTGCATTACCGGCAATTGGGCATGTACAGGTTGGCGGCTTAACACGCACACAGGCCACAAAACTAATTGAAGACCTTTATCGTAAAACGCTTTTAAAAGACCCTATAATTGAGTTAAGGGTTGTAAATTTAAAAGTTACCCTATTAGGAGAAGTGAAAGCACCCGGCAATTTCCCCATTGTAAAAGATAATACCACTTTAGTTGAGATACTTGGGCAGGCGGGCGGTTTAACCGCCGGCGCCAACGAAAAAAATATAAAGATAATACGAGGCAGAGATAAAGACCGTAAAGTAGCAGAAATTGATTTGAGCAACATTAACTCACTATCTGACCCCAGAACCCTTTTACAAAACGGCGATATTATTTACGTTGCACAAAATAAACGGGCCATACGTGGCGAGAACCTGCAAAGCTTTAATACGTGGATACAACCGGCGTTACTGTTCTTGAACACGGCACTGATAATTTTTACCCTTAGCAGGCAGTAATGGAAGAAATAGGCAATATTGTTAAAAAACTGCCCAATCAGGAGGTTGACTATTTCAAAATAGGCAAAATTTTGGTAAGCCGCTGGTATTGGATAGCCGGCTCGCTCCTGTTATTTATGCTGGGTTCGTACGTTTATTTGTGGTATACGCCCAAAACATATGCTACCTCGGGCACCATGAAACTGGAGGAGAAGAAGTCGGAGATAGCCGACCTGGCAACAGCCATTACCACTTCAGAACGAGGACCATCAAAAATACAAAGCGAAACATCTGTAATACAGAGCCCTACGGTAATTCTGGCGGCTATAAGAGACCTGGATTACAATATAAGTTTTTATATAGAAGGGCGTGTAAGAACAAGCGAAGTGTATCCCGAAAAGCCTCTTGATATACAGGTGCTACAGTTTGATAGCTTAAATTATGTCCGCGACATTATCACCTTTAAAGCTATTAATAAAACAACCTTTACTTTATCGTATAAAGCGGGTATTAAACAAATATCAAAAACCTACAGGTATAATGATGCTGTTACCATAGGGCCTACTACCTTTCTTATAAAACCGGCGCCATACATTGCAATTAATGCCGTATACCTGTTTAAATTTAATACACCCGAAGATCTGTTAGGGCGTGTTAGGGGCGGTTTACGTACAGCCGAACTGGTAAAAAATTCAAATATTTTACAACTCCAGCAAACTGATGCGAACCCCAGGTTTGCCGCCGATATTTTAAACGCGATAATGAAGGAATATTTGCTTTACGACCGTAACCGCAAAACGCAGTCGGCCACGCAAATGATCAGCTTTATTAACGAGCAGCTAGAGTACCTGTCGAGCAAGGTTAAGGGTTCCGAAAAGTCCATCCTGGAATTCAAGCAAAAAAACAAACTGATGGAGGTTAGCACCTCTGCCGAAAGCGCCCTGGCTAAGGCCAAAGATATAGAGTCGCAGCAAGCCATTTTAAAGCTCCAACTTATAGCTATTGACCAGTTAAAGGAACAAATTAATAAAGAAAAAAATAACGTTAACCTAAATTTTAACGCGGGTAAAGATGTTGACCCCGGGCTAACCGCCCTGATAGAAAGGCTGGACAATTTACTTAACCAGCGCTACGAATTGTTAAAAACCTACAACTACAACTCGCAGCCTATACAGGATATAAACCGCCTGATACTCCAAATTAAAAACAACGCCCTAAACAGTATAAATTCAACTTATACAAGTGTTAAGCGCAATTACGATTATTTAACATCTCAACTGGCCGTAGTTAACAGGCAAATTTCTGTTTTCCCGGTAGCAGAACGCGACCTGATTGCGCTTAACCGCCCCTATGAAGTAAACGAGAAGGTATTATCATACCTTGAGGAGAAAAAACTATCGGCCCAGATAAGCAGGGCCGGCATTTTACCCGGTGCAACAATTGTTGAAAAAGCAGAGGTTAACAACTCCCCTGTAGCTCCCGATGAACATACTATCCATCGTACGGCCATCATATTTGGTTTACTTACAGGCCTTGGTTTAATTATTTTATTGAGGATACTAAACCCTTACATCTACGATAAAGAAACAGTAGAAAGCCTTACATCTATCCCTATTTTGGGTGTAATAAGAGAGTTTCCCGAAAAAATTGATGAGGATAACTCACAGATACTGGCTATAAGCAAGCCCAAAACAATGTTTGCAGAATCGGTTAGATCGGTACGTACCAATTTAAATTTCCTTGCTGCCGAAAAGCAGAATAAAGTGATCTGTATTACGTCGGAAGTGGCGGGCGAAGGTAAATCTTTTGTGGCTGTTAACTTATCAAGCACTTTATCGCTTATTGATAAGAAGGTTGTGCTTATAGGCGCCGACCTACGCCGCTCTAAACTTCACAAGACATTCAAGGTGCCTAATGATGCAGGCCTTAGTACATACCTTTCGAGGCAATCTTCCCTGGAAGATATCATTATAAAAACACCGCAGGAAAACCTTGACCTGATCACCTCAGGCCCCGTGCCCCCTAACCCATCAGAGCTTTTGCATAGCGCAAGAATGGATGAGTTGATAAAAGACCTTAAAACCCGTTACGATATTATCATGATAGATACCGCGCCTATAGGCCTTGTATCTGATGCTATACCGCTGATACGCGCAAGCGACATCAATATATTTGTGATAAGGTCGGGCAAGTCAAAATTCTACGCGGCTACTATACCGCAACGTATTGCACAGGAGTATCATTTAGATAATACTGTAATAGTACTTAACGCCTTTGCCGAAGATCTTTTACACTCGAGATATTATACTACACGCTTTACCGGAGAAAATTACGGCAAGTATTATTATTACTCTGATTACAGCGGTTATGAAAGCTCCGGTTATTATATCGAAAACGAAAAAAAGAAGTGGTGGAATTTCACCCGCTGGTTTAAAAAATAAGTGTTCTTTACAATATGGCTTTAACGGCAAGTAATAGTAACCTTAAATGGTATCCTGTTTACACACATCCGCGAGCAGAAAAAAAGGCGTGTGCAGCCCTCGCAGAAAAAGGGATAGAAGCTTACCTGCCCCTTAACCGCCGCCTAAAGCAATGGAGCGACCGGAAGAAATGGGTAGAAGAACCACTGATAAAATCATATTTGTTTGTGCGCATTGCGGCCAATGAACAAGCCACCGTTTTAATGACCAGGGGAATAGCACGTTTTATATACTTTTCTGGAAAAGTAGCTGCTATGCCCGACAGGCAAATAGATGACTTAAAATTACTGCTGGCAAGTTCCCTAGAATTAGAAGTAACCGAGGAGGACCTGCAGCCGGGAGAAAAAATACAAATAAAAGCAGGCCCTCTGAAAGGTATCACCGGCGAAATAGTAGCTTACCGTTCGCAAAAACAACTATTGTTACGGTTAGAGAACCTCGGCTGCTCAATACTCGTAAACGTTGCGGCATCATTAATTAACAGGCTTTAACTTCATTTTAAAACTGTAAGTTCAGCTGCATAAAACACATAACGGTAGCTTTTTTAAGCTACTGATAAATAATAGGTTACAAAACACATTGTGACTTACGGGGCGAAGCTATATCTAATAAGATACAATGTGCAGGATAGCAGGGCTGGTAACTAATAAACTAAACCGGGAACAAGCAGAGAATACCGTAACTGTAATGTGTAATACGTTGCAGCATGGCGGGCCTGATGATGCGGGTATTTTCTGTAGTGCAGATAACAGGATAGTATTTGGGCATCGCAGGCTTTCTATTATCGATCTTAGCGCAAACGGGCACCAGCCGATGGCAGATTTTGCAGCCAAAGCATGGATAACTTTTAACGGCGAAATTTACAATTACATTGAGTTACGAACGCAGCTAAAGGCTTTAGGCGCCATTTTTAAAACAGATACCGATACTGAGGTTATTATACAAGCCTATTTATACTGGGGCATCAATTCGTTTAGTAAACTGCGGGGCATGTTTGCCTTTGCCCTTTATGATACCGGCAGCCAGGCTACTTATTTGGTACGTGATACAACCGGCATTAAACCTTTGTATTATCATATAAAGGATGGGCAACTTGCATTCGCTTCAGAAATTAAATCTTTTAAAGCGGCCGGCCTGGTTACTGCCACGGATAGCCGCTGGCCTGTTTGGCTATTGGCATTTGGCCACATACCCGAGCCCTTTACCACTTTAAAAGATGTACAAAGCCTGCCGAAAGCACACTACTTATGCTGGGAGAGAGACGGTAGTTACACCATAAAGAAATATACCCAACCGGTGCCGGTGAATTATATAAGCGATGAACAAACCGTACATGAAGGCTTAAAGCATCACTTAAAAAAAGCGATACAAAGGCAACTCATAGCCGATGCACCCATAGGCGTTTTTTTAAGCGGCGGGATAGATTCAAGTTTGCTTACCCTATTAGCTGCCAAAGAAAATCATGACATCAAAACCGTCTCGATATTTTTTAACGAAAAGGCTTATGATGAGCGGGCCTACCAGCATGCTGTTTTAGATAAGCTGCGTGGCAATAACTTTACGCACCTGGTAAACCAACAGCACTTTGAAACCCATTTACCGCAGATACTAAGCGCAATGGATATGCCCACAACAGATGGCATCAATTCATGGTTCATTAGTAAATACGCGCACGATGATGGTTTAAAAACTGTACTATCAGGCATTGGTGCCGATGAAATGCTGGGTGGCTATCCTTCTTTTACTCGCATAAAATACCTGCGCTACCTTAGAATGTTGCCGGATGCTTCTTTTAAATTAAGTAAGCTGGTTAAAAATGATTTGGTTAAAAAGTTTGGCTATCTGGAACATGATGGTATGGTAGCCGATTATCTTTTTCTGCGCGGCCTTTACGCACCTGTTGATATTGCTAAGTTAACAGGTATGGATGAGGACGAAGTAAACGGCATATTATTCGATGATCTGGATGTTCCGCCATCCGGTAAATATGATAAGTTAAACGCTGCCTGGCTGGAAACCAACATGTACATGCAAAACCAGTTATTGCGAGACACCGATGTAATGAGTATGAGCCACGGCCTTGAAGTAAGGGTGCCATTCCTCGACGAAGATCTTCAGCAATATATATCGCAAATACAACCGACCATAAGGTTTAGCGATAAGCAACCCAAAAAGATATTGGTAGATGCATTTAAGGACCTGCTGCCCGAAACCGTATGGAACAGGCCCAAAATGGGCTTCACCTTCCCATTACAGCAATGGATGGCCGCCAATAAGCTTATAAGCAACGAAGCCAACTACACTGGTGCCGAAGCTAAAAAAGCTATAAAGAAATTTAATAAGGGAGAAATACACTGGTCAAGGGCTTTTGCGCTATACCAGGTTCAGGGGCATGTCTAAAACCATTACGCTTTTATCGTTACAAACCTTTAGCACAACGGGTGGCATTCAAAAAATGACGCGCACAATGGCGCATTCCCTCAACGCCATTTGTACTAAAAACAACTGGAATTTCAAGCTTGCCTCTTTATACGACGAAGACAGCGACCTTATGCCGCAGTACATACCTGCGCAAAACTTTAAGGGCTTTGGCAGAAAGCGCATCATGTTTATCATCAAAACTGTATTTGCTGCAAAAAAAAACGATGTGGTGATATTAAGCCACATTAACCTTGCGTTGGTAGGCCTGCTAATCAAACTGAGAAGCCCCAAAACCCGCGTTTGGTTAATAGCACATGGCATAGAAGTTTGGCGCCCATTGCCTGTTCATAAAAAAAAGCTACTAAAGGAATGTGATAAAGTTATATGCGTTAGTAACTTCACCAAAGCCAAAATGAACTCCCTGCATAATACCGATGCAGACAAATGCGTGGTATTAAACAACGCCTTGGATCCGTTTATGAAGCTGCCAATTAATTTTGAGAAGCCCGGATACTTAATGGATCGTTACGGTTTACAAAAAACTGACCCCGTGATATTTACCCTAACCAGGCTTGCTTCTACCGAGCTTTATAAGGGGCACGATATGGTAATTAAAGCACTTGGGGCGCTTAAACACAAATTCCCTGCGATAAAATATATACTGGCCGGCAAGTTTGATGAATTGGAAGGCCTGCGCGTAAAACAGCTAATTAAAGATATGGACGTAACCGGGCAGGTTATTTTAACCGGCTTTATAAAAGAAGAAGAATTACCGGACCATTTCTTAACTGCCGACCTGTTTGTATTGCCCAGTAAAAAAGAAGGCTTCGGTATTGTGTTTATTGAAGCCCTGGCCTGTGGCCTGCCGGTTATTTGCGGCAATGCCGATGGTAGTATTGATGCCATACGCAACGGGGAGCTTGGCACCGCCATAAATACCGATGACCAACATGAACTGGAAAATTGCATTACTCAAAATTTAACAGAACCCTTAACTTTAGAAAAACGCAGGCATCTTAAAGATACCTGCCTGCATTATTTTAATGAGCAAACCTACATTTATACCCTACAACAAATGCTGATAAATGACTGAACCCCACGATTACTGGGACCTTGAAATTAAGCCTAAGAGCAGTTTGTTTGATTTAAAGCTGAGGGATGTTTGGAACTACCGCGACCTGCTTTGGTTGTTAGTACGCCGCGATTTTGTGTCGTTTTATAAGCAAACCGTGCTGGGACCAGTTTGGTTTTTTGTGCAGCCCATTATTACCATACTGGTTTACAACCTAATATTCAGCAACCTGGCGGGCATAAAAACCGATGGCATACCCGCCCCTGTATTTTACCTTGCAGGCACCATCATCTGGAACTATTTTGCAGAATGCTTAACAAAAACCTCAACGGTTTTTAAAGACAATGCGGCCATGTTGGGCAAGGTATATTTTCCGCGTTTAATAATGCCGCTAAGCATCGTGTTCTCTAACCTGATCAGGTTTGGTGTTCAGCTTATCTTATTCGTCGTATTGCTAATTTACTATATGTTGGCAGGCTACAACATCGCACCCAATATTTACATCGCTTTATTCCCGTTACTGATAGTGATGATAGCAGCCTTAGGGTTAGGATTGGGTATGATCATATCGGCAGCAACTACAAAATACCGCGATCTGGCTTTTGTGGTATCGTTTGGGGTGCCGTTATTAATGTACACCACTACGGTAGTATACCCACTTTCAGAAGTGATTAAAAAGTATGCGGCTTATTCGTGGCTTATTAAATTTAATCCGCTTACTGCAATTATCGAAACTTGCCGGTATGGCTTTTTAGGTCAGGGTGCTTTTAGCTGGGAATTACTATTGTATAGTTTAGGCGTAACCATTATGGTTTTGCTTACCGGTATAGTTATTTTTAATAAGGTCGAAAAATCATTTGTTGATACGGTATAATGGCTAAAGCGTTAAAAGTAGACAACCTATCTAAAGCTTACCAACTGGGCGATTTTGGCACCGGCACCATATCCCGCGACCTGGAAAGGTACTGGGCAAGGCTTAGAGGAAAAGAAGACCCTTTTCTTAAAATTGGCGAGACCAACGACCGCACGGCGAAAGGGATAAGTAACGTGGTTTGGAGCCTTAAGGATCTGAACTTTGAAATTGAACAGGGCGACGCGGTAGGCATTATTGGCCGTAACGGGGCCGGCAAAAGCACCCTGTTAAAAATACTTAGCCGCGTAACATCGCCAACCACCGGCGTAATAAAAGTAAAAGGCCGCATAGCCAGTTTGCTTGAGGTAGGTACAGGCTTTCACCCCGAGTTAACCGGGCGTGAAAATATTTTTTTAAACGGCGCTATTTTAGGCATGCGCAAAAGCGAGATCAAACGTAAATTCGACGAGATAGTAGATTTCTCGGGCGTTGAACGCTATATAGATACACCTGTAAAACGATACTCATCGGGCATGTATGTCCGCCTTGCTTTCGCGGTAGCGGCTTATCTCGAATCGGAAATATTGATAGTTGATGAAGTACTTGCTGTAGGTGATAACGAATTTCAAAAAAAGTGCCTGGGCAAAATGGGCGATATTAGCAAAGGTGAAGGCCGCACCGTGCTTTTTGTAAGTCATAACATGGGGGCTATAAAAAGCCTTTGTACTACCGGGATGGTATTAAATAATGGCTGCTTAAAAAGTATTGAGCCTGTTGACGATGCCATACGTTCTTACAATAGTCTTTTAAATAATACCGATAACATTTCCCGCATATTTAACGGAAATATTAAAAGCAAGTTACTATTTAATAAGGTCACTATAAATGGCTCAGCAGATGACCAAGCCGTATTAAACCCAAACGAACCCATTAATATAACGGTTAGCGGCGAGGCATCCGAACCCTTTAACAGGGTTATATTTATTGTGGCCATTTATTGCGCCGGTGTAAGGTTATTTACCCTGCGTGAAAATGGCGCAGGCCGCCAATTATCAAACGGCGACTTCAACGCAAGTTTTGATATATCGCCGGGCGCTTTAAGGCCGGGTGAATATACCATAGCCCTGGGTGCCTGGGGCAACACTAATGACGAATGGGTATGGGGAACTGAGATAAGCATGTTCACCATAGCCGGTATCTGGACGGATGATATCAGGCAAACAGATGAAGGCATCATCAACTCTGAATTTATACGCTTAAAATGAGTGAGGCATTTAAGGCCCTGGAGCCGCTGATAGCAAAAAAATCGAACGTTAAAGATGCGCGTGAATTTCACTCCATAGTAAACGTTGTATTTCATGACCATGAGGCAAAATATTATGACAGCCTGCATGAAGAAATGTGGCAAAATTTGCCCCGCGAATATCATTTGCTGGTAAACGATGCACTCCCCCACATCACCAATAAAACAGGCCTTAAATTATTAGATATTGGCTGCGGCACGGGGCTGGCAACACAATTATTGCTAAATACAGCCTTAGGAGATTTTATTGATGAAATTCATTTACTGGATACTTCATCTGTAATGCTTGGCGAGGCAAAAAAACGCGCTAAAGCATGGGGTAAAAAAATCAAAATAATACATGGGGATGTTACCGCATCAACAGACACTTACGATGTAATTATCTTTTCATCGTTGCTTCACCATATTCCCGATCTCGGCCAATTTTTAAGCCGTGTTTCAGACCTGCAAAATCCCGGGGGACTAATTATCTCCATTCACGACCCTGCCCTCGAAGCCTTAGAAAGCGATGTTTACAGAGATCGCTGCAAACAATTTGCGGATAATTTTAACAGCCATAAAGCCCCTACCCCGTTTATTAACCGGGTGATAAATAAAATTAAGAGGACACTTAATCCACAGGACTATATTGGCGCGGTCAATAAAACCTTGCTTCAAAAAGGAGTTATCAATCAGCAGCTTACCGCCGATGAGATTTGGAGCGTTACTGATGTACATGTAGAAGGCTTGCCCTATTCGGCAAGCGACGGAATTTCGAAGCAAACGCTTGTAAGCGCCTTACCTTATTATGAGCTTATCAGTTACCGCACCTACTGTTTTTTTGGTTTATTATCTAGCAAACTAACCGTTGAACACCAAAAAAAAGAACAGGAACTTAGTTTAAACGGAGACCTTAACGGGCGCAATTTTGGTAGTGTATGGCTGAAAAAACAGGAGCTATAATTTGAACATATTATTCATTCTTCCTGAATATTATCCGCATTCGGGTGGTGGCATATCCACTTATTACCTGCATTATATAAACGCGTTAAAACCTTTTTGCAAGCGCATAAAAGCTATTGTTGGCAGCGGTTATGTGCAAAGCGCCGATAAATTTGACCATAACGGCATCGAAGTTGAGTACCTCGACCCGGAATTATATCACGATTACTTACATAAGTTTACTGCTTATGACCTGCTACCCGCTTACAAAAGCAACCTGGCAGCCGCATGGGCTATGTGGCAGCAGGCAAATAATGGTGAAGGTTTTGACATAATAGAATGCACGGATTTTGGACTGGGATTTACACCATGGGTTATACATCACCAAAAACCGCTAATAACCAGGATGCATGGCAGCACCGGGCAAATAGCCCTTCATGAAAACGATAGCGACACACGCATATCAACAGATACTTTTATAAATGCCGAACTGGCATTGCTCCCGCTATGCGACCGCCTGATAACACATAGCGCCGCAAACCGCGATTTTTGGAGATCTATTTTACCGCATGCGTCTATTGAGCATATACGACCGGTATTCCAAACAGAAAAACCGCAACTGGTGGCTTTTGCCGATAGAGATAAATTTGGCCTGGTAACCGCACGCATCCAGAAATGGAAGGGCCCGGAAGTGCTATGCGAAGCCATTGGCTTTTTAAAGGAAAAAATTGAAATAAAATGGTTTGGCCGCGATACAGTTTACGATAATAAAATAACCACGGCTCAATACCTAACCCATAAATACTCGCAAATTTGGGGCGGGCAAATCATAACAAGTCCTCCAAAGCCCAATGCCGAAATACAGTTTATGCAACAACAAGCCAAATTTGGTTTGATACCCTCTGTATGGGATATGTTTAACTTTACATGCCTGGAATTTATGGCGGCGGGCACGCCGGTGATCTGTTCGGACGGGGCCGGTGTAGTTGAATTAATTGAGCATGGCAAAAATGGTTACAAATACAATGCTGCCAAGCCAAAAGATCTGGCCGAATGTATAGAGTCCGTAGCTGCATTATCGCCACAGCAATATGAAGCCATGGCGCTTGCGGGGCAACAAACTGTTGCCGATTTGCTTTCCGCAGAGGCACTGATGCCTTTATACATGCAAGAGTATAATGCAGTGATGGCCGGGTTTAAACCGTCCACAGCAAATGCTTTTTTAAGCAGCGTTTACGCCCCGTCAGCAAAAACGCATTCCATAGCAGATATCCTTGATAAGCAGCCTCTAAAAAAGCTGATGGCTTATATTAAAAAACGATTACTACTTAAGGTAAAAAACAGGTGAATACCTTAGCCCTTTGCATACCCGCTTACAATGCAGCGGCTTACTTACCAAGGTTGCTTAACTCGGCAAAGGCACAAGCCATACCTTTTGATGAAATATTAGTTTACAACGATTGCAGTACCGATGATACCGCACTAGTTGCGCAACAATTTGGCGCGAAAGTTATCCAGGGTGACGTAAACCGGGGCTGCTCATATGGCAAAAATATTTTAGCTCAAAACACCACCTGCAATTGGATCCACTTCCATGATGCAGATGATGAACTTTTACCAAATTTTACAACGTTAGCGCATAAATGGATGAATAAAACCCATTGCCCTGACGTAGTTTTGTTTGATTATGAATATCAAGACAATGTTGATAACACGTTATTAGCTGTAATAAAGTTTGATAACACAGCACTTTTAAAGGACCCGATTGCCTATGCTATTACAAATCAAATAAATCCGTTTTGTGGTTTATATAAGAAAGCCGCATACTTAAAAGTTGGCGGCTACGATACCGACCCTCTTATATTGTATAATGAAGATAAAGCTTTTCATATACGTTTGGCTAAAAATGGCCTTTCTTTCGCTGCCGAATCTGAAGTAAGTATTGTCAATTACCGTGTATATAATTCAATGTCGGCTGCAAATGCTTATAAATGCATCAAAGCTCAGTTTTACGTTTTAGAAAAAACTGCTGCAACACATGGTACTACCTATGCATTCGAACTGGCCCGCGAACTTTGGTATAACATTACTATGTTAGCAGCCCATCAGGATTGGGAGTATGTGCGCAAGGCCCTTCGGCTAGCCCAAAAATTAGGTTACAGCAACAGCCCCGAGGGGACAATCATATTTAAAACACTTACAAAACTATTTCCTTTTGGTACCGTGTGGTTACGTGAAAAACTGATCCGGTTGTTTAAACCACATTTAAGAAATGGATAGTAAACTGGTATCTATAATTATCCCGGTTTATAATGCCGAAAAATATGTGGCTGAATCGATACAATCGGCAATGAACCAAACATGGGCGCATAAGGAAATAATTGTAGTGGACGATGGCTCAACAGATAGTTCTTTACAAATTGCCCGCAGTTATTCGTCCTCCCTTATAAAAATAATCAGCGGGCCAAATGCCGGGGCAAGTGCCGCCCGTAACGTTGGTTTAACAAATGCCCATGGCAGCTATATACAATTTTTAGATGCCGACGACCTGTTATCGTCCGATAAAATTGAGCAACAAATGCAAGCTTTATCCGATTATGAAGGATACGTAGGCTTATCAAATACCGCGTATTTTAATGACAGTGATGCTTATCAAAACGCTTATCTGCAAGATGAGTGGTACAGTAGCGGATCAGACGACCCTGTAGGCTTTCTAATAAAACTATATGCGGGCCACGAGGTGATGCATGGCTATGGCGGTATGATACAACCCAATGCCTGGCTAACCCCCCGAAGTGTTATAGATAAAGCCGGCCCCTGGAATGAAAACCTCACCGTAGATGATGATGGTGAATTTTTTTGCAGGGTATTGCTACAATCAAAAGGGGTTAAATTCAGTAAAGGAATAAATTACTACCGAAAGTTTGATAATAACACTAAATCGCTATCTGCAAAGAAAGATCTTGCAGCTTTCCAAAGCAGGTTAATTTCAACTAATTTAAAATATAACTACCTAAAGCATAAATGCGATATAGCTTTAGTAGATAAAATATTTGCGCGTCATTATTGGGAGATCGGGGTAATTACATATCCTCAATATAAAGCCCTGTCTAACGAAGCAATTGATAAAGCAAAGAAGTTGGGATTTAAAGGTCAAAAGTATCAATCGGGTAAAATTGGCACAGCATTGAGTTATATGCTGGGATGGAAATTTTTAAGGTTGCTGTCTTATCTTAGGCATAAAAATTAAACAGCTAATGCATATCATGAATGAAAAAACAACCGGCATTAGTTTAGTCATCTTCACCTGCGAAGGCAGGGAACATTTGCTGCAAAAAACGTATGAATCATTTAAAAACCATGTTGATTATACTTTTGACAAAGTTTTTATAGCTGTAGATGGAGAGGTTGATTTAGCTGCTATAAATTACATTAATGCCGATTGTATCATACAGCATGTTAAAAGGAAGGGCTATGTAAATAGCATCAAACAAGCACTGAAGTTTATTGAAACACCTTATTTCTTTTGGCTTGAGGACGACTGGAAATTTAATTCGCCCATAGCTGTAGAAAGTTATATAAACACATTAACTAGTAACCCAAACTGGGCCGAAATTATACTCAGTAAGTTTGGCCCGCTCAACCAGGAGCAGAAAAGCGTCAGACTTCATGATGATCTCTATAACTCAATAGCGGGCTTCTCTGCTAACCCCTGCTTTTGTAATACCACGCATCTACAAAACGCGTTTACCGAGTTAGCAAATGCAACAAAAGGGGGCGTATTAGGAGAGGATGGCTTTGAAAACTTCCTGACTAAGCATTTTTTAAACCTTAGAATAGTTTGCGCTATTGAAGACCCCGTGGATCACGAGCCGATAACACATGAGGGCTATCTGGAAAGCACACCGCGTAATTGGCATATGACCAACTCGCTGGAAATAAAAACTAAAGAGCACCTCATGACTATACCTGTACCATCATTTTACAACCGGATTAAAATGGCAGTAAAATTGACTTTTACATTCACGAGGCTCTTTGTAAAGCAATTTTGGATCAACCATGTTTACGAGTATTGTTTCAGGATAGTAACCTCATCAAAAAACATTGATTAACACACGTACAGTAATTACCATAGCAACGGGTAAAAAGGTTTTTGTTGAAATGGCAGCGAACCTTGCGCGGTCATTTTTACTTTGGCATTCATATACTGATATCCAATTTAAATTGATTACCGATCAACAAGACCTTATCCCTGCTGATCTCAAGCATAAAATTCAGGTCCATGCAATCAGCCACGGGGAATTTGGCGAAGGCTTTTCCTCGAAGTTACATCTTGATGAATTTGCCTCTGAAGGGCAAACGCTATTCATAGACAGTGATTGCCTTATTTTTGATAATATAGAATTTTTGTTTGAGCGATTTAAAGGTCGTGCGGTGTCAGTAGTCGGTAATTATATTAAAGATGGCGAATGGTTTGGCGATATAAAAAGCATAATTACCAGGTTTAACATACCGCATTTGCCCAAGTTTAATGGCGGCATTTATTATCTTGAAAAAGGGGCAACAGCATCGTCTGTTTATACTACTGCGCGGAAATTAGAAGCAGAATACGATAGCATTGGCTTTGTCCGTTTACGGAACCGGCCTAACGATGAAGTATTAATGTCGTTAGCAATGCAACTGCATAGCCAGGAACCAATATTGGATGACGGCACCATCATGAGCGACCCTCAAGCGTGCCCTGGTGGTTATCAAATTGACGTTATAAAAGGAAAAAGGTGGCTTTTAAACCCGCGCGCTCCAAGCCCTTTGCATCAGCATTGGTATCCGTTCACTAAAGTATCACCCGCAATAGTTCATTTTTTAGGATACTATACTACGCATTACCCTTATAAACGCGAGGCTTACCGGCTTTACAAGTTCTCAAACAGTAAGTTAAACTTATGGGCAAAATTAAAAGCTCTTTGGGGTATTGAAATGCCTATGCGTATTAAAACTACAATAAAGCAAAAACTAAGACCAATATACCGGCTGCTTTTAGGTACAAGAAAAGTCACCATGTCTGAAAGGGTATAATATATCATGGATGTCTCTGTAATAATACCAACATATAACCGGTTATGGTGCCTGCCTCGCGCTATTGAAAGCTGCCGTAATACCAAATGCAGCACCGAAATTATTGTAGTTGATGACGGTAGTACAGATGGTACCTGGGAGTGGCTGCAGCAGCAACATGATATAATTGCAATACAGCAGGAGAACCAAGGCCAAACGTATGCTGTTAATAAGGGTTTTTCGGTTTCTAAGGGCCGGTACATTAAATTTTTAGACAGTGATGATTTTCTGTCACCCGGCATTATTGACAAACAATTTGAAAAAGCTATTGAGACAGGCGCACAACTGGTTTGTGCCCGGGTAGATTTTTATACAGAAGAAACAAAAGAAGTGCAGGTTTGCCCAGATATTACTAACTGGACGGACTTTTTAGAAATTCAATTAGGCAATAACTATGGCAGCCATTTTTTAGGGATGCTTTTTCACCGCAGCCTTATAGAAAACACCCCACGCCGACCCGATTTCGCCTTCCGCGAAGATCGCATGTTTCTGTTAGAAGTCGCTTTACTTAACCCCGTTATGGCTATTGTTGAAGGCTGCGGGGGGTATTGGGTAAATCACGCCGGACAAATGCAAGGAAATTATTCAGGCTTTAAATCACAGGTGGTTAACTGGCAGCACCTACACATCTACAAAAAAATATTTGGCAAACTTGCTGTTGAGGGCCGGTTAAAAAGCAACTATAAAAAAGCAGGCTGTACAATGCTGTGGCCCCTTTCGCATTGGATAGCAAAGGATCACTTACCCGAAGCTACTGAAGTTGTAAATTGGATCTATGAACTTAACCCGGACTTTAAAATACCCGAAAAAGGAATACTAGGCTGGCTGTACAAAAATATAGGGTTTAAAAACACCCAACATTTATTATCCCTTAGGCGAAATATTGTCAATGTTTTCAGGTAAGCCCATCAATCTTTTTTACACAGAACCAGACCCCGACCGGTGGTTTAAGTTCGACCGTTACCCCAGAAGGGTGATCCGCCGTTTATTTAGGGGTAAGCCACGGCTTGGCGGGCATAGAATGGTAGCCATTAACCTAATGAAGGGACTTGATAAAATTGGTGTCCCTTACCGTTTTAATGATTATAAGTACATTAAAAAGCACCCCAAAGAAATTGCCTGCATTATTGGCAAGCCCAATGTTTTATTTGAAAAACAATGGGTAAACCCTATACTGTTTGGGGCTGCTATTTACTCGCACGCTATAGAATATCCAAACCTTTTCCGGGAATACCCGAATGTAAAAAGGGTTTTAGTACCCGGTGAGTGGATGCGCAAAATGTTTGAGCCGCTATATGGCGACAAAGTTATTGCCTGGCCCGTAGGTATAGATACCGATTATTGGAAACCGACCAACCGCACCAAGCAATTTGATTTTTTAATATATAACAAAGCCCTTTGGGATAAAAACGAGCAGCAGGAACAGCTTGTAAATCCTATTACCAATATATTAGATAAGCACAACCTTACCTACCGTATTATTAATTATGGCAATTATACTCACGACCAATTGTTTGAATATGTAGCAACATCAAAAGCTGTGATATTTTTGGGTCGCCACGAAACACAGGGCATAGCCTACCAGCAGATACTAGCCACTAACACGCCAATTCTGGCATGGGATAAAGGTGGCTACTGGGAAGACCCTTATTATTATCCCCACAAAGTACAATATCAACCGGTAAGCTCTGTACCCTATTGGGATGAGACATGCGGTGAAAAATTTACCTGGGTTGATGATTTCGAAAACGTTTTAAACTTGTTCAATAAAAAATTGGACCAGGCTGGTTATTCACCGCGCGAATATATTGTAAACAACCTTAGCCTTGCCATATGTGCACAGCAATACATAGCTGTATTGCAGCAAGTTAAAGATGAGCTATAAATGAGGATTTTACTTATAATGGACCCCGGCATACCGGTGCCGCCCGTTTATTACGGCGGCATAGAGCGCATTGTTTACCTTTTAGCCAATGAGTACCATGCGCTTGGGCACCAGGTAACTTTACTGGCCGGCCCAGGTTCGCATTGCGCGGGTGAAACCATAACCTTTGGCGATAACAGCCCTGCACGGCCTAAATCGGCAATTTACATGGAGATTTTACATGTGTGGAAATACCTTCTCCGCAATAAAAATAAATTCGATCTGATACACAATTTCGGGCGGCTGATCTACTTGGCACCAGTGATTAACGACCCGGTTAAGAAAATAATGAGCTACCAAAGGCAGGTAACAAGCCGCGGCATCAAAATAATAACCGGGCTACCAAACCGCAATTTGTTTTTTACCGCCTGTAGCGAGTATTGTGTAGCTACAGGTAACGTATCCGGTAACTGGCGGGCCATATTTAACACAATAGATTTTTCGGTTTATAACTTGAATGCCAATATTAATAATGATGCACCATTGATATTTTTAGGCAGGCTCGATCGTATTAAAGGGGCGCATACAGCCATAGCGGCAGCAAAAGCTACCAATAATAAGTTGATAATTGCGGGGAATATACCTACCACCGCAGATAACCTCGCTTATTTTAAAACGGAATTAGAACCACAGTTTGACGGTAACCAAATAAAGTATATCGGCGCTATTGATGATAACCAAAAAAACGAATACCTGGGGCAGGCAAAAGCCCTGCTATTCCCTATTGAATGGAACGAGCCCTTTGGCATTGTTATGATAGAAGCCATGGCTTGCGGCACGCCGGTAATTGGTTTTAAACGCGGGGCCGTGCCCGAAGTTATTGATGAAGGTTTAACCGGCTATATTGTAAATAACCCCGAAGAGATGATAAGGGCTATAAAAAAGCTTGAAAATATTCCAAGGCATACTTGTCGTGATGCAGCTTTTAAAAGATTTAACATACAAAAAATTGCAGAGGAGTATCTTAGCATAACGTAATGGATGATGTAACACTGCAGATCAATATCTCGCCGGGCGATATAAATTATGCGCACCTTACCGTGCCGGCACTTGTTAGCCAGCATACCAATATTAAAAAAAGGTTACTGGTTGTTGATAGATGCCGCCCGCAAAAAACCACCATACTCGATCCTGATGTAAGATTCCCTGCTGAAAAATTCGAAAAAGATGCACAAACAATAACCTCTATAGCGAATAACTTGTTAGCTGTGGGTGTCGTATCAGATCTTTATTTTCTTGATCCGGGCGACCCTGTTATAAAGCGATTATCTGAAAAATATCTTCGCGGATTATATGAAACTACCCATGGAGCAGGCGGAATGGTTAATATGGGTTATTGGATAGGCTTTGATTTGCCCAACACAAAATACCTGCTGCATTACGATGGTGATATTATGCTGTATCAACAACCCGGTTACGATTGGGTAAAAAACGCGATAAACGAAATGGAGCCCAAGCCGGAAGTATTGATGGCTGTACCAAGGCTTTGCCCGCCCATTGCTGCCGATATGCCGTCGGCACATGAGGGCCGCCCATTTCAATCGTACGATAATTATTGGATAAACGATTGGTTTTCTACCCGCCATTTTTTGCTTGATAAGCGCCGGCTCGAAAAATGCCTCCCGCTGGTAAGGGGTAGGGTGATGATAGAGTTATTGATCAGGAAGTATGCCGGGCGGGCATTCCCGCTCGATCCGGAAATACTGATGTTTAAATCGCTAAGCCCGCGTGGCGTTAAACGCCTCATGCTAAAAAGCCAAAACGTATGGTTATTGCACCCGGTTATTAAGTCGCCAGCTTTTTTAGAGAAACTGCCGCAAATAATAGCAGCCATCAGCGCCGGTAAATACCCCGAAGAACAAAAAGGCCTAGAAAATATTGATTTGGACGCCTGGCTTAAATTCTTGTAAATAATGGATACCGCCAAAACCGACGTATTATTTATTACCGACAAGGCTTATGTCGACTACAACATTGCTGGTGGTGTGCAGTTATGTACCGGCGAGTTCATAAACTATTTTGAACAGGCCGGTTATACGGTTAATGTTTTAAAGGTTCAGCCCGTTATATCAACCATAAAAAAGCTAAGGATAAAATTAGGTATCGAAGCTTATAGCTTATATGAGCTTAGCCCTTATGTAAATGATATTGTAAGCAGTGTTAAAGCTAAGAACATCAAAATAGTTCTGTTTAACCAGATCAGCCTTGCGCACTGGGCAGCCGATTTAAAAAAGCATCTCCCTACTGATGTGAAGTTTATTTGCCTATCGCACGGAAACGAAAGCGGCGATTTCCTGCATCACATCACTCAAACGCAAAAACCAACATTTACCCATACCTGGCGGCTTGGCCGTTTGTTGATACGCGAAAAACAGATATTTGGTAATTTAGATGGCGTTATAACCATAAGCGAACAGGAGGCTGCAACTAACAGCTGGATCGGCGCAAAACAAATTTTATACCTGCCCCGTATTTTAAAACCGGCCTTTATTAACTGGGGGCAAAATAACACACGTGTAGGCTTTGTAGGTACGCTTGATCATTTGCCAAACATTGAAGGGGTAAGATCATTAGCCCGCGAATTAAAAAAGAGCAACTTTAAGGCGGAATTTGTATTGGTTGGCGGCCCTGAAAGCGTAGGGCAGCAACTTGCAAAAGAATTTCCTTTTATAAAATATAAAGGTCCGCTAAGCAGTACCCAACTTATAAACGAAGTACAAATCTGGGCAGTATTTTTAAACCCGGTATTTTGGTACGCAAGGGGCTCATCAACAAAGCTGGCCCAGGCAATTAACTGGGGCATACCTGTTATAAGCACGCCTGCTGGCGCACGTGGCTACCAACTTTCCAATAAGGCTATATTAACAGAAGATAACACCCCCGCATCCTTCGCAAAAGCTGTAACATCTGCATTAATCAACCCAGAATCCCTGCTGGGACTAAAGAAATCGGCAGAGGTTAATAGTGCAGATTTTGATATTGAGTTATGGGCAAGTAGGTTAGAATCTTTCATTAAGCAGATAGCTGCAATAAAAAACTAATTATTAAAGTCCTCATCATTTCTCCGCACTTCCCTCCCCTAAACGCTGCAGATGTGCAGCGCGTACGGATGAGTCTGCCCTACTTTAAAACTTTTGGCTGGGATGCCGAGGTGGTGACGGTTAATGAAATTTATTCGGAGGTTATAAAAGATGACTTGTTGCTGCAAAGTGTACCCGCAGATATCAAGGTTCATAAAGTAGAAGCCCTAAATAAAACATGGACGGCTAAGTTTGGCCTGGGCAGCCTGGCATTGCGTAGCATGTGGTATTACCGTAAAAAGGTAAACCAGTTGCTAAAGAATCAAAAGTTTGATCTTATATACTTTTCTACAACCCAATTTCCGCTTTGCATACTTGGCGCTTACTGGAAAAAACGTTTCGGCATACCCTATGTAGTAGATATGCAGGACCCGTGGCATTCCGACTATTATAAAGATAAGCCTAAAGAAGAGCAACCGGCCAAGTATTGGTTTTCATACAGGCTTAACAAGTATCTGGAGCCGTTAGCTATGAAACAAGTAGCCGGTTTAATAAGCGTTTCTCAAAATTACATCGATGACCTAAAAGCCCGTTATCCTGTTATAAAAAACATTAAATCACTAACCCTACCATTTGGGGCTTTTAAACCAGATCTGGAGATAGCAAGGGCGCATGAAGCCGACTTTGAACCCTTACTTGATACTAAATATACTAATATTGTATACATAGGCCGAGGCGGCGCCGATATGTATTTGGCATTGAACGTAGTATTTGGCGCATTCAAAAAAGCGCTGGATGAGCATCCGGAGACTTTAAAAAAAATAAGGTTCCACTTTTTAGGAACCAGCTATGCGCCATCGGACCAGGGCAAACAAACCGTATTGCCAGTAGCCAAACAACATGGTATTGAGCAGTACGTAGTTGAGCAAACAAACCGCATAAGCTATTATCATACATTAATTACCCTTCAACAGGCTCATGCATTGTTTATCCCCGGCTCGGATGATCCAAAATATACCGCGTCGAAAATATATCCTTATATATTAACCAACAAACCGGTGCTAGCCCTTTTTAATGAGCGAAGCCCGGCTTTACAGGTACTAAAAGAGTATGGTGTACAGTTTGCTTACAGTTTTAACAGTACACCGGATATTGATTATAAACTCAGCGTTTTTTTTAGTCTGCTAGTATCGGGGAATATTCCGGAGCAGCATTATGCTGAAAGCGCAATTGAAAGATATTCGGCCAAAAACATGGCTAAACAGCAATGCCAGTTTTTTGACGAGGTAATGAGCCAATGAAATTAGCTATTCTTGTTACGCATCCCATACAATATTACTCACCGGTATTTAAATTACTGGCCCGGCGTAACCGTATTGCTATTAATGTTTTTTATACCGTCGGCGAGCAGCCTGCCAATAATTACGACCATGGCTTTGGAAAAAACCTTACGTGGGATATCCCATTGCTGGATGGGTATCCATACGAATGGATAAAGAACACTTCGGCAGATCCAGGCTCGCATCATCCTAAAGGAATCATTAATCCAACTCTGATAGACCAAATAAAATTATATCAGCCGGATGCCATTTTAATTTTCGGATGGAACTACCACAGCCATTTAAAGGTTATGCGGCATTTCAAAACCACGGTCCCTATATATTTCAGGGGAGATTCTACACTTTTAGATAGTACCAATCCATTAAAAGCTATTGTAAAAACCATGTATTTAAAATGGGTTTATAAACATGTAGACCATGCTTTTTATGTGGGTACAAACAACAAAGCCTATTTTAAAAAATATGGGTTAAAAGATAACCAGCTAAGCTTTGCCCCCCACGCAATAGATAATGACCGGTTTGAAATTGACAGGCGTTTGGAAGCAAGCCAATTACGCCAAAATTTAGGTTTAAAAGACGATGACCTGCTTGTTTTATTTGCAGGCAAGTTTGAACATAAAAAGAGCCCATTATTATTGCTAAATACTTTTTTGCAATTGAATAAGCCAAACCTGCACTTATTATTTACCGGGAATGGTATATTGGAAACGCAACTAAAAGTAACACAAAGCCCTAATGTCCATTTTATGGATTTCCAAAATCAAACCTATATGCCGGTAGTTTACCAGGCCTGTAATTTATTTTGCCTGCCATCAAACGGGCCGGGCGAAACATGGGGGCTGGCTGTTAACGAGGCTATGGCTTGCAGCAAAGCCATTTTGGTATCTGATAAGGTGGGCTGTGCTGTTGATTTGGTTAAACCCAACTATAACGGCGCTATATTTAAAAGCGGCGATGTAAAAAGCCTGCTTAACAATTTAATAAAACTAACAGGGGCGGCCACATCATTGGATGAACTGGGCAAGCACTCGGGCACAGCAATTAAAAATTGGAACTTTACCGCGATTGCCATTGCAATTGAAAATAAACTTTTGAATGAAACGAACTGACCGCATAAAGTTAAATTTTATCCGCAACTGGAATTTGCCCGGTAAAGAGCGGTTAGCGCATTTTTTTAGCCCATCAGAACAGCTTAAAACACAAATTAAAGATGGCATAGTGTGGTTAAATACCGAAGATATTGCCATTTATACTACCGCAGATAACTATATAGAGTGGACAATTTTAAGTACAGGCACATACGAGGATGAGATAAACAAGCTTATCCGTATATCCTTAAAACCGGGCGAAAACGCTTTAGATATTGGTGGCAACATTGGCTTACAAAGCATTCGTATGTCGCAATGTGTTGGTAGCGATGGTAAAGTTTATGCCTTTGAACCGCTTAACCACCTGCAAGAAAAATTCAAAAAAAATGTGCTGCTTAATAAGGCCCATAATATAACATTGCTTCCTTTTGCACTTTCAGATACTGAAGCGAAAGCCGAATTCAGCATTAATAAAAACGCTTGGAACCAGGGCACTTTTAGTTTAAGCGACTCACAAGAGGCTGCCGACAAGCAAAATGTGCAAGTAAAAATTGCCGATAAACTTCCGGAGATACAAGCCCTTACCCACCTTGCACTAATTAAAATAGATGTTGAAGGCTATGAATACCCGGTTTTGCTTGGGCTTACTAATACGCTAAAACAACATAAACCCAGTATCATTTTTGAATACGACAGCAATTACTGGGTTAAAATTGGCCAAAGTATAACAGCATGTACAGATTTTTTACTATCTCTGGGCTATACGCTATACCAGATCACACCAGTTGGCTGCGAATTAATTACTGATACCAAAAAAATCGAAAGTGGAAACCTTTTTTGCATCCCGGCTTAAATAATGGGTAACAACCGCGCGTTAGAACGATACCTGGTGCTTTACATGCCCTGGTTATTAGCCTCCTTATTTAAAAGCGATGTAGTGTTGTCTTACTTTATTGCCTGGCTTGGGTCGTTCTTTATATTTTACATTACCTTAACCGGCTGGGTAAAGCCCTTACCCGCAGACCGCAGCCTTAGCGAACAGCTAATGCGGCCGCTGTTTATTATGCAGATCATATTTGCAGGCTTTATGTGCTGCACCTCTATATTTTACTTTCTTGATGTATTAGGGTATAGCGATTTCCAAAAAACGAACGCCCCTATTTTAACAGACCAAACAAGGCTGATGCTTACTGCACAATGCCAGCGCTACTATAGCCTTGCGCATGCATCCTTTGTTACGGGCATCTTAGTTTTTATGAAGTACCCGGAAAAGAAGAAGTATTACATAGAAAAAGAAGTAATTGCCAATTTATTACTAAAGGTAGCTATTATTAGCTTCCCGGTTTCTATTGCGTTTCTTAAAATACCGGGGCTTTCCCAATTTTATTATCAGCTTAGTTCGCTTAGCTTTATTTCTGGTACACTGGCGTTAGCTTTTGCTATACCATTAAAAAAATCATTAAACACCATTGTTTGTACAGTACTTTATCTGTTTAACCTTTACCAGGCTTTTCATTCAGGGTTCAAGGAGCCGGTGATTATAAGTATTATGGTGCTAGGGGTATTTTTATATCCTAACTACAAAAAAATTATTGTTGCAACGTTTGTCCCGCTATTATTGGCTGCTTTTATATTGCTACCCACATATGTAAACAGCTTCCGCCAAAATGCCTGGGCTGGCGAAACCAATGTAGAAGAAGCATCGCAACTGGCCTTAGATGCAACATTAAATAATGACATTGAGGACTCTAACTGGTCGTTTTTTGTATACCGCTTAAGTGAGATAGATATGTTTATTGCCTTTGTAAATTCTACCCCGCAAAATGTAGATTACTATGGGTTTAAGTTATTAGAGCAATCTATAATTGTTATTGTACCGCGGGTATTTTGGCCTGGTAAACCCGTAACAGAAGAATTGGTAATGCAACGGGTTTATGATGCCGGTGTAGTTAACAGGCTATCCTCCGTATCGGCAAAACCCGCTTTTGTGGTTGATGCGTACCTATCCGGCGGGCTTGTAGGCATATTCATATCGTTATTCGCTTACGGCGCAATAGCCCAGCTTATCTCTATAAAAGCCGAGCAGCTTTTTGGCGGTTACATTTTAGGCTCTGCATTGATATTTAGCGGCCTTTTCCAAATATTTTGGCGTGGTTTAAGTTTTGAGTTCCTTATCAATTCGGTTTTCTGGAGTTATGTGACCATGCTTATTATCTTCTTTATCCTTAGGCGACTAAATATCCTAAAACTAGCTTGAAGATACTCCACATTATAGCTGCCTACAAACCAGCGTATGTTTACGGCGGGCCAACCATGTCGGTATCGGCTCTATGCGAGGCGCTTTCTAAAGCTAATATAGATACTGAAGTATTCACTACAACAGCTAATGGCACAACCGAATTACCGGTTACGGCCAACCAGTCTACAATGGTTAATGGTGTAACGGTAATATACTTTAAACGTATTACTAAAGATCATACTCATTTTTCGCCTGCTTTGCTAAAAACATTGTGGAAAAGGGCTAAAGAATTTGATGCAATACACATACACGCCTGGTGGAATCTGGTATCGGTATCATCATGCGCTATTGCCCTGGCGAAGGGCGTGCCGGTTATATTGTCCCCCCGCGGTACTTTAAGCGATTATTCTTTTGTTACCAACAACACCAATAAAAAGCAGCTCATCCATAGATTCATAGGTAAAAAACTACTTGCAAAATGCCATATCCATATTACCGCGGTAAGAGAAAGCATATCAATACAAAAAATTGTAAAACCTTTAAGTATTACAACCATACCAAACTTTGTGAAGCTCCCCTCCCATCCAATTGAGAGGCTAGTTACTGCAAATGACTCTCTAAAATTGCTCTTTTTTTCGCGCATTGAAGAAAAAAAAGGGCTGGATATTTTATTACAGGCACTAAATACGATAACCATCCCTTTCCACTTAACAATTGCAGGAGGCGGTGATATTAGTTATATTAACAAGCTTAAAGCTTTGGTACTTAACCCTGCTGTAGTAGCAAAAATAACCTGGGCCGGAGTTTATAATGATAACAAGTTTGATATGCTGAGCAGGCATGATCTGTTAGTACTCCCCTCGCACGACGAGAATTTTGGCAACGTTGTGATTGAAAGCCTTAGTGTAGGCACGCCTGTATTAGTTAGCCACAACGTTGGGCTTGCCGATTACGTAAAAGAGCATCATCTGGGCTGGGTTTGCGACACTGATGCCACATCCATAAGTGATGCCATAAATAGTATAAGCGTACTTACTACAGAGCGTAAGGAAATACAAAATATAGCCCCCGGCGTTATCAAAAAAGATTTTTCGGTTTCACATTTAGTGCAGCAATACATCAGTTTCTATAAAGATATTTTAGCACATGAGCGATTATAAAGATTATGGGTACCACAGCAGTGCCATAACCTACAACTTTAATTACGTTTTGCAACCATTGCTAAATATGCTTGATGCAAATAAAAACCGATGTATTCTAGACCTCGGCTGTGGTAATGGCTACCTGGTAAACCACCTCATATTGTTAGGTTATAATGCTTATGGGACAGACGCTTCGGAAAAAGGGATAGAGATTGCCCGTAAACAAAATGCAGATCGTTTTTTTGTGCAGGATCTGTCGACCGGCAAACTGCCTGTTGAATTACAAGATCTAAACTTCGATACCATAATTTCTACCGAGGTTATTGAACACCTTTACGATCCTGATGCTTTTATTGTGTTTTGTAAACAGACGCTAGCGCCAAATGGCGAAATTATTCTGTCTACGCCTTATCATGGTTATCTAAAGAACCTGGTACTTAGTGTTTTTAACAAATGGGATACGCACATGAACCCGCTTTGGCTAGGCGGCCATATTAAGTTATGGTCGGTAGCAACATTAAGTAAAGTATTAACAAATAATGAGTTCAGCATTACCACTTTTAAAGGTTGCGGCAGGATACCTTATCTTTGGAAATCGATGTTGATTAAAGCCCGGCTAAATTGAACAAGCAGTTTTCTTTCATTGTATTAACTTATAACGAAGAGATGCACCTGCCCAGGTTGCTTGGTTCTATAGCAGGGTTAAACGCGGCAACTTATATATTGGATTCGGGCAGTACAGATGGAACACTTAAAATCGCGGCTGATTTTAACGCTACCGTGTTGTATAACCCGTTTGAAAACCACCCCAAACAATGGGATTTTGCCTTAAAAAATTTTGAGATAAACACCCCATGGGTTATTTGCCTTGATGCCGACCAAATTGTAACACCCGAACTATTTACGCTGCTGCAAAACTTTAAAGACGAAGACCATCAAAACATCAATGGTATTTACTTTAACCGTAAAAACTTTTTTAAGGGCCGGTGGATAAAGCATGGTGGCTACTACCCTTTTTACCTGCTAAAAATGATACGGTTTGGTGTGGGCTTTTCTGACACAAACGAAAATATGGATCATAGAATGGTAGTGCCCGGCAATACTATTATCTGGAAAAACGGCCACATACTAGAAGAGAACCTTAAAGAGAACAAAATAAGCTTTTGGATAGATAAACATAACAAATACAGCGATTTGCTGGCTATAGAAGAAACGGAACGGATGTTAAACCTACGGCTCCAAACAGTAACCCCCAGTTTTTGGGGCTCGCCCGATGAACGTACCGCCTGGCTTAAACGTACCTGGTGGAAATTGCCGCGTTATGTACGGCCAATGCTTTATTTCATGTATAGAATTGTATTTAAGCTGGGTATATTAGATGGCCGTACCGGTTTGATTTTTCATTTTATGCAAGGCTTTTGGTTTAGGCTAGTAGTCGACATTAAAATTGATGAACTTTTAAAGCAACAAAAAGCTGATGGGAAATAAACTAAAACTAAACCCGGCATTCGTTTTTGTAATAAAGTTTTTATGCTTGTTTGGTTTGCTGTATGGGTTTTACATAGGTTATTTAAGTATAACCACCCCCGGTGGCCCGTACATTTCTTTTTTTGATAAATACCTTAATATCATAAGCGGCCTTAGGTATGTATTGATAGAGAGCAGCGCCCACATCTTAAACATACTTGGTTACCAAACCCGCACCAACGCTTACCAGCTAATGGTAGCGGGCCATAACATTTTACACATAGGGTTTGATTGCCTTGGCTTTGGCGTTATGTGTTTTTTCACCGCGTTTGTAGCCGCATATCCCGGTAGTTTAAGGTCTAAGTTTTCTTTTTGGGCCGCAGGTTTAGTAACTATACAACTATTAAACCTATCGCGATTTGTATTCCTTGCGCTGTATTGGAAACGTAATAAAAACGTATACCTGTCAGATCACCATACCATATTTAACATTGTTGTATACATAATTATAGCTATAAGCCTATATTTTTACACCCGCTACCAGGATAAAGCCATAACCTTACATGCAGCAAACTAATTTATCAGCATATAATAACCACCCGTACCACCCCGGGGGCAACGCCCTTAAAAGGCTGCTTTGGTATTATGTAAATGGTTTTTTCTTCAAATCGGGATTGTTTCCGGTGACCGGTGTTAAAGTTGCGCTACTGCGTTTATTTGGGGCTAATATTGGCAAAGGGGTTGTTATAAAGCCTGGGGTCAACATCAAATATCCATGGCACCTTAAAATTGGCAACCACAGCTGGATAGGCGAAGCCGTTTGGATAGACAATTTAACTACCGTTGCTGTTGGCAATAACGTTTGCATCTCGCAGGGCGCTATTTTACAAACGGGCAGTCATAATTATAAAAAAAATACGTTTGATCTAATAACCGCGCCTATCACATTAGAAGATGGCGTGTGGGTTGGCTGCGGCGCAATAGTTAATCAGGGTGTTATAGCTGCAAGCCATGCCGTACTTACAAGCGGCTCTATAGCCACAAAAAATTTAGACGCTTACGGCATTTACCAAGGGAACCCCGCGGTTAAAACACGCAGCCGTTCTATCGAATAGAAATTTAATATGTCTTATAAAAACCTGCCCGCACATCGCATTATCCTCATAACAATATTTACCATTGTTACGATATTGGGTGTATTAGTTATCATCACTCCCTCGGCTATTTTCCCGGATGCAAGCTGGGGCTTTCAGGTTTTGCGGTCGATGGAATTGGGAGGGTCATTTAATGTGCTTACCAAGCCGAGCCAGCAAAATATCGCTTTAAACACCAGTGAGTTTATATCGTGGTGGTCGCCGGGGCAATACCTGGTTCCATATTTTTTTAAAGCTTTATTCAATGTGAGTACAGGGCATGCGGCATCATTAACTACTATGTTTTGCCAGCTTATTGGCCTTGCAGGCTTTTATCAATTCTTTAAAAAAGCCGGGTTTAGTCCGTTAATCAGCGCGTTAAGTTTGCTGGTAATTATTTGCCAACAGGCATTTTTAACCCCGTATATTTTTTACATTGGTGGCGAAACTTTACTGTTCGCTTTCGCAGGATGGTTCCTGTATGGATGCCTTATATTCGACAAGCCCAATTGGAGACTTACACTATTCGTTCTACTCTCCGGCTGGCTGGGTTTTATCTGCAAATCATCGTTTATATGGATCTATTTTGCAAGCTTATTATTCATTTGGATAAAGCTATCGGCTCAAAACCGCAGTGCTAAGGCTTGGCTTTTTAAAGGTTTTTGGATAGGCATCCCCGCGTTAATATCGGTTGTAGTAATTTCCTGGCTATACCTTTCAAAGGGTTTAAACCCTTCATCCGGTTCAAATGGGTTTGATATTAGCTTAAATGTTTTCACCTTCCCTATCGCCTCTCCACTACTTGCCGGCTTTTCTGTAGACGACCTTGTAAACGGCTTCATCTTTCATAACGACGCAGTCATATTATCTGCAGGTTGGGCCTCAGCTATACTTGTTATTCTCGCTATATTAAGTATTATATTGGTGATTAAAATTTGCAAAAACCTACCCGATAAAAATTACCGCAATATTATTATTATATTTTATGGTGTATCGCTTTTGTTCTTTGGCTCGGCTTTTATGCGCAAGCTGGATATTTCATACGAAGCAAGGCATTTCCGGATAATTGGATTGCTGATAACGCCTGGGGTATTGTACCTTTTTAGCCGCTATAAAGTTGCTTACCGTGCCATATTAGGATTATTTGTAGGGGTGATAGCATGTTTTACAGTGCTGTTTTATTACAATGGCGCTATGGGTTTGCAACATCATACCGCATACGGCACCTCGGGCATTGGCCAGCAATTTATTGATCAGGAAAGTCTTAACTATATTAAACTCCTGGATGATAAGCATAGGGATGCCACTTTCGTTTTCTTTAGCCCCGATCTTGGGCTGGAAATACAACACAACCGTATTATTACGCTTGAAGCCTTAAATCCCGACATTAGTATCGACTTTGACCAATACGTTCACAAAGGCTATTCGGGCCCGCTTTATATAATAATGCCCTCATACTATATTGGTATAAGGGCATCGGTTATTCTAAAATCTTTCCCGGGGTATAAGGGGTTTTCGCTTAAAGAGCTAAGCGATAATTACGTACTTTACTTTGCTATTGAGGCCCGTTAACGTCCTTATTAATTTCCTTCCAAAGCAGGTCCTTCAGTTCGGTAATATTCTTTTGGGCAACTGAGGATATGAATACGTAAGATATATCCTTAGGCACTTCCTTCTCCATCTCTTCCTGCAATTCGGCGTCGAGCATATCAGATTTGGTAATGGCTAATACCCTTGGCTTGTGCATTAGCTCGGGGTTATATTCATTAAGCTCTCTTAACAGGATGTCGTACTCTTCTTTAATGGTACGGTTGGTATCAGCCGGGACCATAAATAATAGCACCGAGTTACGCTCTATATGTCGCAAGAAACGGATCCCCAAGCCCTTGCCCTGAGATGCCCCCTCTATAATACCCGGTATATCGGCCATAACAAACGATCTGTTATCGCGATAGCCAACTATGCCCAAATTAGGAACAAGCGTTGTAAAGGCATAATCAGCAATCTCCGGCTTGGCTGCAGATACGACCGAAAGCAGGGTTGATTTACCCGCGTTAGGGAAACCCACCAAACCAATGTCGGCAAGTAGTTTTAATTCAAGTATATTCCAATCTTCTTCGCCATCTTCGCCGGGTTGCGAGTAGCGTGGTGTTTGTTGTGTAGATGTTTTAAAGTGCCAGTTGCCTAAGCCACCACGGCCGCCCTTAGCTAAGATTTTGGTTTCGCCATCGGCGTTTATTTCAAAAAGCACTTCACCTGTTTCGGCATTTTTGGCTATGGTACCCAGGGGAACTTCCAATATCTCGTCGCGGCCAGTTTTACCCGAACGTAACGAGCTACCGCCCGAATCTCCATCACCGGCAATAACGTGTTTACGAAATTTTAGGTGAAGCAGCGTCCATAACTGCGCGTTCCCTTTTACAATAACGTGCCCGCCACGGCCGCCATCGCCCCCATCCGGGCCACCTTTAGAGGTTAAAATATCGCGGTGTAAGTGTGAGGAACCCGGACCACCATGTCCCGAACGGCAGCATATCTTTACGTAATCAACAAAATTTGAGCCTTGAGACATAGTTTTATTTTTAAGTCGGAAAGTTTTTTAGACGGAAAGTCCGAAAGACAGCAAGTACAATTACTTTACTGACTTTCGGACTTTCCCGACTTTCGGACTATAATTAATTAATAAGCTTCGATAACCGAATTTATAGAAGAGAATATCTCATCTATAGAACCGATACCATTGATGCTTTTGTATTTATCCTGTTTTTTATAAAAACCTGCTACCGGTGCAGTCTTATCATTATATTCTTTAATACGTTTACGTATCACTTCGGGGTTGGCATCATCGGGCCTGCCAGATGTTTCGCCGCGTTTTAACAAACGTTGCTCTAACTCGCTATCGGTAACTTCTAAAGCTATCATGCCAGATATGGCAGACCCTTTAGATTCAAGCAAATTATCCAAAGCTTCGGCCTGCGCAACCGTGCGGGGGAAACCATCGAAAATAAAGCCCTTTGCATCTTTGTTAGCATCAAGCTTATTGCTAATCATTCCTATCACAACTTCATCGGGCACCAAAGTACCCTCATCCATCAGTTTTTTCGCTTCAAGACCAAGTTTAGTGCCTTGTGCAATTTCGCCACGCAGCAAATCGCCTGTTGAAAGGTGAATTAAGCCAAATTTTTCAATAAGATTTTGTGATTGAGTACCCTTCCCGGCACCGGGCGGACCAAACAGAACTAAGTTAAGCATCCCTTGCGATTAAAGTTAAAAGCCTTTCCGTTTTTTACAGAAAGGCTTAGTTGTGTGCACTTGTAGGGATTCGAACCCCAAACCTTCTCATCCGTAGTGAGATGCTCTATCCAATTGAGCTACAAATGCGTTTTATGATGTAAAGCTGTTATCACAAACCGACAACCGCCCCGTTTTTAACGGACTGCAAAAATAGGATTTTCTGCATCCATTGCAAACTTTTTTGTAAATTACTTTACTTTTTCAGCAATTGCCTCAAAATTTGGCAGGTCGCCGGCATTTTCTAACACCTCTGCATATATTACATTCTGCTCTTCATCTATCACAAATGCAGCACGTTGCGATACGCCCTTCATACCAAAAGCAAACTCGGCGTATAAAGCGCCGTAAGCTGCAGAAACCTCCTTATTAAAGTCGGAAAGTAACGGAAACTGATATGAGTTTTCATCTTTAAACTTAGCCAGTGTAAAAGGCGAATCGACAGAGATACCTAAAATTTGTGCGTTTAAACCGTCATAATAACCAAAGCTATCGCGCATGGTACAAAGCTGCGTGGTGCAAACACCGGTAAATGCCAAAGGGAAAAAATGGATCACCACTTTTTTACCCTTAAAATCTGCTAATGAAACTTCTTTAAGATCTGATGAAGTTAATTTAAACTGGGGTGCGGCCTGGCCTACGGTTATCGACATGTTGTTTCTGTTTTTTGTGATGCAAATAAAATAATAATTACATAAGTGTTTATCATAGGTATGTTATTTAAAATTCTAAAAAAACATTTTTATAACTAAATATTTAGTTTAACTTTATTTAACATTTGTGCATCAAGCCATTAATTAGCTTAGCACCAATAAAATGGTCATCATTTTTACTTAACCATCTTCATCACATGCATAAAAACTTTATCAAAATTGCCTTTAAAAGCCTTATTAAAAACCGGAATGTAACCATTATTAACATTTTGGGCCTGGCACTTGGGCTAGCCACCTGCCTGCTTATTGTTTTTTACGTGGTTGATGATTTGAGCTATGACCGTTATAACACCAAGGCCGACCGCATTTACCGCATCAATTCAGATATTAAATATGGCGGCAACAGCAGCTCTTACGCCGTATCTCCGCCCCCTTTGGCGAATGCCTTGGCACCAAACATACCCGAGGTAGAAGTTGCAACAAGGATCATTGCCGCGGTTGACAGCCGCTTTAAAAAAGGCAACGAACATATCAGCGAGCCCAAAGCTGCCTATGCAGATGCCACCCTGTTTGATGTTTTTACCCTGCCAATGATTGTCGGCGACCCTAAAACAGCGTTAAAAGAACCCAACTGCATTGTGCTTACCGCCGCTGCTGCTAAAAAATATTTCAACACGGTTAATGCCGTTGGCCGCGACCTGTTTTTTGTGAACGTTAACGCTAATTTTAAAGTGACCGGTGTTATCGAAAATATCCCCTCACAGTCGCACTTTAACTTTGATTTCATTTTATCGTCACCATCCCTTGAATCGAGCAAATCATTGGCCTGGAACAGCTTTAGCTTTAACACCTACGCATTGCTCAAACCCCACGCCGACCCTAAAGCATTTTATAAAAAGCTGGATATCCTTTTCATAAAAAACTTTGCCAGCCAGCCGGGCTTTAACCTGGAAGGATTTAAAAAGAGCGGCAGCAGCATAGGGCTGAATGCTACCCCGCTGCTGGATATCCACCTGAAATCAAACAGGCAGTATGAGCTTGGCACCAACAGCAGTGCCGACAATATTTACATTTTCTCGGCCATAGCCCTTTTTGTGTTGCTGATAGCCTGCATCAATTTCATGAACCTCTCTACTGCCCGCTCGGCCAACCGTGCCCGCGAGGTTGGTGTGCGTAAGGTTTTAGGCTCGTCGCGTAAATCGCTTATTGCACAATTTCTTTCCGAGTCGCTGCTGGTTACGCTATTTGCTACCATCACCGCTTTGCTGACTGCCTGGGCCTTATTGCCACTGTTTAACCAAATGGCGGGTAAAGAGCTTGCCATTAATGTACAAACCATTACCTGGCTTTTCCCGGCATTGCTAATAATTATATTAGTAGTGGGTGTTTTGGCAGGTGCGTACCCTGCGTTTTACCTATCGGCATTTCAACCCATAACGGTACTCAAAGGCAAGCTATCAACCGGCTTTAAGGGGAGCAGTTTCCGCAATTTCCTGGTGATCATGCAATTTGCCATCTCTATTTTCCTGGTGATAGGCACGCTGGTTATTTATAACCAGCTTAACTACATCCGCGATAAAAACCTTGGCTTTAACCGCAGCAAAGTATTAGTGGTAAAAAATACCGTAAGCCTGCCCAACACCAAAACCTTTAAAAATGAGGTTAAGCAAATAGCCGGGGTCGAGAATGCATCAATCAGCGGTTTCCTGCCTGTGGGGAGTTTAAGGCAGCCCAATTCGGTGTTTACCACCAGGGTGCCCAATTCAAAGACCGCGCTGTTTACCGAGATTTGGCCTGTTGATGAAGATTACCTAGGCACCATGGGCATGAAGTTAGCACAAGGGCGCAATTTCAACAGCAGCATGGTAAGCGATTCGCTTACCATGATCATCAATGAAACTGCCGCCCGTATGCTCGGCTTTAGCAAAGACCCTTTAAGCCATAAGCTTTATTATGTGGACGAGGGTCACGATGCCCATATTAAAGAGTATAATATTATTGGTGTTGTAAGGGATTTTAACTTCAGTTCATTACGAGATAATATCACCCCTGTGATAATGATGCTGGGTAGCGACAGCCGCGCTATGAGCATCAAGTTAAGCACAAGCGATGCCAAGCCTTACATTACCCAGATAGAGAACAAGTGGAACGCCTTATCACCAAACCTGCGTTTTGAGTATTCGTTTATGGACGATGATTTTAATACCGCTTATCGCACCGAGCAGCGCACCGGGAAATTATTTCTGAGCTTTACCACACTTGCGGTGATCATTGCCTGTTTGGGCCTGTTCAGTCTGGCTGCCTACGCCGCCGAGCAACGGAACAAAGAGATTGGCATCCGCAAGGTGTTGGGCGCGAGTGTATCTGCCATTGTGAGCATGCTGTCTAAAGATTTCATGAAGCTGGTGGCCATCTCTTTTGCCATAGCCGCACCGCTAGCCTGGCTGGTAATGCAACGTTGGCTGCAAGGTTTTGCTTACCGGCAAAGCATCCAATGGTGGGTGATAGCCGTGGCGGGAATCGGTTCGGTACTCATCGCTTTTATCACCATCAGTTCACAATCAATAAAGGCGGCAATTGCTAACCCGGCAGATAGTTTGAAAAGCGAGTGAGTTACCTGGCATGGCAAACATTGTTATCGATGATAGTGTTTGTAATGATATGAAAGCCATTATCATAACCCAACCCGGCGGCCCCGATGTTTTACAAGTTGCCGAAAGACCAACCCCTGTTTATGCTGCTACCGAAGTGCTTATTAAAGTAATGGCAGCAGGCATCAACCGGCCCGATGTAGCGCAACGTAAAGGTAACTACCCGCCGCCGCCGGGCGCACCGCAGGATATTCCCGGATTAGAAATAGCCGGTGTAGTAACCGAAGTTGGCAGTGGTGTTACCCGCCTAAAGGTTGGCGACAAAGTTTGCGCCCTGGTAGTTGGTGGCGGCTATGCAACATACTGCCCTGCACCCGAGGGACAGTGTCTGTTTATACCTGACAATCTTTCATTTGCAGAAGCGGCATCATTACCAGAAACATTTTTCACCGTATGGAGCAACGTGTTTGACCGTGGGCGGTTACTACCCGGCGAAAGTTTGCTGGTACATGGCGGCAGCAGTGGCATTGGGGTGGCGGCAATACAAATGGCAAATGAACTGGGCAGCAAAGTGTATGTAACAGCGGGCAGCGATGAAAAATGTAAGTTTTGCGAAGAACTTGGCGCTGCAAAAGCCATTAATTACAATAACGAGAACTTTGCTGAAGCGATAGCAAAGCTAACCGATGGTAAAGGTGTAGATGTGATACTGGATATGATTGGCGGCGATTATACCGCACCCAACATTAAAAGCCTGGCTAATGACGGTCGGCTGGTATTTATAAATACCATGAAGGGGAAGAACGTGGAGATAGACCTTGCCGAAGTAATGCGGAAACGTATTTACATTACCGGGTCAACCTTACGCGCAAGAGATGTAGCATTTAAAAGTGTTATAGCTAAAAATCTCCAAAAATACATTTGGCCTTTACTGGCATCGGGCAAAATAAAACCAATAATTGATAAAGTATTTACCGCACCCGACGTTGTAAAAGCGCACGAGCTAATGGAAAGCAGCCGGCATATGGGTAAAATAATATTAAGTTTTGAAGAATAAGTCCGTCTGCTAAAATCAGGCTCTGCTATAGCCATGTCATGTCAAAAAAGGCTGTGGCGCGGCTTTTAAACAGTAAACTTTCCGTTCGTTTTTCCTTTAAAATTAATGTTCTAAAAAACGCGTTAAATTTCTTCACATAACTATTTAAATATTTGGCAATAAACCTTAACTTTGCGCCTCTGAAATAGTACCGTTTTGTAAAGAAAGTATCTGTTTCATTGTAAATTATTAAAACACCAGGTTATATATGCCAAACATTGGAAAAATATCAAGGATCATCGGTCCGGTAGTTGACGTAAGTTTCGCTGATGATGCACATCTTCCTAAGATCTATGATGCGCTTGAGATCACAAAAGACAACGGACAGAAAATTATTTTAGAAGTTCAGCAACATTTAGGTGAAGACCGTGTGCGTGCAATCGCGATGGACTCTACCGACGGTTTGCTGCGCGGTATGAAAGTTTTAGATACACAGGCTGCTATAAAAATGCCTGTTGGTGAAGCTATCAAAGGCCGTGTATTCAACGTAGTTGGTGATGCAATTGATGGTATTGCCGATCTTGATAAAACCACTGGCCGCGCTATCCACGCTAATCCTCCCCGTTTTGAAGACCTATCAACCGAAACCGAAGCCCTGTTTACAGGTATCAAAGTTATCGACTTGTTAGAGCCTTATGTAAAAGGTGGTAAAATTGGTTTGTTTGGTGGTGCTGGTGTTGGTAAAACAGTATTGATCCAGGAACTGATCAACAACATCGCGAAAGCTTATGCAGGTTTATCTGTATTTGCCGGTGTAGGTGAGCGTACCCGCGAAGGTAACGACTTACTGCGCGAGATGTTGGAATCGGGCATTATAAAATACGGAGATGCATTTATGCACTCTATGGAAGAAGGCGGATGGGACCTTTCTAAAATTGACCCTGAAGCTTTAAAAGAATCAAAAGCAACCTTCGTGTTCGGTCAAATGAACGAGCCTCCTGGTGCACGTGCACGTGTGGCCCTTTCAGGCTTAACCCTTGCAGAGTACTTCCGTGATGGTGATGAAGAAGGTAAAGGCCGTGATATCTTGTTCTTTATTGACAATATCTTCCGCTTTACACAAGCAGGTTCTGAGGTATCGGCACTATTAGGCCGTATGCCATCAGCGGTAGGTTACCAGCCAACACTGGCTACTGAGATGGGTACCATGCAAGAGCGTATCACGTCAACAAAACGTGGTTCAATTACATCTGTACAGGCCGTTTACGTACCTGCGGATGACTTGACTGACCCTGCACCGGCAACAACATTTGCCCACTTAGATGCGACAACGGTACTTTCACGTAAAATTGCCGAGCTTGGTATTTATCCTGCGGTAGATCCATTGGATTCTACCTCACGTATCCTTAGCGCAGCTATCTTAGGTGATGAGCACTACAATACCGCACAACGCGTTAAAGAAACTTTACAACGTTACAAAGAGCTACAGGATATCATCGCCATCTTGGGTATGGACGAGCTTTCTGAAGAAGATAAATTAGTTGTATCTCGCGCTCGTCGTGTTCAGCGTTTCTTATCTCAACCATTCTTTGTTGCCGAGCAGTTCACCGGTTTAAAAGGTGTATTGGTTGACATTAAAGACACCATCAAAGGATTCAACATGATCATGGATGGCGAAGTTGACGAATACCCTGAAGCAGCATTTAACCTTGTAGGCAGCATTGAAGATGCTATTGAAAAAGGCAAAAAATTATTGGCGGAAGCTAATAACTAATAGAAACAAGGCATAAGAGTCAAGAATCAAGACCAAAGAGAAATCTTACATCTTGATTCTTAACTCTTGAATCTAACAACAGATGACATTAGAAATTCTTACTCCTGATAAAAAAGTTTACGAAGGCGAGGCTACCTCGGTTACCCTACCCGGTACATTAGGATTTTTAGAGATCTTGAATAACCACGCCCCTATCATTTCTACTTTAAACGATGGTAAACTAACCATACGTGGTGCCGCAGGTACTAAAGAAGAAATATTTTTTATCCAGGGCGGTGTGGTAGAGGCCTTAAATAACAAGGTTACCGTTTTAGCGGAGGGTATTATTCAGAAATAGAACTTTTTATACTGATAAATGAAAAGTCCGGTCAGTATATGGCCGGACTTTTTTTGTGCTTACTTTTTGTTCTTTGAAATTTTTATTAATTACCTGTATTCGTCAAAATACCGTTAACTACCATTGGGTAACTCATTAGTATGGGTTCGTCAGTAGTTTTTTTCATCTCCATGGTACCTTTAATATGCTTAATAACCTTCGACTCCAATATCCAGCCTGTTTTATTATCTATCTTAATGGTTGTATTAGTAGATCCGGCAATGTTATTTAAGCGCGCTAAATAGCCATTGGTTGATTTAAAGGCCGGCACTTTTCCGGCTTCCACAATAGCGGCGCCGCTTATATCATAATATTTATCAGTAATTTTATTTAGAGTATAAATAGTATTGGTTTTTGTAGATATTGCTACAGCATCTATAACAGTTTGAACAGTCCAGGTGTTTTTTACAGCTATCGGGATTTTAGGAAATATAACAAATGACTCCTGAAAATTGCCTTTTATTGCTTTCTCACCAAATGACTGTTTTACTTGAGCCAATAACTGTGATTTCTTCTGTTCATCAAGTTGGGGGAATCCATCAAGAATATTTTGGAAAAGTTTTTCAGTATTCTGTATGGTAACAATCTGGCCTCTTTTACTCATAACCAATGTAAATGCCTTACCGGTTAATCTGCTCATCAATTTCGAAAACACATTGGTAGTATCACCATTACTATCAAAATTTATTGCATTACCTCCAATCTCCATATTCATCTTTAAGCTTTGGTAGGCTACATCCATAGTATAAAGTGTATCCTTTACCGCAATTACTTTATGGCTCATCCTGCCTGTAATAGTCGTTTTGACAAGTTGATGTTTGTTTTGAATAAACTGATCGATATCCAGATTTGCACTTGTTGTTAAATAATAAGTACTGTCTTTCTGCAAATTTAATTGAAGCTTAGTTTTTTGCGCGTAGCTGCAAACATTTGCAAACAGCATTAATAGGGTAAAGGTCTTTTTCATTTTATATCTATTACTCGTTAAAGATGCAGGATAGTTTCAAGGTTAACAACAGCATCATCTAATTAATTTTTAGTTCCCTATCCCCTATTTCACGCCGAATTTCGACAACTTACTATGCATGCATAAAAAAAATACCGAATACCGTTTTAAACTTTGGTATAAATTAATAAAAATTAAATTCTATATTTATATGCTTTAAAAGAATAAAATATTATGAAATTAAATAAATCAATATAAAATACTTATTTGAAATATTTCTTTATTGCCTTGCTATTACATAAGGCTATATCTAACTTACGAATACACAATACAACCTTAATCGTTAACGCCTAATTTGGCGAAGACGAGAGTTAAAACGCTTTATAAAAATGAGTTCATCAGCAGATACTACAAACGCTGTAGAGATAAATAAGTACAGTAAAACCTTTACCCAGGATGAGACCCAACCTGCGGCAAAAGCCATGCTATATGGTATTGGCCTTACCGATGATGATATGCAAAAGGCACAGGTTGGTATTGCCAGTATGGGCTATGATGGCAATACTTGCAACATGCACCTAAACGACCTGGCCAAATTGGTTAAACAAGGCATTTGGGATGAAGATATGGTAGGCCTTATCTTTCATACCATAGGTGTAAGCGATGGTATGAGCAACGGTACCGAAGGTATGCGCTATTCGTTGATGAGCCGCGATATTATAGCCGATTCTATTGAAGCGGTAACCGGAGCTCAGTATTACGATGGTTTGATAACCTTGCCGGGCTGCGATAAAAACATGCCGGGCTCTATAATGGCAATGGGCCGTTTAAACCGCCCATCTATAATGGTATACGGTGGCACCATTAAACCCGGCCACTGGAAGGGTGAAGACCTGAATATTGTATCAGCCTTTGAAGCTTTGGGCAAAAAGATAGCGGGTCAAATTACCCCTGAAGATTTTGTAGGTGTTATAAAAAACGCCTGCCCAAGTGCGGGTGCTTGCGGTGGGATATATACCGCAAACACTATGGCCGCCGCCATTGAGGCTTTGGGCATGAGCTTGCCATACTCGTCAAGCAACCCTGCGTTAAGCGACGATAAAAAAGCAGAATGTTTAGCAGCCGGTAAAGCCATAAAAATATTATTAGAAAAAGACATTAAACCGTCAGACATCATGTCCCGTGCGGCTTTCGAGAACGCGATAGTGGTGATAATGGTTCTTGGTGGATCTACCAACGCGGTACTGCACTTAATTGCAATGGCAAAAAGCGTTGGCGTAAAAGTAACTCAGGACGATTTCCAGGCAGTAAGTAACCGCATCCCGGTACTCGCTGATATGAAGCCAAGCGGTAAATATATGATGGAAGACCTGCATAACATTGGCGGCGTACCTGCTGTGATGAAGTACTGCCTTGCACAAGGCTGGCTGGACGGTAGCTGTTTAACAGTAACAGGCAAAACCATTGCCGAAAATTTAGCCGATGTACCTGAACTTGATTTTGAAAGCCAAAAAATAATATTCCCGGCTACAAACCCTATTAAAGCAACCGGCCACTTACAGATCCTTTACGGAAACCTTGCCGAAGGTGGCAGCGTTGCCAAAATTACTGGTAAGGAAGGCACCAGCTTTGAAGGCCCTGCCCGCGTATTTGATGGCGAGTTCGAACTGATTCACGGCATCCAAAGCGGCTTTGTTAAAAAAGGCGATGTGGTGGTTATCCGCAACGTTGGCCCTAAAGGCGCGCCGGGTATGCCCGAGATGCTTAAACCAACCTCTGCCATATTTGGCGCAGGGCTGGGCAGTTCGGTAGCATTAATTACCGATGGCCGTTTTAGCGGTGGCACGCACGGTTTTGTGGTAGGCCACATCACACCCGAGGCTTATGACGGTGGCGGCATCGCTTTTGTAAAGGATGACGACCGCATCTTTATTGATGCTATTAACCGCACCATTAATGTAATGATAAGCGACGAAGAATTTGCTGCCCGCAAAGCAGCCTGGAAACAACCGGCTTTAAAAGTAAGCAAAGGCCTTTTATACCGATACGCAAAAACCGTAAGCAACGCTGCCGAAGGTTGTGTAACGGATGAAATGCCGTAGTTGTCTGAACCAGATTTTCAGAATAAAAAACATAAAGAATAAAATAAAAATCGGTGTGATCATATAGCACCGGTGTAATCATATAACAAATGGAAACACAAACAATCACACAACAAATCGGTGAAATCGCGGAAGAATCTGTGACATCACCAGTAGTAGAGTTATCAGGATCAGCAGCATTATTAGAAGCCCTGATCGTGGAAGGTGTGGATACCATTTTTGGTTACCCGGGTGGCGCTATCATGCCTATTTACGATGCCTTGTATGATTATAGTGATAAGCTAAACCACATCCTTGTTCGCCACGAACAGGGCGGTATCCATGCAGGCCAGGGTTATGCGCGTACATCTGGTAAAGTAGGTGTTGTGTTTGCCACCAGTGGCCCCGGTGCTACCAATTTGGTTACAGGTTTGGCCGATGCACAAATAGATAGTACGCCTTTGGTTTGTATCACAGGCCAGGTATTCGCGCACCTTTTGGGTACCGATGCTTTCCAGGAAACAGACGTGATCAACATCACCACCCCGGTTACTAAATGGAACTACCAGGTAACTGATGCTACCGAGATCCCAGAGGTTATTGCCAAGGCATTTTATATTGCCAAAAGTGGCAGACCCGGCCCGGTTTTGATTGATATTACCAAAAATGCGCAGATCCAGAAATTTGATTTTGAAGGGTATATAAAATGTAACCACATCCGTAGCTACAGGCCAAAACCTATCGTTCGCCCACAGTATATACAGGAAGCTGCCGAGCTCATCAACTCCGCCAAAAAACCATTTATTTTATGGGGACAAGGTGTAATATTGGGCAGTGCCGAGCAGGAGTTTAAAGCTTTTGTAGAAAAGAGCGGCATCCCATCGGCGTGGACTATTTTAGGAGCAGGCGCTATCCCTACAGACCATCCGCTTAACGTGGGTATGCTGGGCATGCATGGCAACTACGGGCCAAACGTTTTAACAAACGAATGCGATGTTCTTATCGCCATAGGGATGCGTTTTGACGACCGCGTAACCGGCAGGCTCGATAAATATGCCAGGCAGGCTAAGGTTATCCATTTGGATATAGACCCCGCTGAGATAGACAAAAACGTAAAATCGACTGTACCGGTTTGGGGCGATTGTAAAGAAACCATCCCGATGCTTACCGCATTAATAGAAGAAAAACAGCACACCGAATGGCTCGCTAAATTTAACGACTATACCCGTCAGGAAGTTGAGCAGGTTATCCATAAAGAGCTTAACCCAACCTCGGCCGAAATGACCATGGGCGAGGTGATCAAACAACTGAACGAAATAACCAAAGGCGAAGCGGTTATTGTTACCGACGTTGGCCAGCACCAAATGGTGGCTTGCCGTTATGCGCAATTCAACAACACCCGTAGCAACGTTACCAGCGGTGGCTTGGGTACTATGGGCTTTGCCCTTCCTGCAGCTATCGGCGCTAAGTTTGGCGCGCAAGACCGTACCGTGGTGGCCATTATTGGCGATGGCGGTTTCCAGATGACCTGCCAGGAACTGGGCACCATTATGCAAAGCGGCATTGATGTAAAGATCATTATTTTGAACAACCGTTTCCTGGGCATGGTTCGCCAATGGCAGGAATTGTTTAACTCGCGCCGTTACTCGTTCGTGGATATTCAAAGCCCCGATTTTGTGGCGCTGGCAGCAGCTTACCGCATCCCCGGCAAAGTGATCGACGACCGTAAGGACCTGCCTACCGCATTAAACGAAATGCTGAATAATCCGGGCTCGTTCCTTTTAGAAGTAATGGTTACAAAAGAGAACAACGTGTTCCCGATGGTGCCGCAAGGTTGCAGTGTAAGTGAGATCAGGCTTAAGTAATATCCCCAAACAAGATACAACATGGAAACTCAAGATAACGACAAGCAGGAATTTAACATAACGGTTTATACCGAAAACCAGATAGGTTTACTGAACCGTATTGCCATCATATTTACGCGCCGTAAGATCAATATCGATAGCCTAAACACCTCTCCTTCCGAGATAGAGAGTATTCACCGTTTTAACATAGTGATAACAGAATCTGAGGAAGTAGTGCGCAAACTTACCCGCCAGATAGAGAAACAGGTGGAAGTGCTTAAAGTATATTACCATACCAATGCTGATGTTATTTGGCAGGAACTGGCGCTATACAAGGTATCTACCGATGTTATTGCCGAGAAGGTAAGTGTAGAACGTTTGCTGCGCGAGAATGGTGCCCGTGTGGTAGTGTTACGTAAAGACTACACCGTGTTTGAAACTACGGGACATCGCGAAGAAACCGATAACCTCATCAGCATTTTACAACCTTACGGGCTAATAGAGTTTGTACGCAGCGCAAGGGTAGCAATTATTAAAGATAGCGAAGGCTTTAACAGCAAACTCCGCGAATTTGAAAGGCTTGAACCAGGCGAAGACGTTATCGAAAATGAATACCTCAATAAAGGACAGAAAGTGTTTACGATGTAATGTTAGAGATTGGAGAATAGTGAGTAGAGATTACTTGTAATCGGTGAAATCTAATTCAAATCCATGTAATCATATCAAATAGTAAATTATAAATCACAATAAAAGAACCAATCGGCGAGATCATCTAAAATTGGTGAGATCCCAAAAACCAAAAAGTAAAAACAATGGCAAAACTAAATTTCGGCGGTACTGAAGAAAATGTAGTAACCCGCGAAGAGTTCCCTTTAGCAAAAGCTCAGGACGTATTAAAAGACGAAGTTGTAGCAGTAATTGGCTATGGCGTTCAGGGTCCGGGCCAGGCGCTCAACCAAAAAGACAACGGCATTAACGTAATTGTTGGCCAGCGTAAAGGCACAAAAACATGGGATAAAGCTGTAAACGATGGCTTTGTACCCGGCGAAACCCTTTTTGAAATTGAAGAAGCCCTTGAAAAAGGAACCGTTATTTGTTACTTGTTAAGTGATGCAGCGCAGATAGCTTTATGGCCAACTGTTAAAAAACACCTAACCCCGGGTAAAGCACTTTACTTCTCTCACGGTTTTGGTATTACTTTTAACGAGCAAACCGGCATCATCCCTCCTGCTGATGTGGATGTATTTTTGGTGGCACCTAAAGGTTCTGGTACATCACTACGCCGCATGTTCTTACAAGGCCGTGGCTTAAACTCAAGCTACGCTATTTTCCAGGATGCTACAGGTAAAGCTTTTGAGCGCGTTATTGCTTTAGGTATTGCGGTTGGTAGCGGTTACTTATTTGAAACAGATTTCAAAAAAGAAGTTTACAGCGATTTAACCGGCGAGCGTGGTACGCTAATGGGTTGTATCCAGGGCATTTTTGCAGCGCAATACGAAGTTTTACGTTCTAACGGCCACTCACCGTCAGAATCGTTTAACGAAACTGTTGAAGAGCTTACCCAATCGTTAATGCCTTTAGTTGCAGAGAACGGTATGGACTGGATGTACGCAAACTGCTCTACAACCGCGCAACGCGGCGCTTTAGACTGGTGGAAAAAATTCCGCGATGCTACTAAACCTGTGTTCGAAGATCTATACAAAAGCGTTGCAACCGGCGTAGAATCACAAAAATCTATCGACAGCAACAGTAAGGAAGATTACCGCGAGAAATTAGACGCTGAGTTAAAAGAACTACGCGAAAGCGAATTATGGCAGGCAGGCAAAACTGTACGCAGTTTACGCCCCGAAAACCAGGCTGTAGAAGCATAATACAAGTCTTGAGTCATAAGTCGTTAGTAGAAAGTCTGCTGACGACTTATGACTTAAAACTTTAGACTAAAGACTTAATAAAAATGGGACAAACATTATTCGACAAGATTTGGGATGCACACGTCGTCAGTAGCAACGAGGGCTTTCCCGATATTTTATACATCGATACACACTTCATTCACGAGGTAACCAGCCCGCAGGCATTTGATGGTTTGCGCGCCAGAGGGTTACCGGTTTTCAGGCCACAACAAACCGTTGCCACGGCCGACCACAACGTCCCTACATGGGACCAGCACTTACCCATTAAAGAAGAACTTTCCCGATACCAGGTTGATATGCTCACCAAAAACTGTGCGGAGTTCGGCATCGAGCTTTACGGTTTAGGGCATCCATTCCAGGGTATCGTCCACGTTATAGGCCCCGAGCTGGGCATCACCCGCCCGGGTGGCACTTATGTTTGCGGCGACAGCCATACATCAACACACGGCGCCTTTGGTGCTATTGCGTTTGGTATAGGCACCTCGCAGGTAGAGCAGGTAATGGCTACGCAGTGTCTACTACAGTCTCGCCCAAAAAGGATGAAGATAGAAGTGAACGGCAAATTGCAAAAAGGAGTTGGCGCTAAAGATATTATTCTGTACATCATCGCGCAAATCTCTGCCGCGGGCGGTACAGGTTATGCCGTTGAATACGCCGGCGATACCATCCGCAGTTTAAGCATGGAAGGCCGCATGACTATCTGTAACATGAGCATCGAAATGGGTGCCCGTTGTGGATTGATAGCACCTGACGAAACTACCATCAACTACGTTAAAGGCCGCGAATTTGCCCCTAAAGGCGAAGAATGGGACAAAGCAGTAGCTTACTGGCAAACCCTATACTCTGATGAAGATGCCGAGTTTGACAGTGTATTAAGCTTTAAAGCCGAAGATATTGAACCGATGATAACCTACGGCACAAACCCCGGCATGGGCATCGGCGTTACGCAGCACGTCCCCGAAACGGCTTCGTTTGAACAAAAGGAACAGGGCTCATACAAAAAAGCCCTTGACTACATGGGCCTGCATGACGACCAGCAACTGTTAGGCAAACCCATCGATTACGTATTCATCGGCAGCTGTACCAACAGCCGCATAGAGGACCTGCGCGAGGTTGCCCAATTTGTAAAAGGCAAGCATAAGGCAGATAATGTTACCGTTTGGGTGGTCCCCGGCTCTAAACAAGTGCAGGAACAAGCCATACGCGAAGGTCTGGATAAGATCTTCGATGCGGCAGGCTTCCCCCTACGCGAACCGGGTTGCAGCGCATGCCTGGGTATGAACGAGGATAAGATCCCGGCAGGTAAATACTGTGTATCCACCTCAAACAGGAACTTTGAAGGCAGACAAGGGCCAAACTCGCGCACCTTCCTGGCAAGCCCGTTAACCGCGGCAGCAAGTGCAATTACAGGGGTGGTTACAGATATACGCAGCTTTTTGGCTGAAGAAGAACTTGTAAGCTAATGATACTGGAGGTTGCCGTTTTGAATGTAATAGCCGGGCAGGAAAATGCTTTTTTGGAAGCATTTTTAACTGCTCAGGAGATTATAAAAAACATGACGGGTTACCTGTCGCATCAGCTAAGGCGATGCATAGAAAATGAAAGCCGGTTTATCCTGCTAGTTGAATGGCAAAAACTAACTGACCATACAGAAGGCTTTAGGCAATCACAAGAATATCAGGAGTGGAAAAAGCTGCTACATCATTTCTACAGCCCCTTCCCTACTGTTGAACATTATGAAAGTGTAATATGAGTACTAAAATATTTAAACACATCCAAACCAGCGTGGTGCCTCTGCCTATCGAGAATATCGATACGGATCAGATCATTCCCGCAAGGTTTTTAAAGGCCACTACCCGCGAAGGTTTTGGCAATAACTTGTTCCGCGACTGGCGTTTTGATAACGACGGCAACCCTAAAGAGGATTTTGTACTGAACGAACCAAAGTACAGCGGTAAGATACTGGTTGCAGGCAAAAACTTTGGTTGCGGAAGCAGCCGCGAACACGCAGCATGGGCCATTGCCGATTATGGCTTTGATGCTGTGGTAAGCAGTTTCTTTGCTGATATTTTTAAGGGCAATGCCTTAAACAACGGCTTATTGCCTGTACAGGTAAGCGACGATTTCCTGAAGAGGATCTTTGAGGTTGTCGATGCGGATCCGCATGCGGTAATTGAAATTGACCTGGTTGACCAGTTTATTAAAATATTAGCCACCGGCGAGCAGGAAAGCTTTGAGGTTAACCCCTATAAAAAAGCCTGCATGACCAATGGCTATGATGATATCGACTACATCCTGAGCAAAAAGGAATTGGTTGAAGAATTTGAAGGCAGAAGGTAAAAGGCAAAAGTCTAATGATAACAAAATAATGAACCAAAAAGAGATAAAACGGGAAGGCGAGGGCACCGCGAAGTTATTTGACGAGCGCAGCCTTGAAGCTGATTATGCCACACTGTCGCCATTGCTAAAACAAGGCTGGCGCGTGCTGGATATCGGTTGCGGAACCGGGGCTATCTCTAAGGGCATTGCACAAATGGTTGGGCCAACAGGGCATGTAACAGGAATTGATAATACGGCTTACTTTATCGAGAGCGGTAAACAAACCTATGCCCATGTCACAAACCTGGAGTTACTAAATGCCGACCTATTCTCATTTGAGCCGGAAGAAAAATTCGACCTTATAGTATCCGCGAGGGTACTGCAATGGCTAAGTAACCCGCAGGAAGCTGTGGCAAAATTAAAAAGCATGCTAAAGCCGGGTGGTATATTGTCCGTATTGGATTATAACCACGAGGCTTTGGAATGGCAGCCCGAACCACCGGCAAGTATGCGCCAGTTTTACGCTACTTTTTTAAGATGGCGCGGCGATGCCGGCATGAACAACCACATTGCCGAAGACCTGTCCGGTTATTTTACCGAAGCAGGTTTAGCTAATGTTGAGGTTTTGGATGCGAACGAATATTACAAAAAAGGCGAACCAAATTTCCTGTCGAAAATCGGGATCTGGTCGTCAGTAGCTAAATCAACGCAGATGGTTGAGGAAGGTTACATAACAAATGATGACCGCTTAAAGGCCATCGAAGATTATAACAAATGGATAGAAAGCGACGCGCAACTGATGGTGATGAAACTAAAAGAAGTCCGCGGGACTAACGCATAAAATACAATGGGAATTAAAAAACACATATTAGTAATACCCGGTGACGGCATTGGGCCAGAGGTTACTACCTGGGGTAAAGCTGTATTAGAAAAGATAGGCGCTGATTTTGGCCACGAATTCACTTTCGACGAAGCCCTGATGGGCCACGCCGGAATTGAGGCGACAGGTGAGCCTTTGCCCGATGAAACGTTAGCAAAAGCAAAAGCCAGCGACGCCATCCTTTTTGGCGCTATCGGCCACATTAAATATGATAACGACCCATCTGCCAAAGTACGCCCTGAGCAGGGATTATTAAAGATCCGTAAGGAACTTGGCCTGTATGCCAACCTTCGCCCAATCATGCTTTTTGATGAACTGCTGGATGCATCAAGCTTAAAGCCCGAGATCTTGAAAGGAACAGATATCCTTTTCTTCCGTGAGTTAACGGGCGATGTTTACTTCGGTGAGAAAAAACGCAGCGAGGACCGCAACACCGCTTCCGACTTGATGATCTATCATCGTTACGAGGTAGAACGCATCGCCACAAAGGCATTTGAAGCTGCCCGTGTACGTGGCAAAAGATTATGCTCGGTAGATAAGGCCAACGTACTGGAATCATCACGTTTATGGCGCGAAGTTGTACAGGAACTAGCCAAACAATACCCGGATGTTGAAACCGAGCATATGTTTATCGACAATGCCGCTATGCAGCTGGTTAAAAACCCTAAAAAGTTTGATGTGGTTTTAACAGCCAACCTTTTTGGTGATATCCTTACCGATGAGGCATCGCAAATTGCAGGCTCAATGGGAATGTTAGCATCAGCATCAATTGGTGATGGCACCGGCTTTTTTGAACCCATCCACGGTTCGGCACATGATATTGCCGGGCAGGACAAAGCTAACCCGCTGGCCTCTATCCTATCGGTAGCCCTAATGCTGGAGATCAGCTTCGGCCTGAAAGATGAAGCGAAGAAGATAACCGACGCTATCGATAAAACACTAAAAGACGGTTACCGCACCGGCGACATTGCCGATGCCAATACCGACAAGAGCAAAATATTAGGCACAAAAGCCATGGGGCAAAAGGTGTTATCCTATTTAGGTTAAACGTAAAAGCTGAAAGGCAAAAAGCAATCGGTGAAATCATAAAGCATCGTATAATCGGAAGAAAATGAAATGGAACGCTGAACTATATGACCAGAAACACGCATTTGTTTACCAGTTTGGTGAGAATGTGCTGGAAACGTTAGACGCCAAACCGGGAGAACACATTTTAGATATTGGCTGCGGCACGGGCTATTTAACCCAGCAGATCCAAAAAACGGGCGCTATTGTAAAGGGCACAGATTATTCGCCGGATATGATAGCCCAGGCTAAAGAAAGCTACCCGGAAGTTGCGTTTGAAGTTGCTGACGCGAGCAAATTTGATGAAGCAGGTAAATACGATGCTGTGTTCTCAAATGCCGCCCTACACTGGGTAAAAAACCAGGATGGCATGATGGACAGCGTTTACAAAAGCCTTAAACCCGGTGGCCGCTTTGTTGCAGAAATGGGCGGTAAGGGCAACGTGGCCAAATTAATAGCGGCTACCAAAGAGGTTTTAGAGCAGCGTGGCTACCACAAACAAGCTAAAACGCAGGTTTGGTATTTCCCATCACTGGGCGAATATGCGAGCAGGTTAGAAAAACATGGTTTTAGGGTTACCTACGCCATCCATTTCGACCGTAAAACACCGCTACAGGATGGCGATCAGGGCGTGGCTAAATGGATAACCATGTTTGCGCCATTATACCTTGTGGGTGTACCTGCTAACGAGAAGCAAGAAATGCTGAAAGAAGTTACCGCACTACTGGAGCCGCATTATAACGAGAACGGCCAATGGTATGCAGATTATAAAAGATTAAGATTTATAGCAATTAAAAAGTAGCAAGTATACAGTATCAAGTAATTAGACTATAAATAAGTTGGTTCTTGATACTTGATACAAATTAACAATACTAAATACAAAAGATATGTTACACGACCCTAACCGCGTTTACGTTTTTGACACCACGCTTCGCGATGGCGAACAGGTACCGGGCTGCCAATTGACAACCCCTGAGAAGATAGATATAGCCCGCGAGCTGGAAACGCTGGGTGTGGATGTTATTGAAGCTGGCTTCCCGGTATCAAGCCCGGGCGATTTTTTAAGTGTTGTAGAAATATCTAAGGCCGTAACAGAGCCTATTGTGTGCGCGCTTACGCGGGCTAACAAAACAGATATTGATGTAGCGGTAGAATCGTTAAAATATGCGAAACGTCCGCGTATCCATACGGGTATCGGCTCATCAGATCAGCACATTAAACACAAATTTAACAGCACGCGCGAGGAGATACTGGAGCGCGCCGTTGAAGCCGTTAAATACGCTAAAAAATCTGTTGAAGATATTGAGTTTTACGCCGAAGATGCCGGTCGTGCCGATGTGGTTTTTTTGGCCCAGATGGTAGAGGCCGTTATTGGCGCCGGTGCAACTGTGGTTAATATCCCCGATACCAACGGCTATTGCCTGCCCGACCAGTACGGCGCTAAGATCAAATACCTGAAAGAGAATGTTAAAAATATCGATCAGGCCATTATATCGGTACATTGCCATAACGACCTTGGTTTGGCTACTGCCAACTCAATAGCCGGTTTGCAGAATGGTGCCCGCCAGATAGAAGGTACCATTAACGGTATTGGCGAGCGCGCGGGTAACACCTCTATCGAAGAAGTGGTAATGATCCTGAAAACGCATTCGATACTTGGCCTGCACACCAACGTAAACAGCAAAAACTTCTACGAAATGAGCCGCATGATCAGCAGCCAGATGCGCATGCCGGTACAGCCAAACAAGGCTATTGTAGGCAGCAACGCATTCGCGCATAGCAGCGGCATACACCAGGATGGTTTCTTGAAAAACCGCGAGAACTACGAGATCATTCGCCCGGAAGATGTAGGTTTCCCGAGCGCCAGTATTGTATTGACCGCACGTAGTGGCCGCCACGCACTAAAATTCCATTTAGAAAGATTAGGCCATAAATTGGATAAAGACGAACTGTACGAGGTATATAAAACCTTTTTAACGCTTGCTGACGCTAAGCTGGATATAAACGATGACGACCTGCAAGGCTTAATGGCCCACAGGTTGGTAAAGAACTAAGCGATGGATACAGCAACAGAAGTGCACCTCGATTTTGAAGCGGCCTACCAAAGGCTAAAAGATGTGGTGCGCCGTACCCCGCTGGAGTACAATGACCGCCTGTCGGCAAAATACGAGTGCGAGATTTACTTAAAACGAGAAGACCTGCAAATAGTGCGCTCTTATAAACTAAGGGGTGCTTATAACATGATCAGCAGGCTTAGCGAAGAGCAATTGAGCCGTGGTGTAGTATGCGCCAGTGCAGGCAACCATGCGCAGGGTGTAGCTTTTTCGTGCAGAAAACTTGGGACGAAAGGTGTAATTTTTATGCCCGAAATAACGCCTAAGCAAAAAGTAAAACAAACAGAGATGTTTGGCAACGGCAATGTAGAACTGGTTTTGGTTGGCGATACTTTTGATGATTGCCTGCGCGAAGCCCTGCTTTATACACAAGCACACGGTATGACATTCATCCCGCCTTTTGATAACGAACAGATCATGGAAGGCCAGGGAACTGTTGGTGTAGAAGTATTACAAGACCTCCCGGGTATTGAGGTAGCTATTATGCCAATTGGTGGTGGTGGTTTAGCAGCCGGAATGGGCAGTTACCTGAAACAAGCCGTACCGGGCATCACCCTGATAGGTGTTGAGCCAGAAGGCGCGCCATCGATGCTTACCTCGTTAACAAAGGGCGAAAACACTACGTTGACAGACATTGACCGCTTTGTAGATGGTGCCGCTGTTAAACGCGTAGGCGATAAAACCTTTGCCATTTGCCGCGAGATACTGGACGATATGCTTACCGTACCTGAGGGTAAAGTTTGCACCACCATCCTGAGGTTATATAACGAGGATGCCATAGTGGTTGAACCCGCCGGTGCCTTATCGGTAACGGCATTAGATGCTGTTAAAGACCAAATAAAAGGCAAGAAGGTGGTTTGTGTTATCAGCGGAGGTAATAATGATATTGAGCGTATGGCCGAGATCAAAGAAAAATCGCTGCTATACGAAGGCTTGAAACACTATTTTATTGTACGTTTTCCGCAACGCCCGGGTGCTTTAAAATTATTTGTGACCGAGGTTTTAGGCCCTGGCGATGATATAACCCGTTTCGAATTCATCAAAAAAACTTCCAAAGAAAACGGGCCAGCCCTGGTTGGTATCGAGCTAAAAAACGCCGAAGATTACCCCGCGCTGCTGCAACGCATGCACGAAAACCGTTTTGAGGTGATCGAGATCAATAAAGACGCTACTTTGTTTGAGTATTTGGTGTAAGGCTAACTTATATCAAGAACACAAAACGCCGGGCATAAACCCGGCGTTTTGTGTTTATATCTCTATGCGTCGTTGCAATGACGAAAGGTTTGTTATTTCCCTTCCATCAACTTTATTGCCTCTAACGCAGCTATCTGCCCGGATATCAACGCAGGCGGAACACCTGGTCCCGGAACAGTTAATTGCCCTGTAAACAAAAGGTTTTTAATATGCTTTGCCCGCATGCTTGGTTTAAAGAATGCGGTTTGGGCAAGCGTGTTGGCCAGGCCGTAAGCATTACCCTTAAAGGAATGATAATCTGCCTTAAAATCTTTTAGGGCATAGCTGCGTTTCACTACGATAGCATCACGGATGCTTTGACCTGTAATGTTCTCAAACCGGTCCATCATAATACCAAAATATTTTTCGCGCGTAGCATCATCATCGTCCAATCCGGGGGCTATCGGCATCAGGAAGAAAAGGTTCTCCCCTCCTTCGGGCGCTGCATCAGGGTCGGTTTTTGAGGTACAGCAAACATAAAACAGCGGTTTGCTTGGCCATTGCGGTTCTTTGTAAATCTCTTTAGCATGTAGCTCAAAATCTTCGTCAAAAAATAAACTATGATGTTGGATGCCCTCAATCTTCTTATTGGTGCCGATATAAAACAACAAACTGGACGGTGACATCGTGCGCTTGTCCCAATATTTCTCCGTGTAGTTTCTATCAGGCTTATCTAAAAGTTCCTGGTCAATGTGTTCGTAATCTGCACCGGCTACAATAAAATCGGCCTGGTAAGCCCCATTATTGGTTTGGATGGTTTTCGCCTGCCTGTCAACAACATCAATCTTGGTTACCTCCGTATTCAGCTTGATATCGACACCATAACTTTCGGCAACATTAACCATCGCTTTTACTATCTCGTTCATGCCCCCCATGGGGTACCAGGTTCCAAGCGCCAGGTCGGCGTGATTCATCATACTGTACATGGCCGGGGTATCTTGCGGGGTGGCGCCCAAAAACAGCACCGGGAACTCTAATAGCTTTATCAGTTTGGGATTTTTAAAATATTGACGCACATGGCTGCTCATGCTCGTAAGCAGCTGCATACTCATGCTTTTACGGATCAGGTTAAAATCAATAAATTCCGTAATGGAATGCGATGGACGGAAAACATACTCGCCCATGCCCACTTTGTATTTATAAGCCGCTTGCTCTAAAAACTTGCGCAGGCCGGCGCTGCTTCCGGGTTCAATTTCATCAAAAAGCTTTTCCAATTCGGCCATGTTTGCGGGCACATCCAGCACATCGTCTTTACCGTAATAAACGCGGTAACCAGGGTCAAGGCGTTTTAAGTCGTAAAAATCTGATGGCTTTTTACCAAAAATGGCAAAGAAGTTCTCAAACACATCTGGCATCCAATACCAGCTTGGGCCCATATCAAACTTAAAACCATCTTTCTCCCAAACGCGCGCCCGGCCGCCGGGCTGGTCGTTTTTTTCTAAAACAGTAACCTGGTATCCTTCTTTAGCCAATACACAAGCCGATGCAAGCCCTGCAAAACCTGCCCCAATTACGATAACTTTCTTTTTATTATCCATCAGCGGCCAAATTAAGCAAAAAGCCTCATCTAATACGCTAAAGGCAAGTTCACTTTAAAAATTTCACTCCCTAATTTATAAATGGTTTGCGTTAGGTATAATTAAGCGATAAATCATTATGCAATAAAAAAACAATACTGCTTACATTTTGTACTTTTGGGTGATGAACCTGTTTGATGAAACGTGCTTTGAATGTAGCAAGCTAATAACAACCAAATACAGCACTTCTTTTAGTACCGGTATCAAAGCGTTCAACCCACGTTTCAGATACCCTGTTTACGCTATATATGGTTTTGTGCGCTACGCGGATGAAATTGTTGACACTTTCTACGACCACGATCAGCGCCAGCTAATTGACGAGTTTAAGGACGAAACTTTTAAAGCTATAGACCGTGGCATCAGTACCAACCCTGTGCTGCAATCGTTTCAGCAGGTAGTTAACCAGTATAATATCGAAAAGGAACTGATAGAAGCTTTCCTTGCCTCCATGAAAATGGATCTTGATAAAACCGCTTACGACGATAACCTTTATAAAACCTATATCTATGGCTCGGCAGAGGTAGTGGGTTTAATGTGTCTTCGCATTTTTTGTGAAAATGATGCTGTATTATATGATCAGCTGGTACCTAAAGCGCGCAGCCTGGGTTCGGCATTCCAAAAAATAAACTTTTTGAGGGATATTAAGTCAGATTATGAAGACCGCGGCCGCACTTATTTCCCCGAGGTTGATTTTAAAAATTTTACCGAGGCAGATAAGCAACTTATAGAAACGGATATAAAACAAGATTTTGACGATGCCCTGGAAGGAATCAAACTATTGCCTAAAGGAAGCAGGTTGGGTGTTTACGTTGCTTATGTTTATTATTTGCAGTTATTTAAAAAAATTAAGGCTACTACGGCGCTAACCATTATGCAAAAAAGAATCAGGGTTTCTGATACGCAAAAGTTAAGCCTGTACTTTAAAGCCAGGCTGCACCAAAAACTCAATATAATTTAACATCGCCGGTAACGTTATAATTGGTATGCTAAATCAGTTTAAATATTTATTTGCTACAGCCATGCTGCTCCTGTTGGTACCACTAAACAGGAGCAATGCGGGCAATATGCCAAATGATGTTGAGCCTAACCTGCATGTAATACGCAAATTGTTAGTAACCGCCATTAACAGTAGCAAAACAACAGATTCTCTGTATCGCAACCTTGGGTCTTTAAAAAACCGTACGGGGCTTATCATAGGCTATATGGGTACGCTGGAAGCATTAAAAGCCAAGCACACCTGGAACCCATATTACAAGATAAAATATCTTAAAGATGCCGAGAAGAGTTTTAAAGGGGCAGTAACCCGCGACCCGGATAATATCGAGATCCGCTTTATGCGCTTTTCGGTAGAGCATAATGTACCCGGCTTTTTGGGTTATAACAAAAACCTGGTTGCCGACCGTACAGAGATCATCAAACAGATAGACCGTAAGCATTATTCCTCGGCCGATGCGGCGCTTGTAAAAACAATCATCACATTCCTCATAGATTCCAAACGCTGTACACCAGCCGAGCATACGACCCTTACACAGCATTTAGCCGCATTATAAGTGAAATACACCTACCTGCTTATTAATATACTTACCATTTTTTTCCCGGTTATATTATCGTTTGATAAGCGCGTGGCTTTTGCAAAAAGCTGGCGTTTCATTTGGCCGGGTATGGCCATAACCGGGTTGCTTTTTCTATTTTGGGACGTGCTATTTACCATTCATGGCGTATGGTCGTTTAATGATAAATACATAATCGGTATCAAATTTTTTGGCTTGCCGCTGGAGGAGATCTTATTCTTCTTAACTGTGCCTTTCGCTTGTATATTTATTTATGCATGTCTAAATTATTACGTAAAATGGCAACCGAAGAACGCTGTGGCAAGGATCATTTCAAATTTGATGATAGGCATTTCTATTGCTTTATTAGCTTTAAATTACACCAGGCTATACACGGCTGTAACCTTTGGCTTGCTGGCTGTGATCTTGATACTGCTGCTATATTACTTTAAAGTTGATTGGCTTAACCGTTTTTACATGGCCTTCATCGTGTCGCTTATACCGTTTTACATTGTAAATGGCCTGCTTACTTCCATCCCGGTGGTGTTGTATAACGATGCGCAAAACATGGCTGTACGTGTTGGCACCATTCCGTTCGAAGACCATTTTTATAGCATGGCGCTACTGCTGATGAACGTTGGCTTTTTTGAGTATTTCAAGAACCGTAAAAACGCTGCTGTTTAATGGCCGACTTACCCGTATACACTAAATCGCAATTGGCGCTCCGCAACGGGCAGGACAAACCGCAGATCTGGGTGGCCTATAAAGGTATTATTTATGATGTTACCGAAAGCCGCCTGTGGCGCAACGGAAAACATTACGAACACTGGGCCGGCCAGGACCTTACGGATGAACTCCCCGATGCCCCGCATACCGAAACCGTTTTTGAGAAGTTTACCCCCATTGGCAAGTTGGTTTAAGACGTAAAATGTTCACGTTCACGATGCACCAATGCCGCGCTTTTTTGTGAACAACTCATAATCAAGTAGTTGAAGGTTAAACTACTGACACGGTTGTTCCACCAATACCGTCTCAAATTTCATTATTCAATGCTAATTTAATTAAACAAAAAAACCTGCCGATGGGCAGGTTCCTTATTATATATGTTGAGTTTATATTGACTTAGTTTTCGGCGTAGATAGGTTTTGCAACACCGTTATCGTATGCTTTTAAGTTCTTTTTAAGCAACTTACGGGCTACGTGTATACGGGTTTTAACGGTTCCAATTGGAATGGTTAAATGATCAGCTATCTCGTGATATTTATGGCCTTCAAAATACATGGTAAAAGGCACGTAGTAATCAGCAGGTAAACGGTCTAAGGCGCGTTTAATATCGTCCATTACAAACTTAGCCTCACCTTGGTTTTTTGTTGAACTGAATACCAGGTTCGGAGATGATATCTCATCGCTTTTGGTAACAAATGTGCTCATTTTAACAAAACGGCGGTAGTTGTTGATGAAAGTGTTTTTCATAATTGTATACAACCAGCCTTTAAGGTTAGTACCTTCTTTAAACTTGTTGTAATAAGTTATAGCTTTCAACATTGTATCCTGAACAAGGTCGTTTGCGTCGTCAGCATCGTGTGTAAAGTGTAAGGCATATGACCTTAGTGAACTTGCTTGACGTAATACCAGGGTGTTAAACTCAATCTTTGTCATTCTGTTAATGTTTTGTATTGAGTATTAAACAAACATGATACCAATGATGAAAAGTGCATGAAATTGTGATTGTGCCTGTTTTAGTGGAATGTTAAAAAGAAAATCGCCTAAAAAAATCAATACAATAATCCAAACGCCTATAAATAAGCTTTTTAAGGCTATTTATCACGCAATTGTATTATTAAGAGAATAAAACGAAATAGTTAAAACAAATAGTTGTTTAACTTACTGTAGATGAGTAAAGTCTGTAATTAAATTATAAGAAATTTAATTAACTAATAATATTAACCTCACGCTGTAGTGTAACGCCAAATTTTGTGTACACACTGTCTATGATTTGCGACGAAAAACTGTACACTTCTTCGCCCGTTGCGCCTCCGTGGTTCACTAAAACCAGCGCCTGGTTCTTCCAGGTACCTGTGTTTCCAACAACTTTTCCCTTCCAGCCGCACTGCTCTATAAGCCAGCCGGCAGCAAGTTTTACCTGCCCATCGGCAGTTGGGTAGTTAACCACATCCTGGAAATTTTGATGCAGGGCTTCAAATTGTGCTATTGAAATAACAGGATTTTTAAAGAAGCTGCCTGCATTGCCAATGGTCGACGGATCGGGGAGTTTAGATACGCGGATATACGATACTACTTTTGATACATCCTCGATCGTAGGATGAGTGATGCCACGGTTGGCCAGTTCCTGTTCAATAGCACCATATTTTAAATTGATGCTTGGTTTAAGCGACAAATGGAATTTTACCCCTACTATAATGTACTGCCCGGCAAGTTCTGTTTTAAAAACACTTTCGCGGTAGCCAAATTTGCAGTCTTCTTTAGTAAATACGCGGAAAGTGCCGGTAGCTATCTCAAACGCGCGGCAACTTTCAAATACATCTTTCAGTTCTACCCCGTACGCGCCAATATTTTGAATTGGCGATGCACCAACCGAACCCGGTATCAGGCTCAGGTTCTCCATACCGGCGTAGTTGCGGTCTACACAAAAGTTCACCAGGTCGTTCCAAACCTCGCCCGCGCCGGCTTCTACAAATACATCATCGTGGCTTATTCGGTGTTCTATCCCACGGATATTAAGGCGGATAACCAGGCCGTCAAAATCTTTCACCAGCAGCATATTGCTGCCACCGCCAAGCACCAGGCGGTTCATATGCATCCATTGGGGGTCGGCAAAAAGCTCAACCAGTTCATCCTCGTGGCTTATTTCTGCAAAATACCGGGCGTTGGCATCAATACCAAAAGTGTTGAATTTTTTAAGCGATACGTTCTCCTGTATTTGCAGCATGGGGCGGTGATTTGAATGGTGGCGAATTTCGGAATTTTATTTCAGATGATCGGAATAATCAACACACAAGCAAATTGTTTGTTATCTGTGTTTCACTATATTTGTATATGGACACGCTAAGAATCAATATTATAAACCCCAAAGCGTTAAAATTATTAAATGATTTGGCGGATATGAATTTGATCTCTATCCAGGATAATTCTAAAAATAGTTTTGCGGAGTTGCTAAATACTTTACTTGCTAATAATAAATCGGCACCAGGCTTAGATGAAATCACAAAAGAGGTAGAAGCTATACGTTCAAAACGTTATGCCAAGTAAACCCACGCGTATTGTTAGAAGATCATCGGTATTTCAACTTTCTTTAGAGAGTTCCCTACCTTCTAAACCACTTCTTCCCCACCACCAGCAACCCAAACTCTTCCGAGGGATTTTTCTGTGTTGATTTATGATGGATCTTATGCGCCCTGCGAATGGCACAAAGGTACCAGTTATTGCTTTTAAACGCTTTGAAACGGTTATGGATAAACCAATCATGAAAGATAAAGTAAATAGTGCCATAAGTACTGATACCGGTGCCTATCCAAAAGCGATAGTCTAAAGTTACGTGCCCGGCCCACATCAGCCATAAAGCTAATACCGCAAAACCAATACTGAACAGATCATTCATTTCGAACCAGCCGTGGCGCTGCTGGTGGTGCGTTTTATGAATAAACCATAGCGGCCCGTGGAACAGGTACTTGTGCATAGCCCATGATAGTAGTTCCATGATAGCGATGGTACCTAATACTATTGATATGTTTACTATTATCAGCATATTTATATAACTCGTAAAGCGGCAAAGCGGTTTTAAAACTGTACCGGAGTCGCACGATAAGTGTACGATTCCGAACGATTTATTTATAATTTTATCAGTTAATGCATTGATTTACAATTAATTAAACCAATGGCATGTAATTTATCATACTAAAAGCATATATCAACAAGTCATGATAAAAAACTACTTTAAAATTGCCTGGCGCAATTTATGGAAAAACAAGGGTTTTTCGTTTATTAACATTACCGGCCTGGCTACGGGCATGTGCGGCGCTGTCCTGATATTTACCTGGATACAAAATGAACTGAGCTTTGATCAGTTCCATAAAAATGCAGGTGACCTTTACAAAGTATGGAACCGATCTGACAAGGATGCGGGCAATAATATTTATACATGGGATGTGACCGCCGCGCCTATTGCACCGGAGTTAAAACAAAAGTTCCCGGAAGTGAAAGCTACAGCCCGTGTATATTGGCCAAACGAACGGCTATTTAATTACAAGGATAAGAGCATAATAAGTACAGGCCTTGATGTAGACCCGCAATTTTTAAGCATGTTTAGTTTCCCGATGGTAAACGGTAATACGCACGCGCTTGATGACCCTAAAGGTATTGTGCTTACGGTTAGCCTGGCTAAACGCATATTTGGCAGCGAAGACCCTACCGATAAAGTACTGCGGATAAATGACAAAGAAACTTATAAGGTAACCGGCATTGTTACTGATCCTCCTACAAATACACAATTTCAGTTTGATTACCTGGTATCGGTAGCGCCTCTGATTGGTACTTCTGAGTCTGGCAGCTGGGCTAATGCCAGCTTTAACACTTATATTCAATTACAACCCGGAGTAAATGCGGAAGTATTTGATAAAAAAATAAAGGGCCTTGTAAAAGAGCACGACTCCTCTCAGCATTACTCCCTATTTTTACATCCGGCAAAAAAGTGGCACCTCAACTCAAGGTTCGAGAATGGTGTTGCAGTTGGTGGCGCCATAGAAACCGTTAGGATATTAGCTATTATCGCCGCATTGATATTGTTAATAGCCTGCATCAATTTCATGAACTTAAGTACCGCCCAAAGCGAAAAACGTGGCAAAGAAGTTGGCGTACGCAAAGTAATTGGTGCTAACCGCTTTGCTATTATTAAACAGTTTTTAACAGAGTCTATTCTTATCACCGTTATCGCGGCAGTATTTGCTATTGTACTTGTACAACTAACGATGCCTGCATTTCATGAATTAACAGGTGTAAAACTGCTCATCAATTATAAAAACCCTTACTTGTGGTTAGCGGGCATTGGCTTTGTGCTTTTCACAGGCTTGCTTGCGGGCAGCTATCCTGCATTTTATCTATCGTCGTTCAGGCCGGTTAAGGTGCTTAAGGGATTGTTTAAAAGCAAGGCGCAGGTTATTAGCCCCCGTAGGGTATTGGTAATAACACAATTTACGGTAGCTATTGTGCTTATTATCTACACCATAATTATATACCAGCAAATAAACTACATACAAGATCGCGATAGTGGCTATGTAAAAAACAACCTGGTAGAGCATCCCATAAATGGCGCTATAGGTAAAAACTTTGATGTTATTAAAAACGAGCTATTAAGCAGCGGTATAGCTACAGCGGTGAGCAAAACAAGTTTATCGGTAACTATTGATGGGAGCACAACATCGGGCCTTAACTGGGGCGATATGGATGCCAGCCATAAAAACATAAGCTTTGGCAGGTTTGCCACTTACGGAGATTTTGTAAAAACATTTGGTTTTAAACTTTTGGCAGGCAGGGATATTGATTTTAACAAATTCCCTTCAGACTCAACCGCGATAATTATTAATGAAGCATCTGTGCAGGCAATGGGTTTTAAAGACCCTATTGGCCAAACTATTTTGCTTGGCGATAACCGTTTAACAATTGTTGGTGTTATCAAAAACTTCGTTATTGGCTCCCCTTCCCAGGCAATTAGCCCAATGGTGATTTTTGGTTCAAAAAACTGGTATTACAATACGCTTACCTTTAGGCTTAATCCTAATAAACCTGTTTCTTCCAATCTGAAAACGGCAGAAGCTATTTTCAAAAAATACAACCCGGCTTACCCTTTCCAATATAACTTTGTAGACCAGGCGTATGCCGAGAAATTTAAGAATGAACAACGCACCGGTAAAATAGCCTTCACATTTTCGGCCCTTACCATCCTGATATCGTGCCTGGGTTTATTTGGTTTAGCGGCATACATGGCAGAGAACCGTGCCAAAGAGATTGGCATTCGCAAAGTATTGGGTGCCGGTGTAGTAAACCTGATGCAGTTATTAACCCGAGATTTTGTTGTATTAGTACTAATCGCTGTATTAATAGCGGCACCAATAGGTTGGTGGGCTATGAGCAAATGGCTGCAAAATTTCAACTATCGCATCCAAATAAGCTGGACGATCTTCTTGTACTCCGGCTTGGTAGCGGTACTAATAGCAATAGTCACAGTAAGCTTCCAGGCGGCTAAAGCAGCTGTAGCTAACCCCATAAAGAGCATAAAAACCGAATAACCTCAAATCACTGATTAAAACAAAGAGGCTATCTCAATTTGAGACAGCCTCTTTTGTTAAATCTAAAATCGTAATTCTAAAATCTAAAATTATATATGTATCGCCCTGTTCTCCGTAGCTGCTAAGCAAGCTTCGCGCATAGCTTCGGTATAAGTTGGGTGGGCATGGCTGGCGCGGGTTACATCCTCTGCCGATGCACGGAACTCCATAGCAATAACCGCTTCCGCTATCATATCTGCAGCGCGCGGGCCAATCATGTGTACACCAAGTATCTCGTCGGTAGTAGCATCAGCCAACACCTTTACAAAACCATCAAGGTCGCCACTTGCACGGGCACGGCCACTGGCCTTGAACGGGAACGAGCCCACTTTATATTTTGTACCCGCTTCTTTCAACTGCTCTTCGGTAAAACCAACAGCGGCAACCTCAGGCCAGGTATAAACAACACCCGGTATAAGGTTATAGTTGATGTGTGGCTTTTGTCCGGCTATCAATTCGGCAACAAATGTGCCCTCATCCTCGGCCTTGTGGGCAAGCATAGCGCCTTTAACCACATCTCCAATCGCGTAAACACCTTTAACGCTGGTTTCCAGGTGCTCGTCAACCGTAATTTTGCGGCCACGCTCTTCAACGGTGATGCCAATTTTATCAAGTCCTAAACCATCGGTATAAGCAACACGGCCAACGGCTACCATACAGTAGTCACCTTTAAGTTCCTGTTTCTCGCCTTTGGGGTTATCAAATGTAACGGTAACTTCTTCGCCTTCGGCAGTAGCGCCTGTAACCTTGTGGCCCAGGTAAAACTCCATGCCCAGTTTCTTCAACACTTTCTGCAACTCGCGGCCCAGGGCTTTATCCATAGTTGGGATAATGCTATCCATATACTCAATTACAGATACCTTCGCACCCAAACGCGCGTATACCGAACCTAACTCCAGGCCAATAACACCGCCACCAATTAATATCAGGTGCTTAGGTATCTCGGTTAGGGTTAAAGCCTCGGTAGAGGTAATGATGCGTTTCTTATCAATCTTCAAAAACGGCAGGCTCGATGGTTTTGAACCGGTTGCAATGATCACCTTTTCGGTAGTCAGCTCGGTAACTTTACCATCGGCAGCTGTTACTATAATGGTATTCTTATCTTTAAACGACCCTACACCTACATGAACGTCGATCTTGTTTTTCTTCATCAGGTAGGTGATACCGCTGGTATTGGCATCAACAACTTCCTGTTTGCGCTTTATCATCTGGCCAAAATCAATACCCAGGTTATCTAATTTAATCCCGTGTGTAGTGAAAGTATGGGCAGCGTTATGGTAATGTTCCGACGAATCCAGCAACGCCTTTGACGGGATACACCCTACGTTTAAGCAGGTACCGCCAAGGGTGTTATATTTTTCGATAATTGCGGTTTTCATTCCAAGCTGCGCGCAACGTATTGCCGCCACATAACCACCCGGACCAGAACCTATAACGATTACATCATATTGCATAGTAGTGTATTTTGGTGGCCAAAGTTAAGAATTTACAATCGGGATTACTCAGTTTTATGCATTTTTGAAAGTTGAACGACACATAGAATACACAACTCCGGCTCGGATAACTTAATAAGGTAGTTACTGCACATACTAACGGCAAATTTTCGCCTCAAAACTGCCCTTTATAAAGTTGTTTTCAAATTTAGCGTCAACAGTACCGGTAACCTTATCGGCTGTAATCGAGGTAATTTCAATAACACTATCAGACGGGAATAAGGCGCCTTCTTCAGAGTTAGGGTCATCAATCAATACATATACCTGGCCTTCGGTATATCTACCTACTTTTTTTGGCACGCTCAAGCGTACCGAGAAGTTCTTTAGTTCGGCAGAACAATCGTCCGCCTTGTTGGAAGACAGATAAATCCCAAACAGATCTTCCGGCTTGTAATTTTGGAAGCTGAAATCAGTCCTGCGTTCTATAGCGGTTTGAGCTGTAAACGTAAAGCTATAAATTTTGCCGGAAACAGGTGTGGTTGCTGCCGGTTTCGGACTTTCTTTTTTGCTGCATGACAATATGGATAACAGAATGGCAAACAGGTAGAGTTTATTTTTCATATGTAGTTATAAAGGAGATTCAATGACTTCAACCTGCCTTTTAACAAATTGTTTAGTTTATATACTTATATCTTCTTATATCTCATATTACCCATAACTGCACGCTTTTTATCTAGTATTGTAACAGTGCTGTCACCGTTCGTTTTATTATCAATTACTTGCTATTTTAGCTCTACTAACTGTAACAAACATGAAAAAACTCTCCGCATTAATTTTCTTTATTGCTGCTACCTGCAGCGGCGTTTTTGCACAAAGCGCCTACGTTAAAGAGCATTACACCAAAAAGGATGTATACATCACCATGCGCGATGGCGTGAAACTTTTCACCTCTATCTACACGCCAAATGATGCATCAAAGGATAAAAAATATCCTATTATGATGCAACGTACCTGCTATAGCATAGCTCCGTACGGCGAAACAAAATATCCCGGATCGTTAGGCCCCTCAAAATACATGATGCAGGAAGGTTTTATTTTTGTGTACCAGGATGTGCGTGGCCGCTACAAAAGCGAAGGCACCTGGACCAACATGACACCCGTTATCGATAATAAAAAAGCGAAGACCGATGTAGATGAAGGGTCGGATACTTACGACACCATCGACTGGCTGATCAAAAATGCTACTGGCAACAATGGCAAAGTTGGCCAATGGGGCATCAGCTACCCGGGATTTTACACTGCGGCGGGTATACTAAGTAACCACCCTGCATTAAAAGCCTCATCGCCACAGGCACCAATATCTGATTTTTTCTTTGACGATTTTCACCATAACGGCGCGTTCATCGAGAGTTACTTTTTTACCTTCCCGGTGTTTGGTGTACAAAAAACAGATACTACCAGCAAGGCATGGTACCAAAACCAAATGTTTAACGCCGGCACCCGCGATGGCTACCAGTTTTTACTGGACCTTGGCCCGCTTAAAAATGCCGACAAATATTACAAAGACAACTTTTTTTGGCAGGAAACGGTTAACCACCCAAGCTATGATGAGTTTTGGCAAAAACGTGGTTTGCTTAAACATTTCAACAAAGTAAAACCCGCTGTGATGCTGGTAGGCGGTTGGTTTGATGCCGAGGACTTAACAGGCCCGCTGGCTATTTACAAAACTATTGAAAAGAAAGACCCAGGCGCTTATAACATTATTGTAATGGGTCCATTTGGGCACGGCAGGTGGTCGCGCGAGACGGGACACACCATGCACTCCAACATTTACTTTGGCGATAGCATCGCTACCTTCTACCAGAAGAATATCGAACAAAAATTCTTTGACCACTTCCTGAAAGGTAAGGGCGACAAAAACTCCGGCTTGCCAGAGGCTTATATGTTTAACACCGGCAAAAACGAGTGGCGCAAATTTGATAAATGGCCGGCTGCCGAAGCTACCCATGTTAAGTTTTACCTGAACAGCGATGGCAAACTGGCCGATGCTGCACCGGGAACAACAGGTAGCACTAGCTTTGTAAGCGACCCGCTTAAACCTGTTCCTTATACCGAAGACAACACTACTACCATGAACTTTACCCCGCACAACTATATGAGCGAGGACCAGCGTTTTGCAGGCCGCCGTACGGATGTGTTGGTTTACCAGACCGATGTTTTAACGGATGATGTAACCCTTGGTGGCGAGATTATGGCTAACCTTAAAGTAGCAACCACTGGTACCGATGCAGATTGGATAGTAAAACTAATAGACGTTTACCCTGCGGATGAACCAAACAACCCGTACATGCCAAACAAAAACATTATTTTGAGCAATTACCAGCAAATGGTGCGTTCACAGATTATGCCGGCACGTTTCCGTAATGGGTTTGAGAAAGCTGTACCAATGGTGGCCAACCAAAAAACAGATGTAAACTTTCACCTGCAGGATGTGCTGCATACCTTTAAAAAAGGCCACCGTATTATGATACAGGTACAAAGCACATCATTCCCGCTGTATGCGCGTAACCCGCAAAAATTTGTAGAGAACCCATACAAAGCCGAGGCAAGCGATTACCAAAAAGCAACTCACACGGTGTTTAATGATAGCTTTATTGATGTGGAGGTGTTGAAGTAAGGGATTAAAGAGTGGTGATTAGTTACCATTCGTATAATACACTATGTCATTGCGAAGAGCGTAGTGACGTGGCAATCTCGTCGCCAATGCATAACCGATACGCCCCGACGAGATTGCCGCGCTATCGCTCGCAATGACATATTTTAATTAAATAATATTTAGAAAATGAAGTTACGCTTTCTTGCTCTTTTGATCTTTACCGGCTTTACCGCTCACGCCCAACTCGGCACCCAAAAAGAAACTTTTACCCGTGCCGATACTTTGCGGGGATCGTTAACCACCCCGTTGCGTACCTGTTATGATATTAACTACTACCACCTGGATGTGAAGTTTGATGTCGATAACAAAGCCATTAGCGGTAACGTGCTTTTTAAATATACAGCCACGCAGGATTTTACTAAGCTACAGTTTGACCTGTTTGCTAATTTAAAAGTAGAAAAAGTGGTTTATAAAGGTAAAGAGGTGCCTTACACCCGCGAGTTTAACGCGGTGTTTGTAACCTTCCCGCAAACCATTAAAAAAGGCAGTAAAGACCAGTTTACGGTTTATTACTCGGGTAACCCAACCATTGCCAAACGCGCGCCATGGGATGGCGGTGTAGAATATAATGTAGATTCGCTTGGGCACAAATGGGTATCTACCGCCTGCCAGGGCATGGGCGCCAGCGTTTGGTGGCCTACTAAAGACCAGCAAGCCGATGAGGTAGACAGTGCCCTCATCAGCATCAGCGTGCCTAACGGTTTAAAGGATGTAAGCAACGGCCGTTTACGCAAGGTTACCAAATTGAAGGACGGTTATACCCGGTTTGATTGGTTTGTGGCCAACCCTATCAACAACTATGATATTGAGGCCAATATTGGCGATTACGCGCATTATACCGATACTTACCAGGGCGAAAAAGGCAAGCTTACCATGGATTTTTGGCCGTTGAGCTATAACCTGGAGAAAGCCAAAAAGCATTGGGGTGCCAATGCCAAACCCATGCTTAAAGCCTTTGAACATTGGTTTGGCCCCTACCCTTTTTATGAGGATGGTTACAAACTGGTAGAAACCCATCACCTGGGGATGGAACACCAAAGCGGTACAGCTTACGGCAACCATTACCAAAACGGCTACCTGGGCCGCGATCTGTCCGGCACCGGTTTGGGCTTAAAGTGGGATTTTATTGTGGTACACGAGAGCGGGCACGAGTGGTTTGGCAACAACATCACCAGTAAAGATCTGGCCGATATGTGGATCCACGAAAGCTTTACCAACTACAGCGAATCGTTATTTGTGGAGGACAACTGGGGCAAACAGGCCGGGCAGGAATACGTACACGGCACCCGCCTGGGCATTCAGAACGACGGCCCTATTGTTGGCCCTTACAACGTAAACAAGGAAGGTTCGGGCGATATGTATCCCAAAGGGGGCAACATGCTGAATATGATTCGTACCGCTATTAACGATGATGAAAAATGGCGCGGTATATTGCGTGGCTTAAACAAAACCTTCTACCACCAAACCGTTACTTACGACCAGGTGGTGGATTATATTAATCAGCAAAGCGGTATAAATTTCAGCCCGGTGTTTGCGCAATATTTAAAACATGCCAACATCCCCACGTTGGAGTTTATGACTATTAACGGCAAATTGATGGCTAGATGGATAGCCGACGTACATGATTTTAACATGCCGGTACGGGTACGCGTAAAAGGCGGCGAATACCAGTTCATCACCCCAAAAACACGCTTTACCCCGCTTACCATAGCCGGGGCTACTAAAGATAATTTAGAGGTAGACACCTTTAATTATTATATAGGCGTTTTGATGGATTAAGTTTCATTGATTACTACTAATAAAGGCCTTTCCAAATGGAGAGGCCTTTTTCATTTACCCCGCGTCATTGCGAGGAGCGATAGCGACGTGGCAATCTCTTTAGGACAATTATACGCCTTGCAAGACGATTGTCCTAAAGAGATTACTTCGTACCGCAATGACTGCGCCCGTAAAATAAATTTCTGAAATTATGCAACTAACCTAAGCAAGGTTGCGTCTAATAGCTAAACACACAAACTAAAACCAACCTTAATATGAAAACACTAAAAACACTTTTGGTAGCTGCCGCGCTGGTAGTAACTACAGGATTAGCTAAAGCAGATACACAAGACCGGCACCTTACAGGCTTTACTTCCGTTGCTGTAGCAGGCTCATACGACGTATTTATCACTCAGGGTTCTTCAGAATCTGTAAAGGTTGATGCACCGTCAAACATTATCGACAAAATTATTACCGAAGTGCAGGGTGGCGTGTTAAAGATATACACCAAAGAAGGCACCAGCTGGAACTGGAACACGGGCAACAAAAAGATGATCGTTTATGTATCTATTAAAGATGTAAACGCGGTTAGCCTTGCCGGCTCGGGCGATGTGGTATTTAAAGATGGTTTAAGGGCCACATCTTTAAAGATCAAATTAACCGGCTCGGGCGACATTAGCGGTAAGGTTGATGTAAAGAACCTGGAAAGCAGCATCGGCGGCTCGGGCGATATCACCCTATCTGGTCGTGCAGATAATTCGGTGGTTAGCGTAGTCGGTTCGGGTGATTTTACCGGCCAAAATTTAGTGACTACCAACACCCAGGTTAAAGTTGCCGGAAGCGGCGATGCCAGAGTTAACGCTAACGACAAAATAGATGCTTCGTTAGTTGGTTCGGGTGATGTGCATTACACCGGTTCGGCCAAAAATATCTCCAGCTCAAAAGCAGGCAGCGGAAGCGTTAGCAGGATGTAATTCGCATATAAAAGATAAGTCCATAAAAAAAGGCTTCGGGGATATCCCGAAGCCTTTTTGTTTTTTATATGGTGATGGTTAAGCTAATTGCTTAGCTAACTTATCTGCAAGTACTGATTTTGGTACAGCGCCAATTTGTTTGTCAACAATTTCGCCATCTTTAAAGTATAATAAAGCCGGGATGTTACGGATACCGTATTTCATTGAAATACCCGGGTTGTTATCTACGTTTACTTTACCTACAACGGCTTTGCCATCGTATTCTTTAGCAAGTTCTTCAACTACAGGGCCTACCATTCTACAAGGGCCACACCACTCTGCCCAAAAATCAATAAGTACAGGTTTATCTGATTTAAGAACAAGTTCGTCAAAGTTTGCATCAGTTATTTCTAAAGCCATGATTTCTATTTTTTAATAATGTTATACAAATATATACTATTCAAATAGCTTGCCACAAGTAGCGGCATGACAATGTGACAATTATATTATCAACATCTAAAGATATGACAGGGGCAAATTTATTTTGCGCTTAAGTGGGTTACTTTTAGTGTGGAAAACGTAGTCTTACTCCACCACTTCGCTGATTTGAACCACCGGTGTAATATTTGTATACCGGGGAATATCATCTCTGATCTCCTTACCATGCGCTTTCATCCCATCCTGAAATGCGGTAATACTTTCAAAATAAAGGTAGCCGATAGCTAAATATGGTACCGGTTCACCAGGTGCACGCCCTGCTATGCCTTTATCTATTGCAGTGGCTTTCATGCTATCTCCAAACAAGCGCCTAAGCATTGGGAAGTGCTTACTTGTGTAATAGTTCATATCAAATGTGTTACCTTCCGCATTAGGGTAAAGTATAGCTACTTTGATCATCCCTTTTTTAATTACCTGGGCATTGGCTGATTTTGGCTGGCAAACAAAAGCAATTGCAGCTGCTGCAATTAGTAAAAAAATCTTTGTTCTCATGTAATTTAGGCTTAATGGTTTAACCTTGCAATCAGCAAATTACACAATAATTTCAATTACATCAACATTGGCTGCGCGTTCGTCAGGTTGTAGATATCCGCCATCAATTCATCGCTTGGGCTTACCTTGTGCGATTTGGATAACAGGTCGACATACATCGCCTCTTCGCCATCCCTTATCTTAAATTTAAGGGCGCAGCTTTTGGCCGGGTATTTTTCGTTATTGGTATTGATCACCTGCATCAGGTTATCCAGCAATTGATTGTTCAGCGCTTTTACATCCAGGCAAACAGTAAGGGATTTGGTGAGTTTATCCCGCATTTCGGATAGCAGGCTTATTACCGTTACCCTTAGGTCCCAGTTATCTTTCTGGCGGAATTTCTCTTCAATACTGCCTTTAATGTGCAAAAAGTAGCCATCTACCATCATATTGCGGAACTTTACATAGTCCTCGCCAAAAAAGGCAAACTCGTAGCTTTCATTATAATCCTCTAAAACAAACGTTCCGAATGGCTTACCCATTTTGGTTGTTTTGTGCTGCACGTTGGCTACCAAACCGCCAATGCAAATTTCGCCGCGTTTACGCAGGTTGGCCAGGTTTTCCATCACCTCTTCCCCGCCCTCGCCAGAGCGGGCCTTTTGAATGTTTTTCAACTCGGTAATGGTTGTATTGCAGTACTTGTCCATCTCCAGCTTAAAGTTATCAAGCGGGTGGCCGGTTAAATAAATACCAATAACATCTTTCTCGTATTTCAGCTTTTCTATCAACGGCCATTCTTCGGCATCGGGCATGGCCGGCTCGGGAATATAAGAAGCAACAGAACCGCCAAACAGCGACGATTGCGAACTGCTTTGCGTATTTTGGTAGTCGTTTCCGTATTTGATCAGGCGTTCTACCCCGGTTAAAATGCCATTTTCTGTTTTGGCGAAAAATTGCGCGCGGTTTAAACCAAAGCCGTCAAACGCGCCACCATAAACCAAATTCTCGTATGATTTACGGTTTACCGACCGCGTATTTGAGCGCTGGGCAAAGTCATAAACGCTTTTGTACGGACCATTAGCCTGGCGTTCCTCTATAATACTTTCAACCGCTTTCTCGCCAACTCCTTTAACCCCTGCCATACCAAAACGAATTACGCCTTTTCTGTTTGCGGTAAAGGCCATATCGCTCTCGTTAATATCCGGGCCCAAAACCTCAACCCCCATGCGGCGGCATTCTTCCATAAAGAAGGTGATCTTCTCCATGTTGTTTTGGTTATTTAGTACCGCCGCCATATACTCTGCCGGGTAATGGGCTTTTAGGTAAGCCGTTTGGTAGGCCACAAAAGCGTAACACGTAGAGTGCGATTTATTGAACGCGTATTGGGCAAAGGCTTTCCAGTCGGTCCAGATCTTGGTCAGTTTATCTTTAGGGTGGCCTTTGGCCATGGCCCCATCCATAAACTGGGCTTCCATTTTATTTAGTACCTCAATTTGCTTTTTACCCATCGCCTTACGCAAAACGTCGGCGTCGCCTTTACTAAAGCCCGCCAGCTTTTGCGAAAGAAGCATCACCTGCTCCTGGTACACAGTAATACCATAGGTTTCGCCCAGGTATTCTTCCATATCGGCAAGGTCAAATACAATGGGCTCCAACCCGTGCTTACGCTTAATAAAGTTGGGGATATACTCTATGGGGCCCGGGCGGTAAAGGGCGTTCATGGCAATCAGATCCTCAAACTTATCGGGCTTAAGATCGCGCAGGTACATTTGCATACCATCACTTTCAAACTGGAAAGTACCGTTGGTATCGCCGCGCTGGTAAAGCTCATAAGTTTGCTCATCATCCAGCGGGATGTAATCTATATCGATATGTACATCGTGGTTTTGTTTGATAAGCCTTAGTGCATCTTTAATAATGGTTAGGGTTTTCAAGCCCAAAAAGTCCATCTTAATTACACCGGCATCTTCAATAACGCGGCCATCATATTGTGTAACCAACAGGTCGGAGTCCTTTGCGGTGGCAACCGGAACGATCTCGGTTAAGTCGTACGGCGCTATAATGATACCCGCTGCGTGTACACCCGTGTTACGTACCGATCCTTCCAGTTTCTCGGCCTCTCGCAGCACAATACCTTTTAAATCGTCTGATTTGTAAATGGTTTGCAGTTCGGGCACCTGCTCTATAGCCGTTTTAAGGTTGATGCCTAAAGTATCGGGCACCAGCTTTTTCATGGCGTTAACATCGCTCAACGGCATATCTAACACACGGCCCACATCCTGGATACTGGTACGGGCAGCCATAGAACCATAAGTGATGATCTGCGCTACCTGGTTCTTACCGTATTTATCAACCACATAGTCGATAACTTTTTGGCGGCCGGCGTCATCAAAATCCGTATCAATATCGGGCATGCTCTTCCTGTCCGGGTTAAGGAAACGCTCGAAAAGGAGGTTATACTTTAACGGGTCGATATTGGTGATACCTGTACAATAGGCCACTACCGACCCGGCAGCCGAACCACGACCCGGACCAATGAATACGCCCATATCGCGGCCTGCCTTTATAAAATCGGCCACAATTAAAAAGTAACCTGCAAACCCCATGGTACGAATGGTGAACAACTCAAAGTTGATGCGCTCTTCGGCCTCGGGGCTAATATCTTTATAACGCTCTTTGGCACCCATAAAGGTAAGGTGCTTCAGATACTCCCATTGGTTTAGGGTATCCGCGTCGGGCGTCATATCACTGTGGATCTTAAACTCGGGCGGGATAACGTAGTTAGGCAACAGGATGTCCCTTTTCAATTTCAGTACATCTACCTTGTCTACTATCTCTTGTGTATTATCCAGCGATTCGGGCATATCGCTGAACAGCTTGCCCATTTCGGCCTGTGTTTTAAAGTAAAACTGGTCGTTAGTGAAACCAAAGCGGTAGCCTTTGCCACCTTCTTCATCGGTAGCTATCGGGGTGCTTTGCAAATCGCCGGTGTTTACACAAAGCAAAATATCGTGGGCGTTACTATCCTGCTGATCTACGTAGTGCGAATCGTTAGAACATATAACCTTTACGTTGTATTTCTTAGCAAATTTAGCCAGCACCAGGTTAACGGTGTTTTGCTCGGGGATGTCGTGGCGCTGCATTTCTATGTAGAAATCCTCGCCAAACAAGTCCAGCCACCACTTAAATTCAATTTCGGCAGCGGCTTCGCCATCATGCAAAATAGCCTGCGGCACCGATGCACCAAGGCAGCAGGTAGTGGCAATAATACCTTTATGATATTTAAGTATCAGTTCTTTATCAATACGCGGCCACTTGCTGTAAAGGCCTTCCATATAACCTAACGAGCATAGTTTGATAAGATTTTTGTACCCTTCGGCATTTTTTGCCAGCATCAGCTGGTGGTAGCGCTTATCTTTTACCTCTTTTGTAAATTGCTTTTTATGCCTGTCATCAACCACATAAAACTCGCAACCTACAATGGGCTTTACGTTGTGCTTACCTGCCTCGGCCACAAATTTAAATGCGCCAAACATGTTCCCGTGGTCGGTAATGGCCAGGGCCTTCATGCCATCTGCTGCCGCTTTTTTGTATAGTTTTGATATATCGGCGGCACCATCAAGTAACGAAAACTGGGTATGTACGTGTAAGTGCGAAAATTCGGGCATGGTATCTTTCTCTCTGAATCGTGTGGATTACAAATTTATCAAAAAACAAAGTTTATGTACACGTTTGTTGATAAATCGCCTCATATTTACAATGCATTCATAACGGGATATGATTGAATGCTTTTTATAGTTAAATTATCGTAACAAGATAAAAACAAATAACTAATCGCAAGTGTTAAAACGCTATAAAGGTGTATATCCCACACCTGTATTTATTAATAGGTAGTCACCCTAAGCTTTAAGAATTTGGAACGATTTGGACGCATAGCCCTTAAAACAATACTATGGATAATTGCAAGTGTCATCTTTTTGGTGTTGCTTGTGGTTGTTTTAATACAGGTACCCGCTGTGCAAAATTTTGCCAAAGATAAGGCGGTTACCTTCCTGCAAAATAAGATCCATACCAAAGTTGAGATAGGCCACATCAGTTTAGGCCTGCCTAAATTACTGGTGCTTGAGGATGTTTATTTTGAGGATCAGAAAAAAGACACCCTTATAGCAGGCGACAAGCTTAAAGTTGACATTACGCTGCTTAAACTCCTTAAAAACAAGGTTGAAATAAACGAGATTAACCTTGAAGGCATAACCGCTAACATCAGCCGTGGCCCCGATAGTCTTTTTAATTTTGACTATATAATTAAGGCTTTTGCAGGCGAACAAAAGAAAGAGGTTAAGCCCGAAGACACCACCTCTACCATGAAATTCTCGGTAGATAAGATCATCCTGGATAAGATCAATATCAAGTACAAAGATGTAACCACCGGTAACGATGTTAAATTTTTGCTGGGCCACTTTGATACCCGTATCAAAGATTTCGACCTGGATAAGATGAAGTTCACTATCCCGAAAATAAACCTGAGCGGGGTAAATGCTAAAATCATTCAGACACCCTCGGGTTCATCTATCAGCCAGGCTGCTACTATTGATACCGCCACCGCACCTTTAAATATGGACCTTGCCCTGGGCGAGATCAACGTAGATAAGGTTAAGGTTGATTACAAAAGCAACGAAATGGCCGCCAAGGTTGACCTGGGCCGGTTTTTGGTGAATATGGATAAGATAGATATGAAAAACCAGCACGTGGGTATCAAATCTATACTGTTAGATAACACTAACGCCGGGCTAACCTTTGCCAAGCCTGCCACCGTTACTAAAGCTGTTGAAAAAACCATTAAGAAAATAGATACGCTTACCTCGCGCACACAAGCTAAAGGCTGGACAGCCAAACTGGGTAAAGTAACCTTCACTAACGATAATATTAAGTTTGATAACGATGCGCAAAAACCTATGCCACGCGGCCTGGATTTTGCCCACATGAGCATCAAAAACTTAAACGCCGATGCCGAGAATATTGGTTATACGCCCGATAGCTTATCGGGCCGGATAAACTCTTTTACATTCAGCGAGAAGAGCGGACTAAAAATAGATAAGTTTCATACTACATTCTTTTACGGGCCTAAAAATGCATACCTGAAGGATCTGTTGGTGCAAACCCCGCGCTCGGTTATTCAAAAGGACCTACAAGTGGGTTACCCTTCTATCGAATCGTTAACAAAAGATCTGGGCAAGCTAAGCATCAACGCCAACCTTGACGGCAGCAAGCTTGGCTTGCGCGATGTATTGCTGTTAATGCCTACCATGGCATCTATGGAGCCGTTTAAATCATCGCCAAACTCAACTATAAAAATAAACGGACGGGTTAATGGCACTGTTGATAACTTGCGTATACCGAATATTGAGATAAGCGGTTTCGGCAATACCTATGTAAAAGCATCTGCCAACATGCGCGGATTACCTGATGTAGAAAAATCGGTGTTTGATGTCACCATTAATGATTTCCGCACTACACGTAACGACATTGTTCGTCTGGTACCAAAAGGCACCATTCCTCCAAATGTAAGCGTACCCGAAAACATGAACCTGAAGGGAACATTTAAGGGCAGCATGAAAAACTTTAACACCAACATGACCCTGCGCAGCAGCTATGGCGCGGTTGACCTGGTAGCTGCCATGAAAAGCGGAAAACGCAAAGGCAGCGAAACCTACACAGCGAATATCAAAGCCAATAACCTTAATGTAGGTGCACTAACGAAACAACCGCAAATGGTTGGCTTTGTAACCATGAAGGCCAACATAAGCGGTACCGGCCTCGACCCAAAAAACGCGAGTTTAAAGTTTAATGGCGATGTAGTAAGCGCTAACGTAAAAGGCTATACTTACCGTAACCTGATCATGAATGGCACGGCACGCAATGGTAGTTATGTTGCCAAGGCCCGAATGAAAGACCCAAACATCAACTTTACACTTGATGCCAAGGCTAACATGAACAAAAAATACCCGTCGGTAAATGCTACGCTTTCGGTTGATAGCATCGATTTGCAAAAACTGCATTTTACAGCTAACCCCATGCGCTTCCATGGTAAAATCATTGCCGATGTACCAACCGCCGACCCGGATTACCTGAATGCGAAAATATTAGCTACCGACCTTGTTGTAAATAATAACGGGCAACGCATTCAACTGGATACCGTAAGCCTGATATCTACCGCCACAGCCGACAGCAGCACATTATATTTAAAAGCGCCTATGTTTTACGCGCACATGGCCGGCAAATATAAGCTAACCCAAATTGCACCTGCCATACAGGATGTGATAGATAAATACTACAATACCAGCTTGGGCAGCAAAACACCCCGGGTAAAAGTAAAATACTCGCCGCAACAGTTTACGTTTGATGCGCGACTGGTTAAAACCCCATTGGTTACACAGTTTGCGCCCGATTTAAAACAGCTTGACCCGGTATTATTTAACGGCCGTTTCAACAGCACCACCGGCGAGTTGGTTGTAAATGGCTCTGCACCAAAAGTTATTTATGGCACCAATACGGTTAACAATTTAAAACTTACGGTTAATACCAATAACGCGCTTAATTATAACCTAACGGCCGATGAAATTAAAGTTGGGTCGGCGCTCGACCTGCTGTTTACCAGCGTATCGGGCAGTGCGCAAAACAACAAACTGGGCATAAGCCTGCAGGTTAGAGATATCACTAAAAAGGAACGTTACCGTATTGCAGGCCAGTTTAGCGCTTTACCAAACGAATACCAATTCAGCTTTTTAGAGAATGGTTTGTTACTTGATTATACCGCATGGTCGGTTAATCCAAACAATGCTTTTATGTTTGGGGGTAAAGGCGTTTTAGCACGCAATTTCAGCATTACCAACAGCAACCAGGTACTAAGCGCCAATACGCCGTCGGGCCAATACAATGGCCCAATAAACGTCGATTTCAGGAATTTCAGGATCGAAACTTTAACCAAACTGGCCAAGCAAGATTCCTTATTAGTTGGCGGCACAATAAACGGGAATGCAGAGATAAGCAACTTCCAAAAATCACCGGTGTTCACCACAGCGCTTAACGTAAGCGATTTTAACTTTAAAGGAGATACCGTTGGTAACATCGCATTGAAAGTAAACAACCAAACGGCTAACGCCTATGCCGCTCAAATGAGCATCACGGGCCGTGGTAACCAGGTTGACCTGAACGGCATGTACTATACCCTACCCGAAAGCCGGTTTGATATGAACCTGAACATCGTTAACCTCGGTATGAAGAGTATAGAAGGTTTTAGTTTTGGCGCTATCAAAAACGCAAGCGGTAATATTACGGGCAACCTAAAAATAACGGGGACCACAGCTGCCCCGGCGGTACGTGGTAACATCAATTTTAACAAGGTTGGGTTTAACGTAAGTATGCTTAACTCGTACTTTACCATGCCACAAGAAAGCATTACGTTTAATGACGAGGGCATCCGCTTTAATGATTTCACTTTGGTGGATTCTACCGGGAATAAGGCTATCGTTTCGGGTTCTGTGTATACTAAAACTTACACCGACTTTAAGTTCGGCATGAATATCCGCGCTAATAACTTCCGCGCGGTAAACTCTACAAAGGCTGATAATAAGCTGTTTTACGGCAAGCTGTTTTTAGATACCGATATCAAGATCCGTGGTGATATGGCTAAGCCAGTGGTTGATGCGACCTTAACGGTTAACGATAAAACCGAAATGGTGTTTGTATTGCCAACCAGCGACCCTGGTGTGGAAGACCGAAAGGGTGTAGTTGAGTTCTGGAACTCTAAAGACCCAAAAATGGATTCGATATTGGTGGCCCGTCAGCTGGATTCATTAAAGAATTCGGAAATTACAGGGCTTGATGTAAACGCAACGGTTAACATTGATAAGAACGCCAAGTTTACCATTGTGATTGATGAGCGCAACGGTGACGTGGTTGAACTTTTAGGCGAAGCACACCTAAGCGGAGGTATTGACCCAAGCGGAAAAACCAGCTTAACCGGTACTTATATTGTGAACCGCGGGTCGTATAACTTATCATACGCCACCGTATCACGTAAGTTTAACTTTAAGCAGGGTAGCACCATTACCTGGACAGGCGACCCTACCAGCGCTAATATAGACCTGACTGCTATTTATGTGGCCAACGTACCTCCGATAGATCTGGTAGCTAACCAACTGAGCGATGAAAACTCCACGCAATACAAGCAAAAACTACCGTTCAACGTAAACCTAAACCTGCGTAACGAATTGCTGAAACCTAACATCAGCTTTGATATTACCCTGCCGGATAGCAATTACAACGTTGCTGCCGAGGTTACTAATACGGTTGAAACCCGCCTATCGCAAATTAGGCAAGACCCTAACGAGCTAAACAAACAGGTGCTGGGCGTATTGGTGCTGGGCCACTTTATTGGCGACAATCCGCTGCAAAGCCAGGGTGGCAGCGCCGGTGTAGAAGGCGCCATCCGCAACAGTGTTAGCAGCTTGTTAAGCGACCAATTGAACAGCCTTGCAGGTGGCCTGATCTCGGGTGTGGATTTAAACTTCGGTTTAACGTCCGGGCAGGATTACTCGTCGGGCACGGCTACTAACCGAACAGACCTGAACGTTGGCCTATCCAAACGGTTCCTGAACGACAGGCTAACGGTATCGGTAGGTAATAACTTTAATTTAGAGGGAGCACAACAGGGGCAAAAAACATCTAATATAGCCGGTAACGTATCGGTAAATTATAAACTGAGTAAAGATGGCCGCTACACCCTGCGTGCGTACCGTAAGGATGAGTTTGTAGTGATACAGGGCCAGATCGTAGAAACCGGTTTAGGCTTCTCGCTCACGGTAGATTACAATCGTTTCCGCGAAATATTCCGTAAACGTACCGAACAGGAAAAAGAAATGCGACGCAAATACAAGCAGGAACAGAAAGTGAAAGACGAGCAGGAGAAGGCATCGCAGGAAAAAGACAAAGCAGACAGAACTAAGACCCAGACCACTACTTTATGATAAAACGGATAATATACTTACTATCACTGGCTGTAATACTAAATGCTTGTAGTACTACTAAATACGTACCCGAGGGTGAAAAATTATATACAGGCGGCACGGTAAAGGTTAATGATAAAAACATATCAAAAGGTGATGCCAAGGCAATTAGTTCGGAAATGAAAACGCTTATCCGCCCTAAACCAAACTCTTCCTTATTAGGTATGCGTATTAAGCTATGGCTTTACTATAAAACAAAAGCGCGTAAAGGATTTATTCAAAAATTCCTGAGCAAATACGGCGAGCCGCCCGTTTATGTGAGCCAGCTTGATTTGGCGAAGAACAGCGAAATAATGATCAACCGCCTTCAAAACGAAAGCTACTTCCAGGCATCGGTTAGTGGCGATACCATCGGTAAAAAGAAAACAGCATCTGCAGTATTTACCGCTTTGCCGGGACCGTCTTACACCATAAGAAATGTAACCTTCCCGGGCGCTACCGATAACAACCTCGATACTGCTATAAAAGGAGCGCAGGCAGGCACGCTATTAAAAGCGGGCGACAAGTATAACCTCGATGTTATAAAATCTGAAAGGATCCGCATTGATACCCGTTTAAAGGATGAAGGCTTCTTCTTCTTTTCGCCCGAGCAATTGATAGTGAAAGTTGACAGCACAGTAGATACGCACAAAGTTGATTTATTAGTTAAGATAAAAGAAACAACACCCGAGCGTGCCCGCGAAATTTATACTATACGTAACATTTATGTATACCCTAACTACTCGTTAAGGGATACATCCTTAAAACTCGACCGGGCTAAGCCATACCGCTGGTATAATATAATTGACCCGCGCAACACTGCAAGACCCTACCTGTTTGCCAATACGGTATTGCTGCATCCAAACGATGCATACAGCCGCACTACGCATAATAACTCACTTAACAGGTTTGTTAATTTAGGCCCTTACCGTTACGTAAAAAACAGGTTTGAGGATGTAACGCCTGATTCTCCCAAGCTGGATGTTTACTACTTCCTAACCCCTTACAAACGTAAATCATTACAGGCAGAGATCATTGGCCGTACAACATCAGCTAACTACACCGGCACGCAAATAAACTTAAGCTGGAAAAACCGCAATGCCTTTAAAGGCGGCGAGTTACTTACTGTAACCCTTTTTGGAAGTACGGATGTGCAGATAGGCGGGCAAAATAACGGTTTTAACGTTTTCCAATACGGTGTGCAAACCAGCCTGGCCTGGCCCCGGTTAATAGCACCATGGCGCATTAATTCGTCGAACGCTTATATCCCGCGCACGGTGTTAAGTTTAGGTTATACATCGGTTGTAAGGCAAAAGCTATACTCGCTTAACTCTTTTACGGGCTCATTTGGCTACCAGTTTAAAACTGACCAACATAAATTGCACGAGTTGAATATTTTGGAGGCAACCTTTGTAAAGCCCAGGAATATTGACAGCTTATACAGGGATAGCATTAACAATCCCAACAATCGTAACCCTTCACTTAAACACGTTATAGACCCTCAGTTTACCTTAGGCCCAAGCTATGCCTATACTTATGATAATACAACCGAGGATTATCGCACCAACAGTATTTACTTCCGCGGTAAGGTAAGTTTATCTAACAACCTGTATGGCATAATAACCGGCGCGGATACACTTGCCGGTAAAGAGAAAAAATTCCTGGGAACGATATTTAACCAGTATGCCAAGGTAGAAAGTGAGATAAGATTCTTCCACAAATTGAGCACGAGCAGTAAAATTGCTACCCGGTTACTGGTAGGTGTTGGTTTACCTTATGGCAACTCTACCATTCTGCCCTATAACCAGCAATTCTTTATTGGCGGGCCAAACAGTTTACGAGGTTTTAGGCCGAGGTCTATAGGCCCGGGTACCGTTGACCCTACCCCGCTTAGTGGCAACAGCTTTATTGCCGACCAAAGCGGTGATATTAAATTCGAGGCTAATATCGAGTTCCGTCAAAAACTATTTAGCATAGTTTACGGCGCTTTATTTGCCGATGCGGGTAATATCTGGAACGCTAAACCACATCAGGCAGGTGGCACATTCGGCCCTAAATTTTTAACGCAAATGGCGGTTGATGCCGGCGCGGGTTTGAGGTTTGATGCTACCATACTGGTACTACGTGCCGATCTTGGTTTCCCATTAATAAGGCCTTATACCCCGGCAGGTGGCACACGGTCTATCAGCCCAAGCTTTAAAAACGCCATTTTAAATATCGCTATAGGTTATCCGTTCTAATTAGTAAATTTTTGATTTAGTGAATTGGTGATTGTAATATAACAGGTTGAACCACGTCTAATCACTATTCACAAATCACGTATGACTAAAACTACCATATCCGTTCCGCTAAATATAATTGACCTGCATGGCGATGGTTTCCATCCGCTATTGGATATTATAATATTTGGCAAGCCTTTTAAAGTCGTGTTAGATACAGGCGCATCCCGCACAGCGTTTGACCGCGATTTGCTAATAGAAGCAAACGAACAAGCCGCGATTGTAGCCAGCGAAAGGCTATCTACAGGGTTAGGGACCAACACCATGGAATCGGCCACGGCAGTTATCGAAAACATATGGATCGGCGATCTGCTTATACCCGAGTTAGAGGTGGCCGTACTCAATCTATCCACCATTAATATTGCCTATCAGGAAATGGGGCATCCCGAGGTGTTGGGCGTTTTAGGCAGCGATATACTGATGAAGTACAAAGCCGTAATTGATTTTGGCAAGAAAAGATTATTGCTTAAATAGATGATTAGACAAAGGTCTGTTAGCACGCTAAGACATACTTATATCGTTCAAATCCAGCGGTAGTACTAATTTTAATCTTCATTGATTGGATCTGTTGGGATAACCTCTGTCTTACCTGAAATCTGTTTAATAACCTCATCCAGTTCAGAAGAACTCTGATGTAACATTTTACTAATCGTCTGTAGGTTTTCCTGCCCATTCGCAGATATAATCATCTCGGTAAGGCCAATGATGTTTGCTAATGGTTTACGCACCCTGTGAGATTGGATGTAACCAATTTCGGTTAAATGGTTAGTTGCTGTAGATAGCTGGTCCTTAGTTATCACAAATTCAGATATGTTGTAACCTACGCAAAAAATCCCCTCTGGTTTCCCCTCTTTGTCTATCAGCGCCCGCATCTCCCATTGCGTCGTCACAAATCCACCCTTGCCGTCATGTTTTCTTAAAGTCGCAGGAAGCAACTTCCCAGGTTCCAAAAAACATTGTTCTCCTACCCGCTCACAAATCGCAATATCTTCGGGATGTAACGTAATACTAAAATGCTCACCTAACAGAGACTTACCTGTTGAATCGAAATTGCGATTATAGTTTTGGCTTACATACATATATCGGCTATCCAAACCGATCGCGATGGTATAAAAAAAAGACGATTCTTTTAAAAATTCCTGGATTTGTAAATCGTAATTCATAATAATATAAGTAATAGCCAATTTAATTGTTTGTTTAAAAAAGTCAAATAAAACGACACAGCTTATATTTACAAATCCAATAAAAAACCGCCTCATAATTACTTATGACGCGGTCTCTTTGTTATTAACATCTATTTTTTACGACTTGCGCATTGGTGGCGCTAAGTCCAACTGTTTAATGATGCCTTCAACCACTTTTGGTATATCGCGCATGGTTTGTTTTGGGTTGTGTAATTCGCCAACGCCATAACCACGCCAAACCACTTGCTGTGTTTTGCTATCGATCAGGTCAATAATAATGGTACCTTCTTTATAATGTACTTTTTGAGCGTAAGTTGGTCCCCAACCGCCGTAACCCCATGGGCCACCCCAGCCAAAGCCGAAACCCCAGGGGCGGTACCAGCCGCCGTAACCCCAGCCGCCATAAAAGCCTCCACCATAATAAGGCGAGTAAAATTCTGTTTTGCTACCCCGGCCTGTAACTGTTAAATAACGCACAAGCAAATCGGGATTTTGGTTTTCTAACGTTAGGCCTTTGCTAACAAGGGCTTGCCTTGTAGCTTCCTGCACTTTGCCATTACCAATTTCATCAAGCGGGCGCCACTGTTTGTTTGGGTTCTTTTGCTGTGCAGCCCAGGCAAAGGTTTTGTATGATGATAAGTTTGTTTTGTTTTGCGCAGCGGTGTAGTAATTGTAGCTGCTACAAGCTGATAGCAGCGATACGAAAGCCACCGTCAGCGTTAGATAGATATATTTTTTCATTGCCTCACCAGTTATATATATTGCTTTAGACTAATTAAGTTACAAAGGTTTAATCAGTTTTATCTAAAAAATCAAAAAAATTCAGCACTTCATGAATTTACTAAATCCTTTCTGACACGATAAAAATAACGATCATAAATTAGCTATCATAATACGCTGCAACAGATATTATATTTTATGACCTAAAAGATAATTTTTTGTAAATTAAGGCTTCCTAAAACACTTATTCATAACATGAAAAAACACCTTTATTTATTATTGCTTTTAGCAATAGCCTGCCAAAGCTTATCGGCACAAGTACGTAAAAAAACTGCCCGCACCGCCAAACCCAATGCAGCGGCTGCACCACTTGCCGTTAAGCCTGTAGATATACCTGCCGTTACTCCAAGCCAATCTGTAGATGCTTTTGTTAAAGAACTGCTACCTCAAATAAAAGACAACAACTTTGTTTTGCTTATCAATTTTTTTGACGAGAACGGAACAAATATGGCCGAGGTTATGAAATACCCAGCTGATGCCGGCATTATCGACATTCGCGACGAGCAATTCTTTGACCTTAAAAAGCTTAACTATTTTAAAGCTGGTGCATCAACCGTTTTAGTAACCGGCGATCTGCTTAAAAATGGATGGTTCACCAAAAGTAAAAACCACAGCATTTACAAAATAAAGACTACAGGCAATGTAACCTCGCAAAACATGATTGCCAAACACGATCTGTGGTATCTAAAATTTAAGGTAACAGACGGCAAGTTTTTGTGGGCGTACGATTCTAAACCAAACATCAACGGCCAGCCACTTACTTTAACCCAATAAATAAAAGGTTGGTTAAGTAAGGTACTTCCCTACAATTGGCATACGCCTTCCCATACCAAATGCCTTTGGCGATACACGCAGTATTGGCGGGGTTTGATAACGCTTATGCTCGGCCAGGTTAACCAGGCGCAATACTTTGTGTACTACAGCATCTTCAAAACCCTGCTGAATGATCTCTGCAGACGAACGGCGGTGCTCTACATATTGTGACAATATAGCATCTAAAATATCATACTCCGGCAATGAGTCGGTATCCTTTTGGTCTGGCCTTAACTCTGCAGATGGTGGTTTAACAATTGTATTCTCGGGTATTATCTCGCGGTCGCGGTTAATATAACGGGCCAATTGAAAAACCTGCGTTTTAAACACATCACCAATAACGGATATACCACCACACATATCGCCATAAAGGGTACCATAACCCACGGCAGCCTCGCTTTTGTTTGATGTATTAAGCAGTATGTAGCCAAATTTATTGCACATAGCCATCAGCAATACTGCCCTGCTACGCGATTGTATATTTTCTTCGGCAATATTAAAAGGCAGATTATTAAACTGCGGGTGTAACGAACTTTCGAACGCATCTGTTATTTTTTCGATAGCTATCGTTTCCGATTTGCAGCCCAAGTTGATTACCAGGTCTTCAGCATCTTTAAGGGAGTGGTCGCTGGAGAATTTCGACGGTAGCAAAACTGCCATTACATTCTCTGCGCCAAGCGCTTCGGCAGCCAAGGCACATACCACTGCCGAATCTATCCCGCCCGATAGACCAAGTATGGCCTGTTTAAAGCCCGATTTATAAAAATAATCGCGGATACCCAGGATCAAGCCCTGGTGAATTTGCTCGATGTCGCTCTGGCGCTCGGCCCTTTGTGTTGTTTGATGCTCAAAGGTGATACTTGCATCATCCTGCAAAGTGTAATATGCAGTGTTCTCCGTAAAGTATGGTAACTCGTCGGCTATGTTACCGGCGTTATCAAATACTAACGAACCGCCGTCAAATATCAGTTCGGTTTGTGCGCCAACATGGTTTACGTAAAACAGCGGCAGGTTATACCTGCGGGCATTGTCGCTTAAAATAGCTATACGCTCTTCATCGTGGTTGTATGCAAAAGGCGATGCCGCGATATTGATCATCACATCCGGACTTTGCTGTATCAGCGTATCCATAGGGCGTGTAACATACAGCGGGTTTTCGATGGTGTTCCATAGGTCCTCGCAAATGGTTAGCGCTATACGCTTACCCTTAAAATCTATGCAGCTAAACTGGGTAGATGGCTCAAAATAACGGTACTCGTCAAAAATATCGTAATTGGGCAGCAATGCTTTATTTACCACTGCTTTTATCCCGCCATTCTCAATAAAGTATGCCGAATTATTAAGGTCTTTACCCTCAGGGTTATTATTGGGGGTTGGCAAGCCAATTATACAGGCAACGCCAATACATTCAGCAGCTATTTTTTTAGCGGCATCATCACAAAGGCTAATAAATTCATTAAACTCCAGGAAATCGCGCGCGGGGTAGCCGCAAACGCATAGTTCGGCAAAAACCACCAGGTCGGCTCCATTTTGCTTTGCTTCGCGAATGGCGGTTATGATCTTATTCGTGTTAGATTCGAAGTTGCCTATGTGATAATTAAGCTGGGCTAATGCTATCTTCATATAATCAGTGAGTAGTAATTAGTTAAGCGGTTAGTCGTTGATAAGCTTGTAGCGAACAATACCATTCACTATTCAACACTTAACTACTCACCAAACCTCCTAATGCAAATAAAAAAATTATTTTTGCTAAAACGCTATTGTGATGTTTAATTCTTATAAAACAACTCTTATTAACACATGTTTTTTAATATGCTTAATATTTACTGCATGTAAGCCAAATAAAAAGATTGATGTAAGCAATATACCTGTTAACGTTAAAATTGAACGCTTTGATAAAGACTTTGATCTGCTGCGTACAAAACCATTAACGCCACAAGTAATTGCCCTGCAAAATAAATACGGCGTGTTTTACCAGGATTTTATTGAACGTGTTTTAAAGATTGGTAGTACTGCCGATACAAACTATTATAAAAACCTACGCGATGTTTTCGCCGGCAAGGCCTATACCGATCTTAAACATGATGTTGACGCCGCATACCCTAATATGGATAAGCAGGATGCCGAGCTGACAGACGCCTTCAGGAGAATTAAATATTACTACCCTCAAAAGAGGCTGCCAAAGGTATATGCCTATTTTTCGGGTTTCCAGGCGCAAACCACTATTGGGGATGGATATTTCGGTATCGGCTTGGATCTCTTTTTAGGTGCCGATTCTAAATTTTACCCGGCATTGGTAGAGAGTTTTCCGCATTACCTCTCAAGAAGATTTACGCCGGATAACATTGCGCCGCGAGTTGTAGAAGGTTTAGCCCGCGAAGACATGTTCCCCGAAGACGACCGCGATAACACCTTGCTATCTAAAATGGTTTACAACGGCAAAATCCTTTACTTTATGGACCAAACCCTGCCCGATGTACCCGATTCTACCAAAATTGGTTACACCGCCAAACAGTTGAAATGGTGCGAAGACTTTAAAGGTAACATATGGGGATTTTTCCTGGAAGAGAACCTGCTTTATGAAACCGATTTCCAAAAAATTCAAAAATATCTTAATGAAGCCCCCTTTACCCCCGGCCTTGGCGACAAGAACGAATCGGCACCGAAGCTTGGTGTTTGGACTGGCTGGCAAATTGTAAAGCAGTATATGGATAAGCACCCCAACATTACCCTGCAACAGTTAATGAATGAAAAAGACGCGCAAAAGATATTGAACGAAGCCAAATACAGGCCTAAGAACGTAGAAGAGTAGAACCGTATCTAAAATCCCCAATTTATAAAAGGCCGGATTTAAGTACAAAAAAAGCGCTGCCGAAACCGGTAGCGCTTTTAAATTATATCGTTTTTAAATTGCTTACTTCAGGATGCCGAAAACTGCTCTAAGGCAAATGATAGAAGCGAACAACAATATGATGTTAGAGATCAATGTAGCGTGTGGGAATTCTGCAAAGCGTAAGTATACACCTACTAAACCGATAATTACGGTAATAACTAAAAATGTATAGTGACTTACTGAATTGGCGTTCTCTGTTGAATTTTGCATTTGCTTATTTATTTGCCACAAAAATATAAATGTTTACCGAAAAAGCGATAATCTTTTTTCACGAATTAAACAGCCTTTTTCTTGCTCCAACCCTGCGGCAGGTTCTCCTCAATCTCAATATTTTCAAACTCGGCGCTGGCGCGTGAGCCAACAACTTTTGCCCACGCAGCCATTTTGGCAATACCTTCCTCAAGGCTAACATTTTTGTTGTTACCGAATACGCCTGCTGCTTTAGAGTGGTCGCTATGCGCATGCAGCACTTCTTTACGGGCCTCAAGGTGGGTAACTTTTGGCTGTACACCAAGCTCTTTTGCAACTACCTGTACCAATTCGTTAACGGTGTATGGCCTGTCGGCGCCCACATTAAATACTTCGTTATATGCAGCAGGTATGTTAACGCAGTTTGCAATATGCGGGGCAACATCATCAATATAACTAAACGCACGCGTTTGTTCGCCATCGCCGAAAATGGTCATTGGTTTTTCCTGCATTATCTGGTTCATAAAAATACCAATAACGTTGCGGTATTTATCGCCAATATTTTGATTCTCTCCATAAACATTGTGCGGGCGGAAGATGACCGAGTTTAAGCCGAACATGTGCTTAGCCGCCTTAAGATCCATCTCAACCGCGTATTTAGCTACACCGTAAGGGTCTTCGGGTTGTGGCACCATACTCTCTAGCATAGGCAGCTGGCCTGCACCATATACCGCGATAGACGAAGTAAACACAAAACATTTTACTTTATATAATACTGCAAGGTTAATAAGGTTTACAGATCCTATCAGGTTATTATTATAATTAAACCTGCGGATAAAATGCGATAAGCCTTCTGCAGCGTAGGCGGCCAAATGATATACATAATCAAACTTATACTTTTCAAACAACCCCTCTAAAAGTAGCACATCGTTTATAGAACCTACAATAAACTCAACACCTTCGGGTACGTGGTCTTCAAAACCGCCGCTCAAGTCATCCAGTACAACAACTTTATGCCCAAGGTTTAAACAATGTTTTGCTACGTGTGAGCCGATGAATCCGGCACCGCCGGTTACTAATGAAGTGATCATAATTGTATAAGTATTTTGTTTAGTTCTTAATAACGTGCAACAGTATTTCCAGTTAAAGTTAAGCAATAGATTCAGGATGTGAATTTTGTTGCCTCTTATGGTTGTGCCGTTGCAGCAACGGTTTGCAAAAACCAGGCCGCGTGCTGTATTAATTACTCTGTTCAGCGCTACTCATCCCTTTGCTTCGTTTCTTAATTCCCTCTAGCTGGCTGCTATGCCCAAAACCGACGGCCATATACGGTACGTTATTTTTACCAAACCCATAAATAAAGTAACGGTTTAGGGGTTTCCACTCATTATCCAAAAAATCTGCTGTGAAGCATATACACTAAGTGTTGCCTTAATTCCCCAGTTAGCTGCCGCCGGGTACCATTCCGTTAAAGATTTTCATTTTTTATGAGATTGTGTTCTGATGCAAAAAGGCCGCGATACTTAAATGTACCGCGGCCTAAAAATAAGGTATTTAGCAAAGCAATTAATTTTTTACTGCCCATACCGATACGGAACCGGGGCGGACAAAAAATTCGGCCCAGCCATCATCGCCAATGGTGATTTCGGCATCGTGCTTGCCCATATAATCAACAAAAATTTCACCTGCGTGGCGCTGGCCAATTTCCATTTTTTTGTTGCCTTCTTCACTATTTGATATCACTATGGCGCAACCGGAGTTTTCGTGCTCATCGTCGCCTTCGCGTGTCCAGCCTATGCAGTTGGGATGGTCAAAGTAGTCGCGTTGCTGGCCGTAGGCAATATGCTTTCGGATATGCAGCAGGCTTTCCAGTTCGGTAACCGGGGCCAGTAAAACTTCATGATTGTTACCATCATCACCTTTATCGGTGTATTTTGAGCCGTACATGTCCGGGTAAAACACACATGGGTAGCCGCTCTCTCGCAGTAAAATAAGGGCATAACCTATCGGTTTAAACCAATAGTCCACAGGCTGGGTTAATGATTGCAGGGGCTGGGTGTCGTGGTTCTCTACCAGCGTCACTGCCTTATCAGGATTGGCCGCCACCAGCGTATTATCAAATATGGTCGTCAGGTCGTAATTATTGCCCTGCATAGATGCCTCGTGAAAATTATTGTGCAGCGGCGCATCAAATAGCGACATCCGGCCTTCCGTGGCTTCAATGTATTCCTGTAGTAAGCCTACGTCGTAAGCCCAATACTCGCCAACAGTAAAGAGTTCCTGCCCTGTTTCATTGCGCATATGGTCGAGCCAGTCGTTATAAAAATCGAAAGAGATGTGCTTAATGGCATCCAGGCGCATACCGTTAAAGCCAACAGTATCATAGTACCATTTACCCCAGCGCTTCAACTCATCGCGAACGGCGGGGTTGCGGGTATCTATATCATCCAGCATCAGGTAATCAAAGTTACCATTTTCGTTACCTACAACATCTTCCCAGGCATCGCCGTATTGGTTTTGGATGCTGAAAATGGCGTTCTCGCCGGTAGCGTTATCATGATCCACCCCTGTAAAGCATTGCCAGTCCCACACAAATTGCGAGTACTGCCCCTGCCTGCCCGGAAAAGTAAATTTAGTGAATGCTTCTATCTCGTATGGCTCGCTGATAAACTCGTTACGGTTTTCGGGGTTAACCTTGCGTACCGTAACTTTTTCGGTTTCGTCTGCGCCGCCCATGTGGTTCAGCACTACATCAACATATACATTTAAGCCGGCCTCTTTTGCAGTGTTAACCGCATCAAGTAATTGCTGCTTTGTACCATACTTGGTACGTACCGATCCTTTTTGATCAAACTCGCCAAGGTCATATATATCGTAAACATCGTATCCAACAGAATACCCGCCTGCTGCACCTTTTTGTGCCGGTGGTAACCAAACCGCATCAATGCCTATACTCTTCAACCGCCCGGCTTCGTTCTTTAAATGTTCCCACAAGCTACCGTCGCCGGGAGAGTACCATTCAAAAAACTGCAGCATCGTAAAATTTTCCATGTATCTGAATTTATCCACCTACAACTTTGCAAAAGACTTTTGGTTTTAAACTGGGAACAAAAAGACATTATAACCTATTTTGACGAAGCATTTTTTCTACTGCGTTAATTTTATTAACTACCCCACACCACGTGTTTTAGGCAGAAAATTTTCACGTTCACGTTTGCACAACCAAGACAAATTCTACAAAAACTTAAAAATCAATTGCTTAACATTTAAACTACTGACAGGAATGTGCCACCACAACCATCGAAATATTTAATATAACCTGTAACAAGGCCCCCCCTTTGGCATCATACTTGTAATTAAACCTATACATACATTTACTTAAATTATAAAAACATGGGCTTATTAAAATTTATAGCGGTAGGTGCCGCAATTGGGTACGGGATAAACTACATTACCAAAAAAGGCCCAAACGGTCGTTCTATTTTGGATGATATTACCGAGGATGCACCGGAGTGGTTTGATAAAGTAAAAACTTACGCTACCGATAAAGTAGAACAGGTTGTACAGCAAGCTAAGCCGGATGCCGGCTACCATAACGGCCTATAGCAAATACATACTATTAAAACCCTCACCTAAGCAGTGAGGGTTTTTTGTTACAACTAAAATGCGGCTAAACCGTATAAGTTACCGTTCTGTTCATTTTGTTCATTGGTTAGGCGTTAGTGAAACACCAGTTTGGAATTTACTAATTTGCCCTCACTTAGCCGTATATCACAATTAAAAATGAAGTGCATACTTCAGCGTGGGTATACGCCTCAAAATAATCAGAAAAACATTATTAATTTTTTTTAACCCCCTAATTAAAAATTTTATGCCAACAACTGATCCCGATGGTACCATCCCCGTTGCAACCGCTAAAGAATGGGCTGCAAACTGGCGCGACTACCTTGTAACCTCTACCTCAGATTTTATTACCCGTTCATTTGAGATCCCTATTGTAGATTTTCAGAACATTTTGCTTTACAACCCCAATGCCGAATCGGTAAAGGCTTTTATCGGCCTTAAAGAATTTGGCGATCCGCTAAGCGCGCAGCTAATGCTTGTGCCTATGGTTGAAGGCGAAGAAGTACACGCCCTACAACTCGTAGGCGGGCCCGTGGGCGAAACCCAAAGTAATATTTATGATATGACTACGGCGTGCCCGCCAACTTGTGTTACAAGCCCCGGAGATACCTTAGACATGTAAGTGTAAATTTGTCCGTTATGTTCATAAGCTTTATATATATTTAAGGCTTATGAGCATAGCTGTTTTTAATATTTACGCAATTTATATAGTACCACCTACTGTGCTGATACCCATTGTATTTGCACTGCTCAATTTTAATAAATTAACAACACCTTTAAAATTAATTTTCTGGTACCTGGTGTTTTCCGGGCTGTTTAACCTGGTTGCTATCTTACTAATTTACAAGCATCACACAACAACCTGGATGCTGCACGTTTACGCCATTATCGAATTTATATGTCATTCCGTTTTTTACAGTACGTTTTTCAGCAAAAAAAAATGGCGTGTTTTTTTAGTATTGATGATAAGTTTTACAACTTTATGTATCGTAAACTTCTTTTTCATTCAAAATAAAATTGAGTTTAACACTTACACAAGGCCAATAGGCGCAATTATTATTATTATTTACAGCTTGTTATTTATTCTTAAACAACAAAATGAGGAGCAGAAATGGGGCGATAATATTTACAACTGGGTAAACGCAGGCATACTTTTATACTTTGCAAGCTGCCTGTTTATGTTTATTTTTTCGAATTACCTGCTTGCAAGTCCTGATGTTAGCCGCACCGTTTGGGCCATACATGATACCGTACTGATATTTGAATACCTTTTAATTGCCGTAGGATTTTATAAATGCAGAACACCACAGACAATATCTTCGTACTAGTAGCCCTTGGGATGATAGGCACCTTTTTATTGGTAGTGTCGTTCATTCTGTTTTCTATCCGTAACCAAAACAAACTGTTAAAACAGCGGCAGCAATTTCAACAGGCACAAATTGAGCATCAAAAAGATTTGTTAAAGGCGGTTATTGAATCGCAGGAAGCCGAAAGAAAACGCATTGGGCAGGATCTTCACGACGATGTGGGCACTACCATATCTGGCCTGCGGCTGCTTATTGAGATGTTTAAACCCAGTGGCGGCGAAGACAAAAACTACCAGGACTTTGCCCAGTCAACCAAAACAATTATTGATAAAATTGTGAAGGATGTGCGCAATATATCGCATAACCTATCGCCAACAACACTACGTTATTATGGGCTGGCAGCAGCTGTTAACGAGCATTGCACCATCATTAATCAATCGGGTAAACTAGAGATAACCCTAAACAACAGCGCCGAAAAAGTTTTAGAAAACCTGCCTATAACCACCTCGACAGCTATTTACCGCGTAATGGAAGAGCTGTTAAATAATACCATCAAACATTCGGGCGCAAGCAAGGCCGGCATTGATTTTAATGCCGATGATAAATTAATAACCATAGATTATGCCGACAATGGCAAAGGCCTGCCCGAAGATATAGAGACCGCGAAGAAAGGGATGGGTATGCAAAACATAGAAAGCCGCCTGCTAAACATTAATGCAACCTATAACCTGCAACCATACGCCGGTAAAGGTTTCCAAATTAAAATAGAATGCCCGATAGATAATATATAAATGGCAGAGATAAGTATAGCTATAGTAGACGATCAAAACCTGTTTAGGCAAAGCCTGGCCTTGCTGGTAAACTCTATCGAAAATTTTAAACTTATTGCCGAATGCATAAGCGGGCAGGCATTTATAGATACGCTTAAAACATTTAAAATACAGCCGGATATAGCTATAATAGACATGGATATGCCCGGGATAAATGGCATGGAGCTTAACATGTACCTGCATAAGCACCACCCGGCTATTAAGGTAATAATACTTACTGTACACGATAACGAAACCCTGATAACGCAGATGATAGATAAAGGCGCGGCAGCTTTCCTCGCCAAAAACTGCGATAAAGATGAGTTATTGTTAACTATAAATACAGTATATAAAAACGGATTTTATTTTAATGCGGATGTTATAAAAGCATTAAGTAATAGTGCAACCCACCGCTCCACCTCGCAGGATATATTAAAAAGCATGCAAATAACCCTATCTAAACGAGAGGGGCAGGTACTTAACCTAATTTGCAAAGAACTAAACAATGCCGAAATAGCTGCCGAGTTATATTTAAGCGTACGCACTGTTGAGGGCCACCGCATCGCCCTGATCAATAAAGTTAAGTGCCGTAATACCGCCGGATTAGTGCTTTTTGCCCTTAAACACAGGCTTGTTGACATAGCCATTTAAAACCACGTATTTCTACGTGATTTTAAAATAGTGTATAAACACCCTCCCCCCTGTTTCGCAATACTTTTGATTAATAATTTTCACAAAGCCTAATATTTTTAACCCTGGTTTTAATTTTAGACGAAATATTTCTTCTTAAATAACTACACGAAATTTTCGAAAACTTTGAAGAATTTTTTTATACAACGTAATGGTTATATTTACGTATAAATTAAATTTCAGCGAGTAAGTTTTCAGAGCGATGGATATAGTTTTTATAAGCAACCAAATAAAGTACGACATTTTAAATATTTGCGGCCTGCCGGTTGATCACTCTTACAACCTATTGGCTAACACCCCTTTAAAAGCCATTGGCTATGATAGGGATGAGGAACTATGCAGGCAACTCGAGGAAAAATTGCGTATGGTGGCCCAAGAATACAATACAGGCAAACAGGTGTCAAAAGGCGATGTATCAACAAACTTAACCGTGCGCGAATGTATCCAGCTTGTTATATCATAAAGTACTAAAAAAGAGAAAGCAGACCAATAATTGCCGCGTATGACTTCATTGCTACCTCAGTATTACGAAGCACTAAAAGAGGCCGTTTTAACAACATCGGGGTTTAATACTATTACCCCCTGTGATTGCAAGGTAATTTCTAATCAAATATTCTCCCAAACCAAACTAAGCATTAGCGAAACTACACTCAAACGCGTTTATGGCTTTGCATACAGCAAGTTTAAACCGTCGTTATTTACTATTGATTTAATGGCCAAATATTGCGGCTACCAGGGCTGGGAAGATTTTTGCCATAAACAAGACGCCTTAGTAATTCAGCAGCCCGATAATACTGCTACCACTTGGGATAAACTCAAATTTAATGCAACTAAAGTAACCAATTCTACCTTACAGGTGCTTCGTAACAAATCGGGCATACCGTATAATCAAACCATTAAAAGAAAGTTCCTCGATAATCATTTCAACGAGTTTTTAACTGGGCAATATACAGCCACTGTAATAGCCGCGCCTGCCGGCTATGGTAAAACAATTGGCCTTTGCCACTGGGTAGAAGAGCGTGTTGAACTTAATAACCAGGGTAAAACTAACGACGCGATCCTGTTTTTTAGCACAAGCGCGTTAATGAACGCTTTTTTAAGCGGTCGCGATCTTAACCTCTGGCTTCTGGCATTGCTGGGATACTCGGCAGATGAGGATATAGCCGCACTGGCAGCTACGCAACATAAAAAAGGTGGCAACTTCTTTTTAATTATAGATGATTTTGACGAATACCTATACAAACCCGAGCAGTTTAAACTACTGCTTAACCAACTGGTGGATATTTTATCGTTGCATCAATCTGCTCCATGGTTTAAGTTGATATTAACCATGCGGTCGGCAACATGGATAAACAATAAGCACGAGCTTGATAACGGCAACACTAAATGGCTTAAAAACTTTTTAAATAACGACAGCTGGGCCAACAATGTATCTCTATTTAACGCGAATGAAATAAAAGAACTTTGCTTAAATATTAATCCCGCTGTAAAAAATGATATAGCGGCAAATATGGCAAATGAATTGAATCACCCGCTATACTTTCAATTCTATTATAAAAAACTTAAGGACGATTTTTCGTTAAGCGACATGGATCATGTTTGCGCCTGTGAGCTCCTCTCCACCTTTATCTTAAACAAAGTTTACCTGGGGCAGCATTCGGCAGAAAAAATCTTGCTGCTTAAGGGATTGGTTGAGCAAATGGACTTTGCCCACGATAAATTTGATGTGTTAAAAACAAAAGTAAACGGCCTTATTAAGCAATATGCTGCCGCTTATAACGAGTTGATAAACATTGACTTTATCCGCGAAATAAACAACAGTACCAACCTGCATTATTACACCTACATCCAGTTCCCGAATAATAATTTTTTAGAGTACACCATAGCCAAAACCTTACTCAATAAAAATAATTTCGTATTCGATTCTGTATTGATAAATGACATAAACGTACAGTTTGTAAATAGCGCACATAAACTACCCATTTTAAAATGGTGTATTATTTATGCGATAAAAACAGGGCAGCAAAAAAGCTTTGAGATGCTATCGCAAACGCAGTTAAGCTTAAATGAAAAATCTGACCTGATCATTTTCCTGGGAGATCTGCTTAAGAAAGAAAGTGCTGCAGCCAACAGATCAGAATCATTGGTTCAATATTTTAAGCAGGATTGCAGCCCCCAATTATTTAAATACTTTTTTGGGTTAGAGTTTATTAATGCAGGCTATAAAACAACGCTTTATAGCCTGCTTAAATTCAGGTTATCTAACGGTAAGCGTATAATGGTTTATACCGCGCTGGCATGCTCGACCATTATGCGTTTGGATATGGATGAAACGGCCTTGTATATTGATGAACTGAATAAGATCCCGGCAGAAGCTTATAACAAGTTTGCCATCAATCCGCTCAAATGCATTGGTGCGCTATACTCATTTTTTAAACATAGCGAAGTTGATAGCGATGTATTTGAAAACCTGACTAAGTTTTGTTTTAACCCGCCGGCTGAGGGGAATTATTTTGAAGATAATGCCTCTAACGACCTTATTTACTTATTGGGCGCATACACTTTACAACTCACTCAAAAACATCAAAAAGCGCTAAGTTTTATAAACGTATTAGAAAAGCACTATAAAACAAGCAACCTTGATAATATTAGCGGCTATAGCTATTTTATAAAAGTTATTATTGCTGATTGCCATTATAAGTTAGGTGATGTTAATGTGGTAACGCGTATTTATAATGCGTTTTGGGCTTCTTACAAAAAAAACAGGGGTGCCTTTACCAACAACATGAAGAACATATTTTATGCACTCCGCATCAAGCATAATTTACTACTAAAAAAATACACACATATTATTGAGGATACCAAAACACATATGCAGGTAGTGGGCGAACAACAATTATCTAAGATAGCCTTACTGTCGCTCATTCTGAAAGACCAAAACATCCCCGACCTATACCCACAATTTTACAAGCAATGCCAATACGACCACAACAAGCTTCTTCGCGAGTGCGGGTTACTAACTAATCCGTTACTAAACAATACAGCTTTACACAATACCTAATACCAAAACCTATCACAATTGTAAGGCGGCGTTACCAAGGTAACGCCGTTTTTTTTAGCAGCCTACATAAAGGGCAATAAAGTGTATTTTAAACTAACTTATAACTTAATGCTAATTACACAAGCTATCAAGCACTTTATAAAGCATTTTAAGCACTTTTTTTATTTTAGTCCATAAAAAGCATTAAAAAGGCAAAAAAGAAAGGTAGTTATTGACAAAATTATTTTCTAATGAAAAAAAACACATGGATAATTGAGAATATCAGCTCAATATTTATTTTTTTAGTCTAAAAATATACAGTAATGCCTTTATTAGCTACTTAAATGTTTCATTTTATAAATTTTACTCCATCAAAAATATCAACATTAAAAAAACTATATTAATTTAACCTTGTATTTACATATTTTTAACACAAAAGTTGTATTATTGCAAACGCAACAATTTATTTGGAAGATGTATCAAAAGGTTACAAAAAAATTACAAATAAATTCTTTGCATATTAAAACTTAGTGTTACTTTTACACTATTAAAAATAACAAACAAGTCTTCTCATAATTTAGGTTTATAATTGGTTAGTAAAGGCCCCTGCCCATCAGGGGCTTTACTTTTTTAAAAGATTTTTTTAAACGCATAAATATTAAATTATCTATCAGGCTTTTGCCGTTTCACAAATTTTACTACTTTTGCCATCCCAACACACGGGGGATTAGCTCAGCTGGCTAGAGCGCTTGCATGGCATGCAAGAGGTCATCGGTTCGACTCCGATATTCTCCACATCTAATAATCAAGACTTTACGTGTTACTCGTAGAGTCTTTTTTATTTGAGGTAACACGTAGGTAACACAGAACGGATGCTCAGTTAACACATTTTCAATTCTTCAAGGAGTTTGAATCCATTAAGTATAGACCTGATTTCCTTTTTCAATGGCCGTAATGAGTTAAAAATGCTTAATATATTATAGAGAGAAGCGGCAAAAACTCTAACTTTCATAGCGATATAAAACTAAAAAGAAAATCCTTCCAGACGAAAATTCATTAAGCAATCGCAACCGTTGGCGCAGGAATTATGCTGGCTACCAACACGCCGCTTTTTGCAAATCATAACTACAAATTAAACATGACTAAATTAATTCAATACTTAGCAGCATTCAGATATTCATCGTAATATTGCAATATAAAGTATGGGCTTAACTAAAACAGAAATATTCACCGAAGAACAGAACCGGTTAGCTGTGATGCTGAAAGCAATCGCGCATCCTGCCCGTATCGCCATTTTACAGGAGATCATTAAATCCAACACTTGTATTTGTGGTGACCTGGTAGATGAATTGGGATTGGCGCAGCCGACCATTTCACAACATTTGAAAGAATTGAAAAATGCGGGTTTGATACAAGGAACGATTGAAGGCGTCAGCGTATGCTATTGCATCAATCCTCCCGTTTGGAATGAGTTACAGGAGCAATTGAGCGGTTTCTTCGCAACTTATGACCTGAAAGCGACCTGCTGCTAAAGTTTTTTTTGAGTATATTAATCGTAATATTACAATAATAAAATAGAATAAACACCATGAATAAAATAGAAGCGATCAACTGGAAAACCTTTAAAGACACCTTATTACAGCATCCCGACCTTGACCTACAATTCCAATATGCAGAGGGTAAAATGGTAGATGCGGCTTATCATATTACGGAGATCAAACAAGCGCCCATTACTTCGGTAGATTGCGGCGGCGTTATGAATGCCTGGACAGAAATTATTGTTCAGCTTTGGGTGCCGGAGAATGCTGAACAGCAGGAACGCTCTATGAAAGTGGGCAAGGCTTTATCCATTGTTGACATTGTAGAAAAAATGTTGCCGCTTAATCCTAACGGCACGGTAAAGATCGAATTTGGTAATTCAGAATTTGATACCCGCCAGATGTTTCCTAATGAAATGATCGTGGATGGAAATGCCTTAACCGTTGACCTGCGCCCGGATGCTGTACAATGCAAGGCAATTACCCGTGGTGGTAGCTGTGGCACGAATGATAAGGGTGAAGAATGCTGCGCACCAGCGGTGGCAGAGAAACCAAAAGTACAATTAGTTAACCTGGCTGCACCTGCGGAAGCTTGCTGTACACCGGGCGGTGGCTGCTGCTAATTATTACAACTATGATCATCGACCAGGCCTCACCCTATAAAGAAAAAGTGATCGAGCTATTGGCGGCTGAAAAACTGCCTGTAGCCGATCTGCCGCAAACGCTGGATAACTTTATTGTCGCAATACAAGATGGAAATGTAGTTGGTGTAGGCGATGTTGAAGTTTATGGGCTTTATGGCTTGTTGCGTTCTTTAGCGGTACGACCTGACCATCGCAGTACTGGTATTGCTGGTAAATTATTGGCCAGGCTTGATATGATAGGTAAACAGAAGGGTTTAACAGAGTTGTACCTATTAACTGAAACTGCGCCTGCGTACTTTGAACGAAAGAACTATACCAAAATAACAAGGGACGATGTACCTGCCGAGGTACAACGATCATCGGAGTTCAGCCATGTTTGCCCGGTATCGGCAATTGTAATGAAAAAAGAATTATGAGCAAGAAAAATATATTAGTGCTTTGCACCGGCAACAGTTGCCGCAGTCAATTGGCCGAAGGTTACCTGCGCTACTTTGCAGGCGACAAATCCAATGTTTACAGTGCAGGTATCGAAACACACGGCGTTAACCCGAAAGCTATACAAGTGATGGCAGAAGATCATATTGATATTTCCAACCATACTTCCAACCTCGTTGATGAATATATGACTATTCCTTTTGACCAGGTAATTACGGTTTGCGATAACGCTAACGAAGCCTGCCCGTTCTTTCCGGGAAAGGTAGAGCGTTTCCATGAGAACTTTCCCGACCCGGCTAAAGCTACCGGCACGCCTGAAGAAGTGATAGACGAGTTTCGCCGAGTGAGGGATATGATCAAGGTCTACGCGGCTGAATTTGTAAAGGAACACGTTAACTAACCTTTTTTAGACTTATCAATCGTTAAATAGCAATAAACCAATTAAACCATAAAACTTAAAATCATGAAACACTTATCCTTACTTTTCTTAGCAGGCTTACTGGTAGTAAGCGCTGCTTTTGCACCTGCGACCGATCCTATTTATCCCGAACTGGCACAAAACTTCAGACTGCTTAAAAAAAGCACTACGATTACTAATGACCGACAAGATGAACTGGGCGGCATCCAACAGTTAGGTATTGTGGCTAAAGGCAAAAAGCTTCCAGTGATCATAGAGTTTATAGGTAACGATGGCTTTAGCGCACCCATTGCTAAAGCCGTATTGAAAACGTCACTGGCTTCCTACGGTATCAGCGATGTTAAAATATTTGTAGTCGGTACAACTACATCAGATAAAGTTGCGCCTGCTTTAACCAAACTTGGCTTCAAAGTAGGTGCGGATGGCGCTAAATACAATGATGCCGGCGGCTCGGTGACTTTGGAGATTTCGCCTTCAAATCCGAATGCGATCCATGTATTGGTACAGGCAGACGCTGCCTCGCTTTTGGCCAGCCCGGATAAGTTCGCTGTTAAATTGAAATACCCAGCTTTGACAACAGGCGCAACAGATGAGCAATATGATACCCAAGCTAAACTGATCACAGCAGGAATGCTTTTTGCCGCAACTAAATTCAAAGAAAACTGGAAGTAGTTAATATACAATTCACACTAAAACACGATATACGCAATAATTATGTCAGCAAACAACTGTGCCCCGGTGGCCGAACGCAAAAAACTAAGCTTCCTTGATAGGTACTTAACCCTATGGATCTTCCTGGCAATGGCCATAGGTGTAGGTATCGGTTACTTTATTCCCTCATCATCCGGTTTTATCAATTCATTTTCGAGCGGAACAACCAATATACCTTTAGCCATTGGCTTGATCTTAATGATGTATCCGCCATTGGCCAAAGTAAAATACGAGAATATGGGTGAGGTATTTAAGGATACTAAGGTATTAAGCGCTTCGCTTATATTGAACTGGATCATCGGGCCGATATTGATGTTTGTTTTGGCGGTCACCTTATTGCGTGATCATCCGGCTTATATGGTTGGCCTCATCCTGATCGGGTTAGCCCGTTGTATCGCAATGGTTGTGGTATGGAACGAATTGGCAGAAGGCAACCGGGAGTATGCTGCCGGACTGATCGCTTTAAACAGTATCTTCCAGGTCTTGCTGTACAGCGTTTATGCCTATGTATTTATTACGGTCTTACCGCCGTTGTTCGGCTTGAAAGGTTTAGCTGTTAATATCACCATTGAGGAGATCGCTAAAAGTGTGGGTATTTACCTGGGTGTTCCTTTCGCTGCGGGAATCATTAGTCGCTATACTTTAATCAAGATCAAAGGTGAGGAATGGTTCCAAACTAAATACGTACCGTTCATATCACCAATAACCCTGATCGCGTTGTTGTTCACTATTGTGGTCATGTTCAGCTTAAAAGGAAACTTAATTGTGCAGATACCTTTTGATGTATTGCGCATTGCAATCCCGTTGGTGATCTATTTTACTATCATGTTTATATTGAGTTTCTTTATCGGTAAATCGTTTGGTGCGGATTATTCAAGAAGTACGTCTATTGCTTTCACTGCTACAGGAAACAACTTTGAGTTAGCTATTGCTGTTGCCATTGGCGTATTCGGTATCAACTCAGGTGAAGCGTTTGCCGGGGTTATTGGCCCGTTAGTAGAAGTGCCAGCATTAATCGCCTTAGTGAACCTTGCCTTTTACTTCCGTAAGAAATATTATACCACTAAAACTTTAACCGCTGTAGAATAATGAAAATCGCTCTTTTTTCAGACATACATGCTAACCTGCCCGCGCTGGAAGCTTTCTTTGCAGATGTAGAAAAGCAAAAACCTGATGCTGTTTATTGCCTCGGCGACCTGGTAGGCTATAACATCTGGCCCAATGAAGTTGTTGATGAGATACGTAAACGAAACATCCCCTGCATAACGGGCAACTATGACTTTGGTATCGGCCGCCATAGCGATGATTGTGGCTGTGCCTATAAAACAGACGAAGAAAAGGCTTTAGGCAAGGTGTCCATTGCTTATACCAATGAAGTAGTAAAAGATGAACAGCGGGCTTATTTACGCACCCTGCCCGCACATATTCGTTTGGAGTTCCAGTTAAACGGCGATAAACTGAATGTGCTGTTTGTACATGGGAGTCCCCGCAAGGTTAACGAATACCTGTTTGAAGACCGCGATGAAAAGAGTATGTTACGCATCATGGAGCAGGCCAATGCAGATATCATGTGTTTCGGTCATACCCATCAACCCTATCACCGGGTGCTATCGGCGAACGACCAGTTTTATCATGCGATCAATATCGGTTCGGTGGGTAAACCAAAAGATAAAGACCCGCGCGGCGGCTATGTGTTATTACAGATCAATGAAAATAGTTCAAAAACAGATAAGAACGGCATACAGGTAGACTTTATCCGCTTTGATTATGATATTGAAAAGGCGGCCAAAGCTGTTGAGGACAGCCCGCTACCTAATGAATATGCGGATATGTTAAGAATAGGCTAAGATGAGGATCGCACTTTTTTCTGATATACACGCTAACTTACCGGCGTTTGAAGCATTCTTGGCCGATCTGGATAGTCGTAAACCTGATGCGGTTTATTGTTTGGGCGATATGATCGGCTATAATGTTTGGCCAAATGAAATAATCGCAGAAATCCGAAGACGCGGGATTGCAACGCTCGCTGGTAACCATGATCTTAAAACCAACGGTTACGCATACGAATTAGTTACTGCAGACAACCGCGCGTATCTGGATACACTCCCAGCACATATCAAACTGGAATGCCAACTTAACAATGACCAATTAAATATCGTCCTCGCACATGGCAGCACCCGTAGCATCAATGAATATATAATTGAAGATCTGGATGAAGCGTACGTCCTGGAAATGATGAACGAAGCCAATGCCGATATCCTTTGTGTCGGACATTCGCATTTGCCGTACCATCGCGTGATCGGCAATAAACAGGTGATCAATATCGGTTCGGTCGGTAAGCCAAAAGATGGCAACCCCATGGGAGGTTATGTATTACTAACCATCACGGATACGACCACAGTCGATTTCATCCGCTTTGCCTATGATGTAGAAAAAGCCGCACAGGCAATTGAGGCCAGCTCACTGACAGACGAGCTCGCGGATAGATTAAGAAAAGCGTATTAAGCCAACTTACATTTTCATCCCAGCCATCTTATTGTTACTGCCATTTTTAAAGATGGTCTCGCTGTTCAATAAATAAGCCCCGTTAGTTACCACAATATCCCCGGTGTTTAAGCCCGACAAAACTGGCACATAGTTTTGATTGCCGACTCCAGTTGTGATCATTCTCGGTGAAAAACTGCCATTTGTATTTTTTACATAAACCATACTACCGCTGCCATTAGTTAGCATGGCCGAAGCAGGCACCGCTAAAGAACGGTTATTGCCACCACCTATCGCGATATAGGCCTGCATTCCCGGCCGGATCAAACCTTGCGGGTTGGGGATAGTGATTCTGATTAGATCAACTTTGGATGCGTCTGATAGCTCTGGATTGATAAACTCCACTTTGCCTTTGATGACGGTGCCGCCGAGATCAGGCAAAGAAACATTGACCACATCATTCTCTTTGTAATTGCCGGTTTCGCTGGCGTATAGCTGTGCTTCCACCCAAAGACTGTTTAGCCCTTGGGTTTTCAGGATCGTCATACCCTCAGTTACATAATCACCTTCATGCACAGCTATATCACTTACCGTACCAGCAACATTACTCAATATCGTGGTGGTAGCAGATACTTTCTGCGTTGCTGCCAGGCTTTTGATCTGTGAAGCAGATAACCCCCATAATTTCAATTTGCTTTCTGCGGCAGCGATCAATTGCGGGTAATCCACATCGGGATTATGTAATACCTTTTGCTGTTGTTTGGCCAACAAGTATTCCTTTTCCGCCTCCTGCAAGTCTTCACTGTAAATGGAATAAACTGGCTGTCCAATAGCTATTTTCCCACCGACAGCCCGTATAAATAATTGCTGTACCCGGCCTGCTAACCGTGCGCTTAGTTCAGATGCGGTATTTTCATTCGTGGTTACGGTACCCGTTAGTGTTTTTTCATTGCCTGTATTTTCTTCCCTGATCGTGTCCGTTTGTATCCCGGCAAGCTGTAATTGTGTAGCGTTTAACGTGATGGTATTGGAGCTGGCCGCATCTGTTAACTCCACTTTAATGAGTTTCATACCGCAGATCGGGCAATTTCCGTCATGGTATTCATGCTCCTGCGGGTGCATCGAGCAGGTATAATAGGCTTTTGCTTCCTGTTTCACCGATTGTTGCGGCTTTTGCTTGCAGGCCACAAAGAATAAGGCGACCAGTAAGGCTAATAATATGATCTTATTCATGACCTTTTGTTTTAATAAAGCTTTCGCTATCTGTTAAATATTGGGCATTTGATGCCAGGCTATCGGTGGCTGCCAGTCCTTTTGTGATCAGTACCTCCTTGCCGTTTGTTGTTCCGGCATTGACTTCATGTGCTTTAAATGAGGCTCCTTGTTTTAACCATACCACTTTGGTACTGCCCATATCAAGTAGTGCCGATCTGGGTATCCATAAGCCTTTGATCGTTCCGGTTCGTATCTTGGCTTTAACCAGGCTGTTTACTTTCAAGGCATGATCCATGTTATCAAGATAGACCCGGATACTGGTTGTTTTATCGCCATCCTGCAATGTGGGTTCAATAAAATTTACTTTTCCATCAAGCGTCTTACCGGGCATATCCGGTAAGGTAATCTCAGCTGGTTGGTTCAATTTTAAAGCAGCTATCCCTGATTGGTCAATTTTGAGAATTGCCCATAGCTGGTGTGGGTTAACTACATTGAAAAGCGTTTGCCCTTTGGTCACATACATGCCTTCTTTGATTGCTAATGGCAGGTTATTGGAAAAGTCAGAAGCAGCCTTTTGATCTGCTGTGCCACCCATCTGACTATGCGCCACATCATGCACATGACCATCGTAAGCACTATAGACCGGCAAGCTATAAAATGCTTTCCCTGTTTTAACAACCTGGTTAACCTGTGCCGTGGTCATGCCCATTAATAAAAGCTTTTGCCGGGCCGCATTGATCAATTCCATTTCCTGGGCGGAGTTTTTGGCCAGATAAATTAAATCCTGTTGCGCTGTTACCAGGTCAGGGCTATAAATATCGAAAATGCGTTGCCCTTGGTGTATTTCCTGAAAGGCATATTTGATATACAGTTTTTCGATACGGCCAGAAAAGCGGGAAGCGATATTGTTAAAGGTACGGGTGTCGAAATCTAAGTAACCATCCGCTGAAATTTCGGTAGCGGTTACTTTTTCTACAGGCGTAATGGAGCCAACCGAAGAAATGACGTTACTGGTAATGGGCTGCAAAACAGTATTCAGGCTAATCCCCGCACCTTCGCTGGCCTGGCCTGATTTTTTTACCAACGTCATCCCGCAGATCGGACAGTTACCCGGATGGTCTTCCATGATCTGTGAGTGCATCGGACAGGTGTATTTGACATCACTTTTCACGGTTGCCGTAACTTGTGCGGGTTTAGGATTGGAACATGCACTTACCAATATAGTGAGGGCAAGCAGTCCCATTAAGGTTGTTTTAATACTTTTCATATTCCCTTTCATAAGCTACCTGTAAGGTTAATAATTCCTGTAAGCGGTCCAATGCACTCATTCTCGCTGCCTGTAAGCTTTTGATATCGCCCAGTACCGATGGCAGGTCGCCCGTATTCTGCTCATAAGCCTGCAAGGATGTTTTATAAGTATTTTGTAAAGCAGGGATGATGTTTAGCTGGTAGTTCTTTAACTGCCTTTTCTTACTGCCCATATCGGTTCGATAGCCCTCCAGTTGCCCCTGCGCCTGGTTTAAGATATCCAGTTTCTTTTGCTGTAACTCTTCCACTTCATAACGGATGCCTTTCAAGTTGGCCTTATACTCTTTTGAGGCCCAGGGAACGATAGGAATAGTAATCGAACCCATTAAAATATATTGATTAGCATAACCGCCATAACTTTGCATGTGCCCCGCCTGTATCCCAAAGTCCGGTTTACGCTTGGCGTACTCCATTTGCATATTGAGTTGTTGCAGGTCAATATTCCGGTTAATCCCCTTAATATCACTACGCGCAGCGGCCAGCATGGCCGTATCGGTAATGCTGGTTTCGTACTCTTTCAACACAATAGTGGTATCTACGGTAAAAGTAGTTTGCTGTGTCCGGTTCATCAGCGTGTTGAGCATAATGTTCTTTTGGCTGATCTCATTATTCAGTTGTTCCCGGGTATTATCCAGTTCAAACAAGTCCGCTTTGGCTTTGTAAATATTCGGAAGCTTTTCTTTACCGTAGGTTAGCCGGATATTGGCATCTTTCAGCATATATTCCAGTAAGCTTTCGGTATTTTGTAATTGCACCAATTTCTTTTCCAGTATCACCCGCTCATAATAATACTGCCTGGCCTGCGCGATCAATTGATTTTTAAGGTAGTTCTTATCTTCCCTGGTTATGTTGGATAAGCCTTTCATATAATCCTGCTTTGCCTTTAGCTTGGCCGGATTGGTAAACATTTGCTCAGCCTGGATCATAAACGCTCCGCCATTTGGATTGAGTTGATAAGGAACCTGGTACTGCCCGGCGCTGATCTTTGGCGCATCCAAACTTTTCGCCCCTGTTGCGTAAATATCCTGCGCACTTGCCTTTGCATCATAAGCCATTAATGCAGGATTAGCGACCACACGGGCTAAAACACTGTCTAAAGGCAGGCGTTGTGCTCTTGCGAATGTTGCAGCACACATTAAGCCTGTTAGTATAATTTGATATTTTTTCATTATTCCTTTACCTCCAATACTTCCAGCTTGCCATGTTTCTTTAATTCGTATTCCTTCACCATCAAAAAGATTAATGGCGTTACCAGTAAAATATGGGTGGAAGAAGTTAATACCCCGCCTATCATCGGCAGCACAATCGGCAACATTACGTCACTGCCCGTACCGGTTGCCCATAGCACCGGCACTAAACCAAACAGGGCAACACAAACCGTCATCAATTTTGGCCGTAAGCGCTTCACCGCGCCGTTCATCACATAAAATCTTAAATCTTCTTTAGTAATGGTTTCCTTAGAATTTCCTTTTAAGCTAACCAACTGTTGCATGGCATCATTCAAATAAATGACCATCACAATACCCGTTTCCACAGCGATGCCAAAAAGGGCGATAAAGCCGACGGCTACCGCAACGGATAGATGCACCCCGAAAAAATACACCATATACGCCCCGCCAATCAAAGCGAATGGGATAGATATAAGGCTAAAGAACGCCTCGCGTATGGAATGGAAAGCAAAATATAGGCACGCGAAAATGATTATGAGCACTATGGGTAAGATCAGCTTTAAGGTATGTTCTGCCCGGATCAAATTCTCATACTGGCCGCTCCATTCAATATAGTACCCTTTAGGCAGCATTTTAGCGAGGCTATTTAGTTTATCCTGTGCCTCCTGAACGGTACTGCCCAAATCACGGTCACGTACATTAAACAATACGGTGCCCCGCAACAACGCATTTTCTGATTGGATCATCGCCGGGCCATCACTGATCTTAATATCGGCAACAGAAGATAAAGGTATAGGGCCATTGTTTGCCGTTTGCACTAACGTGCGTTTGATAGCTTCTAAATTATTGCGGTAATCCTGCGCCAGCCTTGCGTTCACACTGAAACGCTGCCTGCCCTCAACGGTCGTGGTTAAATTCATTCCGCCCAAAGCGCTCTCCACCACTTCGTTCACATCATCTACACTCAGTCCATAACGGCCAATGGCGTCTTTGTTCACCTGTATATCAAGGTACTTTCCACCGGTGATCGGGTCAACATATAGATCTTTTACACCGTTCAACCCAGTTAAAGCTTGTTTCATTTGGTTAGCCAGGCTACTGATCGTATCCAGGTTCTGACCGTAAATTTTTAAACCTACATCTGTGCGAATGCCTGTAGAAAGCATGTTAATACGGTTGATAATGGGCTGTGTCCAGCCGTTAACTACGCCGGGTATTTGCAGTTTGGCATTTAATTCATTGATAATATCTTCTTTTTTGATACCCGCGCGCCATTCACTTTTAGGCTTTAACAGCACAATCGTTTCCGTCATACTAATCGGCGAATTATCTGTAGCAGTATTTGCCCGACCTGCTTTGCCCAATACATTAGCCACTTCGGGCAGGCTTTTGATGATCTTATCCTGCACCTGCAGCAACTGTTTAGCCTGGGCATTCGATACATCCGGTTGGGTAACCGGCATAAACAAGATCGTTCCCTCATCCAATGGCGGCATAAACTCGCTTCCTAAAGAAAGGAGCAACGGTACACTGATAAGCACGGCGATAATATTAATGCCGATAGTGGTTTTACGCCAGGTTACGCACCAATTGAGAATAGGGCGATAAATTCTTTCCAGCCCACGGTTTAGCGGATTATGGTCATCTGTCCTTAATTTACCTTTCAAAAAAAACGAGATCAGCACGGGTGCCAACGTTACTGCAAGGATAGCATCAATAGCCAGTATAAATGTTTTTGTCCAGGCTAAAGGACCAAATAATTTACCCTCTTGCCCCTCCAGTAAAAATACGGGCAGGAAGGAAGCAACAATGATCAGTGTGGAAAAGAACACACCACGGCCAACCTGCTTGCAGGATGCTTCTATGATTTTTATTCTTTCTGCTGTGGTCATGATTTTTCTTTTTGTTGGGCAATGGATAAATTCCGATGCGAGTTTTCGACCATCACAATGCCGTTATCCACGATCACCCCGATAGCTAAGGCGATACCTGTCAGCGACATGATATTAGAGGAAATGCCAAATGCATTGAGTAAAATAAAGGCGGCTGCAATAGTGATGGGTATTTGAATAATAATACTAAGCGCGCTTTTAAAACTCAATAAGAACAAGATGACGATAACAGATACAGTGATCATTTCTTCGATGAGCGTGTGTTTAACAGAACCAACGGCATTTTCAATGAGTTCGCTACGGTCGTATGCGATCTTAAAGCTAACACCCGCAGGCAAACCTTTTTGGATGTCTGCCATTTTAGCTTTAACCGCGTGGATTACTTTATCCGCATTTTCGCCATAGCGCATTACTACGATACCACCGACTGCTTCACCGTTCCCATTGCGGTCAAAAATCCCCAGGCGTTCGTCACCGCCCATTTGCACGGTAGCCACATCTTTGATCTTGACCGGGATGGTATTATTAACGCCAACGGAGATATTCTCCACATCAGGTAAAGACTTAATATAACCCAGGCCACGTACAATATAACCGGTGCCGTTCATTTCAAACTTGCGCCCACCGACATCATTGTTATTACTTTTGATGGATTTAAGCACCTGTGACAAGGGGATACGGTAATAGTTGAGCTTATTAGGGTCAATAGTCACCTGATATTGCTTTTCAAAGCCGCCGAAGGAAGCCACTTCGCTCACACCTGAAACCGTTTGCAAACCCAGTTTTACATACCAGTCCTGCAAGGCGCGTTGCTCGCCTAAGTCCATGCCTTTGGCATCGAGCGTGTACCATAGAATATGGCCGACACCGGTACCATCCGGCCCGAGCGTGGGCGTAATTCCTTGCGGCAATAAACGCTGCGCGTAATTCAGCCGTTCCAGTACCCGACTTCTTGCCCAATACACATCGGCTTTATCTTCAAATACGATATAAACAAAGCTCATCCCGAACATGGAGGTCGCGCGGATTGCCCTGACTTTCGGGATACCCTGAAGGTTACTTACCAACGGGTAAGTTACCTGGTCTTCCATCACCTGCGGGCTGCGGCCCTGCCATTCGGTAAATACGATCACCTGGTTCTCCGACAGGTCGGGTATAGCATCTATTGGGTTTTCCCGGACTGCGTAAACTCCCCACGCAAACAAAGCGATGGCGATCAGCAGCACGATATACCTGTTTTTTAAGGACAGGGAAATCAATTGATTAATCATCTTAATTGCTTTAATCAGCCCCGCAGTTTGCGGGGCTGATAGGTTTTACATTTTCATCGGTTCAGCTTTCTTTTTCGCTGGCTTTTTTTCAACCAGGGTCATACCGCATTTCGGGCATTTACCGGGTTTGTCACTCAATACATCCGGATGCATGGTACAGGTGTATTGTACTTTGCTGGCAGGTTTTACTTTTTTAGTTTTGGTAGTGTCAGAAACGGGATTGCCCGAATGTGCAGCAAAAACGGTCGCGACAGAAAACAGGATGGCAACAGCCATCAGCATTACTTTTTTCATGTTGTTAAAATTTAAAAATGGATAAATAGCATAGGAAAGCCTACACAGGATTATGAATTAAGATGGATTACGAAAGAATGATGGCCGGGTACAGAAAGTACGGGCTAAGAGAACACAGGTCAGATCCTGTAGGTGCAGTTTAAGGTATAGATCGGTATATCAGGTTCACCTGGTGGGGCATTAGCTTGATAGTTGGTATTATCAACTTGTTTGGTAGCGACAGTAACCAAAGTCCAATTAGCGGGTGCTGGTATAATTGCCGCAGATAGTTCACTAAAAACAAATGAAGCGGCAGTTACATGGCTATCCTTTACCTTGAAGCTTTTAGTGTCGTGTTTGCAGCAATTATTTTGATCCGTGTGATCTGCCGAAGCATAGGTCAATGTAACCGAAGTCAGCTTACCGCAGCAATAAAAACGGTTTATCCCAATACCCACAAGGGATAAAAGATAAATGGCCGTTAGAAATATGAGTGCGGTACGTTTCACAAATCGAAATTACTATTTTTATTTGATTAAAGACAGGTAAGCAGAGCCGCCCCGATTACGGGACGGCTACCTTTCTACTTATAACTTACACTTAGTCTTACATTCTCCTGAATCCTTACAGCTTTTACTGCAATAATCTTTGCAGTTCGGCCCGCATCCCTTTGCGCATTTAGAGCAGGTTATTTTGCTGTTGCAGCAAGGGGTATTGGCATAAGTAATAGATATAGCAGACAATAGCATCACCATGGTGATGAAAAGAAACTTTTTCATGATTTTGAATTTTTAAGATTAATAACTAATTAAATAATACGGTCATAAAGTGGCCGCAATACAAATGAATTATTAAGCCTTCGGAGGGTTCCAACCATTATCGTGATAATCTGATAATTCACCTGTTTTATATGGGTGGGTAGATTGCTGATGAAGATCAATAACCGCAGGTGAAAAATATACTGGCTGAGTTACGATAAACCCACACGTTCCGCAGGACAGCATGGCGTTGCAATTTCCTTTGGCACAATCATCATCAGAACTATGTCTTTGATGGCGACAACAATCTTTTTGCGTTTTTGCTATGCAACAAGATGCTTTTTCATGACGAATGTTTGCCATACCCGAAAACGAGGATAAAAGCAATATATTCAAAATGAGAAAAACAGCTAAAGACTTCATGCTCTTATGAAAACGCTTATTGTTTAAAATATTGCAGCATGGGCTGCTTAAATATTCCTCTGTAAATATAGGGGCAACCCTTGTTGATCATTTATATAATTCCGTTAAAAATTTATATCCTATTGTACTAAACTTTCACTTTTAACAAGCTGGCATTGATAGCTACGACAACAGTACTAACCGTCATCAAAACTGCACCTGCCGCCGGGCTTAGTACAATACCCTGATTGTAAAGTACACCGGCAGCCAATGGCAAAGCAATTACATTATAGCCGGTGGCCCAAGCCAGGTTCTGGACCATCTTCCGGTAAGTCGCTTTGCCAAACAAGATCAAACTGACAATATCCTTGGGATTACTGTTCACCAAAACAATTCCTGCGGTTTCTGCGGCGATATCGCTTCCCGATCCTACCGCGATGCCAATATCCGCCTGGGCAAGTGCAGGCGCATCATTCACTCCATCACCGGTCATCGCTACAAATTCACCATTTCCCTGCAATTCTTTGATCTTCTCCAACTTCTGATGCGGTAGCACTTCGGCGATAAACCTATCCATACCCAAAGTTTTACTCACGCTGGCGGCTACTTTATTATTGTCCCCTGTAAGCAGGATAGATTTGATATTTTCATCTTTTAAGGTTTTGATAGCTTCCGCTGATTCGGGACGGATCTTATCTGATAAAGCGATATATCCGGCCAGTTTCTTGTCGATCAATACAAATACGACCGTTTCCGAATCATTGGCAGTAAATCCATCCGGCATAGTTAACTTGTGTTCTTTTAAATAACCCGGACTAACCACCCTGATTTTTTTACCTGCTACCGTAGCCTCAACGCCCTGACCAGTGATGGCTTTAAAGTTTACTGCCTTCGGAATAGTGATCTTTAAATCCTTTACTTTTTGCAAGATACCGGTAGCGATAGGGTGTTCTGAGTTTTGTTCGAGTGCCGATGCCAAACGGACAAGCTCTTTTTCGTTCAGGTCTTTATCCAGCAGCACGATCTTTGACACTTCAAATTTGCCTACCGTAAGCGTTCCGGTCTTATCGAACACAATGGTGGTGATCTTGCGGGAGTTTTCAAATGCCGTTCTGTTCTTGATCAGTAAGCCATGTTTTGCCGACAAAGCGGTTGATTTGGCAACGACTAAGGGCACCGCCAGCCCTAACGCATGGGGACAGCAAATTACAATAACAGTCACCATTCGCTCCATCGCGAAAGCTAAAGTTTGGCCGGTTAAATACCAGTAAAGAAAAGTACCGATGCCGGTTACCAAGGCGATCACCGTTAACCATTTGGCTGCCGTGTCTGCTAAAAGTTGAGTTTGAGATTTTGACTTTTGCGCATCATCTACCAGTTTAACCACCTGCGACAGATAGGAATCTTTGGCCGCATGGGACACCGTAACTTTAAACGAGCCATTCCCGTTGATTGATCCGGCTATCACTTTATCACCCTTTACTTTTTGTACAGGCTTGGATTCCCCGGTCAGCATGGATTCATTCAGGTAACTTTCACCCTCCAGTATAATTCCGTCGGCCGCAACTTTTTCTCCCGGCTTTGTCAAAATAACATCGTTCTCCTTTAAGGTATCGGTTTTTACATCATGAATTTGATCACCCATCACCATGTGCGCATCGGCTGGCATCAACTGAACCAATAGCTCCAGTTCATTTGACGCGCCCATCACCGAACGCATTTCTATCCAATGCCCCAATAGCATAATCAGGATCAGGGTAGCCAGTTCCCAAAAGAAATCCATGCCCTTTAGCCCAAATACCGTGGCCGTGCTGTAGGCATAGGCTACCGTGATGGCAAATCCGATCAGGGTCATCATACCCGGATTTTTAGCCTTCATTTCGCTCATCCAGCCACTCAGAAACGGCCAGCCGCCATAAACAAATACAACAGAAGCTAAAGCAAAAAGCAGATAAGATGAGCCGCTGAAGTTAATGTCCAGGTGCAGCCATTGCTGAATTTGCATAGACAACATCATGACCGGAATAGTTAGTGCCAGCACCACGTAAAACCGCTTTTTAAAATCAGCAATCATCATGGCGTGGTGGTCATGCTCCGACATCCCCATGTGAGCATTGCTACCATGTTTCATTTTGCTGTGATCCATACCTTCCGGCATTTTGTCCATATCCATAGGTCTGTATTTAATTGGCTAAATCCTTTTCAAGGATCTTTTTCTTTTCGTGGTACTCTTCTGTTGTAATTTCACCGGCAGCAAATCGCTTTTGTAAAATATTTAAGGGTGTATCCTTCCGTTTTCGCTGGCCTGGAATATCATAAGGTGTTGCAAATATCCAGAACAGCATAATCATCCAAACGAACCACCATATCAGGTGCATTCCCCCAAAATTTCCGTAGTACATCATGGTCTTAAATTTAATATTCGATAAATAATTATGATTTCTTTACTGCTTTTTCTTTTGCCTTCATTAACCAATAGCAATGGGCGGCGCAAGCATGAAGCTTATAGTTTTGGTGTGTCGTTCCGAAATTATGTCCCTGGGGATCTAAAATGGCGCAATTCTCCTTGTCAATATCTTTAGTATTTAAAACGTTCTCGCCGTTGATATTGTAGTATGAGCCGTTCTTTTTGGCCATACCTAATTTCCGTCCGTCAGAACCAATCACATTTCCATTTTTATCGATAAAATATAATTCCTTGCCGGTATTATCTCTTACCATATTGTTTTTATCAATGTAGCCAAGCTTGGTACCAGCATGATTATGTATGCCCCCCTTTGCATTGATATAGATTTTCTGAAGGGTATCCTTGGTTGTTTGTGAAAATGCACTAAACGTAACACTTGTCGTGAGTAATAGTACCATTAATAAAAGATGCAATTTTTTCATTATCGTTTTTTTTAATAGAAGTTAATTAATTACAAGAATACACTACTGAATTTAAAGTTCAGTGATAACCAGCAAGCTCATATGTGATTGTTATCACTTATCTAAGAGTAATCAATAGGTCAATGTCAGTCCGCCGCCTAAGCCCATATCGCTATTATAATGCGTTGATAAAAAAAGTATTTGACAAAGTTCATTACAATATTTGCGGTTCATATCCATAATAACTTCTCTGATCTTGAGATATCCACTCCAACTCCCTAATTTCTTCCTGTCTTAAATAGGCAGATAAACTCATTAATAATCGCTGTGTTAAATGGTGGAATCATGGTACGGTGTAAAAAATACAGAATACTTGCAACAGCAGGATCAAACCCTTTATCTTTAAAGTATCCAATTTTTCAATTTCCCTTATGATTTGTTCTCGCTTTTGGCATGGATCACATTTTCAAGGAATTGGCCGAAAGCTACAATGTCCGTTTGGCATGTATTGGGTATCGTTAATTTTGGCTTTCAGTAGAACGGATGACATGTTTTGTTATTTTAAGGATTGAAAATATTTGTAATTATTGTTAAACAACTTTACGTGCAGTGTCAGGCTCAATAAGTGATGATGATCAATTTGTAAAAGGATTGATATCAACATCTTATAAATTTTTTCAGAGTCAATATGACAAATTAATTAGCTTTGGGTAATACGTCTGGTATGCTCATACGAGCGACACCGATACGGTTATCTGCCATACCATAATAAACGTCAAAACAATTTGGTTTACCTAAGTCATCACGGCGGTCTATACCTGTTGGAAATACAACGTTCGCAATGGTTCCAACTTGTTCTTCCGGTAAGTCAGGTGATAATACGGGATTAGCTGACCTGTATAATATTTTTTCGGGATGTTCCTTATCCAGGATCATTACCCCGGCAGAATACCGTAAGTGATGTCCCTCAGTTTTTGATAAACTTATCTCGCTAACGCCATGATATAATATAAGCCAGCCATGTTTAATTAGCACAGGCGGTGTTCCGGCCCCGATTTTAAGAATTTCCCATGGTGCTGAAGGGATGACCAATGGTTGATTTGATTCAAACCTGGCTAAATGTTGCGGTTTATCGGGATCCATTTTCACATGGCAATAAGAGATCCATATACATTCATGATGGTCTCCAATCCTACGGTTAACAGGGGCCTTTACCGTATCTTCGGGCCTTGTTCCGGGGAATAAAGGCCGGTGAAGCATTGCCATAGACAGATGGTTGTGCTTACTTAATACAGAAGTTGGAAAAATGCAGGCGTCTTTATTATTTACGTTATTAAACTCAATATTCTTATAAGGTGCAAATTTAGCCAGGCCCAACCGTTCCCAATGAAGTAAATCTTTTGACTGGGCAAGGGCGATACGAGGGCCATTGGTGGAGAATGCGGTGTAGGTCATCAGATAGCGTCCCAAAGTTTCAACAAAAGTTATGCGGGGATCCTCACATCCGCCACCACCGTCGGGACGTTTTTCATAATCTTCAGTGGGTTCAAGAGCAATGCCCAGCCGTTCGACGCTAACAGGATCACCTTTTGAATTAAAAACCACCCGCGCTATACCGATGCGTGAATAATTCCCTTTGGCTACCATTCTGGGAAATAGATAAAGTTCGCCATTAGGCCCTCGCGCTACTGCCGGATTTAACACCCCTTCGGCTTCCATTTCATTACCTTGTTCTGGTTCCATTATTGTACCCAGCCGTTGCAAGTTGAAAACACCCATTTTAATTTTCTAAGATTATATTTTTATCAGTAAAGATGTTTTACGTAGATAGATTGTTTTTTCTGCTCTCTTTTCTATTGTATACATCAAACAAATCAAACAGTTGGCTTAATGATCTTTTATACGCATTACTTAGACAAAGGTGCTTATTCTGTTTCCCCAGCTGTTACACAAATCCCTTAATTCATTACATGATTCACACATGCTATTTAAGATATGACAATAATAAAAACGGCATGGATGACGTGATGCAAAAGGGTGGCTTAAACGTGGAGTTAAAAGTTTATTATTTATAGTTAAAACAATTAATAGATTATTAGCTTGTATCAGTAAGTAAATAGCTTGATATAAAGGGTTTCACAAACTTTTTTGACGATTACAGATACTCACTTTTGCATAACCCAACGATACCATGAAGCTATATATCAAAAACATGGTATGTATCCGCTGCAAAATAATTGTCAGGGATGTGCTTAAAAAATTAGGCTTACACGACATAATTATTGTTCTGGGTGAAGTAGAGATCAAAGAAAACCTTTCGTGTGACCAACTGTGGGAATTAAAAACCGCTTTGTTAAAGTTTGAGTTAATTGTCCTGGATGATAAAAAAAGTATTCTGATCGAGAAAATAAAAAAAGTAATCGTTGAGATGGTGCATTATACAGTAGAGTCGCCAAAAATCAATTTCTCTTTTTTCCTCAGTGAAAAGTTAAATCACGATTACACCTACCTGTCTAATTTATTTACTGAAGTGGAAGGCGTTAACATTGAGCACTATTTAATCATCCATAAAATAGAGCGTGTGAAAGAGTTATTGGTTTACGACGAGCTGTCGTTGACAGAGATTTCTTACAATATGAACTACAGCAGCGTTGCACATATGTGTAACCAATTCAAAAAGATAACCGGTTTAACCCCTACAAATTTTAAAAAAGTTAAAGAGAATAGGGTTATGGGGTTGGTCAATCCTTGATGAAATGATTCGCGATATATCAAAGCGCCCGGCCTGTCCGATAATTACATTAACTCGTTAGTGAATTTAATCGTTCTCGTTTTACTTAAATTGATCCTCGGTAATCACGGCGATTATCTTTTCCATCTAAATTCTGTTAATTAAATATATAAAAGAAAGTTACGTTAGGTAATCATGAAATTTCTCATCATACCCATGTCTTCATGTTCAAGATTATGGCAATGGTATAAAAAAATCCCTTTGAAGCTTTTAAAAGCGATCAGCACTTTGACGGTCATGCCCGGCATCAGCAAAAAAGTATCTTTCCATCCCTCATCAATAAATCCATCTTTAATATTCTCCCATACTCCGGCATCCATGTTATCAATATTTCGCTCAATGATATTAAATTGTATTTGGTGAATATGAATCGGGTGCGCTACATTATTTTTTCCCATCATCCCATGTCCACCATGAACAAATTCCCATACTTCTGTCGTGTCCAGCTTTACTGTTTCATAATCTGTTATCTCTTCTGTTTTAAAAGTCCTTCCATTAATTGTCCACCTCATCATACTCCCTGCGAATTTAAAACTCCTTGGTTCATCTATATTTAAAGCATCCTTAGCATCCAGCTTGTTTAAATTGATTAACCTTTCAGGAAGCGTATATTTATTCCCAGCCTGTTTATCTATTTTTAGTTTTACAACTAAATATTCACTGCCCAATGGAATCCCAGTTTGGCTATTCTGCATCATTCCTTCCCCCATACTGCCCATCATTCCGCCACCCATTTTACCATCTGCTTTATTAAAAAAAGAAAGGCTGTTTAAAATCATTTCAGTACCAACCGCATGTGTACTCAGATCTAACCACAGATCGAGCCTTTCTCCCGAACCCATCATTATGTAAGGTACATCTCTTGGCTTTGCCAGTAAACTCCCATCTGTACCAATAACGGTTATGGGAGTGCCATCTTCCCAACCCAATTTATAATAACGGGAATTAGAACCATTTAACAAGCGCAGACGGTAAACTCCTTGTTGAACAGATATATTTTGAGCAGGATTACCATTGATAAAGATCTGGTCGCCCAGGAATCCGTTACTGTTTCGCATGTGGCCATTTTTCAGATAGACCAACTGGTTGTCATCATCAAAACTTTTGTCTTGGATAACTATTGGGAAATCGAATTTTCCAACGGGCAGATCAAGTGCCAGTTCAGCTTCATCGGTAACGATTAGCATCCCTGCCAATCCATTGTAAACCTGGTGGCCTGTGCGCCTATGGGGATGGGGATGGTACCAATAAGTGCCGGCCTTGTTCATTATTTCATACTCATAGATATAGGTTTCACCCGATGCGATGACATTTTTAGGGTGTCCGTCATATTGTTCAGGCACATGCATACCATGCCAGTGAATGATACTTTCTTCGCTTAACCTGTTTATAAAAAGAATCCGGACTTTTTGACCCCTGCTAACATGGATCGTTGGGCCTAAATAACTTTCATCAATTTGGGTCAATGAGCCGGAATCGCCTTTGATCAATCTACTTTCAAACACCATTACGCTTGTCGGAGTGCCAGGAAAAATCGACATATTCTTTTCAACCGCAGTAAGCTCAAATTCGAGATCTGGTTCAAAAGAGGTTGCTGCTGCCTGATCTCCGGAATTAACGGGATTACTGTTGCATGCTGAAATGAATGGCCATGCCATTACAGTTGCCGCACCCAGCACACCATAATGAAGAAACTTCCTGCGTTTAAATTTTAATCCTTCCTCTTTCTTCATCTGTCAATTTTTTATTTGATTAGGCATAAATAGAATGCTAATGCCTTCTTGCCATTCAATTTAATAGCGAAGACTAATTCCCGCGCCTGCTCCATAGTCACTGTCATACAGGGTACTGACAGAAAAAGTACGGGTAAGAAAGTAGCGAAGACCCATCGTATATTCTTTATCCGTGTTTACGCTGCCATCAAAAAACAATCTTGTTGTTATGGGCATATCCCTTCTTGCCAGTTGTGCCCTTACTTTTCCTTTCGGGTCTACCCGTACTTCAGCTTCCAGAAAGAAAGGAAGTAAATACAGTAAACCTACTTCAAATTGCCTGCGGTTATCTTTTGTGTTTGATTGATCTGCTCTATTTGCGTTGCCATTTTTATTTAGACGATAGTCATACCCGACGAAAGCGGCAAGATAATCCTGTTTGTCAATAAAGCGAAGCAGGTGGGTTTCCGTTTCATAATCCCCTTTCCAATTTACACGGCCATTAAAACGTAGCTGGTTTTTATTGTTTGATAAAAAGCCTTCAAACCAGGCACCATTGGATAGGACATTTAAATCAGCCCATTTATATAGGGCATTATCTTCTTTCTTCAATTCTTTATAACCGGTTTTTGCGAATTCATTTTGCTCTGAACCTTCATAGCTTACAATCCGGGCCATTCCTGTAGCCATGTGATATAAAATATGGCAATGAAAGAACCAATCTTTTTCCTCATTCGCTAAAAACTCGATGGTAACGGTTTCCATCGGTTGAATGTCAAAAGTGTGTTTAAGCGGTGAATAATCTCCTTGTGCATTAACCAATCGGAAGAAATGTCCGTGCAGGTGCATCGGGTGCCGCATCATCGTATTATTGAACATTTTGAACCGGACTACTTCGCCTTTTTTAATCATTATTTTATCGGCTCTGGAAAGCGGTTTATCATCGAATGACCAGATATAGCGGATCATATTCCCTGTAAGCGTTAAAGGAACTTCACGTACCGGTAAATTCTTATCAAAAGCGGTAGACTCAATAGATTTCAGCATATCATAAGTTAGTGTACCGGCGGTTTTTACGTCATTCATTTTCATGCCCGCTACGTCTGCTTTCGCTAGTGTGTCAATGGCTTTCTTTTTTGCACCCATGTCCATTCCTTCCATTTTCTGTGCCGGGGCGGCTTTCTTTTGCATATCCATGCCGGCCATAGGGGCACTTTCTTTATCGGTCGCATCCATGTCCATACGTTCAGTTTTTTCAGGACTTTCTTTTTTGCCCTGCATTACCATGCCGGGCATCGCCCCCTTTGTACCTGCACCACCCATACCCATTTTATTTCTTTCCCGGAGCATGGCAAAATAATCCAGCTTTGGGATATCCGGTGCATTCACTTTTTTACCGCTGCCAAAATAGACTGAACTATGGCCTGAAATATCAGCAGCGGTGGCCCTTAGTTCATAAGCACCTTCAGCAGGGATCGTGATCAGCACATCGTACGTTTCAGCTATGGGGAAATCAATTTTATCTACTTTAACCGGCTGTACATCTTTACCGTCGGCAGCGACTACCGTCATTGGCCCTCCGGCGAATTGTACCCAGAAGTAGGAACCGGCACCGCCATTGATCAATCTTAGCCTAACCGTTTCACCTGGTTTAAATTCAGGATACTCGGATGTTTGCTTCCCGTTGGCAAGGAAGGCATTATAATAAACATCAGATACATCCATTGGTGGCATACGGCTCCATTCCTGTTTTACCTTATCACTTAAATAGCCCTTTACTAATGCCTCTCCCCAACTTTGTACAGATTTTCTTTTTATACCATACCATTCGTAATTCGCTTTTAGCGAACGCACAACAGTTGCCATCTTTTCATTAGTCCAGTCAGAAAATAAAATCACCTTTTCTTTTTGAATGATTTTGTTTTTTGGATAAATAACAATCGCGCCATATAGACCTACCTGCTCCTGTAATCCTGAATGCGAATGATACCAATATGTGCCATTTTGGATGATGGGAAAAGTGAATTTGTAAGTACTGCCGGGCATAATGGCCGCGGTTGTAAGGTAAGGAACACCGTCTTCAACGTTCGGCACCAACACGCCATGCCAGTGAATGGATGTTTCTACTTTCATGAGATTGCGAACATAGATGGTAGCTGTATCGCCCTCGGTAAAATAAAGCGTGGGCGCAGGTATTGTGCCATTAATTGCAATGGCCGGTTTTAATTTACCATTTGCAAAAGTGACCAGCGTATCGGTGACATCCAGATAGTACACTACCTGTTTACCCTTGTCTTTTACCGATGTGGGATTTGACATGTTCATATTTCGCATGTCATCAATTATTTTTTCTTTAGATTTTGGCATGTCCATACCATCCATGTTAAACATTTTTTTGTTTTTGGATGTGTCGTTGGGCATTTGTAATACCGTCTTTTTCTTAGTAATTGGGACTGTTTTTTCTTTTTTTGACATCTCCATGCCTTTCATTTCCTGTGCAGACGCAAAAGAAGATATTGTCATTACTGCGACTATTATTAATATTATTTTCATTTTTTATGATGTTGTTTGGGCGTCATTTAGATAGTTTTAAGGAAAGTCCAACCATGAAAAAGCGCATGTCCAAATAATCAAGCTTCCTGGAAAATCTGATATATTTAGTTTGTATAAATGTTTGTAATCTTTCCCCTGTTTTGTGACTTAGCCCCAGCGCAATTCCCCCGGCCGCCCCAAAATTCTTAAGATCTGAAACAAAAGAAAAAGTTGGAGCCAAATAAGGTGTGATAATTTTATTATCATAAAAAAGCATACCGTTAAGGTTAATAAAACCATCGGTATTATTGCTGAAGGTAGTCTTGTTCAGGTCGGTTTTTATACTGGTAAAGTACCATGCTTCAGCAGAAGCTCCCCAGCTAAAAAAATTGCGCTTATTAGTTCTCCAAAATCCGGCTTCCACATCCAGGGCCGGGGTGAAATAAGAATCTTCCATAGACGGGGAAAAAAATACACCTGCATTAAGAAAAGACATAGAAGGCATCGTGTCCTTTGGAGATTGTGCGTACAATACCGGACCATTTATGATTCCAATAAAAAGTAACAATTGCCAGGGCTTACAAAATTTTCTTGGTCCTGATAACTTGTTTATCAAACGCTGATGATATCCGCCGGAGATGAGTGTTGTTTTAGTGTCTTTCATTTTAAATTTATTTGTAGCATTAAAGTCAATTACTCATCGCAGCGTAATTCAAATCAAGTGGTATGAAAAATTTAAAAAGGATCTGAAAGTTCGCTGACACGAATGAGTTTTTTATTTACAAACTCGTCTATGCCCAATGCTGATAATTCTCTTCCGTAGCCAGAACCTTTGGTGCCTCCAAATGGCAGATCAGCTTGTGTCCATGTAGGATGGTTGATGAATACCATACCGGTATCAATTTGATCAGCGACCCTTTTACCACGTTCAATGTCCTTGGTAAACACCGAGCCGCCTAAGCCAAAAGGTGAATCATTAGCGAGGTCTATAGCAGCCTGTTCATCTTTCACTTTATAAAATGAAGCGACCGGCCCAAAAAGTTCTTCGTGGTATGCCGGATTATCCGATTTTATATCAGTAATAATGGTTGGCTGCATAAAAGCGCCCGCGCGATCTAATCGTTTGCCACCCAATAATACCTTTGCTCCGGCATCCACAGCCCGCTTTACCTGGTCGGCCAGCTCCACCGCTGCCGCTTCACTGCTAAGGGGGCCTAATTCAGTAGCTTTGTCCATTGGGTCACCGACGATGATGTTGGACAACCTGTTTGTAAATTTCTCTAAAAATTCGTCTGCGATTGCTTCTACGGCGATAAACCGTTTGGATGCCACACAACATTGCCCGTTATTGTTCATTCTACCTACGACTGCCCATTCTACGGTCTTATCTATGTCGGCATCTTCCAATACGATAAAAGCATCACTACCCCCCAATTCAAGTACAGATTTTTTTAAATATTTACCGGCCTGCGAGGCTATGCTTGATCCGGCGGCCTCACTTCCTGTCAGGGAAACGCCTTTTATCCTTTTATTGCTCACCAAAGCGGAAGCTCTGTTTCCCGATATTAAAAGGTTAGTGTAAATACCGGCGGCGGCACCGGCTTCTTTAAACAGATCTTCTATGGCAATACCGCATTGGGCCACAATAGAAGCATGTTTAACTAAAATGGTATTACCGATCATCAAGTTGGGGGCCGCAAAACGCGCTACCTGGTAAAATGGGAAATTCCAGGGCTCTACACCGAACAATACGCCAATAGGGCTATGACGGATAAACGCTGAGCCATGTGTTGGCCCAAGTGTTTTATCAGCAAGGAATTTCTCTGCGTGGTCGGCATAATAATCGAAAATATCGGCGCTTAATATGATTTCACCTTCAGCCTGGGCAATAAGTTTGCCCATCTCTGAAGTTATTATTTTCGATAACAAGTCTTTTTTATCCCTAATCAAACCCGCCACTTTGTGCAACAGGAGTGCTCTTTGTTCGTAGCTTGTTTTCCTCCAATCTTTATAAGCATTTTCGGCTTGCATCACGGCAGTATCAACTGCCTCGTCGCTCATTTCTTCAAAAGATTTGATGGCCACATTGGTGGCCGGATTAATTGTTTGTATTGACATGGCGTATTTTTTTAAGTTTTTATTGATTATAAATCCTATGAGTAGGCGATGATTATTGTTAGTGATGTTTATAATAGCCAACACCCTGAATATCGTTCCAAACCGTTGTTTTGTGGCAGGAATAGCATTGACTGACATTCACGATTTGGCAACAGCCATTACCGTTTTCGTCGCTTCTGGCCGCAACTTTTTTAGAAACCATTTCAAAGTGCATCATAAAATGGCTGGGCGGTGCCTGATGACATGATGAGCAGTTGGTAGAAAGTACAGAAGGGTGCTGAAATTTGGGGATTGTCCATTGCGTATCAGCATGGCAGGATGCGCAATTGGTTCCCATCATCCCCACATGCTTGTCCTTCGTGCTATGGCAACTGGCACAATCAAGTTTAGCCACAAGGCCTGAAACTAGGGGGTGATCAGCCGGCATCAGGGATTTATCCAAATGGAAAGATTTTTTTCCTTCGCCAATTATTTTTTCTCCGATACTTGCTAATGCCTCATGATCCATGACACGCAAATTTGCATCTGCGCCCCGGTGTTCTATATGGCAGGAAGAACAGTTACCGATCATACCATGAAAAGCAGTTGGCTGCCGCTCCAGCAAAAGCTTGTTATCACCATGGCAGCTGATACACTTGGCATTATCTATTACCTTTCCAGCTGTATGACAGGACGCACAATTAGCAGCAAGCATCGCGTGGGCCGCCGATAATTTTCCGGGACTTGCCTGTGTTTGCCAGCTATTTTTTTTAGCGAAATCAAAGCTACTGTAATGGACGGCTACCACTACAAAAGATAATAAAATGAAAATGACAAGTAACTTTTTCATTTAAGGAATCTTAACGCGAAATAAATGGCTGACCAAATGTGCAGTATGAGTAAAATGTAAAATGCAGAGGATGTAATGATATGGATCTTCAACCAGCCGGCCGTTCTTCGTTTTAGTAATTCGTGTGTCTTTATAGCATATTCAAGGTCGGCGATGGATTCAGCCAAACGCATAGCTCGCTGCGATAGCAGCGATTTAGTGTCTGTCGCGGCCTGCTGGATACCCACGAAACTGTTAAAGGCACGGCTTATAACATTATTGGAAACAACAAAAGTAGGTTCTGATTTTGGTTGCTGACCTATCTGATCGATCAATTGATTATATTGTGTCGCCAGCAAGTTTAGTTCGGTTTGTTTTTCTGAGATCTCTTTTGATGAATAGCTAAGAAAATACCGTCCTATGAAACCACTTAATACCGTAAGCATCAGCGTTGCCGTAAGTGCTATACCCAGATTGCTTTCAAAGCGGTGACCTGTGTGCAATATCGCCAGTATGGTGCCGACAATACTGGTGTAAACGTGCCAGTTAAGTAATGTTCCGATGGAAATTCGCTTGGAGATCTTTTCTTTAAAAAAAGCTATTCGTTTGGTAGCAGAGTATAAAAGCGGCGGCACGATTAATAGTAATGCGGCAGTAACTGCCAGTAACGTACCGGTTAGGCTGCCCGGAAATCGTGGGGAACGATGCACCAAAAAACCTAACCACAAAACAAGTTGTAGTATAAGCATGGAGCCAATAATAGTTCGTTCCTGTTTCATTTATTGTATTTTTTCTATTAAAATTAAGCATCAACTGAAACAGCTTCAGTTGCTTTTGCCTGGCAAGCCAAAATTATATTTTGTGCTTTATCGTCTTCCGTCAATGCATCCTCTACGGCCATGGTCACGTTACCTGAAATTAATTTTGTTTTACATATTCCGCAGGTTCCAACACGGCAGGAATAGTCAATGTTAACGCCAACCTCCTCGGACGCTTCGAGTATCGATTTGTTCGCGGTAAGCACCGCTGTTTTATTTGATTTGGCAAACGTAACGACCCCGCCTTTGTCTTCTTCGGTGGTCGTGGATTTCCCATTTTCCGGCACGGCAGCTTGTTGTTCTTCCGGTGTAGCTGGTTGTTGTCCTGGTTCATTACCCTCCGCTGGTTTTTCAGGTACTGTTGTCGGAGTTTTTGCAGCAGGTGACGGCCCGGCAAATACCTCCTCCATTACATTTTCTTTAGGGACTTTGAGCTCGTCAAGCATCACCTTAACCGCATCCATCATGGTCTTTGGCCCACAAATGTGGATCATCCGGGATATAAGGTCCGGCACCCGTTCAGTTATTATTTCTTTTGTAATGCGACCGGGGACAAAGTCGACACTGGCCTCGCCTTGCTGTTGGCTAAGCACAAAAAAGACGTGCAGGTTCGCATATCTCTTTTGCAGGTATAAGATCTCTTCCCGGAAAATGATACTGCTTTCATTTTTACAGGTAAAGAAAAAATAAATTTCTCCTTTCCAGGAGCGGTCTGTCAAATAGCGAACTGCGCTCATCATTGGTGTTAAACCCACGCCGCCGCCAATAAATACAGCGCTTTTGGCATGTGTTTCCGTAAAGGTAAATTTGCCGGAAGGGGCGGTGAACTGCATTAATTCACCGATATGCACTGCGGTGTGCATGTAATGCGAAACGGTCCCTTTTTCTTCGTGCTTGACCGTTATTTCGCAATATTCTGTATGTGTAGGGGACGAAGCGATAGTGTATGACCGTTTTACAGGAACACCCGCCGGATTAATGGTTACCGTAATGAACTGGCCGGGCAAAAAATTGAACGGGATCTTTTTACCCTCCGGTTCTGTAAGCCGAAAGGTTTTTACGTTCTGTGTTTCTACAAAAATTTCTGAAACGAGTAAAGTACCCGTCCATGAATTTGGTTTTGATGGCGCTGCCTCCGGGTTTACGATGGGCGGCGATCCGGCTTTTTCAGCAGCAGGAGCAGCCGGTTTAGCTCCTGGGTTTTCCGCAGGCGACAGACCCGGCTTAGTACCAGGCGGTGGAATATTTTCTGTTGAATTACCCGTTAATTGATCAATAAGTGCGTTGGCACGTTTCATCTTACGGAAATACATCCAAATCATGATTACTGCAAATGCAGTGAGCAAAAACATGGACATGTAATGGAACCAGGAAAGCCCCATAAAACTGTGCTTATTTGCATCTTCGATAGCGGTAAGGTTCATTTCCCGGTTGAACCATTGTAACGCGGTAAGCCGAGGATCTTTATTTTCTGCCAGTGCCCGTTGCCCTTCCAACCCGCTTTCCAGCATCATCTGGCCTTGCCGTATCCGTTGGTTCGCGGCTTTCATGGCCTCCATATCCTGCATCCTGGTGGCACCGGAAAGTTCCTCTAAACCAATACTCAGCATCGCATTGCCTTCGGTGATCTGCTTATTTGCCAACTGGTTTATTTCGATACGTTTTTCCGGTGTCAGATCATTGGCCTGCATTAATGTAGGATACATTTCCTTATAGGTGGGCTTTCCCATATCCTTCATCATATCGCCCATGCCTGCTCCCATGCCGCCGGCTTTGTTACCAGCAGTTGTATCCTTCATGGCAGCACTTTTATCTGCTGGTGCGCTTCCTGGGTGGTGGCTGGCATGCTCATCCGGGGTTTGTGCTATCGCCGAAGATGCTGCAACTATAGATAAGGCGGCAAAAAAAGTGATAGAAATTATAGGGCGAAACCATTTCATTATGAATACTTTATAGTTTTCTTAAACAAAAATTACATATCAGTCATCGGTGCATCTTTTTTCGGCATTGTTTTTTTATCTTTTTTCATTTTATCTGCGCCCATACCCATCATGTCCATGCCCTTGTCCATCATATCCATGCCTTTGTCCATATCATCATCCATCATGGGCTTGTCTGCCGGCCCCATTGCTTTAGCGGCCATGCCCTTACCTTTATCCATCATATCCATTCCTTTATCCATCATGTCCATATCATCAGCCATCGGTTTGTCGGACATGGCGGGGCTGTCTTTCCCCATCATCTCTTTGCCCATGGTTATCATCGCCATACCCTTGGTCATCATATCCATACCTGTTTGCATCATTGGTTTATCCTTATCCTTTTGGGCGTGTATGGTGAGCATTTTGCCTGACTTCGCTACATCTATGCCCTGATGTATAATTTCCATTCCGCTGTCTCCCATATTCATATTTTTCGCCCGGATCGTTTTTGCGCTGTCGCCCTTCGCCATTTTATCGTCCATACCTTCGTTTTCGTGCTGGCGACTATCGTTGCCCATTCTTCCGGATTTTACCATTTCCATACCTTTATCCATGGTTGAAATGCCTTGGTTTATCATTGCTCTGTCGTTGGCTTTTTCTCCTTTATTTACCATTTCATTTCCTGATCTGATCAGTTCCATGCCCTGGTAAACTTTTTTAGTGCCATCATCATTCCCTTGCACATTGGATTGAGCCGTAGAATCTGTTTTTTTACTACTGCTGTTAGAATTGTTCCCATTACATCCTATAATAGAAGAAGCGGTAAGTAAGATCGCGAACAAGCCCATTAGTGTTCCCATGTCTGAAATTCTACTCTTTTTAAGTTGCGGGTAACGTGCCTTTAACGGGCTGGAATTTTTGATATTTGAAGATGGTATATTCATGATGTTGATTTTTTTTGTGCGTTAAATTTTATGTATTGGATTATTGCGTTTCGATTCCTGACACCATAGCTAACTCAATTTTTCTTCTTCGAATTACTGCTGTCTTTACCAGAGGGTCCATGCCGCATACCACGGTGCGTGCTATCCATACCGTTATGGCCGTTACCCATTTCGCCACGGTGTGTACTATCCATCCCTTCGCCTTCGCCGTTTTGGTTATTGGGTTGAGCTACAGTGTCCGCTTTCTTGTTATTTTTGCTGTTACTGTTACAGCCAGCGACAAAAGCGGTTGCGAACATGATGAAGACTATGCAGGTAATTTTGGCTTTCATCGAATTAATGGTTTTCATAGAGATGCTTTATTGGAGGGTGAGTTATCAAGACACAAAAGTCCACTATACAGACCTTGATTAAGGTGATTACCGGCAAGTTTTCAGGTGATCCTCGTCACTAATTTTTCTACCGAGTCTTAATCATTAGTTAAAATGACTTTGAGTGCTTTTTCTTTCGCCGCATTTCCGAAGGTATCATAAGCCTCAATGATTTCATCAAGTTTAAAATGATGCGTTATTAATCTCTTCGGTTCAAGCTTTCCGGCCTGTACGGTTTTAAAAAGCAGTGGTGTAGATACGGTATCAACAAGGCGTGTAGTGATCGTGATGTTTCTTGACCATAAAGTTTCCATATGAAGAGCCACGCTTTTTCCGTGAACACCGATGTTTGCAATATGTCCACCGGCAGCGATAATCGCCTGGCATACTTCAAATGTCGGCGGGATCCCAACTGCTTCTATAGCTACATCAACGCCTTTTTGATCTGTGAGGCTCATGACTTTTTCTACGGCATTTTCAACACCGCTGTTGATGGTGTGGGTTGCACCGAAGGTTCTTGCAACTGCCAGCCGGTTATCATCCTGATCTATCATAATAATAATGGCCGGTGTATAAAATTGTGAGGTTAACAAAGCTGCAAGACCTATTGGCCCCGCACCTACAATAGCGATGGCATCACCGGGCTTAACCTGCCCGCTAAGTACACCACATTCAAACCCCGTTGGCAAAATATCACTTAACATGACCAGCGCTTCTTCGTCAGACCCTTCCGGGATAGGGTACAGGCTGTTATCAGCAAAAGGAATCCTTACATATTCCGCTTGTGTGCCATCAATGGTGTTACCCAGAATCCATCCACCAACTACGCAGTGCGAATACATTGCTTTTTTACAATATTCACATTTACCGCAAGATGTGATGCAGGAAATTAAAACATGGTCGCCCTTTTTAAAATTAGTAACAGCGGTTCCGGCTTCCTCAATAACACCAACACCTTCATGGCCGATAATTCTTCCATCGGTAACCGTTGGTACATCGCCCTTCATTATATGCAGATCTGTTCCACAGATTGTAGTTTTCGAAATTCTTACAACGGCATCCGTTGGTTCTTTTATTTCCGGTTTTGGCTTTTCTTCCCAGGCTTTTTTTCCGGGACCGTGGTATACTAATGCTTTCATAATTCTATTGTTAAATATTTATCTGATACACAAGGCTTAAAGGCAGCCCTACAACGCATCATTAAAGGCAATTTTTAAAAAGTCTTAGCTGATTCACTATTTCCCATTTCTTTCATCAAAAAGAAATTTATTACTGATCTTATCCCTACGATCATTGCCAAAACATACAATTCATTTAGAACAGGATTATGTATGGTATGAATAATGTCTGCTGCCAGCATAAAATCAAGTCCAAGTATTAAATATCCACTGAACTGATACCTGATAGACCCGCTGTTACTTTGGTGTTTGATATTGAATATTTTATTTTTTTCGTTGTTTAGAAAATTGGCTACCGTTATAAGTACACCCCAAATAATGATAATGCTTCCAGCTATGCTGATGCCCATTGCTATGTAGTTCAATACCTCCATTTTCCAAACTTATTCCGCCGATATGATCTTACGCCCTTTTAACCTTTCAACCTTCCCGCAATCGGGGCATTTGCCAACGTGTTCGCTCTTGTTTTTTTCTTTCATCGGGCAAGGATCCATTGTACAACCGTCGATTGTATCAGGACTTTGCTGGTGTTCATCAATGGCAATTTCAGGCAATTGCTCGTCATTGTTTTGTTGTATAGGCAGATGTTCATGATGTTTCATAATTCGATTGTTAAACATTAAAATTGAGGAGTGATTTTTGGGAAGTGAACTGATCAACTATTAGTGGCGAGAGCGTAAAGCCTTGGTTTCCTTAGCTGATTTTAGTATACCATAAGAAGCAAGAGCCAAATAGTTTAGCTCTTGCTCATAAGATACCTACATCTTCATTCCACCCATTTTAGATTTTTTGGGCATTTTTCCCATTTTTCCATTCATGTCTATCATATCCCCGTCTTTCATGGTCATGGAGGTACCATCTTTCATCTTACACATCCCGTCTGTCATTACCTGTGTGCCATTGGTTAATGTCATGTCTTTTTCCATTGGCATTGTTTTGCCATTTTTTTGCATCTGCATTTTACCATCCATCATCATGAGATGATTTTTTTTCATGCTAATGTGTTGTTCCTTTTTCCCCATTTGCATGTTGTCATCCATTTTTTCCTGGGCAAATACACCTGAGCTTAAAGCAGAGGCAACAATAAAAATCATTAATTTTTTCATTTTAAAATAATTTGTGGGCCTACAGCAAAGCTGGTTGGTCACCGGTTAAAATAATTAGTATAATTAGTCAACGTCCCTTCACATAGATATCGGCGCTCTTCGTTAGCAAAGCCACGATCTTATATAGCTATACTTTTCCAATAGAACTGGTTGTAGTATTGCTGGCCGACGCGTCGATTTTGAAAATACTGTCTTATATAAAGGTAAGTTCAATAATCACAAACGTGTTACACAATTCGATGGATACGTTGCATAATTCACACTATAAAAAGTGTGAATTTTTTTTAGTTTTTTTTAAAAACACAGCCAATTTGTTGATAATTAGATTAAAAAGATTTTAACTTTTAATCGCTTTGTATAAAAAATAATGAGGGATTATACGCTTCATGAACTGAATATCGCCTACAAAAGTTTGGGTACGAAACCCGCCAAGAAAATTACAAATCCTACAACACTTGCTATCACTATTGATGATATTAAGCTTCGAGAAAGATTTATATACTTTTAAAGAATTGTTGTCTTTCGTTTAAGTAAACATGGTTAACCTTTATTGATACCCCATCGCCTGTAACTGAAATAGTTCCGAATAGCGACCTTCTTTTTCTAATAATTCCTCATGGGTTCCTATTTCGAAAACAGTTCCTTTTTCCAAAACAATAATTCTATCGGCCAACCTCGCGGTTGAAAAACGGTGTGAAATCAGCACCGCTGATTTCCCTTTTGTCATTTGAGCGAATCGCTGAAATACTTCATATTCCGCCCTGGCGTCTAATGCAGCAGTCGGTTCGTCAAGAATAAGCACCTGCGCCTCTTTCATATAAGCACGGGCTAAGGCTACTTTTTGCCATTCACCGCCTGATAATTCTACGCCATCATTGAAACGTCTGCCTAACCATTGATCATAATGGTTAGGCAGTTTTTCGGCCAAAGCATCGGCCAAGCTTTCACGCGCCGCTTTTTGAATCAATGCCTTATTGTTTATTTCGTTGATATTGCCAACAGCTATATTTTGGGAAAGTGTCATTTGGAAACGCAGATAATCTTGAAAGATGATACCTAAGTTCAAACGCAGGTCATCAATCGCATATTCCTTCAGATCTATCCCGTCCAATAATATTTGTCCTTCAGTGGGGTCATACAATCGAGCTAGCAGTTTCACCAGCGTGGTTTTACCTGCGCCGTTTTCGCCTACTAATGCCAGTTTTTCGCCGGGATGCAGTGTAAAGTTTAAATGCCGGTTGGCCCAGTTCTCCGAATTATGATATTGGAAGCCAACATTTTCAAATGTAAACCCTTGTTTAATAGGTTTAGGGAATGGCAAAGGATTTTCAGAAACACTTATCTTGGGTTTGATCTCGAAGAACTCTAAAAAATCGTTCAGGTAGATTGCGCCCTGCGACACCGTCGTAAAACGGTTCAGCATGCTTTCCATCAGGCTACTTAATTGCCGGAAAGAACCAGCCAAAAAGGTTAGTGTGCCAACCGAAGCTTTTCCAGTAACGGTTTGGTAAATGATATAACCATAAGCAGCGTAATAACCCATACTTCCCAAAATCGAAAAGAATGTGCCCCAAGCCGAGCGTTTAACCGCCAGTTTGCTGTTATCGGCATAAAACTGATCAGATAGTATTTTAAAACGATTAATAATGAAGTCCGCGAGTCCGAAAATCTTCACCTCTTTCGCGGTTCATCACTCGCACCCAAATAACGCACATAATCCAGTTCACGCCTTTCGGGCGTCTGGCTGCGGGTCAAAGCATAGTTTTGGCTGTTAAAGTAAGATTCACCTAAAAACGAAGGGATAATAGCGATGAGCAGCAGCAGGATCAACCAAGGGTTGAAAGCGATCAGACCCGTAAGCAGGAAAGCCATAGAAATAAAATCCTGCACCTGGCTCATCACCTGCGATAACAATACACTACGGCCAACCGTTTGCTGCCGTGCCCTTTCCAGTTTGTCATAGAAGACGGAATCTTCAAATTGGTCCAGGTCGAGTGTTGTCGCATGGCTCATAATACGCATGGAGGTATAATTGGAAAAAAGATCGCCGAGCAAACTATCCGTCAAATTGATCATCCGGTTCAAACCATCCGTCAGCACGGCCAATCCAAACTCAATGATGACCAGTTTCCATAGTTCATGCTGGCTCCCGCCGTGGCGGTTCAGTCCGATCACCTGGTCAATGATCAGCTTACCTATATACAGTAGGGTCACCGGCATTGCCGAACGGGCTATACGCAACGCAAAACTTAATGTTGTCTTACCTGGACTACTTTGCCAGACCAGCCTAAAAAGTTCGGGCAGGTTTTTCAACGCCGAAAGACGTTCCTTAATTGAAAGATTAGAATCGACATTTCTTGTTTTAGCCATGTGCCTTAACTGTAACTTTGTTATAAACAAAGCTATAATTAATAAGCCACCGGAAATAACAACGCCAAGTAAAAAATCCTTGCCGGGAAATGACTTTCGGTACAAACAGCTATTATATAAGTAATGTTCCCAATAAACGCGAAAAAGCAGAATCGGAGCCCATGCGAAAAAAGGTCGACAGGAGGTACTAAAATGAACTGTGCTTTTGGGTCAACAAAGTTTTTAATCAGCCAGGGACAGTCCGGTCCCAATAATCCCGACTGCAAACAGCAGATAGGATAGCTTACCAGCAACTGGTTCCAGGGCTTTTGCTGCCTGCTCTACCGTAGCAAATATTTCGAATGCCATGACTGTATAGTGCCGTGCCTGTTGCAAGGATGGTAAAAAACATGATCAGCACTGACAGGAACATGCCAAAGTTCACATCTACTGCCATTTTTTTTATTAGCAGTCTGATCAAATTAGTTCCCTTTTTGTTCCCCCATCAGGTGCTTCTTCGCTTTCATTAATCTGGATTAATCTTTTATTAACGAAAATCTGTCGTTGACTCCGTCCCCAGGTGCAGAATTTTTGCCGAAAATGCGTCCGTGATAACCTTGAAACTTATTTATAACTTTAGGCAGACTGACGCATTAAGGCAACTAATTAGTCTATGTTAAAAGGTTTGTTGAGATAAGCATCTGCTTATTTTTTGCCCACTGTAATAAATTTATAACAGCAGACACTAAACCACCGGAAGTATCCACTGTTAAAGTGAAAACGTCGGCTCTCTTACGAAATGCCCCATCACTCAATATATTGACCGCAGTTTTATCCGGTTATAGCAGGGAACGGATATCCTGATAGGCGACAAAGACGCTCAGGATGATGATCAATAGCAACCCCAGCCATTCCAGGCCTGCCTGTAAACCGGCCGGCAATTTCCGCCCGCCGATACCCTCTATAGTTAGTATAACGATCCTTCCCCCGTCGGCAACAGGCAGGGGTAACAGGTTAATACAGGCCAGCGCCACGGAAAGCAAGGCCGTAAGCCACCAGAAACGGCCGGCATCAAAGCCATCCCCAAACAGTGTAGCCAGTCTGATCGGACCGACAAAGGCCCTGTCTGGCCGTATCCGGCCGGTAAACACCTGCTGCAAGCCGCTTAAGTTGTTTTTCAACTGAGCGATCATCGTATTGCTAGCTGATAATAGCCAGCCCTGCGCATCCGGCCGGTGCGGGTTAAACAAGATATGGTCGGATGCCAGCAAAAAACCGAGGTGCCCGTCCTTTTCCAGGTGCGCCGGTAATTCATATCGCTTCCCGTCATGGATCAGGGATAAGATCAGGCGGCCCGGCCCGGCTTCTTTCAGTTTGATCAAAAAGTCCTCATAATTACTAACCGCCTGCCCGTTGAGGTGTAGCGCGGACCGGCCTGGTTCATAATGTTTGGCCGCAGTATCAACATTCGTGATCACTGAGTCCACCCAGAAACCCAGGCTGAGCGAGAAAAAGTTGGTCAGCTTTCGGGTGGTCAGTTGCTGAAGCACTTGCGGAGAGACCGCTATATGCAGGTGCAGGCGCTGGCCTGCCTTGGTTCGGACAATGGTGGCGATCGTATGTCCTTCCAGCAGACGCGTGCTCAGCATGTCTTCTCCAAAGAGAAAGCTATCCTCTTTGAGTGCCAGCTCTTCGTCCGGACTGATGGTCACGGCTTCATCCCAGACCGGCAGGACAGCGGACAGATCAGGCACATAACTATCGCCAAACTGCAGGCCGATGACCGTAAATAAAAAAAATGCCAGCACGATATTAGCCAAGGGTCCGCCTAACATGACAATTACACGCTGCCACCATGGCTTTCGGTCGTATACATGCCCGTCGAGCTGTGCATATCCGCCTAAAGGCAACCAGCCCATGCCAAATTCTGTGCCGCCACGTCTAAAGCGGAACAGCGCCAGCTTATAGACATCAAAAAAGATATAAAGTCTTTTAACCGGCATACCGAAAAACCGGGCAGCAGCAAGGTGCCCGAGCTCGTGAACGCAGACCAGCAACGATAAAGCTGCCGCCATTTGGAGGATCATGCCAAGTACGTTCATCCTACGTTTTATTTAGCCTCACGCTGACCGCATCCGCATGCGCCTGAAGGCCTTCCGCTTCAGCCAGCACCTGCACCACCGGGCCGATAGTGGACAGTCCGTGCAGATCTGCCTCCTGAAAGGTAACTTTTTTGATAAAACTATCCAGCGATACCCCGCTGAAGGCTATCGCCGTGCCATTGGTGGGCAGGGTGTGGTTAGTACCGGAAGCGTAGTCGCCGAGGGAAACCGGTGTCAGGTGACCGACGAAAACAGAACCGGCGTTTTTTACCTGCCCTGCGAGCATCCCGGCATTGGCGGTACAGATGATCAAATGTTCCGGCGCGTAGTCGTCGCTGAATTTCATGGCTTCGCCTAAATCCTTAATTAAGATCAGGCTGAAGTTGGTGATACTCAATTCAAGAATAGACCGCCTCGGGCTTTTAGCCACGAGGGTAAGTACCGCTTCCTGAACCTTGCCCAGCAGCGTTTCAGACGTAGTGACCAACAGGCAGTGACTATCTGCGCCGTGTTCGGCTTGTGCAAGCAGGTCTGTGGCCACCGCCAGGGCATCGGCAGATTCATCCGCGATCACCAGCACTTCCGACGGGCCTGCAAACAGGTCTATCGCTACGCCCTCACGGTTAACCAGTTGTTTAGCTACAGCGACAAAAGCATTACCAGGGCCATACAACTTATGTACTTTAGGAATAGTTTCCGTTCCATACGCCATGGCGGCAATGGCCTGTGCCCCACCAACCTTGTAGATCTTGCTTACACCACATAGGTCAGCGGTGTACAGAATCGCCGGATGAACCGAGCCATCATTTTGCGGAGGGGTACAAATGATCACTTCCGCACAGCCTGCTACCATCGCCGGCACGGCCAGCATTAAAACAGTAGAGAATAATGGCGCTGTCCCGCCGGGCACATAAAGCCCTACTTTTTCGATCGCTATCGACCGCCGCCAGCACCTGATACCGGGCATCGTTTCCATAGTCTTTACCGGTTCGCGCTGAGCGGCATGGAACTTTTCGATATTCGCTTTGGCTTTTGCAATGGCCTTTTTTAATGATTCTTCAACCAGGTATGACGCTGCATTAATTTCCTTCATCGTTACGGCAAGGCGATCTATCTCAACCCCGTCAAACATAGCCGTGTATCGTTTCAGTGCTGCGTCCCCTCCTGTTTTGACAGCCTGCAATATTGGGAGTACTTTTTCTTCGATATCCCCGACGTCTTTGGCCGGTCTTTTCAACAGATCGTGCCAGTCGCTTACGCTAAGATTTTGATATACTTTCATCGTTTTCGTTTAAACGGTCATTTCCAGCATTAATAACAGCAAAAATCCGGCAAAAAAAACACTGGTCACCAGTGGTGTTTCCTTTACGGAGTGTGCATCGATCAGCAGTTCTTCGGTCACCAGATATAAGAGCGTAGCACAACCAAAAGCAAGGACGCCGTAAAGCGCCGCGCCGGTAAGTCCGCCCAGGATTGTAACAGCCAACGCGGCTCCGACACCGATCATCAGCGCAAGCGAGGCGGTTAGCAGGATCACTTTGCGCTTTTTTGCGCCTTCCCCAAGTAGCGTAACAGCTGTAGTCAAACCAAGGAAAAACATTTCCAGCGTGAGGGCGATAACGATCAACACACCTTCCTTTTTGCCCGCAATAAACCCAATTCCAATGACCAGCCCGTCCAGAATAGTATCCACGCCAACCGCCGCGATCAGCCCGAAACGGGAACGCCTGCCTTTTGCTTCGGCTTTTTCCCGTTTTTCAGCCCAAAACCTCAGGGCAAACATCGCCAATACACCCAGGGCGAAACCTATCGCAACCGGCAGCGGCGCGCGTGAATGCATGGCCTCAGGAATAAGTTCCCCTGCGATTGCTGCAAATACCACCCCTGCACCAAAATGCTGGATAGCGCTGCGTACCAGTGGTCCGGGCGTACGGATGGCAGCCGTCAGTGCGCCTATAATGGTTCCCGCTATAGGAAACAATACGTAAAGCAAAACCTGTGTTAACAAAGTTGTTCTCATGACCAGCTGATTTATGGTGTTTTAACCTTGTCGGCACCTACTGTTATAATACGGTCGCCAATCCGAAGACCAGCTTTGATTTTCACCTGGCTATCGCCACCGGCAATTGTTGTCACGGTCTGCTTGCGGAAGTGTTCCGGATCGTACTGTACCCAAACATAATGGATATTGTCTGAAGTCAGAACGGCAGCGGCCGGTATGGTCATCGATTTGCCCACTATTGCCGTGACAAAGGTCTCTACCCAGGAACGCTCCTTGGTAAAGGGGATCAAACCTTCAGGCTCAGTTGGCATTGTTTTTTGAGCAGTTATTGCCGCGGCGGTATCGGTATAAACCGTCACGTTTTTAACAACAAATTTTTCTGTGAACGTTGTAGTTTTTAATTCGATGGTTATCTGCCCCGTACCGGCTATGGCGGATTGCACCGGAAAACGATAGGTGCCGGGCGCAGTTGGTTGCTTCAGCGTTTGCTGCCAGGCAGTTTGGCCGCCTATAGTGAGCGTTAACTTTACCTCTGCATCGGTATAAGGCTTGAATGTTTCGCCTGTCATGGTCAGGTGCGCCGTAAACCGGTTCGGCGAGTTGAGCAATAAGGGCCGGTATTCTGCAAACAACTCCGTATGGGAGGTATACTGTGTGTTGTTATAGGCACGAAAAGGCGACCTCAACCGAGTAGACGCGGCAGGAGGCTGTGCGAATGCTGTCGCAACCAGGAGGATAAAAAAATAGGTTAAGTAGATTCTGTTTTTCATGTTTCAAATTGTTTATTGTTAATGTTCATCGGGCAGTTTTTTGATTGCTACCTGACAACGTTTCCTTTCAGCTTATGCCCGAGCAGGAGAAAAATAGCTACGGCAAGCAGTGCTGCGGACAATAAACCGCCATACAGGAAATCCCTGCCAGGAAAGTGACTACCGGTATATCCAGCTATCGGGTAAGCGATAGCCCACCACAAATGAGAAAAAGCAAAATGCGATCCATAGACCTTGCCCTGTTCATTCTCGGGAATATTCTCACCGATCAAAGTTTCGGATGGCATTTCGGCTAAGCTTTGTCCTAAACCTGCAAAGACCCATAAAATCATCATTACAGGAAAGCTTACGAAATTTGTGATAGAGATCGTGATAGCTAAGATCAAGGCACCTAAGATCAGCGAAATGCGTCTGGTTTTTGTTTTATCCAAACTTCCTGCTACAAATGCTGCGATGCTTGCGCCGATGCCAAAGGCCGCCATAACCCAGCCATAATATCATCTAAATGCAAGCCGCTTTTGATGTGACCTACCGAATTAACCAATATCTGCGCCCCGGCAATAGCGGAAACGAACTCGATAATGAGCGCAAAGCGGATAATGGGATTACCAAATAACAGTTTTATTCCTTTAATTACATCCTGCCAGGCGGTAAATGTTTTTTGTGTCTTATCCACTTTCTTTTGCAGCTTTACACCCGGTAATAGCAGAATCAATATACCTGCTACGATAAATGAACCCGCATCAATAAAAAAGATCTCCCGCGCGCCGAACCAAACGGCTAAGATACCCGCGAGGCCAGGCCCTAATACACCTAATATTTGGAAGGTTGCCGTAGATAGGCCCACCGCCTGCCGGTAATGCGCCTTGTCTACTACCTGCGGAATTACCGCGCGGTAAGTTGGCGTAAAAAAAGCATTGAACACGTTTAAGGCAAAAACCAGGGCATAGATCTGCCACTCGGTATTTACAAAAGGCAGGCAGGCAACAATACCCATGCGGATAAAGTGCGTCGTCACGAGAATGGTTTTCCGGCTTACCCGGTCGGCCAATACCCCCGCGAATGGGGAGAAAATAATAAAGGCAGTTACCCGCAGTGTTAAGGCACTCGCTAAGATGATCGCAGACTTTTCCTTACCGAACTGGTAAGATAGCAAAGCTAAACCTACCCAGGTTACTGCGTCACCCAGCAGGCTGACCGCCTGCGCGAAGTACAGTCCTGCAAAAGTTTTATTCTTCAGTGCGGCGAAAGTTTCGGTAAATGCCGCTAAAGGGCCCGCTGTTTTGTTCCTGATCATGATTTGTCCGGTTTCTTAACTTCTCGATTATGTAATTTAGTTTTAGGTGACAGGTAATGTTTGAAAATGGCCGCCATCATGGTTACGATACTGGCCACCAGGACAAATCCCATGATCCAATAGGTCATACGCTGCCACAGGGGCAGCAGGGCTTTCTTTTTTATTTTCTTTTTGAGAGAAGTATTTCCGCGCACGGATACAACGGCTGTTTTACTGCGTTCAATGGATTTGGCTTCCCGTCTGGTTCTTCTTGATCTTGTTGTCGTCATAACGTTTTAATAAAAAGTTATCGCCCCGGTCGGAAGGCTGGTAATGCAGGCAATCTCTTTCCATTCGAAGCGCTGCGACGACTGAAGGTAATGGACCCCTCGCAGCAAAGCTTCCCGGTCGTGACCGACCACGTCAAAACCCGCTTTAAAAGCCTTACGGAATAACACCAACGGGAGCCGATCGCTTGGTCGCAGCTTCGCCATATTTTTCCAAAAAACGACGAACAGGTCGCTCAGCAGCTCATCGGCAGGTTCGTGTGCCAGTCCTAAATGACGAAAAAGAAAATACAGGGGGGGAGCGTAGTTGCTAACCAGGTCCCGAAATCCGGCCCTGCGACTTGCCGGGTGCAGCAGGCGTTCCAGCAGTTGTTGATCAGCAGTCATGTTATTCCCCTTCTATTTTCACCTTCAGCAATTTGATGGAATTGATGAACACCAGCGTGTCCGGCAATAAATGGATCGCGGCGGCCTGTACAGGGCCAAGCACCCGTAGCAATACCAGCGTGATACCGATCACATGCACAATGCCTACGCCGACAAAGATGTTCTCTTTGATCGTCAGGAATGCCTTACGGCTGATCGCCCGCGCCCGGGCGATTTTTTCCAGGCGGTCTTGCATCAGCACGATATCCGCTGCCTCCATGGCAGCTTCCGTGCCCATAGCGCCCATGGCGATACCTATATTGGCCTGTACAAGCGCGGGCGCGTCATTGATACCGTCACCGACCATGGCTACCTTTGCGCCGCCGGCCTGCAGTTCTTTGATCTGCCTGATCTTATCTTCGGGTAGCAGGTTCGCCCGGAACTCCGTGATACCGGTCTGGCCGGCTACGTGTTTTGCCGTGGCCTCATTGTCCCCGGTGAGCATGATGATCCGCTTGATGCCGCTTTTCATCAAGCCTGCGACCATTTCCTTCGCTCCCTCACGTATAGTGTCAGCTACATACAAAATACCGGCAAGTTTGCCGCCGACCGCCAGGTGGATGGCTGTATCGGTGTCGTTGCCGGACACCGTGGTCGTTTCGATGCCGTTCTCGGTCATGAACAGCTTATTACCCAGCAGCACTGTTTTACCATCAGCATCAGCGCGCACGCCGCGCCCCTTGATGACCTCAAAATTTTCGGGTTCGCCGAAACTGACCTTTTGCGCTTCTGCATAAGCCAGTATCGCCTTGGCCAGCGGATGGCCGGAACGCCGCTCAAGGGTCGCCGCCAGGCGGATAATATCCTGCCGTGTATAAGCCGTATGGGTGACCAGGATCTCGTTAACTGCCGGGCTTCCCGCAGTAAGCGTGCCGGTCTTATCAAAGACGATGGTATCCACTTTGGATAGTTCCTCCAGGAACTTGCCTCCTTTGATCAATATTCCCTCCCGGGCTGCCCGGGCGATTGCGGAAATGGTAACTAATGGCGTGGCAAGCCCCAGTTCAGCGGGCGAGGTAAAAATAAGCAGCGCGATCACCAGCTTTACGTCACGGGTGAAAAAATAAACGGCGGCGACAAAAATAAAAACCACCGGGATCAGGTAGGAAGCGACCTTGTCCGTGTATTTTTCGATGGGTGCCTGCTGGCTTTCGGCTTCCTCTACCAGTGCGATGATCCGCGAAAATACCGTATCGTTGCCGGCCTTGGTCATCTTGATATCCAATGCGCCCGATTCGACGATGGTACCAGCGAATACGTCGGCACCCGTGCCTTTCTCCTGTGGCACACTTTCGCCGGTAATCGGCGCCTGGTTGACCGATCCTGAACCTCCGGTAACCTTGCCGTCCACCGGTATCTTTTCACCCGCTTTGACAAGTATGGTATCGCCGACTTTCAGATCGCTGATCCGGACATTGGTTTCCTGGCCGTCCTTTTTGACGACGGCCACCTGCGGCACCGAACCGATCAGTTCTTTGATCGAAGCCCTGGCCCGTTCGCCGCTGGCTGAAGCGATATATTCTGCGATAAGGATGATCATTAATACGACCGACCCGGCCAAATATTCCCGGCCGACTACAGAGATCACAACCGCCACCGTGATAAACAATTCCGTCCCTACTTTTCTCTCTTTAAACAGGTCGGAAACCGCATTTTTAACCAAGGAGTACAAACCAAAAGCCATTGCCACAATAAGTACGGCTACGGGTATCATATGCAGGTAAAAAAGCAAACTGGCTATACCGACACTGATAATGCGAACGATTTCCCAAAGGAACTGCCTGGAAAAAAAGACCTTAGTAAATTCCATAACTTTAAGTTTATATTTTATTTATTCTACTTCCTGCGAATTACGAAGGGCTGACAAGACAGCATAGGCATTCTTCAACACCACCTTTGTTTTTTCAATGTTCATACCGGCAGGTATGGTAATCGCTGCGTATCCTTCCTGCTCCAATCCCTTTTTAACCTCTTCTAAGTGAAAAGTCATGCCCTTTTCCGATTCCGCGGTCAGCAATACCAAGTAATCCTTGCTTTCAAGTTTTACGATCGCATCTGTAGGGGCCGCATACTGCTTACTGGTACCCGTTTCAATCCAGGCTTTCACGTACATTCCGGGCAACAGGCCCCCTTCCGAGGATTTGGCGATATGGCAATGCACCGGCAGATTCCCATCTTCACCGGAGGCCTTACCAACCAGAAAAATTTTAGCGATGCGATTGTAAGTATTCTCACTGGCTGAAGAGAATTTAACGGTCTGTCCGACCTTAATCTTTCCCAGGTCTTTCTCAAGCGCATTTAGGGCAAGATGCATGTCGTCTTTGTTGATCAGTTCGAAGATTACATCCGTAGGATTCGCATATTTACCGATATTGGCGTGGCTGGTCTTGATATAGCCTGTGATCGGGGCGTATAAGTTAGCGGTTCTGACAATTTTGCCTGCTTTTAAAGAGGACATATTAATGCCGGCCGTGGCGATCTTTTGTTCTAATCCGCTGATCCGGGCCTTCATCACCCGGTAATCAGAAGTGACTTGTTGAAAAGTCTTAGCGGCATTCACATTCTCTTCGCGTAGTTTCTGCTGTCTTTTGTATTCCTGTTCGAGGTATTGTAACTTACCGACACTTTCAAGATATTCTTGCTGCATGTTGATAAATTCGGGGTTTTCTATCGTTGCCAATATCTGGCCCTTCTTTATGGCCTCGCCTGGCAGCCTGCCTGCTGTTTTTATGTATCCTCCCATAGGAGCTGATACAACAGCGGTATTTTGGGGCTCTACGTCTATCAGGCCGTTTAGCTTGATGATCTCGCTAAGGTTTCGCATTTCGACCTTGCCGGTCTCGATACCCGCCATTTTATATTGAGCCGGGGTAAAAACAATCTCATTTTCTTTTCCGGCTTTAGCAGCAGTATCTGCTTTCGCTGCGGTCGTGTCAGTCGCCTCATTGTTTTTTTCAGCGTTCTTTTGCTTATCCCCACAGGCAGCCAAGAATAACAAAGCTGAGATAGTGAACGGAATGTATTTTTTTAATGCTTGATTCATTTTTTATGGTTTTTGAAGTTTTATTTAACGCCCAGAAGAGTTTCGATTGCGATCACTGATTCATTATAACGGAATAAGGTATTCAGGTATTCTGATCGTATAGTCAAAGCAAGGGTTAGGTTTTGAAGATACTGAACATACGAGATGTCCCCGCTTTTAAATCCCTTATTTGAGTTATCAATGATCAGCTCTGCCTGCGGCAAAGCCTGGTTTTGATAGTAGGCTATGGTGTTTTGTAATTTATTGTATTCCGCCGTGAGTCTCTGCGCCTCTCCCTGTAGTGTAATTTTCGACAGTTCAACCTGAGCCCGGGCAATGTTCTCGTTAATCTTCGCTGAACTGATCCGTGAGCGGTAGCTTCCGGAAAAAATTGGAACAGCAATGCCTACCTGAAAGAAATTGAAACGGTCGCTGCTGCTGAACTGCTGGTTCACGCCATTAAGCTTTTGCTGGCCACGGTAAGTCTGGCTACTGTTACTCAGGATGATATCCGGTAAGAGCTTATTTCTTTCCACACGGGTCTGTTGCTGATTTACTTTCAGCTCCTGTAAGAGATACTGTATTAAAGGCGTCCTGGCCAGCGCAACGGTGTCTGTAGGCAGTGCCGGTTTTCGCTGCACGAGCACAGAATCGGATATAGTCAGCTTTTCGTTCGTGTTCAGCAACGTCTGCAACTGTTTTTTAGCAATCTCCATGTCTGCGTTGACCTGCTCAATGCGGTTCCTGACCTGCATAGATTGTGTTGCGGAAGTAACACTTTCCAATTTAGTCGATTCACCTGCCTTGTAACGTAATGTACTGGACCGGTTAAGATTGTTGTAAATGCTGTCCTCGTGCTGCAACAGTTTTTTTCTTCCGGCAGCGTACATATATTGCAAATAAGTGTTTTTAACCTGGTTGATCAAATCGTTCTCCCGGATCACACGGTACTTCTCGCTGCTGGCTATACGTTCGTTGGCAAGTTTATACTGACTGCTGTACACGGTAGGAAATTCAAGCCGTTGGGTTATATTGAGGATATTGTCCCGCACGCCTGGGTTGCTCACCGATCCCTGTGTGTACAATGCCTCTGTTTTGGGAATATTGACCGCAGCGCCTCTTTGCGCCCGTTGCAATTCGACCTGGTATTGTGCAATCCTAAGGGTATTGTTGTTTTTAAGCGCTTCGTCAATTGCCTGCTGCAGGTTCAGCGAACGGCTGCCCGGCTGAGTTAAGCCTTGCGCCTGGGCGGAAGAACCCGGCATAAACACTCCTCCGGCTAAAATTAAGATAGCAATAATAGTAACAATTTTAGGGTTCACTTTTTTCTTTTCTGTAAAATAAGTGTATAGCACCGGCAATACGACAAGTGTCAGTAAAGTGGCGGTCAGCAGGCCACCGATCACGACGGTGGCGAGCGGGCGCTGAACTTCAGCGCCGGAGCTTGAAGAAATTGCCATAGGTAAAAAGCCCAGCGAGGCTACGGTGGCAGTCATCAATACCGGGCGTAAACGTACTTTGGTGCCTTTTCTTACCCGTTCATAAACGTCGTCGATACCTTCCTGCGCGAGTCGGTTGAACTCAGCGATCAAAACAATTCCATTCAATACTGCTACCCCGAAAAGAGCGATAAAACCTACCCCGGCTGAAATACTAAAAGGCATACCGCGGATCAATAGGGCAAATACGCCGCCAATAGCGGAAAGGGGTATTGCTGAAAAGATCAGCAGACTCTGTTTAAAGGAACTGAAGGTAAAATATAAAAGTACCAGGATCAGCAACATGGCAACCGGTACCGCAATCGAAAGGCGTCGTGTCGCTTCTTTCAGGTTCTGGAATTGTCCGCCATAGGTGACATAGTAACCCGCGGGCATTTTGATTTTGGAATCCATAATGCGCTGAATATCATTAACAATACTTTGGACATCCCGGTTGCGTACATTAAAGCCGATCGTGATACGGCGTTTAGCATTATCACGCTGGATTTGTACTGGTCCGGCTTTATAAGAGATATTGGCGACCTCACCCAACGGGAGCTGTTGTCCCGAAGGCGCGCTTACATATAAGTTCTTCACATCGGTGATATCGGTCCGGCTGGCACTATCCAATCGGAGCACCAGGTCGAAGCGGCGTTCGCCCTCATAGACCAGTCCCGCGGTACGTCCGGCAAAAGCGGTTTCAATTACCGTATTGATGTCCTCGACATTCATGGCATATTGTGCCAGTTTATCCCGGTTAAATTCGATTTGTATTTGAGGTAAGCCGGTGATCTGTTCTATATAAAGGTCTTCCACGCCGCTTACAGGCCGGATCTTTCGTCCTACATCATTGGCCAGGTCAGATAGCACATCAAGGTCTTCCCCGTATATTTTGATCACAACGTCTTGTTTCGCGCCGGTCAGCAATTCGTTAAACCGCATTTGTATGGGTTGCTGAAAACTGAAAGTGGCGTTCGGTATAACCGACAGCGATGCCTGCATTTTATCGATCAATTCCTCCCGGGTCGATGCGGTGCGCCATTCTTTATGGGGTTTTAGAATAATCATCATATCACCAGCCTCGATAGGCATAGGGTCTGTCGGGATCTCGCCGGACCCGATCTTGTTTACGACCTGGAGTGCTTCAGGGTAATTTTTTAAGATGATGGTCTGCGCCTTTTTGGAGACGTCGATCATTTGCTGGATCGAACTGCCTACAGGCACGCGGGTTTCCACTGCAAAGTCTCCTTCATCCAGCTGAGGAATGAATTCGCCGCCCATGCGGCCGAAAGCAAATACGGCCACGGCAAAAAGACCTACAGCGATTATCAGAACAGGTATTCTTCTACGCATGGCCGTTTCGATGATAGGGTGGTAAACCCTTTGCAGGAAATTCATCATCCGGTCGGAAAGATTAACCTTATGTGAGGTTTTACGGCTGAGGGCAAGGGCTGACATCATCGGCACATAGGTGAGCGATAGTAAAAATGCGCCGAGAATAGCGAACGACACTGTTTGCGCCATAGGGCCGAACATCTTGCCTTCCACGCCGACCAGTGCTAAAAGCGGCAGGTATACAATCAGGATAATGATCTGGCCAAAAGCCGCCGACCCCATCATTTTGCCGGCAGAGTCTTTAACTTCTTCGTCCATTTGCTCGGTCGTTAGTTTGTCGACACCGACATGGTGATGTTTGCTTTGGGTTATTCGGTGCATGACTGCTTCGACGATAATGACCGCACCGTCGACGATCAGGCCGAAGTCGATCGCCCCGAGACTCATCAGGTTCCCGGAAACGCCGAAAAGGTTCATCATTGCTATAGCGAAGAGCATGGCTAAAGGAATAACTGATGCCACCACTAATCCCCCCCTTAGGTTTCCTAAGAATAGTATAAGGACAAAAATTACGATTAGCGCGCCCTCGGCCAGGTTACGAACGACGGTAGAGATAGCGCTATCAACTAATTTTTTTCGGTCTAAAAATGGCTCAATAGTAACACCTTTGGGTAGCGTTTTTTTGATTTGTTCTATCTTTTCTTTTACGTCAGCGATAACTACCGATGAATTGGCTCCTTTCAGCATCATAACGATACCGGTGACCGCCTCGCCCTGGCCATTCCTTGTAGCGGCCCCGTACCGGACACCATGCCCAAACTGTACTTTTGCAAGGTCCCGGATCAATACTGGCATACCATTATCATTGGCTTTAATAACGATCTTATTAAGTTCGTCGAGATTTTTGACCAGCCCCTCGCTGCGAATGAAATAAGCATTTGGGTTTTTGTCAATATAGGCGCCGCCGGTATTTTGATTGTTTTTTTTCAACGCGTCAAATATATCTGAAATGCTCACGTTCATGCTTTTCAACTTGTCAGGATCGATTGCGATTTCGTATTGTTTGACGAAACCGCCAAAACCGCTTACCTCTGCCACACCAGGTGTGCCGAGCAACTGGCGTTTGATGATCCAGTCCTGGATACTTCGGAGTTCGGTTGCATCGTATTTGTCTTCAAAACCTTTTTCAGGTCGGACGACATACTGGTATATCTCGCCCAGGCCGGTGGTCACCGGGGCCATTTCAGGTTTGCCGACACCTCCGGGAATATTATTTGCGGCAAGGGTCAGGCGTTCCTGAACCTGCTGCCTTGCCCAGTAGAGTTCGACGTTTTCATTAAAAACGATAGTCACGATGGAAAGCCCGAAACGGGAAAACGAGCGCATGTCTTTGATGCCCGGTATGCTGACCATCGTCTGTTCAACCGGAAAGGTTACCAACTGCTCTACTTCTTGTGCGGCCAAAGTTGGTGAAACAGTGATCACCATGACTTGGTTATCTGTAATGTCGGGTACCGCGTCAATGGGAAGTTTCGTAAGAGAATAGCTACCCCAGGCGATCAGCGCCAGCGTAAATATCCCGACGATCAATTTATTCTTGATCGAAAATAGTATGATTTTATTTAACATTATTTTAAAGTATAACTGCTAATTAGAACGAAAAGGAAATCTTTCGGAACAGCGAATGCCGGACCGTGAGCATCATACGCATAAGCGGGCCGGTCTGTTAAAACCGCCGTTTCAGCATAAATAAATGATTGAAAAAATTAGCAGGTGGGGGGACCCCTGAGAGAGAACGAATCCCTGTAGTGATAGTAGGAATATACGGGATTTTCGCCGAATGTTTTTTCTAAATCGGGATCAGTAAGTAAATTCGGCGCAAAAACAAAATCCAAAAGTGAATAGAGCGTTTTTACTTTAACCGGAGTTTCACAACTTGTTAAATGGGTCCGGTTAAGCTCTCTTTCTGACATCCCGTGGGGCACATGGGAAAGTAAATGGCCTAACTGGTTTATCCCTGAAGTGGAAGACGCAGGTAATACGGCTGAATTTTCAGGCTCGTCATTTGCCCCGTCCTGGTGTGGAACGATATCGTGCCCGGTGATAACCAGCATCGATAAAATGAGAAGCAAACTCCTGATAATCTTCATGACTTTAACACGAATTATAATTCTTTGCTAAATTAATTAAATTTTATTAATATCCTAAAAATCGTGGAACCTTATCCAATATATTATTTAAGGCTGTTATCTTGTAAAACATTACAATTTTGTTAGCATTTCATGTTTAAGCCTATCCGTAAAGGATTTTCTCTATGGCAGGAATGCCTCCTGTGCTTCACGAGTAACCAAAGGAAATCTGGGAAAAGCATTTCGTATCCCCCGGTCGCGGATATAAATCACCGCTACATTATAATATCCAATAAAACGCCCGTAAATAAATCATTGGAGCTAAAAATGCTCCGACTAGGAATGGTTGATTTAAATGCCTGACGTTTACAAAAATTGCGAAAAAATAATCCGATAAAACCTGTGTATTTCAAGCCTGCATAGTTAAAAATTTCATCTCCTTTTCTTTGAAAAGGACTTTTTATTCGGTGCATTTTGTTTTCGGGTCAGTACGTTTTCCAACCGTTTAATAATTTTGTTTAACACAAGTATGATGACTAGTGCAATTACCACCGTTGCAAATAGGATCCAAATTAATAACCCGTTCGGCCCCCAAGCCGAATTTACGCCTACAGTGTTTTTTTGTTGTGCATTTGAAGCTTGTACCGTTTTATATGCTGATCTAACATAGCCAATTATATCCTTAGCATCCTGGTCGGTCAAATTGCTGAATACAGGCATAGTCTGCTGATTAAATTTGTTATAAATCTCTAATGCTTCCGGATTTTTTTTTGCAATAAGTGCTTGGTTGTTCTGTATCCATTTGATGAGATAATCTTCTTTGTGCCCCATTGTAACCATCGGCCCTAACGCAGGTCCAACCATTTGTTCATCAATTTTATGACAAGTTCCACAATTATTAGCCATAAAAAGGTCTTTCCCTTTAGCTGCGTCCTGGGCATGAAGCTTAGAAATGCCGTTAAGCATTAAAAAGATAATGAATAGGGTTATTCTTAAAAACACTAATCTTTTCTTTTTTTCTAAATCCCGACCTGCTTTGTAAATGGTTTGACTAACCGGTTTGGTTTGGTAAAGATTAAAATTTTTCATATGGCTCGTATTCTGATAATTTATCTTCAAGATTGTTGATTCTCATTCCTCCGTTTCAGCGTTAAGCGATAAAAGTTCTCATTAACAAATTTCTCCTCGCTGAAACCGCATTTTTTGTAAACAGCGCGAGCCGCGTTATTATCCTGATAAATTTCGGCCTTGAGGGCTTTTAACTGCAAGTATGAAAAGGCAAATTCAATAATAGCTTGTAATGCTTTACCCGCTATTCCTTTGCGCCAAAGATCCTTTTCGCCGATAAAAATATTACATCGCGCATCGATCCGGGTAATATTGGTCAATTCTATATTGCCAATATGCTGATCTGAATCGACCAGGCAAATGGCGAAACATTTGTCAGTTGTATGACCAAGAACATAAGATAACCAACCCACCTCAGCATCCATGGAGATGTATTTATGGGGTGCATCACCAGCATAGGACCACAAATCCGGATCATTGCTCCATTTGTAATTTTTTAATGCATCGTTGATAAGCAATGGTCTTATATAAATTGCGTAATTCATCTTCGAAGACATTATGCCCGGACTTTTAACAGACTTGCGTTGATGGCCACCACAACCGTGCTGACCGACATCAGAACGGCTCCGGCAGCCGGGCTAAGAACGATCCCCTGATTGTATAATACACCGGCCGCTAAAGGTAACGCCACTACATTGTAGCCTGTTGCCCAGATCAGGTTCTGTATCATTTTACGATAAGTCGCTTTGCCAAATAAAACCAGATTAACAATGTCTTTAGGATTACTGTTCACTAAAATAATTCCTGCTGTTTCTGCGGCAATATCGCTTCCCGATCCTACCGCGATTCCAATATCCGCCTGGGCAAGTGCAGGCGCATCATTTACCCCATCGCCGGTCATCGCCACAAATTCACCTTTTTTTTGCAACTCCTTAATTTTATCCAGTTTTTGGTGGGGCAGTACCTCGGCAAAAAAACCGTCCATTTTTAATTGATCGCTTACGCTTTCAGCCACCTGCTTATTATCGCCGGTCAGCAGCAATGATTTAATACCATTATTATGCAGCGTTTGTATCGCTTCGGCCGATTCTGGCCTGATGGTGTCTGACATAGCAATATACCCGTACAGAATTTCATTAATAAGAACAAAAACAACCGTTTCACTGCCGTTTGACTCAAATCCACCCGGTAATATTATTTTGTGTTCATTCAGATAACCCGGGCTGACCACTTTCAAATGTTTGCCCTCCACCAAAGCTTCAACACCCTTGCCGGGAATGGCCTGAAAATTCTTCGCTTCCGGAATGCTTAATGACCGCTTTTTGACCTCAGCAAGAATACCGGTGGCTATCGGATGTTCTGAATTTTGTTCCAGGGCGGCTACGATACGCAGCAGCTCGTTCTCCGTTTTTTCATTATCCTTGGTTTTATGGTCAGTTACAACCACCCTGGCTACTTCAAATTTGCCGATGGTCAGTGTGCCCGTTTTATCGAACACGATTGTGGTGATCCTTCGCGAGTTTTCGAAGGCTGTCCTGTTCTTAATCAGAAGGCCATGCTGAGCCGAAAGAGAGGTAGATTTAGCCACCACAAGCGGAACGGCAAGTCCCAGGGCATGCGGGCAGCAGATCACGATAACCGTAACCATGCGCTCCATAGCAAAGGCAAGGCCCTGACCGGCCGCAAGCCAAAAAATAAAGGTTGCAATACCAGCCGCAAGGGCGATGATAGTTAGCCATTTGGCCGCCTTATCTGCCAAAAGCTGGGTATTGGACTTGGCATCCTGCGCGTTTTTAACCAAGGTGATAACTTTGGACAAATAGGAATCTGCACCGCTATGCGTAACTTTTACCCTTAACGAGCCGTTGCCATTGACCGATCCGGCAATCACGTCCTGTCCTTTAGACTTTTGAACCGGTGTTGACTCACCGGTCAGCATGGATTCGTTCAGATAGCTTTCGCCATCCTGAATAACGCCATCCGCCGCAATCTTTTCGCCAGGCTTGATCAGAATAATATCGCCTGATTTTAGCGTGTCTGTCTGTACATCAGTCGTATTTTCCCCTTTAATTAAATGCGCTTCCGCCGGCATGAGCTGCACCAACAGTTCCAGTTCCCTCGATGCACCCGCAACCGACCGCATTTCAATCCAGTGACCTAAAAGCATGATCAGGATCAGGGTCGTTAGTTCCCAGAAAAAGTCCATGCCTTTTAATCCGAACACGGTCGCCGCACTGTAAATATAGGCAACGGTGATCGCAAAGCCAATCAGGGTCATCATACCTGGGGTCCTTGCCTTCAGCTCACTTAGCCAGCCGGCTAAAAACGGCCAGCCCCCATAAATAAATACCGCGCTTGACAAACCAAACAGCAGGTAACCCGAACCGGCGAACTGGAGGTTGAGATGCAACCATTGCTGGATCTGCATCGACAGTAGCATGACCGGGACGGTTAACAGCAATACCATATAAAACCTTTTTCTGAAATCTGCGATCATCATCGCATGATGATTGTGGCCTGACATACCCATATCAGAATTGGCGGTTTTGTGCTTTGCCTCGTGTCGTGATCGATCTCTATTTGTCGCTGCCATTTCTGCATGAAGCTGATGATGGTGATCGTCAGTGAATGTAGCGATATCTACCGTTTTTTTTTCGTGCTGATTTTTCATGATACTTATTTTTATCTGGTTTTATTCCTGTCCAGTTGCCAGCCCCGTTATTTTATTGACAAGTTCTCCAAATACTTAATAAAACTTTCGGTATAGAATTCCATTGCGCCCTCTTGTCTTAAAACGATTTTACCACTTTTATCCAGTATAACAGTCGTTGGTATGGCATCGCCCATAAACTCACCGGGAATTGTGGTTGCCGCAGCATAAACAGGTAATAAAAAGCCTTTTTCTTTCATAAAAGGCAAAGATTTTTTGAAATCATGATCCATATCCACGGTAACGAATACTAAGTTTTGATCGCTTTTCAAACGCCTGTATAATTTATCCAGGCCGGGCATCTCTTCCCTGCAAGGCGCACACCAGGGAGCCCAGAAATTGATTACTACGATCTTTCCTTTTAAGTCGGTTAATTTTAATTTTTTACCATTTTTATCTTCGAGGGTCAATGACGGTGTATCGCTTACTATTGAAGAATAAGTATTGAAGGTTGATATAAGTACTTTGTTTGTATTTAAGTAGTAAGCTTCTGCTGAGCTATTTAATGCGGCCGCTGACAGCAGAAAAAGGGTTGCCATTCCCGCGCAAAAGCCTTTCATTTTTTTATTTGTGGTTTGATGTTCCATCGTTTATTGATTAAGCATTACATTTTCATAGGTTGACTTGTATGTCCCGGCTGCATTTTATATTTACCCCAATGAGCGGCGGCGACACCGCCAAGCACAAGAAAGAGCAGGGACAGAATAGCAACTATTACTTTTTTATTGATACTCACGGTAGCAGGCATGATCATCTGGTCGTGGCCATCTTTGATGGCGACATCGGCAGTTGCATTGGATGCCATATTCATACCGGGCATGGCCGCTGGAATTGGTTCATTTGTACTGACGGCACCGCCTTTTCCTAATACCCGTTGGGTGCCCATACCGTGTTTGAGTTTGTTTTTAACCATCCACCAGTTTACAGGGAAGGCCAGGCAACCCCCAATGAGGGAGGCAAGGGACATGATTCCCCAAAAGCGCATCGAACTAATTTCCATGTTTTGCATGTTGTTGGTCATCAAAATGATCATTACCGGAATCATCCCGGACATCACAAAATTCATCGACATCAATTCCGGATACCAGGTTTTACGAACGGCAGCCAGGTAAGTACCACCCAACATATCTTTCATGAATAAGGCCTGAAAAATGAATAAACCGAAAGCGAAGCCCGCCAAATATTCCAGGATACTATCCAGCCACATCGGTAAACCAAGCGCAGCGGTCAGAAAAGCAACCAAAATAACGCCGGTTGCATCACCTGCCATGCAATGGATCGTTGAACCCACAGCTTGTTTCCAAAGCGGCGCGATAAATTTTTCGTGGGTATTTGGGGCCGGCTCCTGGCACGAAATTACGTAGATAGCCAGTCCGAAGATGCCGGTATATAACGTAACCAAAATCCATCCCCATTTCATTACTTTCATTTCGGGGGTACTGGTAACCAAATCATAGGTAACGTATCCAACTGAGACCGCTGTTAAAAGAAACCAGGCAATAAGCAATATTTCCATAAGCTTGTTATTTAGTTACAAATGAAAAATGCCGGCTTACGGGCCGGCATTCAGTTATATTTAATAAGTTACGGTTAAGCCTCCACCCAATCCCATATCGCTGTCATAATGGCTTGACAAGGAAAAATATTTGGTAACGATATACCGCAATCCGGCGGCATATTCTTTATCGGTGTTGATCATAAAATTCATGCGGAGCCGTTTTGACAATGGAATATCTTCACGCCCTAACTGAAACCGAAGTTTTCCGTCACCGTCGATACGTGCATCGGCGATAACCAGCATTGGTAACGTATAAGCCATACCCGCCACCACCGTTCTCCGGCGCTCTTTGTTGCTTACCTGTCCGAATAGATTCTTATAATCGCTGCCAAAAATATTTTTTTCATTCGGATTAAATTGTTTGTAATGATAATCGAATCCTACATAGGGGAAAAACCATTGGTTCCGGCCTATATAACGGCCAACCATCGTTTCACTCTCATAACCCATTTTAGCATTTAAGCCCAGGTGCCAAATGGAGTTCACTTTCCAACGGGTATTAGCCAGCATGATTTCGCCATCGCTACCGTTGCTTTGAAGGCCAATACGGGCCATTGGATGTGGCATCCGGTCATCCGCGTTTAACCGGCGTCTGGCCAGTTTCGGATCAACAATGTCGGTTTTTTCAACGAGGGTATCCTGATAACTAAATACACGCCCCATCCCACTCATCATGTGGTATAAAATATGGCAATGAAAAAACCAGTCACCGCCGGGCTCTGTTGCCGCGAATTCTATCGTATCCCTTTCCATGGGTGCGATATCAATCACATTTTTCATGATGGCATTCTCACCCTGGCCGGCCAGTAACCTGAAGTCATGTCCGTGCAGGTGCATCGGGTGGCGCATCATGGTATTGTTGTATAAAATAATACGCACGTTTTCCCCTTTTTTGATTAATATTTTATCGGATTCGGAAACTACCTTATTATCAATACTCCAAACGTAACGGTTCATATTACCCGTTAAATTGAACTTCAGTTCTTTTAGCGGGCCGGGAGGTAAGGTTGTTTTTTCAGGAGCCCGGAGCATGGCGTAACTAAGGGTTACAATATCCGTGTTGCTGTTTCCCATATCCATATCAGCCATGCTTTGGGTACTTTCCTTCATTTGCATTTTTTTGCTGCTACCATCGGTCGAAGTGGGGCTTTTCTTGGTATCGCCGTTTTGCATCTCCTGCTTTTTCCCTTTTAGGGTATCAGCCGGGTGCTCAGGCCCCGTTATCTCCGGGTACATGACGGTATTCATATCCATTTCCTGGTTGCGCATTTCCATCCCGTCCATCTTCACCAGATTACCCTTCATGTCCATCATGTCGTTCATCATCTTCATGCCCGCGAAGTACTTAAGCTTTGGCATTTTCACCGCTGCTACTTTCTCGCCGCTGCCCAACCAAAGGGACGCATGCTTGGTGCGGTCTTCCGGGGTGACTAAAAATTCGTAGCTTTTATTGTCGGGAATAGTTACCACCACGTCGTAGGTTTCCGAGACCGCTATGATCAACCGGTCGACCTCTACGGGTTCTACGTCATTGCCGTCAGTAGCGACCACGGTAATCTTACCACCTGCCCAATTCAGCCAAAAGTAAGATGAAGCCCCACCATTGGCGATACGCAGCCTTACTTTATCACCGGCCTTGAATTGTGGCTGCGTCGACTGGTTTTTACCGTTGATCAGAAAATTATCGTAAGCAACATCACTTACATCCATCGCCGTCATTCGCTTCCACTCATTGGTCAACTTCACCTTAAGGTTACCGGAGCGTATTGCCTCTGAATAACTTTGAGTAGTTCCTTTAAGAATGCTAAACCAGTCGGTCTGATTGTGAAGGCTTCTCTCTACCTCTTTGGGGTTCATGTCGATCCAGTCGCTCAATACAACTGGTATCGTAGGGATATTCCATTCCTGACGTTTATTCATTATAAAAGCCCCGTACATACCGATTTGTTCCTGCAACCCTGAGTGACTATGATACCAGTGTGTACCATGTTGGACGATGGGAAACTTATAAAGGTATTTGGTATGGGGTTTGATGGGCATTTGCGTAAGAAAGGGAACGCCGTCCATCTTGTTAGGCAAAAAGAGCCCGTGCCAGTGTAGCGAGGTTTCTTCATTCAATTCGTTATGCACCCAGATCTCCGCAGTGTCCCCTTCTGTAAATGTAAGGGTCGGCATGGGTATCTGCCCATTCACCGCGATGGCACGCTTTGGTTTTTTCCCCAGCATTACCGTGGTATCTTTAATATATAAGTCGTAACGGACGGTATGTGGCGGCGCAGCATTCATCGTTTTTATCGGGCCTAAATGAGCCTTGGCGCTGTTAACATCAGCTGCATCGCCGCTGTTATCACCCATGTTCATCCCATCCATTTTCATTCCACCCATATTATCCGCTTTCTTACCGTCATCCTTCATCGGCATAGACATACCACCAGATTTTTCGGAGGCTGACTTTCGTTTTTCCCCGCCCATTTGCATTCCGCTCGTGTCAGCTGTTTTTTTTGAAGGGTCTTTCATCGGCATCTGCATACCGGTTGCTTTTTTGGGAATTGCTTTGTTTTTTTCCTTGACCAGTTTCATGCCGCATTTGGGGCAATTGCCAGGCTTGGAGGCGTGAATCTCCGGGTGCATCACGCATGTATAGGTAACCGGCTGTTGTTTCTGCATGCCCGCCATATTTTGCATATCGGTTTGCGCAAAAACGAGTTGCTTCAAAAAAAGCATTACCACAATTATTAATATTTTTTTCATCTTTACATTTCTTATTTAGTACAATATAGCCGGTCAGTCCTTCCGAAACTGACCGGTTATTTTATTAGTTACTCGCTAAGCTGGCGTTCCTGATCCAATTTTTGATTAAGATTTTATCTTTGGGAGTAAGTTTAGCGTCACCGTGTATCAGCAAGTAGGAAGATAAGGGCATGGTGCCTTCATCTAAACTTGTGCTGATCGCCCTCAGTTTGCTTCTTTTTTTTCTTGCGGAATAGGTTCCGAATTCGTCAAAGTTCAATTCATCTTTACCTTGCCGAACATGCCTGTCCATCATAAATCGCATGGGCTGGATATGTGCGTAAAAAGGATAGCTGGTGTTATTGCTATGACAATCATAACAGTCATTTTTTAAAATCATCTGTACATCCCCCGGCATCGGGTACACTTTAGTTATATTATTTGAGGGCACTAGTTTTCCTTGGTTTAAATCCTTGGGGATAAACTGGATGACAACAAACAGCATGATAATGATACCCAACCCAATTAAAATTTTACGCTTCATACTTTTTATTGCAATTCTTCTTTGATCGAACCACACGTAGGCATAGCGGAACCCAGGTAAGGGTTTTTAATTTCCTTTACTTCGCTCAGCCAGATCGCACCCTTTTTATCATTAAACATTGGGCAACGGTCTACATACAAGGGCAGGCTGGTGCCAAATAATTTTACCAGGTCATACATATCTTTGCTCAACATATCAAAGTGTTCGCGTTGATGCGGAAGTTTGCCCGCGCTCACGCCAATATGTTCCGCCATTTCCTTAGCGTCATCTGCAATGTCCGAATAAGATTTCTGTTGATCAGGTGTCAATACAGATTTATCCAGCTTAATAAAACCCTCAGATAAGGCTTTACCCGCGGTGGCAGCATCACTGCTGTTATCTTGGGCAAGTGCATTTTTTACCTGTAAGTAATTAGCGACCATTTCCTTTACGGAAGCCGTGGTCTTGGCATCGACGCCTGATTTTGCCGTAGAAGACGCGGTAGGAGTTGCTGTTGCTGAAGCAGTAGTATCTTTGCCAGCATCCGCAGAAGTTTTTTTGGCGTTATTATTACAAGCAACAATAGATAGGGAAGCCAGGCCGATGGCCGAAATGATAATTAGATTTTTCATGTGATTTATATTGAAAGTAAATCATACCCCAAGCAGTGTAACCACCCGCGGGGTATGATAATTAAATAATGGAAGTTAATTGATTTATTTATTCAGGGTTTCAGTGACCTTACCGCAGGTAAGCATCTGGCTGCCGAAATAAGGATTTTTGATCGTGGCATCAGCTGACAACCAATAACTCTTCTTCATTGGGCAATAGTCATAGTAAACTACCTGGTCTGTAAGTTTTACAACCTTAGCGAGTTTAAAGAAATTTGACGAAAAATTCGCGAAATGTTCACGCTGGTGAGCGAGGTCTTTGGTTTCAGAGATGTGCTTGGCGTCAAAAGCTAACTTGTCCTGGAAGGACATAAAAGCGTTCATGTCAGCCTCAGGCAGCGATTTCATATCAACCGTGTTAACCGTCTTTAAAAATTCTCCGGCATGCGTAGCCGCCTCGGCCCCGTTAGATTTAATCAGATCGTTCTTAATATCGTAATAGGAAGTCAGTAAAGAAGAAAGTGTAGATGATTTTGCGCTATTTTGAGCAAAACCCTGGGCGAAAGAAGCTGCAAGAAATGCAACCGCAAAAAATAGTTTTTTCATTTTTATTTGATTGATTTTTAAATAATAATTATAAGCATGCTTGTGCATGCGAGAAACTAAAATTAAAAAACAATCAAATCTGAAAACTTTGCAGCGTAACTCGAATATCGGCTGTGGGGGGCCGCTTTCGGGGTATAAAATTATTATTAAAAGATAAAGATATATCTGATAGGGGCAGCAGTTTGAAAATGTAATAAAAGTTGGCAGTCATAACAGGAATCTGAATGACACTTTTGGCTTGCTGGGGAACTATTTTACTAAGTGAAGCGAAGTTATTCGCCATTCCCTGGCAACAGGGATCTTCTTTAGCAGCAAATACGGTTTTATCCTCGCTTTTTCCGATAGCCGGCCCCATTTCCATATGGCTATGGTGCATAGTGTGCAAATCTTTACCATGATCAGCACGGGTGGCCAGGCTTAAATTTCCCATATGTAAGGCACAACTCAACCCTATCACGGAATTCAGCAGAAATATAAATAAAAGAAGAAGTGCCTTACTTTTCATTTTCCGAACAAATCTACATAACTATTTTTAAAAAATGTTACATAATTAGGTAAATAATTTATATAATTATGCTACTCCTTAAACCTAACAAACACATCTGGCGATTTTTTCCATAATGAAATGATTTTCACCAAACTTACATAACGCGTCACAGTGTTGCCTCAGATCGGAGAAACAAATATATTTCATCTGCATTTTCCCTATTTTAATTGACGGCCTGGAAAGCTGGATAATCACATCTTTTTCACGTTGATCCGGCACGACAAGATATAAAACCTGCCCGTTGCCCGCCATACTGAAATTCAGATCTGTCAGTCTTAAAATTCCTGAATAAATACTGGTGCTCTTTTCCACCTCGAAAGCTGCAATTACATTACTGGTATTTTTTTCAAACCAAATGATATCAATTAGCTTAACCGTATTTAACACCTCCCTTTCCAAGGGCAAGTGCGGGAATTCTGATAAAGATATAAATGAAAATTTATTGCCGTTCCATGATTTGGAACGGTCATTGGATGCTGCGATAACATCATATCCGAGGGTATGACCAATTTTTAATAAATGAAACTGCATTTCATTATGTAAGTGTTCATCATCCGTTTCGGTCTTTCTATCCTTGTGCCGTTTTTCAATTAGTCTCTCCAGCCGGTTACGTTCAGTTTCTGACAGGTATTCATCTTTGCCTAACAGTAATTTTTGAGTGCCTATCTCGAAAAGTAAACCAGCGAATGCGCCGGTATCTAAGGAAAGTTCATTACAATATTTATGGTTCATATCCATGATAACCTCCCTGATCTTAAGGTATTCACTCCAGCTGCCTAATTTCTTTTTGTCTTTAAACAGGTAATTAAACCCGTTTATGATTGCGGTGTTAAAAGGCGGTATCAGTGTTGGATGTAAAAAATAGAGAATACTTGCAACTGCAGGTCCTAAACCTTTTATCTTCAAAGCATCCAGCTTTTCAATTTCCCGTATGATTTGAGCTTCATTTTTTGCGTTAATGCAGTTTTCCAGGAACTGTCCGAAAGCAATCTTATTTGCCTGGTTCTCATAAATATCCGGAATCCTTAATTTAGGTTTCCAATAAAACGGGTGAGAAGCTCCTTCAAAGACTTGTTTTTGTTCCGTAATGCAACTCAAAACAAACTCAAGGGACGTTCCCTTAAAATCATTGCCGAAACGTTTGGTCTTGATATCATCGATAACCTGCAACACCCCCCTACGGATAGATCGGAAGGCTTTTAACCGTTCTTCATTATTGATGAACCAAGTATTATAAACGGATTCCTGATCATTCTTGTACTGGGCAATGATGGATAGTAAATGTTCGCTCATGTTTAGGATTAATAGGCTAAGATAACAGAACTCTTTTATTGATACTAATTCATTGCTAAATTCTTAGGATGATGAAGACTGGTTTACCTAAGGTAAGCGTTTATGGCATTATTTGCGGTCGCAGATCAATCGTTCTTTATAAAGTGAAATTATTTTCTGATTATCCGGTTGAATGGCCGCTTTGGATTTGCTAAGACCCTATCGTTGAATACCACAAAATCACTTATTGCATGATGATGATAGTGATAGGCAATTTCGGCAAGACTTAATCCTTCGAAATACATTTTCGACCTATTTATGGCTTCTGCGAGTTCTTCATGCTTATAAAAATGGGTATCTGTTACCTGTATTTCACCACGGTCCGTTAAATGTTTAGCGCCTCAGTTATGACACCCGAAAAAGAAGCAAAATATTGTACGGAAGCGGAAAATAAGATAATATTAAATTTAAGTCCTGTTAAGCTTTCAGCTGGAAAGCTGTCATGGATAAATTTTTAATTTGTCTTATTAAAAACGTTTATCGCCTGATGGATTTCGCTTTTGTTCAGATCTAATCCAATGATTTCTGTTTGCTGTATTTCTGTTAGTTTAGCAGAAAGCCAACCATTGCCGCAGCCTACCTCTAAAATCTTTAAGGGGTTCCTCTTTTTTTTAAGATAATTGATCAATGTATCGCAGGTTTTTTTCTGATCTTCCATTCTTTAAAATGAAAGTTACCGGGTTCGACCTCGGGTAGCAACGATACCTGAAAATCAGAATAGATTCTTTTTTCCTTTTGTTGCAAAAGGACATAAGCCTTTTCAAAATCGGGATCATGATCTATATTATAATTCATCAAAACAGGTAAATCATCTTATCCGGTTGTATTGAGACCCTAACAAATAAGGACTTCAATTAGCATGTACGCAAAAATAATAGATAACGTTGCTTCTAAGATAAGTAGTATAAGGGCTTGCTTTTAAGCTTAACGACAGCATTTTTTTATAAAGAAGAATTTGAAAAGCCAAATAAGGCCACTTTTAATCTTTTTCATGTTTATGATTTCTATATGTATGTACGTTAATAAGAGCTAATTATTGTAATAGGCTCATCGGATTGCTGAGGCCTGATCATCTTATAGAATTATATTGTTGTATCGATTTTCTGATAGCCTTAAAATTGTATTTATTCTGTTGCTTGAAAGCAAGGTAAACCTGCTGTTTATCATTGATCAGATCGGTGAAGTGTTGGACTAATTGTTTGTCTGTTCCAAACAAACGCCTTTGGTTATAAATTTCGACCAGTGGCATATTTTCTTTATTTGCATACCAATACCTGCTAGTTGCTCTGTAACGATGAGATATCAATTCATATAAGTTAATTTGCCCGCGTTCCATTAATGCAACGAAAGTAGGTTTATCGTCACCCGGTAAAACTGCGGCTATAAAAGTCTGGGGGTCCATTTTTGACCAATGATATTCCTTTATCTTACCTTCCCCGACGGATATAGCCTTCGTACTTCCGGGTAATTCATATACGATCTTTCCCAACCAGTTATATTTTAGTTTTACGACAATGGTATCACCTGTTTTCGTAATGATATAATCGCTGGCTATCTTTTGAGCATAAACACCTTTCAGGGATAAAAGAAGCACGATAGAGACGGTGATAACCCTGGCCATGATGTGAATTTTAAAAGATAAAATTATTACTATATAGTAACGTTATGAACTTGACCATATTATATTTTACTGCAGGTTGAAAGCAAAATTTAAAACCGCATTTTAATTGACGGCGACAGAGATGGTATCTTACCGTTGACGCTTTAAGAAATACAAATGATCCTTGTGACCGTTGTAAGTTAAAGGTTCTTTGCGCCGGATTTACCTCCGTTTACTGGAAGAGTATACATGCTCATTAATCCGAGTTCCGACCATGAGCTTCAAAGAATTCATTATTTAATGAAACAAATGGGTTCGGGTAGTCATTATACTATCGTGGAGAATCATTTTTTTATTAAAGCGCCTTTATGTTTTAACGCGCTGTCCAAAACCCTCGAAATCAATCACGAAGGCGAAATTTTCAGGATTTCCCTGAATGGAACGACAATCGGCGCAGTTACCAGCAACAAAGATAAAAGCTGGGATCTGGCCGGGGGTGAACTTGATCAGAAAACGGTGAATTTGATTGGTGAAGGCATTGAAAAATATTATGATGAACATTACAGTTAATTTTTAATTTCTTTTTGCACTTTCAACCAGAAATGCCCCACCTACTTTCATTTCGTGGGGAAGCCTTTTGAAGAAGCTGCCTTTTTATTACCTGTCAAGATCCTTTCCAACCGGGTAATTACCCGGCTTAATAACAGGATAACGATAAAAAAAAGGAGGGTGATCCCGAGTAAAACGTATACCATCAGGCTACTTTCGTTTTCATTTTTCGTGCTCGTTTTATTAAGGGGCGCAGCCGCAACCTTTGTTCCGCCTTCCTAAATGGTTCTATATTCCGATTTGACGTAAGCGAGGATATTTTTTACATCCTGATCAGCAAGGTTAGTAAATACCGGCATGGGCTGCTGGTTAAATTGCTTATATATTTCCATCGCTTCAGGGTCTTTCTTTGCGAGCAGGGCCTGGTTATTTTGTGTCTACTGGATCAGGTATTCCTCCTTATGTCCCATGGTAACCATCGGCCCCAGGACGGGCCCTACCAGCTGCCGGTCAATTTTATGACAGGTGCCGCAATTATTGGCCGCAAATAAAGCTTTTCCTTTAACCGCATACTGACATTTACAAAGCCAGTTACCGTAGTCGTTAGAACGGAAACAATTAATAATGCTGTTAGCTGTGGTTTTATTTTGATAAAATTTCATTGTTTCGCTTTGTGCCATGGTGCCGCTGTTTAAAAAATATATCGGTTAAATGTTCCGTATTTTTCCTTTACCCTCCCTTTTGGTAAGCTAAAGGCGATCAGTACCAGACCAGACACAATGGCGTTCCATAAAGCAAAAGCCGGTACCCCTTTTATCAGAAAAATGGCTGCGATCAGCCAAAGGGCGAAAATAAAATTAACGAACCGTAAAGTCCGGCCCACTTCCGCCAGAGCAATCACCGAAAAAGTGACCACTAATGCCCCAAGCGTCGTAAAGTAATTAGCGGCTTTACCGGTTATATTGAAATTTCCCGGATAAATCATCCACCACAACCCTATAGCTGTGCACAACAGCAAATTCCAGGGCAGGTTCATTCCCCAGCCCATAGCCGGAAGCGTTTTGGAAATGGAATCCGTAAATAGCGGAGTGCGCACATCTTTACTGCCGCCTTTAACCGTGTCCCCCATCCAGAAAGTGCGCCAAAAAGGTTTTCCTTCCTTTACTCGTCTGCTCAAAAATTGGATCATAGCTACCACTTCATCCAGCGTAAGGGGTATCATAACGACCATAGCTATGGCAGTTATAAGACAGATGGTGCACCAGTGTCCGACGGAAACCGGCTGTAAAGTGATCAGCACGATGCTGACCACACCCAGCGGAATGACCAGTATACCAAAAAAGCTGACCATCCAGGGCATCGTACGCCAGCGGTTGGACATACCCATATAGCCCATCAACGCTTCGATGGTATAAGAAAGGTTACCCAGACCGGCATCAGATATAGGAAATGATTTAGAGACAGAAGAGGTTAAAACCTTTTCAGTTCCCATGCTAAAAAACGGGTCCCAGGTGTAATGAATATAGCCTAACTGATAAGCGGTTAAATAGCGGGAACAAAAAAAACCGATCCAGCCCAGTATGATAATGGGAGTGCGTTGCAGCCAGGTAGAAGGGTTGTAAGACCAGCCAGGAGGGGTATCTGGTCCGGGAGGCATCGTCATCATCATCTGCATCATGCCGGGCATCTCCGGGATAAGCACCGATAAACCAATAGCAAAGATACCGGCTATACTATCGGTTATATAAGCTGATGCATCCGGTGACCAGAAAATCAATGGGGCAAATAAGAGCCACACACCAACCATCGTAGCAGCCCAGGGTGCCCAAAGCCGGAAAGGGTTGGCCGACAACAAACTAAATATAACCAGTAGCACGCCGCTCAGGACGTCACTATTGGTCATCGCGATGCTTTGATAGCCAAAGGTAAAGGGTGCTGCAATAAGAAAAAAGCCGAGCAGTATATTCGTAGCATGTGTCCAGTACAGGCCATTGTAATGTTCAAGGATCATTTTTCTTTGATCTGCCACTTGTTTTTTGGAGGATGTTTCACCTTGCGGCGATATGGAAGAGTGATCGTGCTGATTCATATGAATGGGATTTGGTTACAACATTTGACTCGCTATTACTTAAGTTTATTCACCTTATAGAAATTTTCAGGATTCGCTTTTAGGTTGTTGACAATTTCAGGTAAAGTTTCCCTTAATCCATGCCTTGGCTTCCAGTTGAGCAATTTTTTCGCCTTGTCACTGTCCAGTTCAAAATGATCGTCGGCTAAATCGATCATCCAGGGCTTAATAAATGCTTTACCAAAAATATTTAACATGAATGCCCCGGCTTTGGCAAACCACTTCGGTATCGGAATGATCTCCGCTTTTTTTCCGTCGAGTTGTCTACTGATGATGTCCTGCAATTCCTGGTATGACAAAGTTTCGTCATCCCCGATATTTAAGGTGAGTTCGGAAGCCAATCCTTTCCTGTTGCCAATCGTATGAACAATAGCATCGACCAAATCGTCAAGGTGAACATATGTACTTCCGTGAGTGATATCACCAGGGTACAGCCTCGCGGTGATTTGCTTCTCATAAATGCGCTGTATTTGGTTGGAAATAGGGGTAGAATTACCTTGTCCATTGTATACGCCAGCTATACGCATGGTCACGACCGGGATTGTACCTCGCTTGTCGTGCAGTAATTTTCCGTGGTTACTTTCGATTTTGGATAATCCCACTTAGGTTCCAGCGGCCATTCTTCATCTATCGTTACTCCCGGTGATGATGGTTTGTAAACAAGCATACTGCTTGAAAATATAAATTGTTCTACCTTAAACTTTTGAAGGTTCTTTAATAACCTTTCTGTCCCCTTAACCGTTATTTTATCATATAAATCGGAAGGTTTACCTAAAAAATCGTAATAGGCAGCCAGGTGAACAACAGCGGCGATCTGGTTTCCGTAAGCATAACGGATCCGCTCAAAAGCAAATTCCACGTTATTGTCGCTGGTCAGGTCCACACAGATACATTCCGCTTCGGCAGGGGGAAAAGGATAACCCGCATTATCCAGTCCTGCAATAATAAATTTGGGCGCCAGCTTTTCTATCAGCGCAGTTCCTATCAGACCGCTGGCACCTGTTACCACGACCAGCTCTTTTTGTGCTGCGCCGGATTTGCTTTCGGATTCTCTTTTTGCCATTTTCACGATAGTTTAATTTACTTCACATCTTTATAAACATTCCTAACCTGATGCCTTAAGTTTGGTGGCCATCTGCTGACAAGTTTCTGCGCATTCATTGCAAGCCTCACTGACTTTGCCGCAATATGAGCCGATGCCGGCAAGTCTTTCAAATTCTTCCCCGCAGGACCTGCAAATAAACATACATACCGGTCGCAAATGGATGGCATAAATGTCGTCTAAAGTCAGTTCTTCCGCCATAGCCCGGCATACTGATACACACTCCAGAGCCAACCGTGTGCTTCTTTCAGTAAGGCCGGTAGGATTATGTTTTAAATTCTCAGCAGCACAGTGCTCACAAGCCGTTGCACACTTTTTAAGTTCCTGAATTAATTCGTGGTCATATAAATTTGCCATCGTTTGCATCTAAAACATTAAGAATTACAGCTGAGTAAAGTCACTTTTGCTGCGTATTCGTAAATATAATTACTTCCCCTTACCAGATGGATCTCGTCGGTCAACTGTAAGGAACACGGAGAATTAACACAGTGTAGTAAAAGGCCTGCGTCTTCAGCAGGCCTTTGCACCAAATCAAACGGCAGTAGCCATCTGCTCACAAGCTTCCGCGCATCTGCGGCAAGCTTCCGCACATTTTTTACAGTGTTCCATACCCATCTGCGCATGTTTTTCGCACTCTTCTGCACAGGCCTTACAGGCATCCACACAAAGGCGGCAAAGATGCTCGCTATATTCACTGCCCAAACTCATGAGTTCGGTAGCAGCGCGGCAAACGGCTGCACATTCCAGGTCCAGTTGAATACACCTGCTCATCATTTTTACATTTTCCTCTTTTAAACATTCCGTAGCACAATGGCTACAGGCTACTGCACAAGCCACACAGGCATCGATGCAATCTTTGAATTTTTGATGTGACATGTTTTACTTTTTATAGTTAGCATTTGATGATTTACTATTTATTACCATTAGCGAGCAACCAATCCTGGAACTGGCCTATCTCTTTGGTTTGGCTGTCAATGATACTTTGCGCCATCGTTTTCATAGCGGGCTCCGAGCCTTTTAATAGTTCTAACCTGGCGTTCTCTGTCGCGGTCTGATGATGGCCGATCATCATTATAGCGAAGTCATGGTCAATTCGCCCGTTGACGATTTGCAGATCAGCCTGTTTCATCCCTTTCTCCATATCCATCATTTGCTGCATATCGAAGTCAGGGTCGTTCCCATGAGCGGGATGAGCTTTTAAAAACGCTGTTAGCTGGGCTATCTCTGCCTGTTGTGCCGTAATGATGGACTGTGCCATTTGTTTCATGGTCGCATCACTTCCGCTTTTTAGTTCCAGGTTGGCCATATCGATCGCGCCCTGGTGATGGATGCGCATCATTAAAGCAAAATCATTATCCGGGTCTTTGGTCATTTTCAGCGTGTCCATTTTCGCCATGGTGGCGTGCATAATGGCCATCATCTGGTTCTGATCATGTGCCTGCAATTGTAATTGACTGCTGTCTTTTTTGCAGGCGCTGAATATGGCCACAAAGGCCGTTAATACAGAAATTTTTATTACATTTTTCATGGTAGTCTATTTTTGGTTATCTATTTATTATCCTTTGTGCTGGCTCGTCCATTGTTTAAATTCCTTAATCTGGGTGCCTTGTTCAGGAATTGATTTTTGCGCCATCGAACGGAGTTTAACCGTCTTGCTAAAGGCTATGATACTTTTGGCCATCACAACGCCATCGCTATGGTGCTTGATCATCATATCTGCAAATTCATGATCTACCGAACCCATAGACATATGCCCCATTTTTTTCATGGTCATCATATTATCCGCCATCGCTTTCGCCGGCCCGGCAGTTTTATTCATCGGGTCATAATTTTTAGGGGCACTTTGCAAAGAAGCGATCAGTTGATCCAGGTCGGCAACCTCTTTGGTTTGCATATCAATGATTTTTTGAGCCATCTTTTTCATCGACCCATCCTTGCCATCCTGTAATTCAACTTTTGCCATATCAATAGCACCCTGATGATGGAGCTTTAGCATGGAGGCAAAGTCAAGATCCACATTGCCCTTCATGGGTTGTGCCTCCATGTCTTTCATCATTTTATTCATGACCTCCATGAGTTCATCTCCATGAAAAAAAGCATGCTTTACCGGATTTGTTAAAGCAATTGCGGATGCGATGTTCGTAATTTCGGAATGTCTGGTCATTCCGGTGCTGTTGTTAATGCCAGTCGCACCCAGTGCGATCAGCGGGATCATTAAAATTGTTGTTTTCATAGATTTATTGATTATTATTTATATTTTATTTTTAGTAAATGATGGTCAGTCCACCGCCGAAACCGTACTGGTTGTCATAACTTGCGGACACGGCAAAGTATTTCGTAAGAATATAACGGGTATCCACCTGGAATTCGTTATCCGTATTGTACGATGCCCCCATATATAACCTGGTGGAAATGGGTATATCATCGCGGCTGACCGTCAACCGGAATTGTCCTTTAATGCTGATCCTGGCATCGGTTTGCACAAAAAGCGGAAGAAGGTAACGTAGGCCAATTACTGCACTGTTATCTCCTTTACGGCTAAAGAGCCGTCCCTTTTCGGTCTGTTCGAAGTTCCCGCCTAGATATGCCGCCAGGTATTGGTTATTATCCAGGTAGCGCTGAAAGCGGGGATCAATTTCATATCGTCCGTCATAGCTAAACCTGTAATTGGCATTAAACTCATAACGGGTATTCGAAATAAAAATCGAACCTACATTTGTTTGTGAATGAAAAGCCGCCATTCCCCAGGTGTACCATTGGCGGTCATCTTTCAATAAAGGGTTGTTTTTCTGATATGGTGCGACCTGCGGATTGCTTGGAGCATCCTCATAACGAACCACCCTTGCCATTCCGGACATCATATGGTATAAAGTATGACAATGGAAAAACCAGTCATGCGCTTCATCAGCTAAAAACTCGATCGTTTTTACCTGCATGGGTTCAATGCTGACCGTGTGCTTTAAAGGCGCAGAATCACCTTTTGCGTTCAATACCCTAAAAAAATGGCCATGTAAGTGCATAGGATGCTCCATCATGGTCGTATTATGTAAAACGAAACGGACAATTTCACCTTTTTTGATCAGCAACTTATCGGCCTCTGATAAAGCTTTATTGTTAATCAGCCAGGTATAACGGATCATACTTCCAGTCAGGTATAGGTGATAAGTTCTGACCGTATGTGCGCCTTCAATGGCGGTTGAGCTATTGGCCTGAAGCATATCGTACGTCAGTATTTTTCCTTCACCACCCAATCCCAATAACATGGAACCTCCGGGCCCCATTTTCGTACCCCTGCCGTCGTCGGTCATATTCATATTCCCCATGCCACCCATATCCATATTGCCCATATCTTTTTGCTGGTCAGCTATATCAGGATTCATTCCTTTCATGGGCTTTTTTTTCGATTTGCTGCCGCTCATTTTCATACTGGAATCGCCTTTCATGTCCATTCCCGCCATTTTCATGTCACCTTTATCCGTCATAGGTTTATTTTCTTTCCCATCCATTTTCATTCCGCCCATATCCATGCCATCCATTTTCATTTTACCCGTACTTTTGCTGAATTCCAAACCATCGTTTTTCACTTTCGAGTTGGGCACTGCATTCATGGGCATATTCATCTGGCTCATCATCCGGTTAAAAGTATGGGTCAGTTTATAATAAGGCACGGGGGGAATGTCTTTAGCTTTTACCACGTCACCAGACCCCAGCCAGGCCGATACTTTCCCGGATACGTCCTGATAGGTCGCCCGGAATTCATATTTACCTTTCATAGGTATTTTGACAAGGACATCATAGGTTTCTGCTGTTCCAATCAGGATCTTGTCAACGGTTACCGGCTTTACTTCCAGGCCATCTGCCGCGATAACCGTCATTTGACTTCCGGCATAGTTCAACCAAAAATAACTTGATGATGAACCATTAATGATCCGCAGTTTTACTGTCTGCCCCGGCTTAAATCTCGATAGTTGCTGATCCGTATAACCGTTGACCAAAAAACGGTCGTATTTAACATCCGCCAGGTCCATGGCCGGCATCCGCCTCCAGTCCAGTTTTAATTTATCACCGAGGTAACCTTTGGATATTGCCCCTCCATAACTTAGAACACTTCCTTTCTGTATGGAAAACCAGTCTGTGCCACGCTTTAACATCCGCTGCACCTCTTTCGGTTTATAATCGGTCCAGTCAGAAAAAAGCAACACTTGCTCTGGATAGTCGCTTTTTTTGATCTGCGGGTTGATCACAATTGATCCATAAAGCCCTGATTGTTCATCCAGTTCTGTATGGGAGTGATACCAGAACGTTCCGGTTTGCCTCAGTGGAATAACAAAGAGGTGAGTTGAATCAGGCAGGATAGGCACGGTAGTCAGGTAAGGCACGCCATCGTACTGATTGGGTACCAAAACACCATGCCAGTGAATGGAGGTTTCAGTCTTCATTCTGTTATGAACTTTTATGTATGCCGTGTCACCCTCAGTGAACGTAAGCGTAGGACCCGGTATATGGCCATTGATCGCCATCGCTTTTACCGGTTTGCCGGTATAATTCGCTATGGTATCCGTTATATAGAGATTATAGGTCACCCTTTTGCCGGCATGTATAAAATGATCATTAAGGGTCGAGGACGTGCTGGCAATGGTATCTTTCCCGCTTTTCGCCATTCCGCTCATATTCATACCGGGCATCATATCTCCCTTGTTCATTTTCATATCGCCCCGCTTTTGCATGTCCATAGGTTTCATGCCGGTATCCAGCATATTCATTCCAGGCATTGCACCCTTTTTTCCATTCATCTCCATTCCTTGCATCTTACCCTTGTCCATTTTCATTCCCGACATGCCCGAATTACCCTTTTTTTGCATCGGCATTTTTTTAACAGCCATGCCTTTCATTTTCATTCCGCTCATTCCCGAAGCAGCGGTAGCGGGCATCCCCTTTTTGGCCCCTCGTTCCATAGCCATTGGGGATGTTTTCTTTTGATTTAAATGAACAGGTACTGTTGTTTTTTTATTCTTAACGAAAGGTTTCTTCGTGGCGGGCATTTTCATGGTTGTATCGCCCATTTTCATTTCTTTCTGCTGGCCATGAGCTGAAAGGCCCCATCCGAGCAGCATGATCATTAATATTTTGATGATGTTTTTCATGGTTTTTTATATTTTATCCAGCGGCCTCCTGCCATTTTTATCAATCGATTTGTATTGACTTGGGGTTAAACCGGTCACATTCTTAAATTGATTAGTCAGATGGGCGTTGCTGCTATAGCCCATAGCATACGCGATCTCATTACCATTCAATTCACCATATTGAAGCAGTTCCTTCACCTTTTCTATCTTCTGCTGTATGATGAATTTTTCGATGGTCATATCTTCGTGATCGGAGAATATGCGGCTGAGATAAGTATAATCCTTTTGCAGGTACCCGGCCACCAGGCTGGTAAGTGTCTGACGAAAGGCCGTCAGGTCTGAATGATGAATTAACTGAATCACCGTAGCTTTGATCTGCTCTACAAGCTGGTCACGTTCTTTATCGATAATTTCAAAGCCAAGTATTTTTAAAGAGGAAGAAATTTCCTGCAACTGTTCCGGGGCTGGTTCGGGATGAAATTGAACTGTGCCGAGCGTGATATCAGAGACCAGAAAATTATGGTTATCTATTTGTTGTTTCACAACCATAATGCAACGGTCGCAAACCATATTTTTTATATGAAGGATCATGAGTAAATTTTAAGCTGTTAATGAATAAAGAGGCATTCCGTCCGCAGGTTGCGGCAGCTTAAATCAGATGAGGAAAGAACTGTTTAAAATGTATAAAAATGGTTTTGAGACACCAGGTGGTCCTTTAGCTATGGGCCAGTTTTCCTGACTTACATCAATATAATGACCATTTTCCTGGGAATGAATGATGGAAATCAATGAATTTTGCAATATCTCTAACTGGATTTCCAAAGATCCTGAGATACTCTCTTTAACCGTAAAAGCCGCCCGTTGACCACAACAATCGCAGGCTTTACTTTTTATTTGATCACCGGTGCCTTTAAACGGCTCATCATTGCAATGATCTTCGTCACAGCTACTTGTATTTTGTACATTCTGAGCACAATCAGAACTTGCCAAGTTAAGATCGGTACAGCAATTTGAAAAGCAGGCCGATATCCCCGAGTTTAAAATCAGGTAAAAAGCTGCCAATATCAATGCACCAAAACTTTTCATTAGTATAACTACATTAAAAAGTTACAATTGTTCTCGGGTTTACATTTTTTCTTTTGAATTAAAAATCCTGCTGACCGGTCAGCAGGATTTTTATTAGTCAATTCTTTGTGCCAGATAACCTTTTGCGGTCAGGCTCTCAATAACCTGCTCTGCAGTAAGGTCTTCCGTCGCTTGAACAGTAAGCACCTTATCCGGATTTGATGTGTCTACTTCCCATTTATTTACACCTTTTAAGTTGTCCAGCGCCGGGGTTACCGCGGCTATACAGCCACCACATTTGATATTGGTTTTGAATTTTAAAGTTTCCATTTTATTTAAATTATATTAAAAATTAAGTTTTGAAAGTTTAAGCCGTAAGCTGTTACTCACCACCGATACGGAACTCAAGGCCATAGCCGCGCCGGCAATCATCGGGTTTAATAAAAATCCGTTGATTGGATATAACAATCCGGCTGCAATAGGTATGCCGATCAAGTTGTAAATAAAAGCCCAAAACAAGTTTTGCCTGATCGTACGAACCGTCAGTTTGGAAAGTTTTAATGCTTTCGCAATCTGTGTGAGATCTGAAGATACCAATGTAATTTTAGCGACATCCATGGCGATATCTGAACCATGACCCATAGCAATGGAAAGATTAGCCTGAGCTAGTGCCTGGCTGTCGTTAATACCATCACCAACCATGGCGACTATCTTACCATTGCTCTGCAGCTGCTTAACAAAGTTCGCTTTATCGGCGGGCAAGGCATCAGCCATAATATGATCGATCCCAGCCTCTGCTCCGATACGATGGGCAGTTTGTAGATTATCCCCCGTCACCATATAAATTTCGATACCTTGTTTTTTCAAATCAGCTACAGCCTGAAAGGAATGGTCTTTTAGCCGGTCCTGAATGCCAATAATCCCCAATACACTGGTATGGTCGGCAAAATAAATAACGGTTTTAGCCGCATTTAACAATACCTCCCGCTGCTTTTTGAGATCATCCGGCATTTGAATATTAGAAACATCTACCAGCTTCGGGCTCCCGGCGAAATAAGGCGTCCCGTTTAACATACCTTCTACACCACGTCCGGTAAGGCTGTTGAAGTAATCTAAACTAATCCTTTTTACTTGTTGATCTTTTAAATATTTAACAATAGCCTCTGCCAAAGGATGTTCCGATTCCTGTTCTATCGCCAATAGAATTCCTGAAAGTATTTGAATATTCCCTTCGGCCTGTTTGGTCCAGATCAGATCAGTCACCTTTGGCTTACCTTCTGTTAAGGTTCCTGTTTTATCAAGAATAACGGCGTTAACGCGGTAACCGATTTCCAGGGCTTCGGCATCTCTGATGAGTATCCCGTTCTCGGCACCTTTGCCGATCCCTACCATTACAGCCGTGGGGGTGGCCAGTCCTAAAGCACAAGGACAGGCAATGACCATCACCGTCACCATCGCCAATAATCCCTGAGTAAACGCATGTTGACCGCCAAACGCCAGCCATGTCCCTAAACTCAGCAGCGCGATCAGCATAACGACCGGTACAAAGATGCCGGCAACTTTATCAACCAGCTTTTGCACCGGGGCTTTCGAACCCTGTGCATCCTGAACCAGTTGGATGATCTGGGCCAGCATCGTACCGCTTCCGACTTTTTCAGCGGTGAAACGAAAACTGCCTTTTTGATTTAGCGTTCCCGCGAAAACTTTTTCACCGGCTTTCTTCTCAACAGGCACAGGCTCACCACTGATCATACTTTCATCAACAAATGAGCTTCCCTCATATAATACACCGTCAACCGGAATTTTTTCTCCAGGACGAACCAACAACCGGTCACCGACTTGAACATCTGCAATCGCAGTTTCTATTTCACCCTCTTCGGTAAGGAGCAAAACGGTTTTTGGTTGCAATCCGATCAGTTTTTTTATCGCAGATGAGGTATTGGATTTAGCCCGTTCTTCCAATAGCTTGCCCAGCATTATAAAAACAATGACCACCGAAGCGGCTTCGAAATAAACATGGGGCATTAGCCCCTGGCTATACCAACCTTCAGGAAAGAAGGTATTGAATACGCTGAATGCAAAGGCAATGCCGGTACTCATGGCAACGAGCGTGTCCATATTGGCGCGTCCATGCTTCGCCTGTTTCCAGGCATTGACAAAAAAGCTTCTTCCCGCAACGAACAGTACCGGCGCTGTTAACACCAGCATGATAAAATTTGCATACGGCAAATGCATGAACACCATGCCGATCAACACTACAGGAATCGTCAATACGGTCGCCCAAACGATATTTTTTTTTAACTTGTTGTAATGGCTTTGTTGTGCTTGAGCTTGTTGTTCTTTTCCATTCACCATGTCTATTATTAAATCATATCCAACAGATTGTACAGCTTTTTGAAAATTAAAAGGCTGTACCACATCCGGGTGAAAGGCCACTTTTACAGATTGCGTAGCATAATTAACTTCTGCTTTTTCCACGCCTATCTGCGAATTGATCATAGATTCTACGCTGGATGCACATGCCGCGCAAGTCATGCCGGTTACAGGGAATGTGAGTGTCTGGATTGGAGTTGTTATCATTTATTTATGGCGTATTTAACAATACAAATTTACTTGCCTGCCGCTTACTAATATTACATAATTCAACTAAAGAATTACATAATTTGGTGCTGGAAGCTTTAAACATTATCACTAATGTATTTAGTCGATTGGGTTTTATTGTGTTAAAAATTATAATCGTATGAAATGGTCATTTAAGACGCGTATGAAATATCATCCATGAAATAGCTAAAAAGCCGAATAAACTGATTAAGAACACCAACGTATAGATAATTTCTTTTACGATTCTTCCAGTTGTCCAGGGTGTCCTTTTCTTTTTTGGATTAGCCCTTTTTATATTTGTTTTTTTGTGGATAGACATACAAAAATAAGATGGCAATTATTCATTAATGATGATTAAACTTTAAAGCGGAGATTATTTTGAACTAAATGCTCTGTTTCAAATTTCAGGAACTAGTTCATTGCTGTTGAAAACCTGAAGGTCTTAATATATCTGGCCGATAATAGCGACGACCCAAGCCTCTCAATTCATTTATAATGGCCGACTCCTGAATCCGCGATTCGCCAAAAGCTTTCATCTCCCGATCCTTGCTATATTTCAGTATTATCTTCATTAGTTTTAGTCTTTCCGCGTGTTGATCAATCATCTGCTTAATAAACTCCTCATCAATTGAAAGATCGAGCGAACCAAAGCGCGTTTTATTTTTGAGTAACGAGCTTATAGCTTTGCCTAACCCGGCTGCCTTATCCAAGGGATCATAGTTGACGGGGGGATTAACTCTGGTGATAATCTTATTGAGTTCAAAAACTTCATGAATGTTGGTGGTGACCATTTCCCTGGCTTTAGTCATCAGGGGCGGGTTTTTGCCGCGTCGCATTTCCAACATTTCCATCTCAATCACTCCAAGATCATGCACAATCATCAGCAGTGCCATATCCCTGTCACTATTGCCGCTTAACAGCACATGTTGAAGTTCCGTATTCATTTTATTTATAATGAGCCGGAATGTAAGCGTAGTATCCTGAAGCTTTTCACTCAGTAACGCGTGCCTATACAAGCCATGACCATTAACGGTCATGGCCCCAAATAAGAATGCCGCAATCAATGCAAATTCCTTTTTCATAAATCTCCTGGCCCATTCAGTCGGGCATTAACAAGTTGCCTACAGGTTGCCATGATTATTTCATCGTGGAATCCATTTTCATAACACCATCTTTTTTGCCCGGCTTATTATGCGATTTGCCCATATCATCTTCTTTCATTAAATACCTGCCCATAGGCCCCACGCCGGCGATATGTGTCAACCGTGCACCATGATGCCCTGTGATGGAAAGACAAATAGCAGATAGTGTCGCTGCAACGAGTACCACAGCATTATAAGGTCTTGAGTAATATTTTGCGAAGACACCTATCGTTTTTAATAAGAGGGTTAGCCCGGATAACCATAACGTATACCGTGCGTACTTCTCGTGCTCGGCAAACATGGCCATCGCAGCTTTCGGGGTATTTTCCGCAGGATCTGCATGAAATAAGGTGCTGGCGGCCAGTGCCGAAAGGAAGGCGGCTGCCATAATAGCTAAAGTAGCCCATCGGATCTGGTGCCATTGGGGTTTACATACAATAATCACCTGGAAAGCGAATGCCATTAAAATCAGGACAATAGGAAAGTGAATAATTAAGGGGTGTAATGAGGGAAATCCGGAAAACATGGTTGAATATTTTAAAGTGTAGATTAAATTGACTTTTTCTAATTATTGATTTTCCACAATTAACTTGATGAAATATTCCAAACCAGGGTAAATGAGCGTTATAAGTAATATTGATATTACAATTATTTGCTTGGTTTCTCGAAATGGGGTGCGTTAAAAAACCGCGAAGCAATGCTATCGCGTTTATTACAACGACACATTTAAGCTAAAAGTGAAATTAGCAAAAGAAGAGGATCAAATCTGGAAACTTTGAATGGCTATACGAGTGTTCGTTGAGGGTGGCCATTGGCAAACTTTTAAGGCATTTAAAACAGGAAACAGAAACCTGTTATATGCCTGGGAAATTGGGATATATCGGTAAAATATGGCAAGTTCATGTGCCTTAAATAAAACTTTGCAATTACGGGGCGTTTCTTTGGTTAATGAATTAAATTGATTTGAACTGTTCTGGCAACAACTTTCATCCCCTCCTTGTATCGAAACCCCGTTATTATTTGCAATTACAAAAGACTTGACATGGTAATGTTCAAAGGAAAGATGATGAGGTTGATGATGGTCTCTTTCCCCGGCTGTGTTTTCGCCGGAATCTTCATGCAGGTTATTTTTAATTGCACAAGCAAACCCCACAACGGTGTTAAGTAAAAACACAATCAGAAGTAACAACGCTTTTGCCTTCATAACAGTACCAAATTAACAATTCTTTTATAATATTGTTGGAATTAAAAAAAATCGACTGTTATGTTGTGTTATATTCAAACTGCAGATCCATCAATTTACTGTTTTTACAATCACATTTTTCTATGATGCGTGCCCGATCTTTTATGGATATGTTTGAATGATTCTCCCTGCCAGCATATAAGGGCCATTAGGCAGATCACAAAATTAATTTGGGAAATCTTTACCATCAATGGCTATGATCTATTCCCCAGGGCTTACTATGGTCAATGCTTTTTCCTATACCAAACCAAACATTAACTTGTCGTCAACAACCATCGGTGGAAAAGGCCATAGTTTTTTATTTAAGTTTAAGGTTTTTGCAATGGGTCATGATGAAACCCGTGTCATAAAGTCTGTTATCTTTTAGCCTTTGATGAACACCCCCCCGTACACACTTCCTCGGCAAGGATATGGCTTACAGCTATCGGCGCGCCGGTATTTAATGTGATATTTAATAATATTCTGTAAGTCAAATGTAATACCTTTTCAAAAGTTCAATCAATTTGTTTTGCTTTTTAATACTGTCCCAGGCCAGTTGTTTCAACCGTTCATTTTGTCCCACTGATACAAAAGCCACACTGATCTGATCCATATTTTCATAAAATTCGATAAGCACTGCTGCAAGTAAACTCTTGGATATCCCTTGTGACTGGTGATCGAACCTGCTGAAATGCTGTACAGCGGCATCTACTATTGATTTAAAACGTCTGTCTACAGTTGTTCCTTTGAATTTAACCGATAGAAAACCAGCAAAGCGGTTACTCATTTGGCTATGGAATTGCTGAAACAGCCCCGATTGTTGTGAAAGGCTGTCTGATGGCCCATTTTTCATCTGGAATTTAACCAGATCATTTGCTCCGTCGTACAAAGCAAGCATGAGTTTAACATAGTAATTGTCGATACCGATTTCTACCGGGATCGCTTTAAATTTAACAACGCGGGCGCGAAGTAATTTGCGCAGCGCGGAATCAGCCGACTGAAAGTTATTGCTATGTACGGGAATTGAACGGTCCTGAACAACTTGGCTTACCCCTAAGCTGCCGTAAAATAATAAAGCGACGATGGTGATTTTCATTTTATACTTTAAAAATCCTTATTATATCTATAAAGAATACATAAATGGCCAGCAGTGCAAGGATGACAAACCCGATGATCTGGATATAAGCCATGACCGTGGCGCTGATCGGCTTTCCCCTGATCGCTTCGATACCAATAAAAAAAGCTTGTCCACCGTCCAGTACCGGCAGCGGCAACAAATTAAAAAAAGCTATAGCCGTGGAAAGTACGGCCAGCAGCCGCCAGAAACGGGGCCAATCAAAGCTTCCACCGAACAATACAGCAATACCTATCGGGCCGGTTACCGCGTCGGCCGCTTTTACCCGGCCGCTTAAAATGTCGTTTAATCCTTTGACATTGTCTGAAAATGCTGACCACGCACGTCCGGCACCATAGGACAAGGTTTGCGGGGCACTGATCTCCACCGGCTTAATTTGAGGGTGCACGGCCTGCAATGAAAAGCCGAGGTGCCCGTCTTTATCCTTGTGAGCAATTACCTGGCTGGTCTTTCCATCATGGATAACGGTCAGTTGAATCTCTTTATTTTTGTTCTTTTGTAACCTTACCAGGAAATCCTCATAGAAATTCACCGGCTTTCCATCAAGTGCAGTTACAAGATCGTTTTTTTGGATTCCGGCAGTTTTGAGGTCACTGTTGGTATAGATAGAATCAAATTTAAAGATCGTGCCCATCCTGAAGAATTCGGTCGGCGCCTTGTCTGCCAGCAGGCGCATGATCTGTGGAGAGATTTTGAGATGCATATGCACCTTTTCGTTGGCTTTGGTCCTGACCACCGTCAGTATCGTGTTGCCTTTCAGGATACGTGTGCTCAGTAATTCATCCTGGTAAAAGATAGAGTCGCCGTCAAGCGCAACTATTTTATCACCCGGCAATAGTCCTGCCTTCAAACCAATCTCGCCGGGTAAAATTTCATAATCGGCTTTTAATTTGCGAATATACTTTTTGCCGTAGATCGCCGTTTGAACGGAAAAAATCAGCACCGCCAGCAGCAGGTTTAAGATTATGCCACCAGACATGACAATCAGCCGTTGCCAGGCAGGTTTTGTACGGAATGACGCGATGTCCCCATTCGGGACGTTGCTGTCCAAATCATCGTCAACCTCATGCATACCAGCCATTTGCAGGTAGCCACCCAAGGGTAACCAGCCTATACCGTATTCGGTTCCATTTCTTTTAAATTTAAACAGGCTCAAACCCCAGGCATCAAAGAACAAATAAAATTTTTCAACACGAATACCGAATGCCCTGGCGGCAATAAAGTGCCCCAGTTCATGGACTGTTACCAGTATAGAAATGCCCAGTATGAACTGCGCTATCATGATCACTATATCCATATCAGTGTTTATTAGTATAATCTGTCGACCGCGCTACAAAGAATATGGCCGAGCAAAATATGCATTTCCTGTATGCGGGCTGTCGTCCGGCAATTGACATTTAACAAAACATCGGAAAATTCGTCCATTTTCCCACCCTCATTTCCGGAAAATCCCAGGGTGTGGCATTGGATATTTTTTGCCATTTCCAGGCCTCGCAGGACATTTTCACTGTTCCCGCTGGTTGATATGCCGATAACCAGGTCTCCCGGGTGGGATAATGCTTCTACCTGACGTGCGAATACCATTGAAAAGCCATAGTCGTTACTGATCGCTGTGAGTGCTGAAGTGTCCGTTGTCAAAGCAATTGCGGGTAGGCCTCTTCGCTCTTTTATATAGCGCCCCGTAAACTCCGCCGCAATATGCTGGGCATCGTTTGCTGATCCGCCATTACCGAATATCAGGATCTTTTTTCCGCCGGAAATTGTAGCAGTAACCAACCTTGCCGCTGTCATAATTGCACTCATCAATTCTGGTTCATACAGTTTAGCCACTGTTTCCTGGTGCTCACGGATCTCCGCGATGATTAATTCCTCATTTTCCATCATATCATTCCTCATCATTTTTTTCAGCGCCGTGTTTGGCCTGCATTTTTTTCTTCCATCTGGTGTACCATGACTGATGGTGCAATGCCAACAGGGCATAAAGCGCGCCTGCTGCTACGAAAGCAATGATCAGCATATTTAATCCAACTGCCACACCTATCCCTGCGGTGCACCAGATAGTTGCCGCTGTTGTTAATCCGCTGGAGCTATTGGTGACATCATTTTTATAAATAATGCCTGCGCCTAAAAATCCGATTCCAACGAGAATATTGGCGATGATCCGGGACGCTGCCGCGAGGTCACCCATATGCTCGCCAATAGCCGTGAATAAGGCCGCACCTAAACAGACGGCGGCATAGGTCCTGATGCCTGCACTCCGGCCATGTTTTTCCCGGTCCAGCCCAATAACTCCGCCGAGTGCTACTGCCAGCAAGAGCTTTAAAACAATTGTCCACTCGCTTTCATTATTCATCATATCATTATAATTCATTACGGTTAATAACATTAATATTATGGGCAATACTTTGCACTGATTTAACCAATATCGTATCATAAAAACCGGAACATTTGCCGCAGAGAATATGAATAAAAAGTTCACTTTCAAGTAGAAGCTCCGGTAGGTAAGGTATTCGCTGCGTTCCCAAAAACGCATGCAGATCCTGTTCTGAACCGGACTTAAGCGCAAATACCGTGATAGAAGACGATGTATCCCCAAAAGTGTCTTCTGGAAAACTTTGCAGCGTCAGCAGGTCTTTAAGTGGAAAATATGCACTTTGCTCCTTAACGACATTGCCGTTACTCAATCTATGGGACAGACTAAATCCAAGATCTGTACCCAATCCCTGAAAATCATCCGACTGCAAATTGTAATGCCAGTCTGTGGTATATATGACCGGCAATACCTCCGCCAAGAACGGAGAATATCGAATCAGCATGTAACAATTAAGTCCTGACGTTAATTTTTTAGCCAGCGACAGGTAATAGTGCAGGTGTCTGTAATACTGTGTAGTACGATGATCAGCTGCTGTCTGTTTAACGAATAAATAATTGTTCAGCCCTTCACCGAAGGTTTGATTAAACGTAATATCCATTTCTCAGCCCTCCATATTTAAAAACCATTCCTGTGCCTGCTTTATAGCTTCCGGCACAATTGACAACTCAGATACCGTACGCTCTTCTTTCAGTTTGTTGGCGATCTCGATCGCCTTTTCCCGGACCTGTGGTTCCAAGTCATTCATTTCAAAGGGATAGTGCTCATTACTCCAAACCATAGCTGTTATTTTTAATTGTTACGATTCATTCTATTTTTGCATTAAACCGGCAACCACATTAATACTTAATGCAACAATGACGGTATTGAAAGTAAAGGATAGTAAGCCGTGCATCAGGGCAAGCCGCCTGATCCTTTTAGAGGTAATCTGCACATCTGAAACCTGGAACGTCATGCCGATCACGAAAGAAAAATAGCTAAAATCCAGATAATCTGGCTTGTTTTCCTCTGGGAATTGTAAGCCGCCGGGTTTAGGATTTTTACCGTCGGCATCTTTATCAATATCACAGTAATAAAAATGCGCATAGCGGAAAGTAAAAATGGTGTGTACCAGTACCCAGGAACTGACCACACAAGCCAACGAAAGCAGGACATGCAGGGTGAGCTGTTGGGTATTATTACCGGTTCCTGTAGTCCGTAATAACAGCAATATCGCGAGCAGACTGGCTAACGAAGCAAATACCGCAAACACAAAAACGATCGTCCGGCTGGAATCCTGCGCATGGGCTTCCCGGTGCACTTCGGCCGGATGAATGTTAAATATAGTCAAACCTGATAAGGTTAAGGAAGTGGCAGCATAGGTCAGCCAGGTCACCATGAAATGTACCGATCCGGAGAAACGGCCAAGTGTAGCAAAAAAGCAAATTGCCGCCAAGCCCAGGGAAACATAGAGCTTGTGATGGGCATCCATTCGGTTGATATTAAATTTTTTTTCGGTTTTCATGTTTTATATTGAAATTCCTTAAGGTTAAATAACCATGCCCAGGATAATGAAAATTAAAAAGCCGCCAAAAAAAGCAGCGGTATAAAATGGAGAATCCTTTTCCTCGTGCGCTTCAACCAGCAGTTCTTCGGTGACCAGGAATAAAAGTGCCGCCGAACCAAAAGACAGGATAAGTTCCAATACTTTGTCTCCGGCCCCATGCAATAGCATCAAGCCGATCAAAGCACCGATGATAAAAAGTCCGCTTAATCCTAATAAAATAAAAATGACCGTTTTCTTCGATAAAGAAGAACCCAGCAATGTAGTTACTGTAGCCATGCCGAGAGAAAAACATTCCAGCGCAAGCGCCAGTGCCAATAAGACACCTTCTTTTGCTCCTGCCGCAAAGCCGATACCCAATAGGATGCCATCCAGTAAAAGGTCAATCCCGATGGCGGTCATAATTCCCCAGGGAAGTGCTTTGCTTTCTTGTGCATTGCTCTCCTTCTTCGCCAGCTTCTCTGTAAAATGTTTGATTACCAGCATGGCCGTTATACCCATGGTAAACCCGATGACGATAGACTTTGGATCGTGTATTTTGATCATATCCGGCAAAAGTTCAACGGCCACAACAGAAAACACGACGCCCGCAGCAAAGTGCAGGATCACACTTTTTAAGGCGGCAGCAGGCGGCCGAATAAGGGCGATAATTCCCCCGACAGTTAGCATAACTACCGGGATTAGGGCAAAAAGTATTTCTTTTCCAGCATTCATAACTATTCGTATAGTTTTATAAAAAGGCGTTTAAATATTGCATTGCACCCCACAGCGATAAACGTTCCTGCAACCATGCTTAATAATAAAGTACCTGGATAATAAAGACCTTGATAAACCTGCCCGTAAATAACGAGCAGCGTCCACACCATTAAGGCGACCTTTATAAGGTTATATCGTTTCCCTAAATAAAGAATGCAGAACACAGCCAGGCCAAATGCGACCGCAGCACTGGTTGATATCGAAAAACATTTGCCGGTGGCCGCGGCTCCGACATAATCGTGTTCAGCTACACGGCACCACGCGGAGGGCGAATAGGCTGCCAACCCGTTGAAACCTGAAATTAATAATACCAGTGCGAGCAGGCATGCCGTTAAAGCTGAACATATCTTAAGAAATTTTACCCGCTCTATTCCAGCCAGCACCAGGAGAACTGTACAATAAAATGGTATCCAGAAATAAATACTGCTCAAATGCGGGGCAAGTTTATCCATTAGTTTGAACCGGCTGTGACTAATGCTCATCCCGATTTGCGTATCAAGGCCTGCTATACTTGCCATTAAATTGTTGTTTGATAGCAAGAAAAGGGTGAAAATACCTATGAAGACCAAGGCTACTACCAAGATAGGGAACATTATATCCAGGGGTTCCATGTTTTTCATTTGGAAAAGAATTGCAAGTAAAGCAGGAACACCGAACCGGCTGTCATAACCAGCAAACAGAGACCGCCTAGGGTGTTCGATAACCATTTATTGGTGTAATCACCCATAATCTTTTTATTATTGGCGATATGCAATACTATAGCAATGATCACCGGGCAGGTTATTCCATAGAGGATAGCGGTATATAGTAATGCATCAACCGGGTTGATCCCGAAATAATTGATGCTCAGTCCAAGTAATACTGAAACAATTAAAATAATGTAAAAGGCTTTCGCCTTGCGAAATTTCTTATCCAGGTTACCTTTCAGGCCGAAGGTTTCCGTTACGATATAAGACAAGGAGCCGCTTAATACCGGGATGGCTAAGAATCCCGTTCCAATAATCCCCAAGGCAAACAGCAAGTAGGAGAATTTTCCGGCAACAGGTTCCAGGGCTTTAGCCGCCTGCTCTACCGTATCAATATTCCTGATCCCGTGACTATACAAAGCGGTACCGGTCGCAAGTATGGTAAAAAACATGATCAGGTTGGAAAGGAACATACCCAAATTGACATCAAGGCTCATTTTTTGGATCAGTAGTTCCAGCAGCCGGCTTTCGCGTTTTTTGCCGTTGTCGGGAAAGCTCTCACTAACAGACAACAATCTTTTATTAATCATGATCTGCCTTTTAACAGCTTTTACATCTTCAGCTTCCATAGCGGTTTGCCAGAAAAACAGGTAGGGGGAGATGGTCGTACCTAATATCGCCACCAACACGCCTATAAAATCCTTATCCCATTTGATCGTCGGCATGAGTGTTTGCTTTAAGACTATACCCCAGTCAGGTTTAGTAAAGAACGGCACAGCGATATACAACAACAAGGTGAGGCATAAATACTTCAGCACTGCTGCTAACTTTTGATACGGCAAATAGACGATGAAGAATAAAAGCAGACCTGTAAAGAGCACGCTGAAAAAAATGGCCGGAACCGATGGAAACAATAAATTAGCAACCGCGCCCATCGCAGCGATGTCCGCCCCGATATTCAGGATTATAGCAGGAACGCTGAAGATCACCATCAGGTACAATACCGGTTTACCATAGTGCTTTTTCAAAGTAGTGGTCAGCCCAGCGGAAGTGATCAGGCCGATTCTGGCGCACATTTCCTGGATGGCGGCCATCAAGGGGAAAGTGATCAGCACCGTCCATAATGTAGCGATACCATATTTTGCACCGGCCTGTGAATAAGTCGCGATACCTGACGGGTCGTCGTCACTTGCACCTGTTACAATCCCCGGCCCTAACGCGCCGAAGAATTTTTTTACTTTTTTAAGCATCTTTTCGACTTTTTGCCTTTGCTGTGTTCTTCTGGTCATTATTATAAGCCAACAGGCGAAGTGCATTGAACACCACAAGTAAGGTTGACCCTTCGTGAGCGATCACCGCCGGCCCGATCGAGGCAATGCCTAAAATGGTAAGCGGTATCAATGCAGCTACTACGCCCAGGCTGATCCAAAGATTCTGTTTAATAATGCCTTTTGCTTTCCGGCTCAACCCGATAGCGAATGGCAGGCTTTCCAGTTTATCTCCCATCAGGGCAATATCTGCTGTTTCCAGGGCAACATCAGAACCTGCCGCACCCATCGCGATCCCAACCGTGCTTTTGGCCATCGCTGGTGCATCATTCACTCCGTCGCCGACCATGGCAACCATTTTTTCCGATCTATCCAATTTTTGTACGGCCTTTACCTTGTCTTCCGGCATCAGATCACCCCAGGCTTCCGTAATTCCGATCTGTTTGGCAACCGAATCCGCGACCTGCTGGTTATCACCGGTCAGCATGATCATTTTTTTGATACCTAAACCGCTTAATTCGGCAAGAACATGCTTTGCCTCTTTGCGCGGCACATCCATTAGTGCCAGCAGGCCGATAAAATCTTTATCCCTTTTGACCAGCATTGTCGTGTTTCCCTGCTTTTCGAGGTCCTCTACTTGTTTAAGTAGCCCATCGGGTATGCTTTTTTCAAATAAAGCTTTATTACCAATGAGCACCTTTTTGCCGCCAACTTCGGCCTGGACCCCACGCCCGGTGATTCCTTTGACATTGTGCGCTTCCGGAATTTTGGCATTCTTTAACTTTTCCATCGCGCCTTTGACGATAGCTTCCGCCAGCGGGTGGTCGCTCAGTTTTTCGACGGCCACTGCGAGGGTCAGCAATTCTTCTTCGGTGATCTTGTCAAAAGGAATAGCGTTAGTCAGTTGTGGCTTTCCTTCGGTTAATGTTCCTGTTTTGTCGAATGCGATAGCATTCAGAGAACCAAGATCCTCTAAGGGTCTACCGCCCTTAATGAGCACTCCGCCGCGGGCGGCTCTGGCTACACCAGCAAGTACGGCGCTCGGCGTAGAAATGGCCAGGGCACATGGACTGGCCGCTACCAGGACCGACATGGCGCGGTAGAAGCTTTTACTGAAAGGTTCGTCAATTACCAGGTAAGCAAAGCAAAGCGCTGTAACCAGGATAAGTACCGCCGGCACGAAGAACTTTTCGAACTTATCGGTGAACAACTGTGTCGGTGATTTTTGCTTTTCCGCTTCATTCACCATTTTGACAAGCCGTGATATGGTAGAGTCCTTAGCCTCTTTGATCACCTTTACTTCTAATGCAGCAGCGCCGTTGATGGTTCCGGCAAAGACCCTGTATTGCGGTTTGATACTGGCTTCCTTGCTATAATCTTTAGCAGCATCAGGCACAGGGGATTTATCAACGGGTACACTTTCGCCCGTGATCGGTGCCTGGTTCACACTGCTTTCACCTTTAACGACTACGCCATCTGCCGGTATTTTGCTGTTAGGTTTAATGATAATGATATCGCCCAGGACTAATTCCTCGATACGGATCTCTTCCTGTTTGCCATTACGAGAAACCAAAGCCGTCGGTGGCGCGAGACTGGTAAGCGCCGCAATAGATTTACGTGCTTTGGCCATTGCGTAATGTTCCAGGGAATGCCCCAGGCTGAACAGGAACAACAATAACGCGCCTTCCGCCCAGGAACCTAAGATAGCAGCGCCGATCGCTGCCACAAGCATAAGGAAATCGATCTCGAAACCACCCTTAAGAATAGTCTGCACCGCTTCTCTGGCCGTAAAGAATCCCCCAAAGAAATAGGCAATGATATAGAGGGACAGGCTTATCCAGGAAGGGAGACCGGTGACGAATGTAAGACCCCAGCCGGCCCCAAGTGCTGCACCGCAGATGCCCGCGAAGATCATTTCCGTGTTTTTTCCGAAAATTCCGCCATGCTTATGGCCTTCTTCTTCATCGTGGTCATCTCCCTCTTTGTGGTTATGCCCGTCTTTGGGCGCATCTTTTGCGCCAGGTTTGCCTTTTTTTATGCCGTCTGAAGATGAACCTGCTGTTTTCTTTACTGGTTCTCCCTTTACTGCCGATGTCATATTTTTGTTGTTTTTCATAGCGTTTGGTATTAAATATTTAAACAGGCCCATCATAACGGTCTACTCTTCTTCGCTGTTTTTCATTTTGGATAGCAGATCATAAGCGCCTTTCAATACGATCCTTCCTTTCATAGACTGGTCTTTAGATAATTGCACCTCAGTAAATCCACCATCGGATATGCCAGTGGTCACTTCAACCATTTCAAAATGAAATGATTCCCCGGCTGCTTCTTTAATACTTTCCGGTTCATCTTTTTCATGCTGGTGGGCATTACTTTGTTTTACCTCCGTGTGTACAAAAACATATTTTTTACCCTGAAAATCGACGATAGCCGTTTCCGGCACCGCGGTGACTTGGCTCGTCCCGGTTTCGATATAGGCTTTTAAATAGGTCCCAGGAATAAATTTGATACTGCCCTTGGCAATAGCGTGCACCGTAACCGTTTTATCCGTATTGATCTCGCGCCCCACAAGCTGAACAACCGCTATGCGGTCTGTCGAATCATTAGAGAGGTTAAAGCGAACCTTTTGTCCCGGTTTAACTTTTTCCGCATCTTTTTCGAAAACATTAAGTTCAACATGCAGGTTGGAACTGTTTACGATCTCGAACATAACATCATTGGGATTAACAAACTTGCCGGTATTCACATTAACCTTAGTTACATAGCCGCTAATCGGCGCGTAGATATTGATAGAACTTCGGATATTGCCTGCCGTCAAGCTCTCCGGGCTGATATTGATCAGCCGGAGGCGCTGCTTTAGCGCATTTTCCCTTGCCAGCATCGTCTGGTACTGCGCTTTGGATTGTTGCAAAACCTTTTGAGAATTTACATTTTGCTGAGACAGTTCCTGCTGCCTTTTGTATTCTGTATCACTTAGCTCCAATTGACTCTTGCTCTCCAGATAGTCTTGTTGCAGCTGTACATAGTCCTGGTTTTGCAGAACGGCAATCACTTCGCCTTTGCTCACACTGCTGCCCTGCAATAATGGCGTGGATTTGACGATCCCACCCATCTGTGTGGTAATGCTGACCAGGTTCTGTGGCGGAACATCGATAAAGCCATTAACTTTCAGTAGTCCGGCAAGGTTTTTAGGTTCTGCTGAACCTAAACTAATACCGATCGCCTTGTATTGGGCGGCGGTCACTTCTACGGTATTTTTATCTTCTTGATGGGCCGTATCCGGCTTGGCCTCGGCAGTAGAATTTTCCGCCGGCTTGCTGCCGCAAGAACTGATGAAGAATGGGAGGGCTATAGTAACAGCCAGTTTTCCTATGGATTGAATGGTAAATTTCATATGCTTAATTATAAACCGATAAGGTATTGGAGCGTGTAAACAGATTGATTGTATTGATTAATAGCTTGCAGGTAATTGAACCTGATCTCAGAATAAGTACGGAGCGCCTGGGCGAATTCGATATAGCCGATATCTCCGCTCTGAAACGCGATCTGACCTTGTTTCAGGATAAGGTTGGTATTTGGCAGCGCGCTCTGTTCATAATATTCGATGCTTCGCGCGTTCTTCAACACATCCTGATAGGCTTGCTGATACTGGCTTTGCAGATTGACCTGGTAAAGGTTATACTGGGATTCGGAAACCTGTTTGTCAATCTTCGCTGCCTTTATCCGTGCCGCGTAAGGTTTGAAAAACAAGGGTACTGAAATACCGGCCTGTATTCCTTGGAAGCGGTTCGAGCCTGAAAAGCTACGGTCTTGCCCATTAATATTCTGTATACCGATCAGGGACTGGTTGAAATAGCCTACCGTAAAATCAGGCCCGGAGCGTGATTTTTCCAAACGGATATTTTTATCAGCGATCACGATCTGCTGTTTTTGGTAGGCCAGCAACGGGTTTCTCACAATACTGCTGTCCGAAAAAGGAACGACCTCCGTTGTTTTAACAAATTGTCCCGGCATTACGGTCACACTATCTGCAGTGTTAAGCAAACGTTTGAGCTCCGATTTTGCCGCTAAAATATCAGACTGGTTTTTCATCATCTGATTTTTGACCTCATTGTATTGTGTTTCCGCAGTGGTCTTTTCAAGCAGGTTTGTTTCGCCGGTCTTATAACGAAGCCCGGCTGCCTTTAGAAAGGCACTGTAAATGGAATCCTGAGTGAAGTACAGCTTTTGCAGGGCGACAAAATAGGTGAGCTGTGTATAGGCCTGTCTGACCTCATACGTAAGCTGATTTTTTGTAACGTTCAGGCCGATCTCCGCTGCGCCAATCCGGGCATTGTAAACCTCGCGCTGATTTTTGTACAAGCCCGGGAATGGAATATTCTGCTGAATGCTGATATTATTATCCCTTTTTATACTATTGATCTGGCCATATTGGATACTGAAATCAGTTTTGCCCAGTTCTGTAGCACTACCTCTCAGGGCTTGCTGTTGGGTAATCTGTAGGCGCGATGATTGCACATTTTGATTATTCGCTATGGCTGTACTGATCGCCTGCTGGATACTCAATGGCTGAGTTGGAACAGTCTGGGCTTTAGCAGGTAACCCGAATAAAACCAGCAGGGCGATAACGGCAACCGGCACAGCCTTAACCTTTTTGGTCTCCCGCCATTTTTCGAAATAGGTATATAACACAGGTAAAACAATTAAAGTTAGAATAGTAGAAGTGATGAGTCCGCCTATCACAACAGTAGCCAGTGGTTTCTGTACTTCGGCACCGGCCGCAGTGGAGATCGCCATCGGCAGGAACCCGAGCGAAGCCACGGTTGCAGTCATTAATACAGGCCTGAGGCGTACTTCAGTACCCTCCAGGACGATTGCCTTCAGATCTTTTTTGCCTGATTTTTTCAAACGGTTAAATTCGGTGATCAGAACGATACCATTCAGCACCGCTACACCGAATAATGCGATAAAACCGACGCCAGCGGAAATACTGAACGGCATTCCCCGTATAAGCAGGGCGAAGACACCACCGATGGCGGCCATAGGTATGGCAGAGAAAATAAGTATAGACTGGTTAAATGAACCAAAAGAAAAATAAAGCAGTAAAATAATGAGCAACAAAGCCACCGGTACCGCTACTGAAAGGCGCTTGGTTGCTTCTTTCAAGTTCTCGAACTGTCCGCCGTAAGTAATATAGTACCCTGCAGGCAGTTTGATCTGCTGGTCTATCTTCTGTTGAATCTCGGTAACCACACTTTGGATATCTCGGCCACGTACGTTAAGCCCGACGATAATGCGCCGTTTGGTATCTTCGCGCTGGATCTGGTTAGGTCCGATCTGGAAAGATACATCAGCCAATTGTTCCATCGGCACCTGGTTACCGTTTGGTGCGGTCACGTAGAGATTTTTGACATCATTGATTCCCTGGCGATTGGCCAGAGAAAGGCGGACCACCATATCATAACGTTTCTCACCCTCATAGACCAAACCCGCCGATTGACCGGCAAACGCGGTATTAAGCGCCTGGTTAACCGTACCAATGCTTAGGCCGTACTGGGCTACCTTGTCCCGGTTGATCTTGACCACAATTTGCGGTAAGCCGGTAGCCTGTTCCAGGTAAACGTCTTTCGCTCCCTGTACTGAACTAACGATCTTGCCGATTTTTTTAGAAAGATCAGTGAGTTCGTCGAGATCATCTCCGAATATTTTGATTCCGATATCCTGCCGCACACCCGAGATGAGTTCATTAGAGCGTAGCTGGATAGGTTGTGAAAAACCGAATGTCACACCCGGAACTTCCTCTAATGCTTCTGCCATAAGATTAGCCAATTCTTCGCGGCTGTGCGTCGTGGTCCATTCCTTTTTGTCCTTCAGGATGACCGTGAGATCGCAGGCATCCATAGGCATCGGATCGGTCGGAATCTCCGCTGCGCCGATTTTACCGATAACCTCTTTAACTTCAGGAAACTTCTTCACGAGGATTTGAGAGGCCTGATTGACTTTATCGATGGTTTGCGAAAGGGAACTGCCGGTGAGCAGGCGGGTTTCCACGGCAAAGTCACCTTCTTCCAGTGTCGGGATAAATTCACCTCCCATACGGGTAAAGACGAATATGCTGACAACAAGCAAAGCAACTGAACTACCTACGACGATCAGCCGTTTGTTCAGTGCGCCTTTGATTAGCGGCAAGTAACGGCGGTGGATCGCATCCATCATCCGGTCAGAAAAATTCTTTTTATGACTTTGGTTCTTACTTAAGGCCAGTGAAGAAACCATAGGTACATAAGTTAGCGACAGTAAGAATGCTCCAAGTATGGCAAAAGATACCGTTTGTGCCATAGGGCCGAACATTTTGCCTTCGATTCCGACAAGGGCCAGGATAGGGAGATAAACGATCAGGATAATGATCTGACCAAACGCAGCAGCGCTCATCATTCTTCCGGCAGACTGCTCGACCTGCTCGTTCATCTCCTTTTGCGTAAAGGGACGTCCTGGATTATTGACCGCTAGCACATGCATGGTCGCTTCCACGATAATAACGGCACCATCGACTATAAGGCCGAAATCGATCGCACCTAGACTCATAAGATTACCTGAAACGCCGAAAACGTTCATCAGGCAAATAGCAAAAAGCATTGCCAGCGGTATAACGGAGGCAACGACAAGACCTGCCCTGATGTTCCCGAGGAACAATACCAGTACGAAAATTACAATAAGTGCACCCTCGATGAGGTTTTTAGCGACGGTGCCGATTGCCCTGTCGACTAACGCGCTGCGGTCAAGGAACGGCTCTACAGTCACCCCCTCAGGTAGTGTTTTGTTAATACGTGTGATCTTTTCTTTTACCAGCTTAACGACATTGTTAGCATTGGCGCCTTTGAGCATCATTACAATGCCGCCGACAGCTTCGCCTTCACTATTCGTCGTCGAACGGGTTAAAGCACCATAGCGTATGGAATTGCTGATCCCTACGTTTGCGATATTCCTAATGAGTACGGGTAAACCATTTGCGTTGTTCTTGACTACGATCTTGTTGATATCATCAACGGTACCGACCAGACCTTCACTGCGAATAAAATAGGCATTCGGCTTTTTATCGATATAGGCTCCGCCGGTATTTTGGTTATTTTGTTCCAGTGCATTAAATACATCGCTGATACTTAAATTTAAACTGCGTAGCTTGTCCGGGTCAAGGGCGATCTCATATTGCTTAAGTAACCCTCCAAAACTGTTGACTTCGGCGATCCCTGGGGTGCCAAGCAATTGCCTGCGAACGATCCAGTCCTGGATACTCCGTAATTCGCGGGCATCATACTTCTTTTCAAAACCGGGTTTAGCGTGAATTACGTATTGATAGATCTCACCGAGACCTGTTGATATGGGCGAGATTTCGGGGTTACCAAGACCAGCCGGAATATTATTTTTTGCTTCGGACAGCTTTTCGTTAACCTGCTGCCGTGCCCAATAAATGTCGACCTTATCGTGAAAAACGATAGTAACCACCGAAAGGCCGAAACGGGATAGTGAACGTACTTGCTCTATCTCGGGAATGGTAGCCATCGTTTGCTCTACCGGGTAGGAGATAAGTCTTTCCACTTCCTGCGTGGCAAGGGACGGGCTGAGCGTGATTACCTGTACCTGATTGTTAGTAATATCGGGAACGGCATCTATAGGCAATTTATTCAAAGAATAAATTCCCCAAGCGATCAGAGCGAGCGTAAATAGCCCAATGACCAGCTTATTATTGATGGAAAAATTGATTATTTTATTTAACATGTGAATTTAGTGCTTAGTTACCATATGGTAATATTTCATGGCAATGCCAATCATCGCCAGAATCATTACGATCACAATAATGACCAGTGAAATAATTCTGATAACGCGCATCCATTTTGGTTTAGGCTGGATTTTTTTTCCATAGTAAACCACACGGTGCTTGTTTGGCAGTGCTCTCTTTTTTCGAGCCATACCTGATGAATAAATTATTAAATAGAAATTTTCATGCGTTTAGCATGAGAGAGAAGAGAAATCTTAGGAAAATAATTTGGGAGGTTGCCAAATAACTATACTCCTGTTTTTGATCTTTGATGTAGGCAGTTCCGGATAGAACTTTAACACCTCTACGGGTATTGAAAATAATAGGGGTCTTATAACGGTTAGTGTTGGCGTATTACAACATGAACACTGACAAAACGGGGAACAATGATCCTGAACCGGGTTAGCCCCCCGGTGGCCTTGATCGACGGCTACTTTTGTGAGCGTTTTAGACGCGGCATTACTGTCTTTGCAGGGCATGAGCCCCAGCACAAGTATAACAGCGCACATAAATAAACTCCAAAATTTCATTATTGGCAAAACTACACAACTAAATCTATAAATACAAATTCCACTTTTATAGCAAAATTCATGTTAAGCATCATCAGATCCATCCGATTGCTGATGTAAATATATAACAATTTGATTAGTTGTAACAACTTCGCATATTGCATATTATAACTGAGTCAAAACAATCAATCAAGTTGCAAACCTCAAAGTATGCGTCTGTTTATATCTACTAATTTAGTCACAAAAACATTAACGTTTAATGCAACAGAATGGATCAAGTTTTATTGACTTTTTAAGTTTGCATAAGAATATTTATATTTAACTATTAAAGGAATTAAAATTTGTACGGTGAGAAAACAGTCTTTAGCGTCGAGGTTATGATGTTACTTAGTTATATGCGTGATCTATTCCAACTTCATTTTCTGTATTCTCACCGCATTCAGGATCGCCAGTAGCGCAACTCCTACGTCAGCAATAACCGCTTCCCATAAATTAGCTACCCCGCCTGCGCCAAGAATCAAAACAATGACTTTAACTACCATGGCGATAGTGATGTTCTGCCACACGATCCGTTTAGTAATTCGTCCGATTTTTATAGCGGCGGTAATTTTAGAAGGCTGGTCGTTCTGAATAACGATGTCTGCCGTTTCAATGGTCGCATCGCTGCCCAACCCTCCCATCGCAATCCCGGCATCAGCCAATGCCACTACCGGCGCGTCATTTACACCATCACCTACAAAAGCTATCCGGCTGCCGGCGTTCTTGTATTCCTGTACTTTCTGTACTTTTCCGTCCGGCAACAAGTCGCCAAAGGCTTTATCAAGCCCTAATAATTTAGCCACCTTATCCACAACAGCTTGTTTATCCCCTGATAACATTACTGTTTGAATTTTTAAGCTGTGCATCTGCTCAATCGCCTGTTTGGCATCTTCTTTTATTTCATCAGCTATGGTCAGATAACCGGCATACTTTTCATCGATGGCAACCACAACCACCGTATCAACCAGTTGATCTACTTCCGGCGGGTAAGCGATATTGAATTTTTTAAGCAATTTACTGTTACCCGCTAAAACAGTTTTACCATCAATCGTTCCTTTTAAACCATGCCCGGATATTTCTTCAACATCTTTAGCTTTTAGCTCACCTAAAGCCTTACCTGCATAGGCGACTACCGCTTTGGCAATTGGGTGGGTAGAATTACTTTCGATAGCCGCAGTGATCCTGACCAGTTCTTTTTGGTCAAAGCCATCGGTGACCACTTCCTGAACATTAAAAACACCTTTGGTCAGCGTACCCGTTTTATCCATAATAACCGTATTAATGGTGGTCATCACATCTAAGAAATTTGAACCTTTAAAAAGGATACCGTTACGGGAGGCCAGGCCTATGCCACCAAAATAACCCAATGGAATAGATACGACTAATGCGCAAGGGCAGCTGATCACCAGGAATACTAATGCCCGGTAAAACCACTGGTGGAAATTATAAGGGTCTGTAAAAAAATAAGGCGCAAAGCAAACCAATAGTGCCAGCGCGAATACTATAGGCGTATAGATCTTAGCAAAACGGCTGATAAAAAGCTGCGTTTGTGATTTCCGGGCGGTAGCATCCTGCACCATTTCCAGTATCTTACTTAGCTTACTATCCTTGAAAAGGGATTTAACCTGAACCTCCGACACCTTATCGAGATTGATCATCCCGGCCAAAACTGTTTCGCCTTTCCTTTTGGTATCGGGTTTACTTTCCCCTGTCAGTGCAGCTGTATTAAAAGTAGCGCCATCTGAATAAAGTTCACCATCAAGTGCAACCTTTTCTCCGGCTTTCACCTGTATGATCTCATCAATTTTGATCTCTTTCGGGTCGCTTACCAATGTTTTGCCATCCCGTAGTACAGTTACTTTATCCGGCCTGATATCCAATAAGGCTTTGATGCTTTTCTTAGCTTTGTTTACCGCCGCATCCTGGAACCATTCTCCAATAGAATAAAACACCATTACTGCCACACCCTCACTGTAAGAGCCGATATTGAAAGCGCCCAATGTGGCGACACTCATTAAAAAGAACTCATTAAAAAAATCAAAGTGTTTGGCTTTACGCCAGGCCATTCCTAAAACATTATACCCGGCCAATAAAAATGCCCCCGAAAATATGATCAGATTAATAGGAAAAGGCGGTTGGTATTTAAAACCAAATTCCAGCGTCAGCATGACCAGCAATATCGCTAATGCGGTAAGCAGGGGCCAATGACTTTGCCAGCCTTCTTCTTCAACGGGTTTGTTCAGGTCAAGCGTTTCCTCATCATCCTCATCTTCTTTTAGTTCGCGGTCCTGATTTTTAATGATATTCACCTGGGGACTGTCTTCTTTAGCGGGCGCATCAGGATGAGCCGTTATTATTGGTGTCTGCTTATTTCTAATCTCTTTCATAATTTTTTGTAACTCGATTATCCTTCTGAATCTAAAAACCATAGCTCCGCTTCCGCAATTGCTTTTTTTAAAGCAACTCCCGGATCGGTTCCATCATCAAGATAACCGGCAGCCAGTTCGAGTGCCTTTTTTTTTACTTCAGGGCGCAAATCTGTTAACTGATCATCAAACCCTTTAAATTTTGTTTCACTCATTTTTAATTCCTTCAAATTTAGGCAAGGAACAACTGCAATCGTAGTGCATTTATCTCTTACATTCTGAACATAAGCCTTTCACCAGCAAACTTGTTTCCTGCAGCTCGTATCCACACGGTAATTTGACTTCCGGTATATGTGTTTTCGGCAGGCAGTGGGTTTCCTGGCAATTGATGCAGTAGAAGTGCACATGAAGGTCATGATGTCCGTCGATGGTACAGGCTGGTTGACATATCGCAAATTTGGTAACACCTGTTCCATCTTCTATTCGGTGAACCAAGCCATGTTCTTCAAATGTCCTGATGCTGCGATACAAAGTTACACGGTCTGTTTTTTCCATGCCCAACTCCATATCAGTTAAACTAACCGCATTGGTTTGTTTGACTAAATAATCTAATACCACTAACCGCATAGCAGTTGGATTGATCTGTTTTTCGAGTAATCTGCGTTCGAGTTCTTTCATCTTTTACCCCTTTGCTCCACGGCCATTTACCTCAACAGGCATAACGACCATTAGTTTGCTGAATGTGCTGATCTGAGCAGTGACCTACATGCCGATATCAGGTTAATTCGCCGTTTTCAGCGGCTACTTTAATAAAAAAATTCAGATATGGCGCTAGTATGTTGGCAGGGTGTCAGCCTCCAGCACGAAGATCAGAGCGCACATGGAACAAAATTTTACCATTACACCACGCGCTGGGAACCGCTCTACGCTGAAAATCTTTCCAAGACCGAGAAGGAACTAATCACAAATAGCCTAAATGAGGCGATTGCACAATCAGGCATAACGTTCGGCAAACTTTGGGGAGAACAGATGGAGGATCGCGGTAGTCAAATTACATTCTCTGGCTTAGGGCAGCAGGCACCACTGAACGAAAAAAGCAGATGGGACCCCGACTGTTCAAAACGCGCTAAGATCAAAGCGATATTGGATGCGAAGTTAACCGGCTTCTCCGTACACATGGGTGGAACAACGTCTATTGACATTACTAAGCCCGGAATAGATAAAGCCTATGGAATATATAAGTTAAGGGATATTCTGAAGATAAGTGTCTTGGAAATGATCTTTTTAGGTGACGCGTTGATCCCGGGAGGTAATGATCAGCCTGTCCGCAAGACCGGAGGGGATTGCATTAAAGTGCGGGATCCGGAAGAGACCAAGCGTGTGATAGAAGGAATAATTGCTTGTTTAGCCGGTGTTAACCCGAATAACTGAGAACCAGCATACTCTTTATCTGTCTGTTGTTTCTGCTTTGTACGATCGCAGGAAAAGTACAGCAAAGCGTTGATTTATTAGCCATGGTTGCCAGTACATAGGCGGCTTATCATCGTTTGGCCGTCAAAGATGAATGCTACCTCAACGAAGGCAGCCGGATAAATTATGCGACCCTTAATATGAAAAAAAGACCTGCAACCGTTTTGATCTGATCTACACCCAATTTCGGTTCAGGCATGTCAGAGAACGTTGAATTTTAGTTTCCATCAGGCGACTGTTAAGCTAAATGATAACCAAAAAGGCGTTCAAAGCCATTTACAATGTTGGCGGCAAAAAAACAGTAAATTTAAAGACGATGGATAGTGATGTAGATTCAGAGGCGTAATTGGGTTATCGGCATAATAAAATCAAAAGGCCCTATTCTGTTCGGGCCTTTTGATAAGATCAGGATTTTTTAATGTGGTGCTCCGATTCCTCGTGATGTTCCTCTTCCTGATGATGTTCCGGCTCATCGTGGTGTTCCGGTTCGTTTTCGTGTCCCGGCCCCTCATGGTGTTCGGGATGTACATGGTGCTCCTTGTGCTCGTGATGTTCCGGGTGCTGATCTTTTTCTGGCTGTTCTTGATTTCCTGGTGTCATAATTAAATTTTTATATTGGTAATTATTAAATAACAGGAATACCCAACAATAAGTTTCATCGGTGTACAACAAAAATTAGAAGTCAACCGCTAATTCATTGCCAAAAAATCAAATTACTATCTGTAAATTTTGATCAAATTACTTTATAAGCACCGCCTGTATTGCTTTAGTTCTTTTGTAATGCAGTGATATTTCGGTGATCGGAAGGTGATTTACTTTTAGCCCGGTCAGCGTCTACCGAGATCACATATTGTTTCAGCTAACTGCCGACATTTGCAATACCGGGCAAATTTATAAAGCCCCTACCTTTATATAAGGTGTAATTAATTTTCATGATGGTAGACCAATAATCGGCAAAAAATAGTTTTATAATAAAATGCTTTCATCATTAATGTTTCCTGATGACATGAATATACTGTATGACCGCTTCAATAGTGATCAGTATCATACCGATGGCAAGTATGATCATTCCGATAACCCGGATTATTTTTATCCATAAGGGGCGCGGTTGAATTTTTCGTGCATAATACACCGTGCGATGCGCAACAGCCCTTTTCCTTTTATTTCGGGTCATTAACTTCCGGTAGAGTTGAGGTTATCAATATACTTTCCAAAAATTTTCTTGAAACGCTGATATTACTGCCGTTGTTGATTTTGATTATAGCGGATTGATCGAAATCAATAATTTGCTCGACCATCAGCTTTGATCCGATTTTTATTTCCAGCTGTTTCAGGTAATTTAAAAACATGGATGAACTGTCTTTCACGCCAACTACTTCTAAATTAATTCCAACATCCGAATCCGATAACAATTTGCCCGATACTTTGGAAATGTTGCCTTTAATGTCCGGTATGGGGTGACCATGCGGATCGAATTGAGGGAATCCCAGGAATTTATCCAAACGATCCGCCAATTCAGGGTGATGTACATGCTCTAACTGTTCGGCGATATCGTGAATCTCTTCCCAGGAAAACTCCAGTTTTTCTGCTAATAAAACTTCCCATAAACGGTGTTTTCGCACAATCTCTATCGCTGCCTTTTCCCCTGCAGTTGTTAGACTGGCACCTTTCTTTTTGTCATAATCCACCAATTCCTTAGCCGTCAATTTTCTGAGCATACTTATGACCGAGGCTGAGGTGTTTTTTAATGACGCGGCCAGGGTTGTGATACTAACCTTCTCCTTGCTATTTCTGCTTAAATGAAAAATAGCCTTCAAATAATTTTCTTCTGATAATGTCCTTGTCATCCTATGTTCTTCCAAACAAAAATACTCTTTAATCCTTAGAATAAAAAATTAGCCATGTCTGATTTTTATTAATTGTATAATTAAATTAATAATATATGTTTGTACTATTGAAAAAAATATGAATAATGAATAAGAATCATTTCGCTGTTATCGGCTTGTTTTTGTTGCTGATAACCATCATAATATCCTGTCAGAAACTTGAACCGTCTGCCCCTGCTGAAGATTCCATCCTTGACGGGCCTGTGGATAATTTAACGACAGCCCAAAATTTGCAACATCTTGCCGGCGATGTAGGGTTTAACGGGCAGGTATTTACAGCGGCTACCGGATTGGGTCCTGTATTTGTTGCTACCAGTTGTGGTAGCTGCCACGCAGGTGATGGTAAAGGTCATCCGTTTACTACATTGACGAGGTTTGGTAAAAACGATAGTCTTGGGCGTAACGAATTTAATCACGGGCCGCAATTACAGGAGCGAGCATTACCGGGTTATGCCCCTGAAAAGTTACCCGCAGGCACCAGCTTTGCTAAATTTACGCCGCCTATAAATTCAGGACTGGGCTTCATAGAATTGGTTAGCGAAGATGATATACTGGCTATGGCCGCCGGGAATGTCTATAATCCGGATGGCGTTAGAGGTCATCCTAACTGGGCACTGCTGCCTACCTACATTAAAATCAGGCCTGGCAGTAAAAATCAGGGGAACAGATATATCACCCGTTTTGGTAAGAAAGCCAGTACTTATAATTTGCTCCACCAGACCATACTTGCTTACAATCAGGACATGGGTATTGCATCGTCGTTTGATCCAAGTGACGTTTTTACCTTGTTAGATACTGACCCTGAGATCTCCGATAAAATAGTAAAAGAAGTAGTTTTTTACCTGCAAACCCTTAAAGCACCGATCCAACGTGACCAGCATAATTCAGATGTGATAACAGGTAAAGACCTTTTTGTTCAAATTGGTTGCGAGAGTTGCCATAAGCAAACATTGAAAACAGGCATTTCGCCGGTTACGGCGCTTGACAATAAGGAGTTCCACCCTTACACCGACCTCTTAGTACATGATATGGGGCCGGGTTTAGATGACGGCTATACAGAAGGTTCCGCCAAAACAAGCGAATGGCGCACAGCACCTTTATGGGGATTAGGCTTAGCGCCTAAATCTCAGGGAGGGCAGTTTTTTTTACTTCACGATGGCCGGGCCAGGAGTATCGACGAAGCGATACAAATGCATGGCGGCGAAGCCTTAGTCATCAAAAATAGGTACAACGCGCTCCAGGAAAATGAAAAACAAAAAGTGATCAAATTCTTAAATAGCCTTTAATATGGACAGAAGGAAATTCATAGCTACAACGTGTTTAAGCTGTATGAGCGGCGGATTATTACTGGCGTTCGAAGGCTGCGGTACGGCCTCCAAACTGATATCCACTGATATTGCCGGGTCAGATATGCTGGTACCACTTAGCGAATTTGAACATAAAAAGGGCGGTAAAATAGACTTCCGGAAATACGTGGTCGTCCAGAATGATTTACTGAAATATCCGATATGTGTGTACCGATTTAGTGATACCCATTACGAAGCACTATGGATGCGCTGCACGCACCAGGGAACAGAATTACAGGTGTTTGGCGATAAAATGCAATGCCCGGCGCATGGCAGCGAATTTAATAATCTTGGCCAGGTAGTCAACGGGCCGGCTGCAAGCCCGCTCCGTACTTTCCCGGTAACTATTTCTGAACACCAATTAAGCATATCTTTAAAATGAAAATATTGATCTTTGCCACTTTGTTATTCATTGCATTTAACGCGCAGGCGCAAATTGATACTACCTTGTTAAGGCGGACGCCAGCAGATACATCCAAAAGAAAAATGAATATGGATGCGATATATAACCGTCCCACCTTACAGGCGGGTAAATTTCCGGTTTCTTTAGGGGGGTATGTAGAGGCCAATTATCAACATTTAGGTACAGAAGGCATTTCAGAAGGCCACCAGTTTCAATTCAGAAGGTTGACGTTATTTGTAGCATCGACCATTTCCAGCCGCATCAAATTTTTATCAGAAATTGAATTCGAACCTGCCGATAAGGAGGTCAGCGTAGAATTTGCCGCGGTCGATGTAGAGTTTCACCCGCTTTTTAATTTACGCGGGGGAATGATCGTTAATCCGATAGGTGCATTTAACCAAAACCATGATGGACCCAAATGGGAATTTACAGACCGGCCTATTTCTGCTGAAAAAATGTTGCCTGCCACATGGAGCAATGCAGGCTTCGGCGTATATGGCAAGTATTATCAAAACAAATGGTTGTTTGGCTATGAGTTATATCTGACCAGCGGATTTGATAATACGATCATTGAAAATGAATTTAACAGGACTTACCTTCCGGCAGCTAAAGCAAATGCCGAACGCTTTGAAGAAAGCAATAACGGTGAACCTTTAATCACAGCTAAGGTAGCGGTAAAAAACACCCGATTCGGCGAGATAGGCTTTTCCTACATGGGCGGCATTTATAACAAATACCAGGAGGATGGTTTAAGGTTGGACGATAAACGGCGGCTTGACGTTTTTGCGCTGGATATTAATACGAGGATCAATAAAACGGGAACTGCATTTACCGGGGAGTATGCCTGGATCTTTGTCAACGTTCCGGCTACCTATACGCAGCAATTCGGAAACAAACAGCATGGTGGATTTTTGGACATCGTACAGCCGGTGTTAAAAGACAATTTATTAGGCTGGCGAAACGCGGTACTAAACCTTGCCTGCCGCTTGGAATATGTGGATTATAACGTTGGCCGGTTCAAAGAAACGGGCGGAAATATCGGGGATGAGGTCTGGAGTATCATGCCCGCCGTCAGTTTCCGGCCGAATCCGCAAACCGTTTTTCGTTTAAATTACCGTATCCAGAAACAACGGGATATTTTTTCTAATCCGATATCAACCACGGCGGGGTTTAGCTTCGGTCTGTCAACTTATTTTTAACCGGTCCGAGGAAAGCCAACCGGGTCTGATAAACTGATTCCAATCGAAAATTATTCTAATGTACGGTAAGAAGTAATTCCCGGCCTGTATAGCAATCAACGATGCGAAAGTATTTTCACTTTTACCTGTTTTTTTATAAGAATGAATTAATTAATCTACCTTTTCAGTTTTTTCAAACTTATTTCCCCATTACAAATTCACCTTAGTATTCCGCTCGTCCCAATTCTCTTTTCTAACTTGTCATGGCATCCCCTTCGGGACGGGCTTTCCGCTGTATCTTCTATCGAAGGATGCCGCTTCCAATCCCATGATGCATTTCCCTTCCCACAAATCCCTCTTTTAAAAAAAACAATAGAAATTCCGCATGCTGATTAAAGTTCATGCGCTTCGGAGCAGCCGAAAAAATTCTGCCATGAACACATCCCTCATAAGCGATTAAAACATGTACCCCACCTGAAAAAGTTGGTTCAGGCTATGCGGGCCTTGGCGTAAAGCTACCAAAAAACAAACCGGCCATGATGACGGAATATATACGGCCAAGCGATGGTTGCCCGCCGATGAGATCGCCAGGCTACACCAACAGGCTCCTGAAGACATCATTCGCAGCCAGCATCGCAGGCAGCGAGGAAATTCTGAACTGAAACGACCCTCCTGAAATGTTCTCTGAGGAAGACCCGCGGGAAGAAATCGGGCATAATTGCATCAACTACCGGTTGGCCGGTGATTAACAGGTTAGATATTCTCTCTTGTTCGGACAGCGTTTGGGACTTGTTTTATTTTTCTGCCGGAAATTCATTTTACCTCCCGTTTAAGTTCTCCTTTTTCTATTGTCTGGAGTCTTCATCGCCTACGGCTTCAATGGCATTTTTTTATTTAATCAATGAATATTTTAAACGAAACGGGTAAAAAGCGCAGCTAAAATCAAGCCCGGAGTTGTCGTGGGGTTTGCAAAAGACTACGGCATAAACGGTTTCCTCCCCAAAGGGTCCCCTCCAATTATTCCGTTTCCTTTTGCCCGCTGCCGGGCTTTACGATTTGCTTTCTTTTTTCCCTTTTTCTTTTAAAAATAATCAATCAGGGCAAGGCGGCGAAAGGAAAAGCAAATAACAAATTATTCATTATTAAACATTTAAAATTATGCTATTCACAGGAAGATTAACCGCAAACGCAGCAATCAATGCGGTTAAAGGAGACAAACAGGTCATCAATTTTACCGTAGCCATTAACCAAAAATGGAAAAACAAAGCGGGCGAAAAAAAGGAAAAAACTGCATTCGTTGACTGCGCCTACTGGCGCAATTCAGGCATAGCCGAATACCTCACCAAAGGGGCAGTAGTGGAAATTTCGGGATGGATGGAAGCGCAGGGCTACCAAAGCAAAAAGGACAGCATCCGTGCAAGGCTGATTTGTACCTGTGACACCATTAAGCTTTTTTCTTTAGTGGCAAAGGCAAGCGACCCTACAGACAGCGCAGAGAAAAGAGCCGTAACCGCAGGTACAGGAAAAGACGATGACGACCTGCCATTCTAAGCAAACCCAATCATAACAAATTTCAAAAGACTTAAAAATTACCATCATGGCACACAATATCAATTTCAACGAGCAAACAGGACAACACAGTTTTTTCAGCGTAAAGCAAAAGGCATGGCACGGATTAGGGCAGATCGTAGAGGATTACCCCACCAGTAAAGAAGCATTGCAATTCGCAGGGCTTGACTTCAACGTAGTAAAAATGCCGAATATCCACCGCTTGCAGGACGGCACAGAAACTATTTCAAAAAGTTCTTTTTTTACCTACCGTACCGATAACGGCGCAATATTAGGCGATAAAGTAGGTACAGATTATAACATTGTTCAGAATGCAGATGCATTCGGTTTTTTTGATGCCATCGTAGGCGGGGACGGGATGCAATATGAAACCGCAGGGGCTTTAGGCAACGGTGAAAAGATTTTTATCACCGCCAAACTCCCCGGCTATATTAAAGTAGGCAATGATGATTATATCGAAAAATACCTATTCCTGACTACCTCGCACGATGGTTCGGGCAGTATCACCGCAGCATTTACCCCCGTTAGAATTGTCTGCCAGAATACTCTTGGGGCAGCACTCCGTAACAGCTCCAATACGATTAAGATACGCCATACCGCAAGCGCAGAAGACAGGCTAAAAGAAGCCCACAAAGTAATGGGCATATCCAACAAAATGGCTGATGAACTGGACGGCATCTTTAACCAATGGACAAAGGTACGCATCACTGATAAAGGGGCTTGTCAATCCGTTAATAGCACTACTACCTATACCTGAATTTGTATTCATTAAGGTGGTTGAAAAAGGCACTTCATCTATAATATATAAAGGGTCTGTACCTGCTAAAAGTGATCCTTTACCTCGGATCTGGATATTAATCCCACCACCTGGCAAACCATTATTAGTTTGGACAAATACACCGGGAACCCTACCGGACAATGCAGAAAGCACATTAGTAACAGGTTGTTTTTCTATATCAGCGGAGTTTATTGTCGAGACGCTACCAGTATTCAATCGTTTTGTTGTCGTACCATAGCCAATAACCTGCACCTCGTTTAATGAATTAGCATCTGCTTTTAATTTGATGATAAACTCGTTATCAAAATTGAGTGGTAGTGGAATATTAGCTGTCTGAAAACCGATAAAACTTACGGATACAGCACCCTTTCTCGGGGCATTGGTAAACGTAAATTTGCCGTCCTTACCAGTAATGCTTATTCTGCTTTCATTTTGAATTTTAACAGTTGCGCCTGGCAATGGCGTGCCTTGCTCGTCAATTACTTTCCCGGTAATAATGGTGTTAGGTAGCCGTGAATTATTTTGAGCCGACGCTTTAAAAAAAAGGCAAAGCGCGGCCAAGATCATGAAAAGTATAGTTTTTTTCATTTAAAAATCTAATTACGTGTTCGTTAAAGGATCAGTTAGTTAGAACTAAAATGGAAAACGGCAACCGAGAATACAATTAACTACTACTGATCTTGGGTTGCCGTTACCTATTCTTTATTCGGGAGAGCAGATTATATTCTTAATAGGGTTTTGCAACGGATGGGAAATTTCCTTAAAAAGCGGAAGTAAAAAGCAACATAACGTTTGGAATATCTCGAAAAAGTTATTGGATTTCAAGAACGCATTAGATTCACAATTGAAAATTGTGTAATAATCGTTAATAATATATTGCCTGTTCGTTTTCATTGTATTATTAATGATAACGAGTCTCCAAGACAGTCCACTATAAAGGGTGGGCTTCACTGCTTCTGCACAAGGTACCGCCAGGAACCCCTCTAACCCTATTCAAGAGTCTGAGTTGACCACAGAAGACTTAAGTGAAGCCCACCCCATAATATATATCGCAAAGATATACTTTTACAGGTATGGGCAAATTCACTTGTCTTCACGTGGTCTAAACTGGCGGTTTTTGTACGTGAGACTTCGTTAGCACAAAATCTATTATGAACTTTATGCTTTTAGATTTTAATGCCTTTTCTAAAACAAATATAAAACTTTTTTATACAAATAGTAACTATTCTTTACTAATGGTAACTTTATTATCTAATTTCTGTTTAACTGGTGACTTTTATACCTAAAAAGGTAGACATGTCAAATTGGAAAGAAGAATATAAGAAAGATTTACCTTTGTTTAGTTCTTTAAAGCTACTTTTTGAAAATCATGCGATTACAAGAATGTATGAGATCAAAGATTTATACGCAGGCAAAATTGCTAATGCTTTAGGCATTAATAAAGGTCGATATGCTCAAAAACTTGCCAACCCAGAAACATTTGTTCTCTTCGAAATTTTACGCTTAGCATTCATTATTGATATAGATCCTAACTTAATAATAAATGTAATTCAGAACGAAAAAGATGTCATGACCAAAATCATCGATAGAGTAAAAAAAGACAAGTCGAAATAAGCCAAGGCTTATTACCAAAGGGTAACGGAATCTTCAAATTCATATTCAATTTTATAGGCTGATAGGATAGTCGGCTGTTACTTTCAGTCGTTGGTAGTCCCAGGCATTGTTTCCGTCTTCCTTTGCCAATTCATCGTAGTATTTATTTGCCAGGTCTTTATAGGCATTGTACTGAATTTTTCGGTCCGCAATCTGCTTTTTATTGAACATCCATGATTCATCGCCGGAATATCTGTAGGCAATATCACTATAGATCTGAGCGCGTAAGACTCTTGTTTTAAAACTCGACATGCCCAAACTGATTGCTTTTTCAATTTGACCTTTACCGATGATTAGATTTTCCAAGGAGCCGTTTTCTCTTTGGTAGGGCCTGGCCATCAAATTATTACTATGTGAATAAAATAAAGCGCGATAGAACAAACCGGTGGTGTCATTGGGATTATTTTTAAGAATTTTATCCAGGCTATCTATCGTGGATTTATATTTTGAGGCCGTAAATATCATGCTCCCATCATTGATCAATACTTTTCCGGCAATAGTCCTGATCGGTGGTTGGGCAATCACGGAAACTTTTACAAAAAATAAAGATGCAAGTATAAATAAGGAGGTTACAAATGTTTTCATAAGTGGTAGTATTATAAAAAGTTAAACGTCTATCGCTGATAATAATTATCATTTGTTCCTTAAAATTTAATCAACTGGTGATTCGACAATCGCTGTTACGCCTAAAGCACCTGATTTTGCCAGGTATCTAATAATGCTTAATTTTAGCGCCTTGCCGTAGATGAAAAAATCAATATAAAACAAAATATTGTAAATTAACTTATAAGTGAATATCTTTGCATTAGAAATTTGGGATGATGAAGGAAAAAAGTGTACTTTTTATACAGTACGGTGGGAAGATGGCAAGGAAAGTGAAACAGATAAGTTCTTTAATAAATACGATGCAATCCCTGAACTAAAAACAGCAACCCAGCAAATGTTAAGTTTTGTGCTGGATAGCTTGGGGGATGATCATGGCGCTATTGACGCTTTGTTTAACCGGCCGGAAAATGAGGTGACCGGTTTGCCTAATACCGGCAAGGTAACGGTAAAACAAGTAATGTTTACTTATCCTAATTTTCCGCTTCGCTTATATGCGTTGCGAATTAATAACCGGAACGATATCGTTGTTTTGTTTAACGGGGGTGTCAAATCCTCCTGGACAAATCAGGAAAGTAAAGATATTCATCTTAAATGGGTGGAAGCCTGCCAATTTGCAAAGCGTATTGAAGAAGCATTACGAGATGGTGAAATCATAATTGATGAGGGTAAAAGAAAAATGCGGTCAGCTAATAACGGCGAAGAAATTTTTCTATAAATAAGTACGGTCATGAGAAGTAAAGTTGCACAAAGGATACAGGATGAAACGCCGCAGGAGGTTCGCATTTTCGTTCGCCAGTATACCGACATCGTAGTTCGGATTAACGAGCTTATGCAGGAGAAGGGTTATAGCCAGAAAGACCTGGCAGCGAAAATGAATAAAAAACCTTCCGAAATTAACAAATGGCTAAAAGGAAATCATAATTTAACCCTTAAAACATTGGCAAAACTGGAAGCGGAATTAGGTGCTCCATTAATTTATACCGCCCGTGAGCATGCACATGCTTAACATTCCTACTTTTAATTTATATATAGATCATGATGCAAGAAGTCTTTAACGAACATTTATTATAGGCAATGATACTTTTAAAGTGGTGTTCCTGATCAAAGAGGGAGATAAATTGGACGGCGGTATGATGCCTTACCATGTTTTTGAAATAGAAAAGCTCGGCGACAGCCAAAAATTTTCCTTTCACAAGGCCGAAGTGGGTTTCGCTGGGAAATACGGCCTGGTCAAAATCGATGATAAGCAAGAGTTAACCTGGTCTCCTGAAGTTCATAAAGAGCTATTGAACAAAATCTCGCATCAAAAAATTCCAAATAGTTTCTATCTCAGACCTGAATTGGGAAGCCGTTTTATTGAATAGCAATAGGATTGATTATAAGTATTACTGCCAAAATCCGATAAGGTTTAGATTTAAAACTATCGTGAATAGATATCATTCTTTTTTAATGAATCATTACGTTTAATAATAATCGTAAAATACTCCTTTTTTGCGTCCAATAGTGTCAGGATCATATAACCAGGCCTCCAATAGCCAATGCCAAATATTCTGACTGGCTGAGAATGTGCTTGAATCACCGAAGGATCTGTAACGATGGATTTTTGTGTCGAACAACCGAACTAAAGAAAAAAAAGAAATAACAGCAATCTTCTCATCTAATGACACAATTGTATGACTTTGTTGATAAATCAACATGCTGAAAATTATATATATTTTGCTCCTTTACCCGAAATACTTTTAAAATTAGATATTTCTATTAAATATCAATTAAACTTATTTGGCAAAGCATAATCCTAAATCGGTAGAGAATTCTCGTTTCCGTTCTTGGAGGATAATAATTATTAAGGACCGGAATCTTGAATGGACTTAACTACAAATCAAATCTATTAAACTAATACTATATTCGATAGTTAATAATGCTATGATCTATCCCCCCTTATTAACTGAATTTACAAATTTAGCAATTAACCTATTAAATAACTATCGATAATAGGTCTTTTACCATAGTTTTATTTTAACCAACAGTTATTTTTAACTTTAAAATTTATTAATAGTATAAGCTACAAATTGATTTCGCGGCAACTATTGGTACATTTATTATTTACCTAAATACGTACCGCGATGAATGATTATGATTTTTTAAATGATCTGTTACTCAGGAGCCCGCTTTATGATTATGATCAATACTCGCCTGATCAAAGTGCTAAGATTCTGCTCGATTCTTATTTTCAGGTCGCGTTGTACCTGGCCAGTCCTCAATTGTTTCAAATATTAGCAGCAAAAGGGTTTAATTTTAATGCCCTTAATTCACGTGAGCGGTTAAGCTTCATGCGCTACTACAACCGCATGAGTTTCCGGCCGACACCTTTTGGAAGCTTCTCTTCTTTTTCTATGACGGTAAAAACCTATCATTTAAGAAACCCAACTCAAGGGCAAGATCAAATTTGCCGGTAGTTTCCCAATGAAAATTAGAATTGGAAATGCGAGCGGGTCGTAATGCGGATATACCTTGGTAAATATTCCCCGAGCTTGAATACGTAGATAGGTATTGGTACGGCGTTATTTGGTCATTTCCGGTTACGCCGTAACTTGCACGAAGTTTGCCAAAGCTTAAAAAAGCTATATTTTCTTTAACAAAATCTTCACTCCCGAACAACCATCCAAGGCCTAAAGCGCCAAAATTTCCAAACCTATTTTCAGGACCGAACTTTGAAGATCCGTCGCGCCGGGCAGAAAGGTTGATGATATATTTATCATGTAAGATATAGTTCAACCGGGCAAATAAAGAAGCAAATTTATACTCGGTGAAATTATTGGATAGCGTAACGGTAGCGGCTGAAGAAAAATTCTCCATTAATAGTGGATTACTAAAATTGCTGGCGACAATTTGATCTCCTTCCGCCATACTGGATTGATAGGTACCCCCAATCAAAACCGTCAGACTTGATTTTTCAAACCGCTTTTTGTATTCCACCTGTGGTTCTATAATAAACGAGCGATTAGAATTTGTACCGAAATTTGTATAGTTGGTCAGTGAAGGATATAAAGAGGCGGATGGAAATAACTGTGTTTGATTTAAATATAGATAATTATAGCCGGCACTGACTTGCACATTGATATCTTTAGCGACGGCGTACCGCAAAATCAGGTTGTTAATACTGTTAGTCGTATTTGCTTTTGAGGTGGCAAGGACTTCTGCATAAGGATTTATCGTATACCAATTGAGATTACCGGATGCCTCATAAATAGGATAATTTGGAGGCGTCAATAAATCCCCCAATAGGTTGTAAGTCGGATTTGCCAGTTTATTGTTATCCAATCCTAACGAATTAGAAAATTGCAAGAAAAATTTTTTATTAGGTGAGGTGTGTTGGAAATTAAAATGGATGCCACCTCTTTGGTATAAGTTTTTACCGGGCAGAATGGTGTTCTCAGAATGATAGTTACCACTTAATGCAAAACTTGTATTTGCTGTTCCACCAGTGATAGAAGATTGTACATCTGTAGACCTCCCTTGAGTTCCCAATAAATATTTTGGCCAATTGGTTGATTCTGTTTGATTCCAGACGGTTAACTCGGGAGCATAATTGGCAGATAGAGGGTCTGCCGAGGGCGTTTTATTATCATTTTTGAAAGCTTCCCTCCGAATTTGAAGGTACTGTTCAAGATTCAATAAACTTGGGAGATTAGCGGCATTGCTAATACCATTGTTGACTTTAATATCGACGGTTGTCTTACCGGCTTTTCCCTTTTTAGTGGTAATCAAAACTACACCGTTGCTGCCTCTTGACCCATAGATTGCCGTTGCATCACCATCCTTAAGTATACTTATGCTTTCAATATCAGTCGGGTTTAATGAGTTAAAGGGGCTGGTATTCCCATTTATGCTGGACTGGGCCAGCAAAGAGGTTGCACCATTTAATGTGCCGATGGTCGTTGAGAACGGCACGCCATCGATAATGTACAACGGGTCTGTACCGGCCGTGATAGAGCCCTTCCCCCGGATTTGTAACGATACATTCCCGCCTGGCAGGCCATTTGTCGTTTGAACGAAAAGCCCCGCTGCTCTTCCAGATAGCGCAGACAATACATTTGTGACTGGTTGTTGGTCAATTTCTTTGGCCGAAACCGTGGAAACACTCCCAGTGTTAAGGCGCTTGGTAACTGTTCCATACCCAATAACCTGAATTTCGTTGAGTTTTGACGCTGAGGGGCGCATAATGATATTTATTGCTTCATCTTTTTTAACCAAATAATTAACAGGGTCGAAGCCGACAAAAGAAATCTGAAGTTCATCGCCAATCTCGCAGTTGAGGGCAAATTTTCCGTCAATACCGGAAATGGCAGCTTGGGTCGTTTGTCTGTTTTTTATAGTTGCGCCTGGTAGCGCCAAACCAGTTGTATCAGTGATCCGGCCCTTTAAAATAAGAGGGAGAACAGTAACAACAGTTTTCGGTGTATTTGCAGCATCCTTCATGAAAACAACAACAATCTTTTCCTGGATGACAAATCTTAATGGTTGATTTATAAATATTTTATCAAGAGCAGGTTTAAGGTCCTCATTTCGAACATTCACATTAACTGGTTTCGACAGCTTTAAATTTTCTGTTGAAACGATAAAGTCATATCCCGTCTGATCACTGATCTTTTCAAAGACTTTGTTCAGCGGCGTATTCTTTTCAGATAAAGTGATCTTCTGCGCAAAAGTGCTGGCACTTACCTGAAGAATGGCGGCGACCAATATGAGTGTCGTTAGCTTCATGATCAACAGGATATTAGGGGCACAGCCAGGCGGCTGCACCAATTTTTTAGGGTAAAAATTGTACATTTGTTTGGAGCATGGTTAATGCGTCGCGCCTGTTCATTTTCCAAGATGCGAGGGGCGCTTCGCGGTTCATTAATAGTTTACTATGGTTAACTTAGCCAGCTTTAAAGCCAGGTCGCCGACTCGTTCGGCTACCCTGGCTTTTCATTAACTAACTGATCTGAACTTCTACTTCATTACCGTTATCCTCCTTCCTTCCACTTTAAAATGAACGGATTGGGTTGCTTCCAGGCCACTAAGTACCTGGCTTAGGTTTTTATTGCGGGAGAGCCTGCCATGCAGGCCGCCGTAGTTAACGTCAGGCGCGTATTGCACATCTATATTATACCAACGGGAAAGCTGCCGCATAATACTTTGGATGTTTTGGTCGCTGAAATGAAAGGAGCCTTTTGTCCAGGCCAGTTCATCATCGACATTTACAGTTGCCGCGGTGAGTTCGCCCTGTCTTAGGATAGCTTGTTGACCTGGTGACAACAATTGCGATTTACCATTACTTGCTGATACCTTGACGATTCCTTCCGCCAATGTGGTTTTGACCGCTGGCTCATCAGCATAAGCGTTAATATTAAAATGGGTGCCTAATACTTCTACGGACTGTTGATCTGTTTTAACAATGAAAGGGTGGGCTTTGTCTTTGGCTACTTCAAAATAGCCTTCGCCTTTAAGCTGGACAATACGCTGTTTCTGGTTCTTAAAGCTTGTCGGATAACTAAACGACGATGCCGAATTAAGTCTGACCTCACTGCCATCCGGCAAGGTAACTTGCCATTGACCGCCTTTTGGCGTCGATATGTTATTAGTAGTGATAACATTACTGGCGGCAGGGTCTGCAATCGACTTGTAAGTTATCTGACCGCTGGCGGTTTTGTAGATCTGGATGCCGGCCTGCTTGGCGATCTGACCGTTGGTTGCTGTGCTGAGATTGATCTTTTGGCCGTTGGAGAGGGTGAGTACAGCAATATTGGAGCCGGGGCCTATTTCTTTTTTTCGCACTACACCAGTATTAGTCGGATGCGGTAGAAAGAACTTTATTGCGATGGTGAACATCATACCAATGATCGTGGCGGCAACGGCAAGCTTTAAACCGATTTTGATAAAAGAATTGTGGTTACCGGGCAGTTCTCGAAATACTCCTTGACCAATAGCTTTTATTCTTTTCGGTGTAATGTCTAAGTCATGTTCATTATACTCAAGGTACCAGGATTCTAATAATGCCTTCTCCTCCTCCGTGCATGTGCCGTCATGGTATTTTTTGAAAAGTTCCTTAAGTTCCTCTGTTTTCATGTTAATATGGGATTAACCTATTTTTAACACTAAACAGCTTTCGGCCTTCCGACAATAAGAAGATAATGAAAATAATATCGTTTATAATTCCCGCCTTTAGCTGACGGCAACTTTTGATTGCATTGAAAATCGATACATTTGATAAAATATAAATACAATGGATATCGATCAAAAAGTAAGTTTAAATAAACTGTGGGCAATAGGGATAAAGGAAGAACAAATTCAAGGCCTTGATATAATCGTACTCCCGGAAAACGTTTCAGATAGCGATTCCAAAAAAAGATATGATGCTCAGAATTCGATTACCCTAAGTAAATTATTGAAACAGGAGGGCGTTTCTTGTGCTAACTCGTATGACCTTGGCCTTGACCTACCAACAATCGAGCGACGAAGCAACGATATCTGGATGGGGCAACTGTATATTTTAAATGATGCAATTCTTCCTATTTTGGAGGGTGTCATTGGCTCTATACTTGCTACACTAATACTTACCTGGAGAAAGCGGAAGGATTTGCGCGAACCTGCTGGCAATGTGCATGCTGACATTACGATAATAAGGCCCGAAGGAGAAATAAAGATAAATTATACTGGCGAGCCCGAGGCTTTGCTAAAGATCATTAAGACTTTGGACAAGAAAAATGGAAGCAATCACAGTTAGCAAAGATCAACTTGAAAGCTACTGCAATACATTCTTTCACCTTTGGGAAAAGAACTACGGCGAAAAGAATTACGAAGAATGCCGTTCACTTTCTAATAAATTCATCACTGAACTTAAGCCAATTTATAAAAACCGCCTTCATGGTGAAGGGCCTGATGTAAGCGAGTCCTATTCTTTTATGTACCTGTTCCTGGTGTTAGCGAAAGGCTTTGAAAATATGATTGACCTCGTGGAGTTAACAAAAGATAAGTCCTGGCCGGATGACCACAAGAAAACAGAGGGGATATGGCAGACGCTGTGGGACGTAAAAGAGCGGCTCGACATATTTACGAGTCACTATTTAGATCAGGAAATACTCGCTACATTGTATGATCAGCTAAAAGAATTGGAGCACAATTTCTATGACCTTTATGGAAAAGGTGTGTATATGAGTTCTGTTATTCTTGTTAAAAAAGCGATTTGCACTATTTGTGGGAAGAACATAAAAGCCTGTATGCATATTCCCGGCAATTTATACGATGGCCACTATTGTAAAGAGCAAGTGGAAGATTTTGAATTTCACGGGGCTGATTTTGTCCAGTCACCGCATGATATGCGATGCCGTGTATGGCCATGGAACTTCATCGACGAGAAACACATCAACGTTCGGATAATGAATTTGAACCAATTAGACGATTTTATTAACGAATTATAAAACTGGATAAACAGAAACAAATAAAAATTAATATTCCAATCTTGGTTCTTAAGATCCGCAAGGCAGATGTTATTTGGGTAGCAACATTGTTTTCTGAAGTTCCAAGCTTCTCCGCGATCTCTTTATGAGAAAGATATTCGTTACGGCTCAACTCGAAAATGCGTTTCATCTTTGGGGGAAGTGCCCGAATTTCTCTTTCAATATATGCTTTGAGCTGATTTTCTCTTATCCGATGGTCTGTTGGGGTATCTGTATGGATACTTAAAAAATCGCCCAGTGAATCAATATATTTCGATTTGACCTGTTCGTGCGCAAATAAATTAAATATCCTGTTCCTGAGCGTAATCACCAGATAGAAACAGAACAACTGAAAACTATAGCAGGTAAATTGGAATTGGAGAACAAGTATATTTCAGTCGAGAATGCCTACCTGCAAAATCAGATCAGCCCGCACTTGCTGTTTAATTCACTTAATTTTATTTACAATAAAGTTTATAAGGAATCGGCCGAGGCTGGCAACAGCGTATCCTTGCTGGCGGACCTGATGCGTTATTCGCTGGTCAGTGCAGATGATACCCGCACTGTTTTATTGAGCCAGGAAGTAAAACAGTTAGAGAACCTTATTGCACTCTGCCAGATGCGGTTTAGCGGCCAGTTTTACCTGCGTGTTAAAAAGAGTGGAAAACTTTCAACGACGCAGATCATTCCGCTTATCCTGATCACCCTCGTTGAAAATATGATGAAGCATGGTGACCTGGGTGATAAAAATCAGCCTGCACTGATTTCGCTGGAGCTTAAGGATAACCGTTTGAGTTTCTCGACCCGCAATAAGATACGCAACACCAACCTCTACCCGAAAAACGGCGTTGGTCTGAAGAACATCGACAAACGGTTGAGCAATTACTACCAGGGCCGGTACACTTTTTTGACCGGCAGTGAAGACGAAATATTTACCACTAAATTAACCATCGAACTATGAATATCAGCTGCTATGTGATCGACGATGAAGCAGGGGCGATAACGCTACTGACAGAATATATCCAACAAACACCCGGCCTTGAACTGGTAGGTTCTTCACTGGACCCGGTCGTCGCGCTGGATGAATTGACCAGCGCAAATGCGCCGGATATCACTTTTATCGACGTGGACATGCGGCAACTCTCCGGACTGGAACTTGCCGGAATGGTGAACTTGTACACGACGGTGGTCTTTACTACGGCCTTCCCAGAATATGCGCTGCAGGCTTTTGAAAAAGAGGCCTTCGATTTTTTATTGAAGCCAATTACTTATGACCGCTTCGCCAAATGTATCCAGCACGCCAGGCGGAAGATGAAGTTAACGGCGAAGAACGCGTATCCGATCCGTGAGGACTTTTTTACGATCAAAAGTGAGGTGAAGGGCCGAATGGTCAAGGTTAAATTTGATGAGGTGCTTTATATTGAAGGTGCCATCAACTATATACAGATACATACACTGGAGGGGAAGCATATCACTTACCTGACGATGAAGGATATTGAGCATCATTTACCAAAACCGCTGTTCGCGCGCATCCACCGCTCTTTTATTATCAATGTCAATTTTGTTAAGGTGATCGAGCGCAGCCAGGTACGGATGGAGAATGGCGATGCGCTGGTTATGGGCGATTATTACAAGCAGCGGTTTCTTGACCTGATGGATGAGCACCTCGTCAAAACCGACCGTTAACCGGTTTGCCCGCTTCGTTTATTCCGGCCTTTCATTGATAGGAGGTATTTGTGCAGCAGGTAATAACAGATCATTTCCTGCTTGCGGGATTCATCGGTAAAGATGCGGTTAAGGTGCATGTGGACAATGCTGCGCAGGTAATCCTCGTCAAGCTTGTTTGCCATATGAGTTGTCACTACTTGTAGGCTGGCTGTAAAATTGGTACCAGCCTTTAACGAGCCGCTGAGTATCGCCGGGTCATGCTGTCGAAATGCCGCTATAATATCCGGTGTAAGTTCACGATATTTCCTGTCCAGCGCTACCTTGATCGGTTTATCCGTAAACTCCGGCAGGAATTGCTGAAAGCTTTCCAAGGTGAATTTAATTTGTTGCTCCGGCTGATTGATGAACTGTTCAATGATCTTGTGGGTGGAATAAAGCGCGAAGGCGTGGCTGCTGGTCAAGGGGCTGGTTTGGTTTGCCTTTAGAAAATGAAGCACCAATTCGCTGCTGGCCCAGAACAGGCGCTCGGTATTTTCGATGCCGCCGGCGGCGTAGCGCTCCAGTTCACGGGTGTAAATATCCACCTGGAATTCCCGGATCACCTGCTGCTGGATATGATCCTCCAGCTTGGTTTTAAACGCCAGCAAAAGCTTGCTGATCGCAGCCGGTTCTATTTTCAGGCGCAAACGGATATGAGGCGCATGGTCCTCGTAACGGATAAAGAACCACTGATCAATCTTGTGACCGCTATAGCGCTTGTTGAGTAGCGGTGCCAGCCGCAGCAATAGGCGGTTCACCCCGATCCTGGGCGCGTAAACTTTGAGGTAAAGCCATTCCGAGCCGGGCATAAATTTGCGTTGCGCAGGCTTAGTTGCGCGGCTGGGTTTTACGAACTCCGGAAGGACCAGCGGTTCGGAAGGGAGCAGATAAGCATTGTATTGCTTTATGATCGGCTGGTCCAGGAACTCTTTCAGAACTGCTTCTTTTTTCTGGCGGATACAGTTGGCGAAGAAGTGGATATCCCGCGGACTTTGCCCGTCAAATACCAGTTCCTGGTCACCTTCAGCCAGTGAAAAATAACGCGGTAGCCTGATGGCGGCGCTCAAGTCGGTGAATAGCTGCGTTTGTCGGCTATCATCAGCCTGCAGCAATGCGTTGATCTGATCTTCCGTAAGGATCCAGGTGGCGAGGCTTAAAATGGCGTCGCGGTACTCCACCCTCGGGTAAAAGCGAAGATCAGGAAACAGCTGGCGCAGGTCCATCGCGAGACTTGACCGGCCGTATTGATAAGCGAGGTCAGCCAGGAAGCGGAATATCGGCAGCTTGTTCAGACTGTGGTTGTAGGCCGAGGTCAGGCGTGGGATAACGATTTTTTGATGCTTTTCAGAAAAAAGGATGACCTGGTTATTCACCACACGGATATAAAGGTCGGAAAGCTGTAGCTGTTGTGTCTGGGGTAAGGTGGACGCCGCGGTTATCGGTAATTCGTATTGATAGACAGGCAGCCGGCGGTTGACATTGTCCGTATGCGGGTCGGCCAGGTGCAGTAACTCGGCAAAGATGATATCGGGATTTAGGGCTTCCAAATGCCGGGCCATATCCTGCGCGGCGGCGGCGATCTGTTCATCGGCTAGCGTGAACCTGCCCATTAAGGCCGGGGCGTTGATTCCGCCCGCATTTTCTATAAACACCTTGTCTTCTGCAATCCGAAAAAGTACGGACATGCCTAATAGCTGCTGGGATGCAGCCGGTTTCAGCCGCTCCAGGTCTTCATCCTGTAGCCGGATCATGGGATCATTTGATTTGTCACGAAGCCAGCATTCCAGCAATACGGCGTGTGCCGCCGACCAGATCCCGGTTAGGGCGGCCTGGCTTCTGTATGGAATGTTCAGGGTTTCAAGTAAGGGGTTGTTTTTTTCTTTTTCCGGTTGCTGATAGCCGATACCGGCCTCCGGGTCCAGCGCCTGTAACAGCGGAAGGGTCCGTCCTTCGAAATGCTGCTGAAAGCCCTGAATAAATTCTGACAGGACCGGCAACTGTCCGCCGGGCGTGAGCAGTTCCAGCGCTGCGATACCGTCACGAAGCTTTTCCTGGTAGCTGCTGGCCAATGCCTCGTTGGTTTCCCGCTGTAAGATGATACTTAACTTGTCGCCGGGCAGATCCGGCAGCAGCGTGCTCAGGTTGTTTTCCTGCGTTTCGATAAACGCCGGGTCGATCTTTGATGGCGCCTTGCGCTGCGCGGCCATTGTCTTGGTTAAAGCTGCTTTGAGTTCACTTTCATCGAGCAGGGTGCTGAGCCTTTCCAAATGATCCGGGCCGGTGATCGGCAGGCGCAGACAGCTGACGAGCAGTTGGGCGTCAACTAGGAAATCGGCATAGTCTTCCGCCTCCGCTAAAGTGCATTCCGCAGATAGGACGATCTGGCTAATCACCTCTTGCCGCAGGTAGCCTTTGCTGCCGTTGGTGACCAGGTCCTTTAGGACTTTTGAATAGGCGATAGACTGTAACTGGTAATCGCGCTTGCCCGTGTCGTCCAGACCTGTCCGGAAAAAGCGGTATTCGTTTAACACCCGGTAGATCGACGGATTTGGCGCTAACTTCGTCTCGTTAACCAACTGGTTTTCCAGCAGGTGATCGCTGAGCCGGGTTTGCAGCGGCATAGCCGTTCGGATATGCACTTTGAATACTGACGGAATTTCCGTTGGGGTCTTTGCTGCCCATGGCACCAGTGTAATAGAGGAAAACAGGCCGAAAGGGGTCGGCCGGAAACAATAGCGATTGATATATTTTAGTAAGGTATAGGCTTCCTTATCCGATAGCCCGCCTGCTCTGAATTGCTGACGCGCTAAAGTCATATAAAAAGCCGGCGTTGCCACGCGCAGCGCAGCCTGGAAAAAAGGGTCGTCCAGAAAGTATTGGGGTTCCGCAGCGTAGTCGCCTGGAACTTTAACCGGCATTCGTAAAAGCAGTTGTGGTGCGAAAAAATAGTACATGATAAGTTTAGATGGTTGTAGGGCGCGTAAATTTACACCAATCTTAAGTTAAAGTAAAACTATTGGTCCTTAGCTTAACAGGATGAGAAAGCATGTATTTTATCACATAGATAATCGAATTTAAACCGATTATCTACCTTTTATTTTACATATTTGAATAAATAATATTGCTTTTGTATTAATAGATTAGGCTTAACGCTTTAATAAATTGTATTTTTATGAATAGATAATCGAATAATTTCCGATTATCATATTAAAATTTTACATTTGAGTATCATGGAGTTGCTGCAGTTATTAATGAATTCTTCCGGACAGCCGATCACCCACCAGTTACTGCTGTCGTGGCTGAAGGATTATAAGCGGCCGAACGACAAGATCAAGGCTTTGAAATCGGACGGCATGATCACATCCCTGAAGAAAGGGCTTTATATCGCCGGGCCGAAAGTCAGTGCCTCCCGTCCGGAAAGCGGCCTGCTGGCCAACCATATCTATGGGCCGAGTTACTTGTCAATGGAAACCGCCTTGTCCTATTACGGGCTGATCCCGGAACGGGTCTATGGAGTCGCCTCTATGACCACCAAGGCTTCCCGTGAATTTACAACACCGGCGGGCGTATTCACTTATACGCATCTGCCTTTACCTTATTATGCCTTCGGACTGCGGACGGTGAAGTTAGGCGAGCAACAGTTTGCCATGATCGCCTCGCCTGAAAAGGCGCTTTGCGACAAGATCATCAGCACCTCGGGGCTACTGATCCGGAGCACGGTACAAGCGGCTGTTTATTTGAATGAAGACCTCCGGATGGAAGAATCGGCGCTAAAGGAACTGGATACCGAAATGATGACCAGCTGGCTGGAGGCTGCGCCAAAGAGAGAGAGTTTAACGATGGTGATTAAAATGATGAAGAACTTATGATCAAGGAATGGCTCGAAGAATATAGGCCTGCCAATCAGCAGGAAGCTAAAGATGCCCTGCGGGAGATCATGCAGGACATCGCCCTGGCGGGGCTTTCCCGCACCGGCTTTTTTGAAAAGGCGGCTTTTTATGGCGGAACGGCGCTCCGTATATTTTACGGGCTGGACCGCTTTTCGGAAGATCTGGACTTTTCGCTGTTAGCCGTAGACCCTGAATTTTCTCTAGCTAAATACCAGGATGCGATCGTCAACGAGTTTAACGCCCTGGGCATGCAAGTTGCGATCCGGGAAAAGCAAAAAACCAATAAGACCAATATCGATTCAGCCTTCCTGAAATCAGAAACGGTTTGGAAGGAACTGATCCTGGAAGGTATCCTGCCGCAAAGCGGCATGGGCCAGGTCGCCAACATCACCATCAAGATTGAAGTGGACCGGGAGCCACCGCTGGGCTTTGAAACCGAAGAGAAATTATTATTAAAGCCTTTTTCCTTTTATGTTAAATGCCTCACGCTGCCTAACCTTTTCGCTGGCAAGATGCATGCACTCCTGTTCCGAAAATGGGGAACCAACGTAAAAGGCCGTGACTGGTATGATATGGAATGGTATATCCGCAAAGGGGTGGCGCTGAATCTCGCGCATTTTGTGATCAGGGCCAAAGATAGCGGTGACTGGGATAAGGATACGATCACCGAGGCGGAGTTCCGTCATTTGCTTAAAGAAAAAATTGATATCGTAAAGATGGACTACGTGATCGCTGACATCCGCCGCTTTATCCGCGACCCGAAGGTTTTGGATATCTGGTCACCGGAATACTTTCATGAACTTGTCGGCAAATTGAAGGTCACAGACTAAAATTTGTTCAGTTAGATCTCCAGGTAATCCACGATAAAGTTGAACAATAGGTCGGTGATCTCGGGCCTGATCTCTTTCCGTGCATTAGGATTAATGGTTACTTCTATCTTGGAAGCACTGCAGATAACGGTGTACATGACCGGCAGCGCTATTTTTCTTACCCTGATCCCATAGGTGTCTGCTGTGTTTTCGATCTCCAGCTGGTAAGCTGGATCCAGCTCCTTCAAAGCTTTTCCGAAGACAGTGTTCAGCTTTTCTTCAAAAGCGACATAAAATTTCTGATGCAGGTTGGGTAACCTGAACTTAAAGGTGCTCATGGTCACGAACATTTTCTCCGGCAGCGTTAGCTCGAACCAAAAGCTATCGGATAAGGAAGCGATCTTTACCCAGGCGCCGTTCAGCCCCGGGCCGAAGCGGTAATTTTGGGTAACTTAATATAATACAGGTCATTATTCGCCCTGTTTAGTATCACTTTATAATCCGATGATTTACGAAATATTTGCAAAGCAGAAAGAGCTTCTAACTACGGGCAGTTGTTGCCCTATAAATGCATAACGTAAAGAGGATGTGATATCGCTGCTTCATTACGATCTTTTCTTCTCCACTAAATAAAAACGCTTTGTATGCTAATGAAATACCCTTTAGACCATCCTTATTCATTAGCGACAGAGGAGGTCGTCTTGCAAATTCAAACCGATTCCATTAAAGGCCTCACTCAAAATGAGGCGGACAAGCGGTCGCAAACTTATGGCCTCAATACTTTTAAAGCCCAAAAACAAAAAAGCCTTTGGTGGATCATGCTGGTCCAGTTCAAAAGCCCTATCGTTTACTTACTGGTATTCGGCGCCGCGGTATCACTTTATTTTAAGGATATATTAGAAACCGTAGCGATCCTGGTCGTTATTGTGATCAATGCCCTGATCGGTTTTTTTATGGAAATGCAGGCACGGAGTTCCATGAACGCGCTCAAAAAAATGGACGTTATACTGGCTAATTTGATCCGTAATGGTAAAACCAGATCGTTGCCGTCCGAGCAGTTAGTCCCTGGTGACCTGGTCCCGCTGGAAGCCGGGGATATTATCCCTGCCGATGGCCGTTTAGTAGCGGTGAACCGATTACAATGCGATGAGTCCTCGCTGACTGGGGAATCACTTCCATCAGAAAAAAACATGGCTATTTTGGGTGCTGACACTGTGATTGGCGATCAGAAAAATATGGTATTCAAAGGCACTTCCGTAGTCAATGGCAACGGAAAAATGGTGATCACAGGAATTGCGGCGCAAACCCAGTTAGGTACGATAACATCCCTGGTAGCAAGTTCAGCTGATACCATTACCCCACTGGATAAAAATTGAATAAGCTCAGCCGTAAGCTGATCTGGATCACGCTGGGTATGACTGCGATTTTTGCCATAACAGGTTTTATCCAGGGCAAAGCGCTTGTGACCATTATTGAAACATCTATTGCCCTGGCGGTGGCTGCTATTCCCGAAGGTTTACCCATTGTGGCAACGGTAGCTTTGTCTTATGGAATGTTACTCATGGCCAAACGAAACGCCATCGTTAAGAAATTGTCTTCAGTTGAAACGCTCGGTAGCACAGGAGTGATCTTGACGGACAAAACAGGCACCCTGACCGAAAATAAGATATATGCCGATACCTTCGCCTTTCCCGAAGAAAGTGTAAAAGTGCATATGGAAGATCATTTGTTAAAGTTTCCTAATGGCGGGATCAAACTAAGTTCGGAAAACTTTGATAAACTGTTATTGACGGGTATTTTATGTAATAACTCCACTATTAGCACTAATGAAAAAAATAAGGACAAACCCAAATTTTCTGGTGACCCAATAGAAATAGCTTTAAATCAAATAGGCATCGCCGCAGGTTTGGACATCATAGCGCTCCCAAAAGAATACGTGCGTATCGGAGAAGTGCCATTTTCTTCAGAGATCATGATGATGGGGACATTGCATCAAACTACAGACGGGAATTTTGCAGCTGCCAAAGGTTCTGTTGAACAATTGCTGGAAAAATGCAGCCAAATTCAATCCGGCGCACAGATCAAGGACCTGGATACCGGATCAATGGAGGCGATACTATTAAAGTCGGAGGAAATGGCCGCTTCAGGATTGCGGGTACTGGCATTTGCCTACCGGTTTGATAAAAATCTCGATGCAAAAGAATTTATGAATAATTTGATCTATGTTGGAATGGCTGGTTTTCTTGACCCGCCCCGGACAGACATCAAAGAGGCCATTTTGAATTGCCGCAGCGCCGGGATAAAAGTTGTGATGATCACCGGGGATCACCCGCAGACAGCGCTGAATATCGCCCGGAAAGTGGGTTTAATTGAAGATGATAATAAAAATGTGATCACCGGTAAGGAATTGCCCAAAAGTGATCTTTTAACAAAAGAATGGCGGAAACGCATACTGGATACCGCTGTTTTCGCGCGCGCATCACCCAAACAAAAGCTGGAGATTGCAGATGTGTTTCAGCAGGACGGTTCTATAGTCGCCATGACCGGTGATGGGGTTAACGACGCACCGGCGTTAAAGAAAGCGGATGTCGGGATCGCGATGGGCATCAGGGGAACCCAGGTGGCCAAAGAAACAGCCAGCATTATTTTAAAAGATGATTCGTTTACTTCAATTGCCGAAGCCGTGGCACATGGTAGGGAGATATTTCAGAACATTCAAAAATTTGTGGTCTACCTGGTATCCTGTAACTTAAGCGAGATCTTTATCGTAACTGTATTGGGCGTCGTCACACCTGCCGCTACCTTACTGCCCCTGCAGATCCTGTTCCTGAATATGGTTACCGATATATTCCCGGCGCTGGCTTTGGGCTTGGGTTCCGGAGATCAAACAGTTATGCAGCGGCCACCCAGAGATCCTAAAAAGAACATCATTACGAATCAAAAATGGTTGGTGATCGCCTTATATTCCGCAGCCATGACCTCAGCGGTGACCCTTGCCGTAGTTTATTGCAAAGAAGTGCTTCATACTGACGACCGGGTAAGCAATAATGTGGCTTTCATCACGCTGACCTTCACACAATTGTTTCATGTGTTTAATATGTCGTCGAACGGGTCAGCTTTTTTTAATAATGAAATTACCCGGAATAAGTTTGTCTGGATCGCGCTAGTGATTTGCGGCGGGCTTACTTTTATGGTATTTGCCTTACCTGGGATGCGCCTGGTTTTGGGCTTGGTTGTACTTCCGGTCAAATTGTGGGTGATCCCCATAACGATAAGCATGTTTCCGTTGGTGGTCATCCAGGCTTATAAAGCGATCCGGAGAAACAAGATCAAACGTTCTCTTTAAGTTTCAGCAGGCTTTTTTGGGGACGTTCATCCCCTAACAGGACACCCCATTGTTTATAATGTTCGGTACGGTCGAATACAATTTTTAATATGGATAATACCGGCATGGCCAGGAACATGCCTGATATGCCGGCCATTGTCCCGGCGATAATGATCCCCACAATGGAAACCAGAGGATTGATCTTGATCTGCGAGCCTACGATTCGTGGCATCAGGATGTTGTTATCGAGCAATTGCACAAAAGTAATAGCAGCTAATACAATCAGGACATCAGCAATGCTTTCTGACGAAGCGAGGGTTAACAAAACGCCCAGTATGTTGCCGATTAATGCACCCAGGTAGGGGATCAGGTTTAGAAACGCAAAAATGATTCCGATCAATAACGCGTTCTGTATACCAAACAGCCATAAGGCGCCGCCCAAGAGGATAATGATGTAGGTGATCTGTATGAGCAAACCGATGAGGTAGCTCTTGACCATTTTTTCAGTTTGACGGACAGCCTCTTCTACATTCTGATACGCCTCTTTTTTAAACCACATCAGTACGAACTTTAAAAACAGGTTCCTGTATAGTAGGATCAAATAGATGTAAATAGGCAATAACCCGATGAATATAACTATGCCGGATAGGGATCCTGCAGCGCCACTCAACACGCCACCAAGGGAACTGAATAATTTTTTACTTTGGGTGTTAATGAATTTAAGCTGTTCCGCAGGGGAATAACCAAATGAATTACTGATCCAGATACTCAAGTTATCCAAATGTTTAGTAACGGTCCGCTCTATTTTCGGAAAATCTGCCACCAGGTTAGCCACCTGATTGGAAAAAAGCCAGATGATCAAAGCCAGTGCCACTGCCAGCAATAAGATGGGCAGCAAAACAGCGATCGCTTCCGGCAGCCTTAGCTTTTTAAAGAAGCGGAATACCGGCAAAAGCATCAGGCTAAAAAAGAAAGCCATTAACAAGGGCATGATGATGGTGTTCCCGGCAACAATGATCGTTCCTAAAACAAACAGCCCAATTAGTTCAATGGCACGTCTTACGGTTACCGGCATTTCTTTCATCATCAGTTTATCGTTCTTTTAGTCCTTTTTTTAGACCGCTAATTTTTACCAATTTAATCTATTTAAATCGTAACGAATGCACGTTTTAAGTGATTGACATCAGGTCGATTCGTGATGGACGCTATTAAAGTAGCCCTTTTTTAAGCTGAACTTTAGCGAATGAAGAACTCTCTCTATTTTATCAGTGCATTTGTTTGGGCTTTCCTTTTGAGCTGTAATCAGGGTAAAAAAGAAAAAGCAATATACATTGATAGCGTAACCAGACTGTCCGGTCATCCGAGGCCGGATCAACAGTGTTTTGTTGCGCTTTTTGAAAAGGACAGCGCCAACCTCAGACTGAATAATGCCCCGGACGGTAAGGTGACCGGACAATTATATATCAAATACCATGAGATCAAAGAGGTGGCTTTTGAAAGTGAATTGAATATCGGGAAGATCGCTGGTAAATTCAAAGGTGATACACTATTTGCCAACTATACTTTCACCAGCGGAACACAAAACAAAACCGTCTATACCAATCCGATCGCCCTGTTGTGCAAAGGCGACACCCTGATCCTTGGATCCGGCGTTATTATCACCTACCTCGGGCGATCATATTTTGATAAAAAAACACCGCTTGATTTCCAAAAAAGCAGGTTTCGTTTTAAGCCGGTGAACTGTAAAAAATAGCCCGATGAGATACCAGACATTTGTAACTGATTACGACGGCACCATTGCTGAAGAGGAAAAGGTCACACCGGAAACGATAGCCGCCCTGGTCCGGATCAAAGCCTCCGGGCGAAAACTAATCCTGGTAACTGGTCGCGAACTCGGTCAGCTGCAAGCGGTCTTCCCGGAATATCGCCTTTTCGACATCATTGTTGCAGAGAATGGCGCTTTAATCTTTATGCCAGTCATTAATAAAACTTTATTGTTAGGCAGCAGGCCTCCCGCTAATCTGATTCAGCTATTGCGGGACAAAAATATTCCTATTTCCGTAGGTCAGGTTATTGTGGCGACCTGGGAACCACATCAGGAGGTGGTACTCGAAGCCATCAGATCTTTCGGGCTGGAGTATCAGTTGATCTTCAATAAAGGGGCGATTATGATCTTACCGCCAGGTGTTAACAAAGCAACAGGACTACATGCGGCACTTAATGAACTCAACCTTTCAGAACATAATGTGGTGGCGGTCGGCGATGCTGAAAATGACAGTGCCATGCTGCAGGCGGCAGAATGCGCAGTAGCGGTAAACAACGCCTTGGCCCAGCTAAAGGAAAATGCTGACTGGGTTACCAATAATGCCCGCGGCGCCGGAGTTACAGAGCTGATTGTACAATTGTTAAGTGATGACCTGCACTTATTAGACGAAAAGCTTTCCAGGCATTTTTTGCCAATTGGTAAAAAAGAGGGCGGAATTACTTTAACGATCAGTCCCTACGGGCATAATATTTTATTGGCCGGCACTTCAGGTTGCGGTAAAACAACTTTTGCAGCCGCATTTGTCGAACAACTGATCCTGAAGCAATATCAATTTTGCCTGATCGATCCTGAAGGCGACTACCAGGACCTCCCCGGTGCATTGACCATCGGCGATGGCAGTCAGCCGCCGCTAAATGACCATGTCATCAAAGTCCTTACGCAAACATCAGAAAACGCGATTGTATGTTTTCTCGCGATACCGCTTGGAGAGCGCCCCGCCCATTTTAAAAAGTTGTTAATTGAACTGATCAAACTCCGTGAAAGAACCGGTCACCCACATTTCATCATTATTGATGAAGCACATCATTTACTGCCAAAGGATGACCGGGAGATATGCAGCACGCTGCCGGATGACCTGACCAATATAATGGCGATCACGACTAAACCGGACCTTCTGTCCCCCACCTTCCTGGGGCACATTAACATGGTAGTCGCGATGGGAGATTGTCCCGGACAAACCCTTGACTCTTTTTCAGAGATCACAGGCGCCGCCATTCCGGTTCCGGCTGATGTGACCTTTCAAAGGCAGGGGGCTCTGGTCTGGCTCAAAGGAAAAGGGGTTCCCCTGGCAATTACCGGTAATATACCTGCCAAATTTCTAATGCGCCATAAACGTAAATACGCGAGCGGCGATATGTATGCGAACAGTTTCTATTTTACCGGGCCTGACCATAAACTCAATCTTAAAGCCAATAACCTGATGGTTTTTATTCAAATGGCAACCGGCGTGGATGATGAAACGTGGTTATACCATTTACACCGCCATGATTATTCCAATTGGTTCCGGAACTCTGTGAAGGATCAGCAACTGTCCGAGCTTTCAAAGCAGATCGAAAAAGCCGGCAATGACCCGGTGTCATCGCGAAGAGGTATTTTTAAACTGATCCTGAATACTTATACCTCCCCGGCTTGATACCATCCCTTTTGCTAATAAACCTGTTAAATAAAATCCATGGCGGTAGAACAATATGAAATAGGGCTAAGCGATGCTGAAGTGAACGCTGCCCGGTTAAAATATGGCGCAAACAGCCTGACTTTTAACAAAGAGAATAGATTCGTTGAAGCTTTAAAAGGGCTGGCGCGGGAGCCGATGGTCGTATTGCTGCTGGTCACTTCGGGTATTTATTTTATCAGTGGAAAAACGGGCGACGGGATATTTCTGGCTGCGGCCGTTGTTCTGGTAGCCGGCATTTCTATTTTTCAGGATACCCGGAGCCGTAATGCACTGGAACAGCTAAAAGATCTAAGTCAGCCCACTTGTAAAGTGATCAGGAACGGAGTAGTTGTTGAGATAAAAAGTGGCGCGATCGTCATGGGTGATAGCCTGATGGTAGACGAAGGGGCCGCGATCTCGGCAGATGCCAGGATCGTACATTCCAACGATTTCTCGGTCAACGAAAGTATTCTAACCGGCGAATCATTAGCGGTCTATAAGGATCCGACTGTGTCTGAACCATTTGTCTTTCACGGGACGACCGTGGCGAGCGGATCAGCTACAGCGGTCGTAACGGCCACCGGTGATCATACCCGGTTGGGAAAGATCGGCAAAAGCCTGGAAACTATTGTGGAAGAGCAAACGCCGCTGGAACGACAGATCAATAATTTTGTTAAAAAAATGGTCATTGCCGGGGTGATCGTGTTTTTCATCGTTTGGTTGATCAATTATGTCCATTCTGCCAACGTTTTAGACAGCCTGATCAGGGCGCTCACGCTGGCCATGAGTATCCTTCCGGAGGAGATCCCCGTAGCCTTCGCCACCTTTATGGCGCTTGGCGCCTGGCGGCTTATGAAAATGGGCATCATCGTAAAGCAAATGAAAACGGTGGAAACACTCGGCAGCGCTTCTGTGATCTGTACGGATAAGACCGGCACGATCACGGAAAATAAAATGAGCCTTGCCAAGCTTTATACGCTACGAACGCACCTTATTGGTGACATTGCCGGTGTACTGGACGATTCTGAAAAGGAACTGATCAGCCTGGGTATGTGGGCAAGCGAACCTGTGCCTTTTGACCCGATGGAGGTTTCCCTGCATGAGGCTTATCTTAAGAACGGCACTCCGGACCAGCGGCCAAATTACCACTTGATCCATGAATATCCATTGAGCGGCCGGCCGCCGATGATGACCCACTGCTTTGAAGATGGCAAGGGTAGCCGTATCATTGCCGCCAAAGGAGCGCCGGAAGCCCTGATCAAACTAAGCGATCTGTATGATATAGAAAAAGACCGGATAAAGACGGCGATCACACAGCTCTCGGCAGAAGGCTACCGCGTGTTGGCTGTCGGACAGGCCATTTTTGATGGCGATGATTTCCCGGCAACGCAGCAGCAATTCAAATTTACATTCAAGGGGCTGCTCGCCTTTTATGATCCACCTAAAAAGCATATCGGGAAGGTACTGGACGCTTTTTACCACGCAGGTATCGCGGTGAAGATCATTACCGGAGATAACGCGGAGACCACCAATGCCATTGCCTCGCAAATTGGTTTTATTGGTTTTGACCACGCGTTAAGCGGCGATGAACTGATGAAGCTGAGTGATAGCGAACTCAAAAAAAAGGCGGGAAGCATCAGCGTCTTCAGCCGGATGTTCCCCGACGCTAAACTCAGGATCATCAATGCTTTAAAAGCCGAAAACGAGATCGTAGCCATGATTGGGGACGGGGTCAATGACGGCCCGGCCTTAAAGGCGGCGCATATCGGCATTGCTATGGGTAAGAATGGATCCGAGCTGGCCAAACAGGCGGCCGCTCTCGTCCTCTTAAAAGATGATCTTTCAAAGCTGGTCGACGCTGTAGCGATGGGCAGACGGATCTATGCCAATCTTAAAAAGGCAATACAATATATCATCTCTATTCACATACCCATCGTACTTACCGTGTTCCTGCCGCTGGCTTTAGGCTGGGTTTATCCAAATATATTTTCACCGGTACATATTATTTTCCTGGAACTGATCATGGGGCCCACTTGTTCGATCATCTATGAGAATGAGCCTATGGAAAAAAACACCATGCTGCAAAGGCCAAGACCGTTCAGCGCCACATTCTTTAGCTGGAAGGAATTAAATACCAGTATTATCCAGGGACTGGTGATCACCGCAGGTACGCTGCTCACCTATCGTTATGCGGTGGGAAAAGGAGCTGATGAGCAGCTGACCAGAACGATGGTATTTACTTGTCTGATTGCGGCTAACATTTCCCTTACCCTGGTTAACCGCTCATTCTTCTATTCCTTGTTTACAACCATTAATTACAAAAATAACCTGGTACCCTTGATCATCGGAATAACCTGCCTGATCACCGCGTCTTTAGTTTACGTTAATTCATTAGCGTCATTCCTAGGATTTGTACCGTTAACTATTTATCAACTATCTGTAAGTGCGGGCTTCGGTTTTTTGTCTGTAACGTGGTTCGAAGTTTTTAAATGGCAGAAAAGACGATCAGCAGGTAAGACCACAAAAATAATCCCTCATCATGAATAGAAAAAAATTTTTATACGTATTAGCAGGATCGGTAGTTATACCTACTGTAACGTATGTTGCCTTTAGCGACTTGAGTAATTTGGGGAGGGCTGATCTAAAACCCGATGCGACACTTAACAGGAACTTAATACCTGACGAACGCAAAATCTTATACCTTGCTTCCCTCGCGCCAAGCGGCCATAATACACAGCCATGGATGATCAAATATCTGGAGCCCTTTCACTGGATCATCTGCAATGATAAAAGTAAATGGTTGCCGGCCGTTGATCCCACGCAGCGGGAAACGATGTTGTCAATTGGCGCATTCATCCAAAATTTGGAGTACGCTGCAGCTAACCTCGGCTATAATTGTCGATTCAGTCTGCTAGGTAACACGAATCAGGATGAAAAAATAATGGAAATTCAATTGTCGCCTGCCGGAAGAACAGTGGGGTACGAAGTCCGAAATATAATACAACGGCGTACGGTAAGATCAAATATACTTTCCGATCCGTTGAAAACGGATCATATCAAACTATTGATCGATAATGAATCGGATAGCATTCACTTTATACCCCGGACAACTAAAAATTACCAGTACCTGAACCAACAGACTATTGAAGCGAACAAGGTCCAATCCTACCGTAATACCGCACAAAAGGAACTGGCGGATTGGATAAGATTTGCCAACAAGGATGCAGAAAAACATTGTGACGGCTTAACCCCGGCCAGTATGGAAATTGAAGGCTTCTCCGGATGGGTCGTACGCAACTTTTATGGCAGGTCTAATGTAATGAGTAAAAGTTTCAGAGATCAGAATATTGGCCTGGCAGAAAAGCAGGTAGCCTCCTCCGCGGGCTGGTTATTAATAACAAGCAAGGATGCTTCTGTTACCAGCCTGATCGAAACAGGGAAACGCATGCAAAGGCTTTTCCTCAAAGTGAGGAGTAAGGGTATAGCCATACACCCTATGACCCAGATACTGGAGGAGCCTGTTATTCATCAAGGCCTTAACGCATCTATAGGCTTAACCGAGCCGGTGCAATTTATACTACGAACTGGATATGTGAAGGATTATCCCGAACCAGTGTCTTTAAGGCGGCCGGTAGACTGGCTGATATATTAGCGCATTAATATTCAATAATTGCTATCAACAATTTATGGCAACCCTATCTTAACCAAGTAAATAAGTTGACTATGAAATACTTAATGTGGTTGTTCGTGATCATACTGGCTTCGTGCAGCAATTCGGGAAAATCCATTAAAATTAAGAGCTCCGATACGGAGGTTAACATGGCCTTAAGCCTTGCCGGGAATTTTTACAAGGTAAATCAGGATTTCCTCGCAGCCGTCTCTGGCGGCGGATCGGGCTTAGGTATCGCATCTCTGCTTAACGGACAAACTGATATTGCCAATTCTTTACGCACATTAGATATTGAAGAGCGTTCCCTGCTAAAAGTTAGAGGTTTATCTGACACGAACGGCCAGCTCGCTGTTCTTACCTTATCTATCCAACCATCAACATGACTGAATTTAAATTGCACCGCCTTGGAATCATCATGGCATCCGAGCCGGGAAATGAAATGGAAGCAGAAGGTGTTTTAAACCCGGCAGCCGCCCGCGCTCCCGATGGGGAATTATATTTATTCCCCCGGATCGTCGCCAAAGGAAATTATTCGAGGATCGGGATTGCAAAAGTGGTATTTAATAAATCTGGCGAGCCAGTTGGAGTCAACAGGCTGGGGGTTGTCCTTGAACCCCAGGCTGAATATGAGATCCACCCCGGCGGTGGCGGCTGCGAAGATCCGCGGATCACCTATTTCGAGCCATTGAAAGAGTATGTTATGACTTATACCGCTTTTTCCGCTAACGGCCCAAGGATTGCTTTAGCTACCTCAAAGGACCTTTTCCATTGGACACGTTTAGGACTTGCTGATTTTGCCGATTATAAGTACATTAAATTTAATAATGTCTATAATAAAGATGCCTGTATATTTCCTAAAGCCCTGATCAGTCCTCATGATCACCCTTCAATGGTCATGTTGCATCGTCCCCTTTTCCCCGGTACATCGCCGGAGGACATTATGCGTGATCCTATTGACAGGAGAATAAGGGATCATCATGAATGTATATGGATATCTTACAGCCATTTGAAGAAAATAGATAACCAGGCGGGCCATTTGAAAGAGTTCGAATCGAACAGTCCGCTGGCTTTGCCCGAGGCACCCTGGGAAAAAATCAAAATAGGTGCCGGCACACCCCCTGTTTTGACAAAACATGGGTGGCTGGTGATCTATCACGGCGTTCATGTGACCCGCACACTTTCGGACGATCCGCATAATTTGGTCTATTCGGCCGGGCTCATGATCCTCGATATCGATCATCCCGAGCGGATACTTTACCGGTCTGCGCATCCGATCATCAGCCCCGAAACAGCTGACGAGCGTACCGGACAGGTCGCTAATGTTATATTTCCTACCGGGATCGACCGGCGGGACGATCTGGGCATGCCCAACAGGTTTGACATCTACTATGGAATGGCGGATAACTGTATCGGCGTAGCTAGGCTGGACATCCCGGACCAACTGCCGAAAGACTGATTATTCATACCGCAATGCCTCGATCGGGTCTAAACGCGACGCTTTCTGCGCCGGGTAATAGCCGAAAAAGATCCCGGTAAGTGCGCAAACCACAAATGATAAGATCACCGAGGATTCAGAGACGACGGTGGGCCATTTGAGCGTCAGGGTGACCAGCCAGGTCGATAAAAAGCCTAAAGCTACGCCAATTATGCCTCCGGTGACACTGATCAGGATCGCTTCGATCAAAAACTGCAGCAGTATATCTTTTCCCCTGGCGCCGATGGACATCCGCAGGCCTATTTCACGCGTACGCTCCGTAACGGATACATACATGATATTCATAATACCGATACCGCCAATGACGAGTGAAATACCGGCTACTACCGTAAGCAATACGGTCAATAGGCTGCTCGTTGAACTGAGTAGATTGATGAGTTCAGCCTGGGTATGGACTACAAAATCATTTTCCTCTGCAGGCCTTAAACGATGAGATGAACGTATCGACCGGGTGATCTGTGATGTTGCAGAATCGGTCACCCCTTCATTGACTGCAGACGCATAAATGCTCTGAAAATAGATGGAGGCCAAAATCCTTTTTTGCACGGTGGTATAGGGCGCGAGCAGGATGTCATCCTGGTCCTGCCCGAAAGTGTTCTGTCCCTTAGGGTTGAGTATGCCGATAACCTTGAAGGGTATTTTATGAAACCTGATAATTTTGCCGATCGGATTTTCGTCTTTTTGGAAAAGGTTATCGATGACCGTCTGGCCGATCAAACAAACTTTGGCAGCAGCTCTTACATCCTGCTCTGTGAACGTAATACCGTCTTTTAAGGTCAGCATGCGTATATCCAGATATTCGGGACTAACGCCCTGCATGGTTGTCGGCCAGTTGAGCGCTCCATTGATCGCCTGTGATTTTGAACTTACACCCGGAGATATGGCAGTGATATAATTATCATTTCGGGACATGGCTGTAATATCTTTGCCGGTTAAGGTCTGATAAGTGGAACCGGCTATCCTGACCCCGCCCTGGAGGTTACTGGTGGGCAAAACGATGATCATGTTGGAGCCCATGCCCGACAACTGATCGTGTATGCTTTGTTTGGAACCCTCGCCGATCGCCACCATCGCGATGACGGAGGCCACACCGATGATGATACCCAGCATGGTTAAAAACGCCCGGAGCTTGTTTCTAAGCAAAGCCAAATAGGCTATCCGTAAGAGATTAAATATATTCACTGTTTGATTTGTTATTGGTTGTTGACCGGAAGTGCCGCTAACGTCTCTTTTGCCGACTCAGGCTTTTCAATTTTTTTATCGCTCAATATGCTACCATCCCGCAACGTTATCGTGCGGCTGCTGAATGCCGCGATGTCAGGTTCGTGCGTAACAAAAACAATAGTCTTTCCCTGCTGGTTCAGATCCTGCATCAATGCCATGATCTCATAGGAGGTCCGGCTGTCCAGGTTACCGGTAGCCTCATCAGCCAGGATCATGACCGGTTCATTGATCAGTGCCCTGGCAATCGCTACGCGCTGCTGCTGCCCTCCCGATAACTGGTTTGGGGTATGGTCAAACCTGTCGGCCAGCTTTACCGCTTCGAGGGCATGCATGGCCCTTTCACGCCGGTCGCTGCTGTTTACCGAACTATTATATAAAAGCGGAAGCTCTACATTTTCTATTGCCGAAGTTCTGGGTAGCAGGTTGTAGGATTGAAAGACAAAACCGATCTTACGGTTGCGCAATTGCGCCAGTTCATCCCGGCTTTGCTGATTGATATCTACGCCATCCAGCAGATATGATCCGCCGGTCGGTTGATCCAGGCAGCCTAAAATATTTAATAAAGTGGTTTTACCCGATCCGCTGGCGCCCATGATCGTAACAAATTCACCCGCCTGGATATCGAACGTAATACCCCGGAGCGCATGGACCGTTTCACTGCCCATTAAAAATTCCCGCTTGAGGTCTTTTATCGCTATTATTTTTTTGCTCATCTCGCCCGTCCCCCGCGTGCCGGCTGTTTAGGAAGAAAAGGGCTGCCACCGGTGGTCGTAGCTTTTGCCGTAGGCAACGCCCCGGAGGCTATAATACCAGTGACAACCAGATCCGCCGGGTTAAGTCCTGACAATACCTCCACCTGTGTATTGTCGTTTAAGCCTATCTTTATATTTTTCAGCACCAGTTCTTTACCCTTTAGCAGCCAGACTGTTGCAGACGAACCGGTACTATCTGTGCGGCTCTTAACCGCCGTTATGGCTGACGTTTTTGCACTGCCGCTTTGCTGCCTGGCCTTGCTTTGATAACCCTCAGTTCCGGTGAGCCGGTACTGTACTTTTAAAGCGGAGTCCGGCGTAAACATTAATGCTTTTGCAGGTATCAAAAGTGCGTGTTCCACTTCTTTGGTATAGATCACAATATTGGCCGTCATGCCCGGCTTCAGTTTCCGGTCATCATTAGCCGCGTTAATGATCGTGGTGTAAGTGACCACATTTGCCGAAACCGAGGGCCGAAGCCTGATATCTTTAACCGTGCCAATGAACTGGTCGTTAATAAATGCATCCACCGTAAATATGGACCTTTCTCCCGCTCTGACCTCGCCGATATCCGCCTCATCTACGTTCGCGTCCACTTCCATCTTGGTGATATCTTTGGCGATCACAAAAAGTGTCGGCGTGCTAAAGCTTGCCGCAACCGTTTGTCCTATGTTCACATTCCGGTTGAGTACCACACCGTCAATGGGGGAATAAATAGCCGTGTAGGAGAGGTTTTTTTTTGCCGAACGCACCTGGGCGGCCACGCTTGCAACCGCAGCTTTGGCCGAATTCAAGGTATTGAGCGCAATATCATGCTCCGCTTTACTGATGGCATCGGCTTTAAAAAGCTCATCTTGCCTGGCGAAATTATTTTCCGCATAGAGGCGCTGGCTCAAAGCACTCTGCAAATTGCCGTTGAACTGGTCTAAGGTGGCCTGTAATAGGGATCTGTCCAATTCGGCCAATAACTCGCCTTTTTTTACTTGTGAATTAAAATCAACGTACAGGGACTTGATGATTCCGGATACCTGTGAACCTACTGTAACGGTATCTACCGGCTCTATTTTTCCGGTCGCGGTCACGCTTTGGGCGATATAGCCGTAAACGGGATGTTCGGATTGCAGTACGGCCGGTTTTACCGTTTTCCGGAAGAAAAAATACCAGACCAGCAAAACTACCAATAAGGCAAGTACGATGATCCCCCATATTTTATAATAACTTTTCATAGCTGTAAATGCTTATAGTGTAATGGGGACCCCCCTGTAAAAATCATAGATTTTTTGGCTGAGTAACTGATTATACCTGGCCTGAATAAATGCCTGCTGGGCTTGCACAAAAAGATTTTTCTGCAATAGAAAGTCTACCGTGTTAGCAGTACCCACTTTCAGCAACTCAGCGGCTATGCGGTAGCTTTCTTTTCCGTATCGATATCCTTCTGCTGCAGCTGTATATTGGCTTATTGCATTTTGTACATTAATATGGGCCCGTTCTACTGTCTGAGAAAGAACGATCTGCGTATTCGTTAGGTTTAATTTAGCCTGCGCCACCGCAATTTTAGCTTCTTCTACTTGTGTTTTAACCACCCTTTTTGTAAAAATGGGTACGGTTAGGGTTAACCCGAGTTGTTGGTTAAAGTTGCTATTGAGCTGTCTGGCATAGTCCATTACTGCACCACTGTTATACCCGGTGTTGAGTGCAGCACCTGCGCTTAAGAATGGTTTATAGCCCGCCCTGGCTTTAGTAGTTTCTAACTCGGCCACCTTTACATTCAAAAGGCTGCTTTCAACTTCGGGCCGATTTTTAAGCGCAAATTGTTCTACGTCATTCAAGGGTGCTATACTGTCACTGAACAGTACCACTTCCGGCTTTACGATATCGAACCCGGTACCGCTGTTTAATAACAGTAGTTGTTTAAGAGTAAGCAGGTCGCCCTGCTCCGCATTAACGGAACTTACCAAAGTGTATTGGTCGGCCGCTTGCTGTGCTTGTAATTGAACCAGGTCTTTACGGGCTATACTGCCCGCGTTATATTTTTTTTGTAGGAGCGCCACCTGCGCCTTGGAGGTATTTAAGAGATCGGTATTATAAATAATATTTTCTTTATCCAGCAATACGGTAAGATAGGCCTGTGTGATTTGCAGGGTAATATCATTTTCCTGCTGAATAATATTCAAACTGGCGGATTGTACGGAAAGATCTTTTTGCAGGATATTATTGTTAATATAGTTGCCGTTATACAAGGTTACCGCTGAACTCAATCCATAACTACCAGCAGTCGTAAAGCCCGAACCACCGGTGCCATTGCTGCTGTAATCATTGCCATGAGCCAAGTTTTGTGAGGCCGAACCTGATAAATTCGGCAAGCGCGCGGCCCTGGCCAAAAGATATTCCTGCTGACTGGTTTGTTGTGAAAGCCGAAGGCTATTGATCTGTATGTTATTCTTTTTAGCGTAAGCGATACAGGTCTGCAGATCCCATTTAACCGCCCTTGTAATTCCAACAGAGTCCTGAGCTTTTAACCGGGTAAGCCAAACACTCAAAAAGTAAAGCGTTAAAATTATTTTCAGCCTATTCATGATAATAGTGATAAAAGACGTTTCTTTTCGGCCAAGGCGGCACGATGCCCGATCTCAAAAATTTCGTCGGCATACTTCATTTCAAACATATTGTATTGACCAAGCAGGGGTTCGATCAAAACATCACAAAGTATGGCCTGTGAGGCGACCTTTTCAGCGATCGCCAAGTGGAAACATCTTTCCAAAACCTGTAACTTGGACAATGGTGCACCGTGATTATTCAAGAGTTTGTTAACGTTCGATCCGATGACCTTATCACATTTGCCTGCCAGGCGATCAACCGGAAAGTTATCGAGTACTCCGCCGTCTACCAGGAGCATATCCTGGTACGGAATAGGGTCGAATAAGGCCGGGATCGCAGCTGAGCCGACCAATACATCATATAAAGGCCCTTCATCGAATGTCAGACTAAGGCACTTTCTGATATCGGTTGCGGTAACCAATAAGGGCATTTTGAGAAATTCGAAACCGTTTTGAGGTATGGCCTTCATCAACACCTCTTTTAAAACTTCCGGCGAAAATAGGCCTCCCGAAGTCATTACCGCAGCCACGATACTCATCGGCGAATGATCTTTGGCGATACGCAGTATTTGTTTAGGGGTATAGCCGGCAGCATAAAATGCACCTATTACAGCGCCCGCACTAACGCCGGAGATGATCTTAGGCTTAATATCCAATTCCTCCAAGCCCTGTAACAGGCCAAGGTGAGCAATCCCTCTCGCACCGCCCCCTGAAAGCACTAATCCTATATCTGCCATTTCATTCAAATGATAATTGCAAGCGTTCCTTTGTCGCCTCCGGTAATGAAACTTGATACATCAATTCATAATATTGCCGGGCCAGCCTGGCCGACTCAAATTCCGGATCAACATCATCAGCTGCTTGTTTAATGATGTTAAACCATTTTTTACGTCCCTGATAATATGTTGGTAATACCGTGTTTTCCAGTAAGCTCATGAGATCGCTGTTTTCAATGTCGTCGATCTGATCAGACGGCTGATCCTGGTCTGCGGCCGTGATTAGAAAACAATTCTGACCATCTTTGGCAAATTCGGGTACCCAGCCGTCCGGCATGGATAGGTTTACCGCGCCGTTCATTGCAGCGGTCATCCCACTCGTACCCGAAGCTTCATGGTACATTCTGGGATTGTTAAGCCACAGATCGGCCCCTTTTTTCAAGCAGGCCGATAAATGCAGTTCGTAACCGGTCAGTACGGCACAATTGGCGAATGGCTTGGTTTTACTAATGATCTGATCGAAAAGGTCAATGCCTTCCCGGTCCTCGGGATAGGGTTTGCCCGCCCAGATCAGCTGAACAGGATAGGTCGTGTTATTGATCAGCTTTAGAAACCGCTCCCAATCCTGCAAGAGGAGGTCGGCGCGTTTATAACCGGCGAATCGCCTGGCCCACACAATAGTTAACTTATTTTCATCAAAAAGTTTACCACACTGATCGGCAACAATATTAAAAAGCTGGTTTTTAAGCGCGGATTTACGGGCGAAGAAGGCCGGTTCATCATTATTCCTGATCGCTTGACCAATTGCTGCATCCACCCAGTAATGTTTATTTTGAGCATTCGTGATGGATATGATGTCGCATACCCCTGGCTGGCCACCCCACATTTTTCTGGCTACTTCGCCGTGCAGCTCAGATACACCATTTGCTTTACGTGCAAATTTCAAAGCTGCCAGTGTATAATTAAGATCAGCGCCATCGATCGCTAAGAGCGACCGGACTTCCTGTTGCGTCAACTGGTAAAAGAAAGACATTTCTTCCAGCAAGTCAAAGCGATGCGCTTCGTTGCCAGCCTGCTCAGGTGTATGCGTGGTAAAAACTACCCGATTGCGGACTTCCTCAAGATTTTTAAATTTCTCGTATAAGTAAAAATTCAAAGCTACGCCATGGCCTTCGTTCAAATGATAAATTTCCGGAGTAAGGCCCAGCAGATCAAGTAACATGCCGCCTCCAATTCCTAAAACAATACTTTGTGCGATGCGGGTGGCCTCGTTCGGATCGTAGAGACAATGGGTGATGGAACGCGATTCTTCATCATTTTCTGGTAAGTCCGTACTGAGTAAAAATAAGGGCGCGGAGCCGAAGAGCTCAGGCCTGAGCAGGAAGGCGCGGACATGGACCGGGGCATCATGGACGCGCACCATAAATTTCAGTCCCGTATCCTGCAAAAAAGAATAGTCTTTTTCGATGAAGCTGCTTTTCATAAAAGCCGTGCTATTTCTTTCCTGATCGTAATAACCATACTTCCATAAGATGCCCACACCTAACAGGTTTTGCTTTAACTCGTAGGCACTTCGCAAATGTGAACCGGATAGGAACCCAAGGCCCCCGCTGTAGTTTTTAAGGGCCTGATCAATGGCGAATTCCATTGAAAAATAGGCCACGGGTAAAGTATACGCCGGATCCGGTTCATAGCCGAACAAATCTTTTCTGTTAATGATCATAGGTCAAACCTACCCCTTTAGCGTCCTAACTTATTGACGACGGACAGCCGCGCCGGTGATGTATATCACTTTCAATAGTTTCCCGACCCAGGTGTGAATCATGTAACTTAAACAGGCAATTACGTAACAACTACCTTTTATATATCCTCAATTTTACCGTTCATCAACTTCAATTGACTTCATGAAAAATGACCGCGATCTGCAGAAGGACATTCAGGATGCCCTGAAATGGGATCCTCTATTAAAAAGTGCTAAAGTGGATATTATAGCTAATGAGGGTTTGGTTACTTTATCAGGGGAAGTTAACAGCTACGTCGACAAATTACGTGCGGAATCGGTCGCTAAAAGTATTGATGGTGTGAAAGCGATAATCGAACACATCACCGTCCATTTAACTGGCCTGGACCAGATCAGTGATGAAGCGATCGCTAAAGCCGTACTGGATTCCCTGCAATTAAATTGGGTGCCATTTGACCGTTTAACGGTTAAGGTAGAAGAGGGACATGTCACGCTTGATGGTCAAGTAACCTATAATTTTCAAAAAGAGGCCGCAAAGAAAGCGGTAGGCAGCGTCCAGGGTGTTAAGGTTTTTACCAACAACCTCACCCTAATGCCGGAAACCGGGGACGAGCTGGAAAAGAAAACTGTTGAACACGCGCTGCTTCGGTATGCCGCTACGGTCGATCAGAACATTCGGGTTAAAGTGTTTAAAAACGCGATAACGCTTAAGGGAAACGTTCAGTCAGTTTATCAAAAAGAAGAAGCGGAAAAGATAGCCTGGAATGCGCCGGGTGTCTTGATGGTTTACAATGAATTAATTGTCGAATAGGCTAAATAAATTATAATGAAGCACCCGGAAATAGCAGAGATTACTCAAACGAAATTTAAAAAGATTCATACAGGCCTTGCAAGCGTCCGATTGCATTTTCATGAAGATGATATCCGCTTGTTCAGGGTCAAAGTAAAAAAGCTTGGCGCTTTTCTCCGGTTATTAGGTACCGCGAAGGGCCACCACCAGGCTTTAAAGATCCCGCAAAAAATTATAAAATACTATGAAGTATCAGGTATGATACGAAGCCTGCAGTTGCAACAGCTTTATGTTCAGAAGACGCTGGCTGAAAATCAAATAGATCCACCAAAAATTTACCTCAAGCAGCTTTCTGACCAGATCCTGCATTACATTTCCGCTGCCGGCCAAATGACCATAAGTGAGAGGTCCTTCAAAAGAGGGGAAGGTCTCCTGCTAAAGCATCTCCCGGATCAGCTGAGCACTAAAATGGCAGATCAGTATGTATGGTCGGAAGTTCAAAAAATAGAGCAACTAATGGCCCCTGTTTTCCCAGGTGACCGCTCATTACACGAACTCAGAAAGCTATTAAAAGGCCTGTTGTATGTTTGGCCCTTTGTTCAGAATGGTGTTGGTCAGATGTCTCCTTATAGCTTACTATCGAATGAAGAAAATATCGATGCTTTCACTATCGTTCTGGGGAACTTTCATGATATCGATTCAGCTATCGGTCTTTTACATTCCGGTTGTTCAACGCTAGATCCTGACGAATCGGAAACAGCAGTTCTGCGAGTTATGGAAGGTCTCTGGATCAATGCAAAAGAAACCACCAGACAAGATATATATCAGCTCATGGAACAAATAATCGGGTCCGGAAAGCCCTATCAACAGCTGGCCGACCCGGTAGTATTGTGATCACGAAGTAAATTCATTGAAAATGAAGAACAAGCATGAAAAAGGTGTACCCGAACGCAAAAACAGTGCTCTCCAGCCACTCGAACCGCGTATCCCGCTGCCCAAAATGATGCTGGCCATGGTAATGGAGATCGCCGGTCAGCCCTTGATCTGCAGAACAGTGCCAGTGCCGGTACCTAACGAAGCGCAGGTGCTGATTAGGGTAATCGCCTGCGGGGTTTGCCGCACAGACCTGCATATTATGGACAGTGAACTGGCCAGCCCCAAACTCCCGCTGATATTGGGACATGAAATAATTGGTATAATTGAACGGCTCGGCAGTGAGGTGACCTCGTTAAAAATGGGCGACCTGGTTGGTGTCCCATGGTTAGGATACACCTGCGGGCATTGTAAATATTGCCTGAAAGATCAGGAGAACCTTTGTGAAAATGCGCTGTTTACGGGCTATACCATGGACGGCGGTTATGCAGAATATACCGTCGCCTACCCAAAATACTGCTTTCATCTTAGCCCGAAATTTGGTCACCCATCGGCTGCACCACTACTATGCGCCGGCCTGATCGGCTATCGTTCCTATCAAATGATCGGGACCGCGGCCAAAAGAATTGGATTTTACGGTTTCGGCGCAGCGGCGCATATTCTCGTACAGATCGCCAGACATCAGGGTAGGGAAATTTACGCCTTTACCCGGGATGGCGATCTCGAAGCACAGTCATTTGCCAAAAGAATGGGTGCGATATGGGCGGGTAGTTCCAGCGATGTTTCTCCCGTGTTGTTGGATGGGGCTATTATATTTGCCCCTGCCGGCCAGCTCGTTCCCAAAGCATTGAAGGATATTGATAAAGGCTGCTCTGTCATCTGTGGCGGGATACATATGAGCGACATCCCGTCATTTGCGTATTCGCTACTTTGGGAAGAAAGGACCGTCCGTTCTGTTGCCAACCTGACCCGTAAAGACGGCGATGATTTCTTTACACTTGCTGATAAAATTAAAATAAAAACCGAAACCAGGCTGTTCCCGTTGCAAAAGGCTAACGAGGCATTGGCCGCTGTTCGCAAAGGCGATGTTAGCGGCGCTGCCGTTTTAGTAATGTAAACTCAGGTCCGGACTCAGTGAGTTGATCAATTTTATTCGGCAGCCGGGACCCCTCCAGGTTCCGGTATAGCACAAGTCCGATAGGGATGGGCAGCCAAAAGGTAAAAAAACGATATAGGAGTGTAATGACCAATGCGGCGTGTACCGGCGCTCCCAATGTCGTGAAAAAGTAGGTCATTGCGCTTTCATAAATGATCAGGGACCCCGGTGATATCGGCAGGGCGCCAATGACCAGCGTTAATAAAAGTGCTAAAGCGATCAGGACGAATGACATATGAATATGAAAACCTTTCACCAACGCAAACACAGTGACCACATCACATAGTATGATCATAAGCTGCAAGAGAATAGTATCAACGATCGTACCCCTGTTTTTCCGTAGCATTTCCGAACTTCCTTGATGCTCATTCTGCAGCGATAGCAAGCCTGCATTTTTAATATATCGTTTAAGCCAGCCATATTTACTTAGTTTTCGCAGCATAAAGAAAACTGTCCGTCGGTTGCTCAATGCAAGAACAGCTATTGTTAGCGTAATATAAAACACAAATCCGAGAATGACCACATAGCTGATCACAGGCTTGACGTTGATCTCCAATAAGTAATACCAGCCATAAAACAGGGAAATAAGAAATAGGATAGCCACATAATAACTTACTGTTTCCAGCATCAAGGCCGTAAAAGCAATTTGCTTGGGAACATTTCGTTTAGTCAGTTGAGTAAAAAGATAGCCATTGCCGCTTAATCCCCCGGTCGGCAAAGCCTGATTGACAAACATGATAACTATGGACATCTTAAATAGGGAACCTAAACTGGTGGATCCGGGATGCCTGTGGATCAAACCCCGCATAATATAAGCGTTGAGCAGATATGTACCGATTTGCGCGCCGATGGTTAACAGCAGCCAGAAAGGGCTCATCTGTAACATTAGGTCTTTGATGTCTTTCAATTTATCGATGTAATGCACAGCGAGATAAAATATGAAAACCGCGATCAGGTAAAATATGATCCGTGCCGGCGTAAAAAGCTTAACATTTACCAACGACCGGCCTTGCAAATGTTTCATGAGATAGAGTTGACAGCCTTTTTATAAAACCATCTTTTAGTTAGCTCTGCCGCAAATATATATGCTCCAATGATCAACAACATCCAGCAGTAATAAGGTAAGGAGAGGCGGGTAAAGCCGAACCAGGCCGCAAAGGGCGAGATGGGCAACGCAAGCACTAAGAGGAGAATGAATATAGTCGCGATCGAAAGGAATTTGCCTGGTAAACTATTAAAGAAGGGCAAACGTGTACGTACGACCAGGACGATCAGTGTGGCAGATATCACGGATTCTGTAAACCAACCCGTTTGGAACACTCTTTCTTTTGCATGGAAAACGAAGAGCAGCAAACCAAAGGTCAGAAAGTCAAATATAGAGCTAAGCAGTCCAAACGTAATCATGAACCGCTTGATGGATGCCAGATTCCAGCGCTGCGGCGTTGCTGTATTAATAGCATCTACACGGTCAGTCGCGATTGCCATCTCGGGAAAGTCCGTCAGTAAATTGGTGAGCAGGATCTGTTTGGGGAGCAAAGGCAGAAAGGGGAGAAATAAAGACGCGCCGGCCATGCTGAACATGTTGCCAAAATTGGCGCTGGTCGCCATGAAAATATACTTCATAGTGTTGGTAAAGGTTTTTCGGCCTTCTATAATGCCGCCGATCAAAACTTCCAGACCAGGAGTTAACAGTACAATATCGGCTGCTTGCTTGGCTACATCAACCGCCGTATCTACTGAAATACCCACATCCGCCGTATGAAGTGCCGGTGCGTCATTAATGCCATCGCCCATAAAGCCGACCACGTGTCCGGCCTTTTTAAGGATAGAGATGATCCGCTCCTTTTGGTTGGGTTCGACCTCCGCGAAAATATCAGTGAGCGGTGCTTGATGAAGAAGTGCTGCACTGCTCATTTTCTGCATCATCTCACCGGTAAGTATTTTAGGGGTTTGAAAACCGACCTGCAGCGCAAGGCTTTTCGCAACCAGCGCGTTATCCCCTGTGATGATCTTTAGTTTAACGCCCAATTCCTGTAAATGAGCAATGATGGTACCTACATTCGCTTTGGGCGGATCATATAGGGTAATAAAACCCAGAAAGGTCATGTCGCTTTCATCAGCCATAGTGAAATTATCTTTTCCGCCGGTCGATTTATAGGCAATCCCCAGCGTGCGGAAACCGCCCTCACTTTGTTTTTTATATTGTTCGAGGATCGTTTTTTTATAGCCCGCAAGGTCAGCTATTTCGCCTTCTTTTGTCTCGACCTTCGTACAGACGGAAAGGATGCACTTCAACGCGCCCTTGGTGATCGCCAGATTCATGAGGTCATTTTTTACTACCACAGTCAGCCGTTTCCGGATGAAGTCGTAAGGTATTTCTGAAAGGAGGTTGAAAGTATCGCTGGCTAGAGTGAAGCCGGAGCTGATAGCTTCGTCGACAGGATTATGGAATCCTTGCTGTTTGGTCGCATTTAGCCAGGCATATTGTAAGACGCGGTCACTGGCTAAACCGTCAATAGCAAGCGCTTCCTTGAGCTTCACTTTGCCTTCGGTAATTGTACCGGTTTTGTCGGAACAAAGGATGTTCATACTGCCAAAGTTTTCGATAGATGAAAGCCTCTTGACGATAACGCGCTGTCTGGCCATTCGTCTGGCTCCGGAAGCCAGGTTCACACTGATAATGGCCGGTAATAGTTGCGGGGTGAGCCCTACCGCAAGCGCTAATGAAAAAAGAAAAGAATCAAGGAGCGGTTTATGGAGCAAGGCGTTGATGGCGAAAATGACGAATACCAGCAGCAAAGTTATCTGCATAAGCAGGTAGCCGAACTTCCGAATGCCTTTTTCAAAGTCAGTTTCTGGCGGCCTGAGCTGCAAGTTGGCAGATATTTCCCCGAAGGCCGTTTGTTTACCTGTTTGGATAACCAGAGCGGTAGCCCTGCCACTAATGACATGGGCGCCCATAAACAAACAATTGCTTCGTTTACCCAATGGCGTTTCCAGCGGCAGGACACCCGGGATCTTTTCGACCGGGAAACTTTCACCGGTGAAGGCGGCCTCATCGACAAATAAATTCTGTGAGGTGATAAGCAGGCAGTCACCGGGAATGATATCACCCGCTGAAAGCAGTACGACATCTCCAGGCACCACAGCCGGTAGCGCCAATTCTGTGTTTTTGCTGTCCCTTAATACGTTGCAATGCAACTGAACCATTTTAAGAAGCGCTCTCACCGCCTCCGCCGCACCTTTTTCCTGCCAGAAGCCGAGGATACTGCTGATCAAAACGATCAGGAAGATAATGACCGTGTCTGCTACATCGCCTAATACTGCTGATAGGACCGCTGCCACCATTAACAGTATAGTGATGGGGCTCCTGAATTGCGATAGAAATAGGAATACGGCAGAATTATTGACTTTGGCCGCAATTAGGTTAGGTCCATATTTTCGGAGGTTTTTAGCCGCATCGATGATGCTAAGCCCATTTTCGCCGGAGGAAAATTGTTGATAGGCATCCCCGATCGGGAAATGCCAGAAACATTTATCCGGTGACTGGGGAACTTCCATGGGTCATTTTTTGTTGTCTAAAACTTTCAATAATAATTTGGCCGCCTGTTCCGAGGATGCCGGGTTTTGGCCCGTGATCAATAAACCATCCTGCTGGACATAAGAACTCCAGTCCGGCCCTTTGCTATACAGTCCGCCCAGTTTCTTCAGCTCATTTTCTACGAGGAAAGGAACAACATCGGTTAACTGAACCGCTGCTTCTTCGGTGTTGGAGAACCCGGTAATAGCTTTGTCTTTTACCAATGAGTTACCATCAGGCCGTTTAACTTTCATCAGTACGCCCGGGGCGTGGCAAACCAGCGCAACGGGTTTATGGTGCGCGTAAAAATCTTCGATCAGCTTGATAGAGGAACCGTCATTAGCGAGGTCCCATAACGGTCCGTGACCGCCCGGGTAGAATACCGCGTCGTAATGCATTTCATTCACCGTGTTTAGCGGAAGCGTTTGCGCTAATTTATCTTTTAGAGACTTGTCGCTATCAAATCTATGCGTCGCTGCTGTCTGCGCATCGGGGCTTTCACTTTTAGGATCTATGGGCGGCTGGCCACCTTTAGGAGATGCCAGCGTTATTTCTGCTCCGGCATCTGCCAATACATAATAAGGCGCTGCAAATTCCTCTATCCAGAATCCTGTTTTCCTGCCAGTGTTTCCCAATTCGCTATGGGATGTCAATACCATTAATATTTTCATAATTGCGGGCTATAATTTTTAAGGATCATATTTTAACGATCATTTTTCCTTCATTTTTGCCTTCAAACAGACCCAGAAATGCTTGTGGAATTTGGTCGAAGCCTTGGTAGATGGTTTCATGGTAAGTAAGTTTACCCTCCATCAGCCAGGCCGTTAATTTTTTTATTGCGTCCGGGAATTGTGCTGAGAAATCACCAACGATAAATCCCTGTATCATGGCGCTCTTTTTGACCAATATAGGCTGAATGTACGGTCCCAATTCCGGACTGGAATCATTGTAAAGAGATATAGACCCGCAGAGGGGTATTCGCGCGTGTTTATTAATGTTGTTCAAAACATCATCAGAAATTTTGCCGCCTACATTGTCAAAATAAATATCAACTCCGTTCGGGCAGGCTGATCTGATGGCGCGGGTAAGATCGATCGTAGACTTGTAATTGATCACCTCATCAAAATGGAATTTTGACTTAAGCAACTCAACCTTTTCATCAGAACCTGTTAGGCCGACTACCTTGCATCCCAGTAGCTTGCCCACTTGTCCCGCGATACTGCCCACGGCACCGGCTGCCCCGGAAACAACTAAAGTTTTGCCCGGCACTGGCAAGCCTATCTGCGTGAGCCCTAAATAAGCGGTAAGCCCCGTCATGCCTAAAACACCCAGGTAGGCCGTTAAATATTGGGGGTCATTGGGTATCACCCTTAAAGCGGTTCCGTCAGATACCTGATATTCTTTCCATTCCAAATTGCCCAATACCATATCACCGATCTTGAAAGCGGTTTGTTTAGAGTCAATAACCTCGGCAATAATCCCGGACTGTAGCGGTTCATTGAGTGCGAACGCGGGAATATACGATTCAGCGTCATTCATTCGGCCGCGCAGATACGGATCCACAGAAACGTAGCGTGTTTTGAGCAATATTTCACCCTCATCCGCCGAAGGTATATCTTCGATGTTGGTCTTAAAATCACTGAGGGTTGGTTTACCCAAGGGTCTCGCATGGAGAACGATTACTTTGTTCATAATTTTTATTTATTGGACAACTCAAAAATTAACTGGAGTTGCTGTGCGGGATTAGCATCGGGTAATTTAATTAAGTGCTTCATTTCTAAATTCTAATTGACTAAAGCAAAACGTGTCTTCTTGTGGTGGCCACTAAAGGTGCTTTCGATTGCGGCATTTCAAGCATCCGGCTTATTTCTTCACCCACTAATTGCCAGAATTCCTGACTAATACTTGGGGCATCTGCCGCCTGCCAACTGCCGTCGATGAGTTTGATGACTACGGTTATTCCCTGAGGCGTTAGAACTGACCATCCAATTCCGGTCGGGGTATCCACCTTGTAAGCTTCCAGTTGCAATTCGGTGCCCGTTTCTGTTTCATTGAGTACGATCCTCATAATTTCTGAAAATAAAGGCGATAAAAAACATGATTTATCAATAGGTTAAAGGTGGGTTCTTTGAAGCTATCGGTCATTACACAATATTGGAAATAGCTTACATGATTCACACATTGAAGCGTTAGGCTGATCGATTTGGCCGATGCCCTGATCCGCTTTTCGGCTGAAAGTGCCACTGTTGCTACCTGGGTTTTATTGCTACAAATTAATGATTTAACATGTGAATGATGTAAGTAATGCCAAGAATTACGTAATACCACAACGATCAATTGTCGTGAGTTTTGTGCCGATAATCAGAAAAGCAAATAATTCACCTTAAAATTAAACAAATGAAAAAATTTATCATCATCACTTTAGCTGTCATGCTAAGTACAGGATTTGGCGTCCGCGCACAAATACAAAAAGGCAATGTTCTGGTTGGCGGTAACTTTGCCAACATTAATCTCGGCCTCAATGATCCAAAAATATTTAGCCTTGACATTACCCCCAAGGCTGCCTGGTTTATTCAGGACAATATTGCCTTGGGCGGCTATGTTAATTTGGGCATTCAGACCGCGAAAGGTTCCAACACCACGACCAGTTATGGAGCTGGGGCATTAGGGCGATACTATATGGGTTCGGACGCAACCGTAATTAAACATGGAAGGTTCTTTGCGGAGGGTACTGCCGGGATAGGTGGTGTAAATGTGAGCAATGGGGGTGGTAATACGAACGGACTTAACCTGAGTGCAGGACCGGGATTTGCTTATTTCGTAACTTCCAATATAGGCTTGGAAACACTATTAAAATATAATGGTTTGGTCGGGTTTGGTAGCCAGACCTATCAAAGTAACCTCAATTTATCCTTCGGTTTCCAAATCTATCTGCCAGGAAGGTCGACCGTCAAAAAAATCAGGAGCGATATGAATTAATATCGTTAATGGTGAGGTGTGAATGATGTAATTAATTCACAGAAATGCATAACAGATCAACCCTCTCAAGGGAGCAGATTTGCAGAGTTCAAACGAATAGTTCATTTAAAATTTAAACATGATGTTTTACTATAATAACTTTTGGGGAATGGATTTTATCTGGTGGTGTGTATGGATCATGCTGCTGATCTGGATCTTCGCGACGCCTTACGATATCCCCTTTCAGCGAAATAAAAAAAGCGGTCCCCTGGATATATTACAAAAGCGGTTTGCGTCCGGCCAGATCAATAAAGACGACTACGACGAAAGAAAAAAAATCATTCAGGCCGATCTGTAATTCATATTAATTAACAAGCATTTATATATCTATTAAAATTAAACAAAATGAAAACGAATCAGGAATTACAAAAAGACGTTCAGGATGCCATCAGATGGGAGCCCTTATTGAACGCCGCAGAAATTGGTGTTACCGCTAAAGATGGCGTCGTCACTTTAACCGGTACTGTGGATAGCTACTACAAAAAGGTGGAAGCGGAAACCGCCGCCAAAAATGTAGCCGGCGTAAAAGCAGTAGCAGAAGAGATCGTGATCAAATACGGTGACTACGGTAAAAAAAGTGATACGGAGATCGCTAACGAGGTCCTGAAAGCCTGGAAATGGAACTGGGAAGTGCCCGAGGAAAAGATCAAGGTAAAGGTTGAAAATGGTTGGGTCACCCTAGAAGGTGAGTTACAATGGAATTACCAGCGTGAAGCGGCTAAAAAAGCCATCAATACCCTGGCCGGCGTTTTAGGGGTATCGAACAATATCAAGATTAAATCTGAAACCCATGATGCCATCGAAAAAAAGGATATTGAGGGAGCACTTGAGCGTAATTCATCCATCGATGATCTCGGTATCAATGTTGATGTAAAAGGCAGTAATGTAAAACTGACCGGGACCGTTAATTCTTTTTATGCTAAAGATGAAGCAGAGCAGATCGCCTGGAACGCTCCAGGCGTTTGGACGGTAGATAATGAGCTGGTTATTGAATACGATAATTAGTATATCACTAAAGAAAAGCGTGGAGGATTTGCTCCCGCTTTTCTTCCACTAACCAGATCAACAAGATCATTCATAAAAATATTACAATGAAAAAAATAAAGATAATGCTGACGGCCGTTGTCTCAGTACTGGTTATTATGGGTTGTAACCAGGCCTCAAAAAGGGATCTAAAAGACGCGAACAAGAACTTTAAGGCAGCTAACAAAGATATAAAGGAAGCAATGACGGATGCTGACAGCACAGCAAAAGAAACTGCGACCGCGGATTGGAAAGCGTTTAAGGCAAGTTCAGACAGCTCGATTTTGGCTTTAAATAAAAAGGTAGATACGATCAAAGTTAATATCGCTGCTGCGAATAAAAAAAACAAGTTAGCTCTCACAGAGGATCTCAAAAAGACAAGGCAAAAAATAGATACCTTACAGGCTCACCTGGACCTTCGGGACCGGGAATTTAAAAAGGACATAAACAGTTATAACGCGTCAATGAAAGAGAAAAATGAATCTTTCAAAAGGGAATTTAAACATGATGCCAAAGAGCTGGGATCAGCTTTAAAAGATATTTTTAAAGACAACGTGAAATAATGGTTGGTCAATCTTTCCACATGCTTATTAACCGTTAAAGCAATGTGTTTTTCGGCTACAGCCAGCTTTGGGGCAGGAATTGTGCTGACGGTGATCGGCGTTGCCTCATTGAAAAGAGTGCGTAATTCTTCACAGGTTTTATTCGCCGCGATCCCTTTGATCTTTGCGGTACAACAGATCGCGGAAGGCATGCTTTGGCTCATTCTTTCGCATCCGGCTTTAGTTCAATATCAAACACCGATCACTGATGTCTTCCTGGTGTTCGCTCAAATAATCTGGCCTGTATGGCTGCCTCTGGCCGTTCTTTTACTGGAAAGATCAACAATGCGCAAATCTTTTCAGAAAATGCTGGTCGGCATTGGCCTGCTGGTATCGGGTTACCTCACTTTTTGTTTGATCCGGTACCCTGTTCAGGCCAACATAGATTGTTATCATATCGCTTATAAGCAAATTTATCCGGCGGATCTCCGGATCGTAGGCGGTATTCTGTACATCGTTGCAACGATCGTACCCCCACTTTTTTCGCATATCAGAAGGATGTGGCTACTAAGCCTGACGATCTTTATTTCATATATCATAACTACAGTATTTTATGATAATTATGTGATCTCTGTCTGGTGTTTTTTCGCTTCAGTGGTCAGCTTGTCTGTTTATTATATAATGCATGAGCTGCAAGAAAATGATAGAAAAGTCAGGTAAGCGAAGCTGAAATGCCAACGTGGCCGGTTTCAGGGTTGAATAGCCTTCTGACAAGGTGTGAATCATGTAAACTAATGAAAGAATTCCGTAATGTATCATCCTTTCAAAGTCGGCAACTTTGCTATCGCAAGTTAAAAAAACTATAAAATATGTTTTACGAACAAAGCCTGGGCGGCATGAACTTTATCTGGTGGTGTGTACTGGTTATCCTGCTGTTATGGATATTTGTTGTCCCTTTTGATATCCCTGGTCAGCGGCGTAAAAAGCCGGGCCCTTTCACTAACATACAAATGCGCCTGGCCACGGGTGAAATAGGTCCTGAAGAATACCACGAGAGAAAAGGTCTTATAGAGATCGATGCGATCAGGCATACCTGATCGCCAGTTAATTTTAATCCTAACCATAAAAAATAATCAAGATGAAGAATAGTGAAGATCAGGAAACAAAACCGATGAAAGGTTTTAGTGCTCATATTGAAGGCGTGGTACTGGAAAATAGTAATTTCCGTAAGGTATTATACACCAGCAATCACCTTCAGGTTGTACTGATGAGCCTACAGCCAGGCGAAGACATCGGCGAAGAGATCCATAATGCTAACGACCAGTTCTTTCGCTTTGAAAGTGGCAGCGGGAGATGTATCATTAACGGAAATGTTTACGAGGTCAATAATGGAGATGCCATTGTCGTTCCTGCCGGAGCCAAGCATAATGTCATCAACACCGATGCACGAAATGAGTTGAAAATGTACACCATCTACGCCCCTCCGCATCATAAAGATGGTATCATCCGTTCAACTAAAAAAGAAGCAGAGGAAAATCCGGAAAAGTTTGAAGGAACGACCACAGAGTGATCACTCGTTCTCTTATTTGTAAAACAGGATCTTGCCGACCCTGTTTTTTTTTGGAATTTTACCTACACCTAATTGTGATATCAAACATTACCGAAGTTGATGACGGTCATGCCGCTAAAGGAAAATAATAGGCAGATTTGATCAATGCCACAAGGCAATATCATCTGTAATGAAACAATTGATCATCCGGTACTGCCCTCCCTTTCACTTACTGGTATCAATAGCCAGGCAACTTTTAAACCAGTAGTTAGTGATGAAGATCTATATCAGAAACATGGTTTGCATCCGTTGCAAAATGATCGTAAAGCAGCAGCTTAAAAAGTTTGCCATACCTTTCCTTGCGGTTGAATTAGGCGAAGTAGAGGTGGCCGGCGAGATCGACCAGTATCAACTGGCGGATTTCAAAGCAGCCCTGCAAAAATTCGGTTTGGATGTGCTGGACGACAGGAAAAGTTTGCTCATCGCAAAGATAAAAAAGGTGATCGTTGAACTGATCCATTATGAGGAGGAACCAGCCAAGCTTAATTTTTCAGCTCATCTTAGCCACAAGCTGAACTATGATTATACTTACCTGGCTAACCTGTTTTCTGAAGTTGAAGGCATTAATGTGGAGCATTATTTGATCACCCATAAAATTGAAAGAGTAAAAGAATTACTGATCTTCGATAAGCTGTCACTTACCGATATATCATATAAACTTCAATATAGCAGTGTCGCGCATCTTTGTAATCAGTTTAAAAAGATAACCGGGCAGACGCCCACTTATTTTAAGCGCATGCAGGAGCGGTAGAATATAAAGCCTGACAGTCGATTTTCAAACTGCTATTTTATCCTTTGCCGTGTTTCATATTAAAACAGGCGATCAGCGTTTGGATCACTTTCTTTGTTTCCCCGGCGTTTTTCACGGATATACACGCTACCCCGGTATTTGTAGCCGGATAATCATTACCGCCTTCAAACAGTGCGTCTCCAATAAATATGATATGCCTGATCTTGATGCCAAGCGTTTGGTGAAGTTTGTAGATCCCGTAGGCTTTATCTATGCCAGCCTTTGTAATATCGATAGACGTGGCACCGCCCATTTTTACTGAGAAATCCGGCAATGATACATCCAGTAATTTTTTGATCTTCTTTCGTTTGGCGAAATCCGGATCATATAATTTTTTCACGTCGAGCGGGGCTTGCTGACCAAGGGCGGAGAACGTGATCTGGCTTCCCCGGTCTTCAATTTGAGGTCCCCATATCTTTTCCGTTTGTACCCCTGAATCAGCTAACGCCTGCTTCAAGTTTTCCATGATCGTTTTCTTTTGTGCCGCCGTGAAATTTTCAGCATACAATAGTTTCCAGCCCGACCGATAGTGGTAGTATTTAGTACCACAAGTAGGCAGGATGACCAGGTTTTTAAGGTATTGCTTTTGAGGTAATGCAGATAAAACCTGCTGCTGGAACTGTGGCCAATCGCCACCGGATATTATGGCCACCTTGGCCAGTTGAAATAAATGGTTTAAAAGCTCTCCCATTTCAGCATCGATAGCGGCTTTGCTTTCCGCCAGGGTACCGTCAAGATCAAAAACGATCAGTTTATTTAACATGATGAGACTGAATTTGATAAGCGTTCCAATTGGCTATCGTAATGCCCGCCGCATGCCGCCCGATTGCATGCGGCACGGTGAAGCAATGCTTTTTGGGACATCTGAACGTTTGCCGGATCACCCTTCCAAAGCTCCAGCGCCGGTTGCTGCACCGCACGTGCAAATGAAAAGGATAATGCCCAGGGCGCCTTATTTTTAAACCGCACGTTTATCGCATTTAAGCGCTCTGTTGCCAATATCCCCGGCTGCCCTCCAGACAGAAAAACCACGCCCGGAACAGCGGCAGGAACTGAACGCAACAGGCAACCAATAGTAGCATCTGCCACCTGGTCAACAGTTTCCTGGGTTCCACAATCTAACCCGGGAAGCACCATATTGGGTTTCAGCAGCATCCCTTCCAGCATAACATTTTGTAAATACAGTTCTGCAAATACCGCCCGCAATACTTTTTCGGTCACTTCAAAACACTGCTGCAGGCTATGCTTGCCATCCATCAATACTTCCGGTTCTACAATAGGCACCAGTCCGGCTTCCTGGCATAAGGCCGCGTAACGGGCCAATGCCTGCGCGTTTGCCCGGATACATCCGGCTGAAGGAAAAGTATCTGTGATGGTAATTACTGCCCTCCATTTAGCAAAACGCGCCCCCATCTTGGCATATTCCGCCAGCCGGTCGCGCAAGCCATCGAAGCCTTCGGTGATCTTTTCACCGGGATGCCCTGCCAACGGAACCGCGCCCATGTCTACCTTAATGCCCGTGATCATTCCCGCATCTGTAATCACTTTTATGAATGGGGTACCGTCGGCTTTTTGCTGGCGGATAGTTTCATCATAGAGGATTAGTCCGTTTATACTTTCAGACAGCCCTGCAGTGGTAATAATTAGCTCGCGGTAAGCCCTTCTGTATTCCACCGTTTGCGGGATGCCCACTTCAGCAAAACGTTTGTTGCAGGTGGGCATGCTTTCATCCATCGCCAGCAGGCCCTTATCACCGGCTACCAGGGCTGCGGCAGTTGCTATCAGTTGTTGTTTGTTCATTTTTTGGCGCTCCATTTCCAGTCCGCTATTTCAGGCATATCCCTGCCATGCAGTCCTATATAACGTTTATGCTCAATCAGCTTGTCTAGCAATTGTTGTTTCAAATAAACGCCTTTACTGCCGGTTTGCGGCAAACGGTCAATCACGTCTATCACCAGGTGAAACCTGTCCATTTCGTTAAGTACCGTCATATCAAAAGAGGTAGTAATGGTTCCTTCTTCTTTATAACCTCTTACATGCATATTTACATTGTTGGCGCGGTTATAAGTTAAACGGTGAACCAGCCATGGGTAACCATGGAAGGCAAACACTACAGGTTTGTTGGTGGTAAATAGAGCGTTGTAATCCTTATCTGTCAGTCCGTGGGTATGTTCAGTGCTTTTCTGCAGTTTAAACAAATCAACTACGTTGATCACCCGGATCTTAAGATCGGGCAGATGCTCCCTTAAAATAGTTACCGCAGCTAAAATTTCTAAAGTAGGGACATCGCCGCAGCAGGCCAGCACTATATCGGGTTCACCGTCCTGATCATTGCTGGCAAAGTTCCAGATGCCGATACCACGTGTACAGTGTTCTACGGCTTCGTCCATATTGAGCCATTGCGGCGCGGCATGTTTACCGGCTACAATAACATTTACATAATGATAACTCCGCAGGCAATGGTCCATTACGGATAACAGACAATTTGCATCGGGCGGAAGATACACTCTGACGATGGTCGCTTTTTTATTCACCACGTGATCTATAAAACCGGGATCCTGGTGGGTAAAGCCATTATGGTCCTGGCGCCATACGGTAGAGGTAAGCAGGATATTGAGAGAGGCGATTTTGCGCCTCCAGGGAATTTCCAGGCAGGTTTTAAGCCATTTGGCATGCTGGTTAAACATGGAGTCGATGATATGAATAAAGGCCTCATAACAGTTGAACAAGCCATGCCTGCCGGTTAAGAGATAGCCTTCCAGCCAGCCTTCGCATTGGTGCTCACTCAGCATCTCCATCACGCTGCCTTCCGGGGCCAAAAACTCGTCTGAGGGAATAATTGGTGCCAGCCATTGTCGGTTCGTGGCTTCAAATACTACTTCCAACCGGTTCGATACCGTTTCGTCGGGGCCGAATATCCTGAAATTACGGTTAGCCTGATTCTCTTTGATCACGTCCCGCAGAAACCTGCCCGAGACATACGTATCGCCTTCGCCGGCAACGCCCGGTGATCCCACTACCGTGGCATAATTCCTGAAATCGGGTAAGCGCAGGTCGCGTAATAACTCGCCGCCATTGGCATGGGGGTTAGCGCCCATGCGCCTTTCACCTTTAGGCGCCAATTCGGCCAGTTCAGGCATTAATTTCCCGGTTTCGTCAAACAGTTGTTCGGGTTTATAACTTTTCATCCAGGCTTCCAGCATTTGCAAATGCGCCGGTGGGGATGATGCGGAAACAGCCAGCGGAATTTGATGCGCCCTAAAGTTCCCTTCAATTTTAAACCCGTCAACCTCTTTGGGGCCCGTCCAGCCCTTTGGCGATCGTAAAATGATCATCGGCCAGCGCGGGCGGGCACCATTTGGGTGTTCGGCATCGTGCTTTACCTTTTTAATCAGGTCAACCGAGTATTCCAGCGCGGCGGCCATGCCTTGGTGCATGGTATCCGGATCGTCCCCTTCTACAAAAATGGGGTTCCAGCCATAACCAAAGAACAACTGTTCTAATTCTTCGTGGGTGATTCTGGCCAGAACAGTAGGGTTGGAGATTTTATATCCGTTGAGATGTAAAATAGGCAGTACTGTACCGTCGGTAAGCGGATTAAGAAACTTATTGGAATGCCAGGCGGTGGCTAGCGGCCCAGTTTCTGCTTCGCCATCGCCCACCACGCAAGCAACAATCAGGTCAGGATTATCCATTACCGCGCCAAATGAGTGACTCAGCGAATACCCCAGCTCGCCACCTTCATGGATAGAACCCGGCGTTTGCGGTGAAGCATGGCTGGAAATACCGCCCGGGTAGGAAAACTGGGTAAATAGTTTCTTAAGACCGTCCTCATCCTGCGTGATATTGGGGTAAATCTCGGTATAGGTACCTTCCAGATAAGTACTGCCTACTACGGCTGGGCCACCATGGCCCGGGCCCGATACGTAGATCATATTCAGATCATACTTGTTAATGATTCGGTTTAAGTGCGTATAAATAAAGTTTTGCCCGGGTGTGGTACCCCAATGCCCCAGCAGCATGTGTTTTACGTCTTCCAGCACGAGCGGTCTTTTCAACAAAGGATTGTTGCGCAAGTAAAGCTGCCCTACCGAGATATAATTTGCGGCCCGCCAATAGGCGTTTATTTTGCTAAGTAATTCCGGGGTTAAAGTTTCAATTTTAGGATCGTTCGTTACTGTTTCCATAATGGTATTGTCATTTAATAGGGTAATTTAAAGTATAGCATACATACCTGGCGATCATTAATTCTTCATTGGTTGGGATCACACGAACGGACACTGTACTGGTATCAGCCGAAATAATGGGTTCGTTGTTATCATTTTTGTCTTTATCCAGTTCAATCCCTAAAAATTCGAGGCCCTGACAAATACGCTCACGCACTTCTGGGGAGTTTTCACCGATACCGCCACTAAACACCAGCGTGTCTAACCCATGCAGTGCCGCAGCAAAGGAACCGATCCATTTTTTTACCTGGTAACAGAAGAGATCCACCGCTTCGGCGGCCCGGTTGTCGGTTTGCTCCAGCTTAATAAGTTCTCGCATATCAGCACTGGTCTCTGAGATCCCCAGCAGCCCTGATTCATGGTTGACCAGGTGATTGAACTGTGTGGGACTCATTTTTTCTTGTTTCATTAAATAACTGGCAATACCCGGATCAAGGTCGCCGGTCCGGGTGCCCATTGGTACGCCTGATGCCGGCGAAAAACCCATGCTGGTGTCTATGCATTGGCTGTTCTTTACCGCAGCCAGACTTGCCCCATTTCCAAGGTGGGCCATTATCACCCGGTCGGTATTTGTAACGTTCCACTCATCCAATTTAAGCTGTTCGAGCAGGTAAGCATACGAAAGCCCGTGAAATCCATATCTTCGGATACCATTCGTTTGATATTTTCGTGGAATGGTCAGCAGTTTTGCTACCTGTGGCATGGTGCTATGAAAGGATGTATCAAAGCAGGCGACCTGGTCTAACTCAGGATAACGCGCCTGGAATACCTTGATCATTTTTATTTCTTCCGGCAGATGTTCGGGGTCATAACCGCTGATGCTGTTAAGTGCCTCAAGCAATTCAGGTGTGACCTTTTCTGGCCGCGAATGCTCCATACCGTGTACCACACGGTGCCCTATGGCCACCACTGAAGAGAAATCTATTTGCTTTTCTAACCAATCCATCAGCCAATGTGCTGCAGCCCCGTGCGGCGCCTTAGGCACATCGACCTTTTGATGGCTGTTATGAAGGCCTTTATAAATGCTAAGGTTAATTTTTTTGGTGCCGATATGTTCTATTTCACCCGCCAGGTATTGCTCCAATACGTGATCGATCCGGAATACAGCGAACTTAATACTTGATGAGCCTCCATTGATCGTTAACACATATTTAGGGTCTGATTTGGCTGGCTCATTCATAGTCACTTTTTATTATTGTTTGGATCATTTTAAAGCGGCCGCTGGGTTTGATGTAGTTAGACAGATGTGCGGGTATGATAATACCCATTCCGGTGTTCAGATGATGGGACACGTTGTCAATAACGATCTCAGCACTGCCCTCAATGATCTGGGCGAAGGTGTCGAACGGGCTGGTCTTTTCCGTTAATCCTTCACCGCTGTCAAAGGACATGATGCTAATATTTCCGGTCGATTTCTTGATGATGGTTTTGATAACCACTGAATTAGGTACATACTCGATAATTTCCACGATGATGTGAGCCTTCCCGATCTCCAGTTCGGTACTTTCTGGTTGTTTATTTTCCATGATGAATAGTTGTTGTATAACCGCTTATACTTTAGGCCGACCCAATATTTGATCCTTGGTACCATATGCTTATTTTGGAAATAATGATCCCAGGGACCAGGATGTAAAGGTGAGGATCGTAGACTTGAAACAGTTACATAACTACAGGAATAAGTTACATCATTCACACCTCAGCAAATTTCAACGCTGCATCAGCTGTTAAAAGTTACTTGATCTGTTTGTGGCAGGGGTCGCTCTTAAGGTTATTTTACGCTATGGTTAAAACTATAAGTTGTTTTATTCCTTATAAATATGGCTCTGTACCGGAGGAACGATCATATTATATTCCGGGCAAAGGGAATTAAACAGTAGTTAAGTGCGAAGCGCGCTTCTTTGTAAAGTCCCCGGCTATCAATCATCTAACATCAATTCATATTTTCAAAGCCGGACCCCTATAGAATCATGAAACTTTACGTTAAGAATATGGTTTGCATTCGCTGTAAAATGATCGTTAAACAGCAGTTGAAAAAAATAGCAGTTAATTATACTTGTGTGAATTTGGGCGAAGTTGAGATCATTGAAGATCTTTCAGCCGCTCAACTAAATGCATTTAAGCACTCCTTGTTGAAATTTGGACTCGAACTTTTGGACGACAAAAAGAGCATATTGATCGAAAAGATCAAAAAGGTCATAATTGAGCTTGTCCATTATGCTGATGAACCTGTTAAAGTAAATTTTTCTGACTATTTAAGTGGAAAACTGAACCATGACTATACCTACATGGCCAATCTTTTTTCCGAAGTGGTGGGCATAAACATCGAGCATTATCTCATTGTTCACAAAATAGAAAGAGTAAAGGAATTGTTAGTTTACGATGAGCTTTCGCTTACGCAAATAGCTGATAAGCTGCATTACAGCAGCGTTGCCCATCTGTCAAACCAGTTCAAGAAGATCACGGGTTTAACCCCCTCTCACTTTAAAAAATTCAAAGAAAACCGGCAGTTGGGCCTGGTAAATCCTTAATCAGATCCCGTCTCGGCTCATAAAAAACCCGGTTAAACTGAATGAGCCTAACCGGGTATGCTTAATGGTACTGATTTAATTGACGAGCGTAAACTCGAGGTTGGACCTTAGTTCGATACTGTTACTTACGCCACTGGTCAGCGCGGGGCCACCTACACCAAAATTAAGCCTGTTGATCCTGCCGGTTAGGGTAAACCCGGCGGTAGGTTTTTTCATAGCGGTAATTGCCGTGCCGTTAGCGATAACGTTGAAGACAACTGTTTTGGTGATGCCATGTATGGTCAGATCACCTGTTAGTTTATATCTTTTTTCACCCAATTTCTTAAATGAAGTACTTGTAAAGTTCAGTACCGGAAATTTTGCGGCGTCAAAGTAACCGGCACTTTTCAGGTCATTATCCCGGTATTCCACATCGGTATTGATCGAATTAACATCGGCTGTAAAGGTAATTAATGCATCTGTCAGGTCTTTTCTTTTGGCGTTAAGCGTCGCGTCGATCGTCTTAAAGTTGCCTTCTACGTGTGAGATCCCAAAGTGCGTTGCGCTGAATACTACCCTCGCATGATTCTTGTCGAGTAAATATGTGTGCTGGCTAAATGCAGCCAGGGCGGATGAGAGGATAATTATCCCCAATAAGATCGATCTCTTCATCTTTTTTTATTTTAGTTATAGGTATGGTACTTGTTAAACTTAAAACGGGTCAGACAGCGCACTGGTTCGAATGAGCTTTTTGTTAACGAATTCGTCGATCCCCAATTCTGATAATTCACGCCCGTATCCCGAACCCTTGGTGCCCCCAAAAGGAAGGTCAGCCTGTGTCCAGGTTGGGTGATTAATAAATACCATACCTGTGTCGATCTGATCGGCCACTCTTTTACCCCGCTCAACGTCGCTGGTAAATACAGAACCGCCCAACCCGAAATCGGAGTCGTTCGCCAGGTCTATAGCTGCCTGTTCATCTTTTACGCGGTAGAATGACGCTACGGGGCCAAATAATTCTTCATGATAGGCAGGGATGCCCGGGTGCAGGTCAGTCAAAATGGTGGGTTCCATAAATGCACCTTTGCGGTCTACCCGGTTACCTCCCAATAAGACCCTGGCGCCAGCGGTAACTGAACGGTTCACCTGGTCGGCAATTTGCACTGCCGCGGCTTCATTACACAAAGGACCCAGTTCTGTCGAAGGGTCCATCGGGTCCCCCACTTTTAATTTGGAAAGTTTATCGGTGAATTTTTTGATGAATTCATCCGCAATAGCTTCCACAGCGATAAAACGTTTGGCGGCTACGCAACACTCGCCATTATTATTCATGCGGCCGACAACCGCCCACTCCACTGTTTTATCGATATCAGCGTCTTCTAATATGATGAATGCATCACTGCCGCCTAATTCTAAGACTGATTTCTTCAGGTACTTGCCAGCCTCAGCAGCCAAACTGGCACCGGCCGCTTCGCTGCCGGTAAGTGAAACGCCTTTGATCCGTTCATCGGCCACAAGCGCTGAGGCCCGTGTACCGGAGATGAAAAGATTGGTATAAACACCGGCCGGTGCTTCCGCTTCTTTGAAGAGATCTTCTATCGCCAATGCGCATTGCGGAACGTTTGAAGCGTGTTTGACCAGCACCGTATTACCGATCATAATGTTTGGTGCCGCAAAGCGCGCCACCTGATAAAAAGGGAAATTCCAGGGTTCAACCCCTAAAAGCACACCGATAGGGCTGTAGCGAATAAATGCTTGCCCGTATTTAGGGTTGAGATGTTTATCGGCAAGAAATTTAGCGCCGTTAGCTGCGTAGTAAGCTATGATGTCTGCGCTAAGGTCGATCTCACCTTCTGCTTGTGCCAGCAATTTGCCCATTTCTAAAGTGATGAGTTTAGCCAGTGCTTTTTTGTTGGCGCGCATCAGTTCAGCAACCTTATTTAATAACCGGGCTCTGTGAACATACGACGTTTTTCGCCAGTCACGATAAGCATTAGCTGCCTGTGTTACCGCCGTATTCACGGTGTTATCGGTCATTTCCTCGAAAGACCGGACAACCTCATTAGTAGTCGGGTTGATAGTTTGAATAGACATGTTTATAATAGTTTATGTAAAACCAAAGGTGCCTGCATTATCAGGAATTAGTATTACACAAATCTTGGTATAGATTACATCATTCACACATTACAATGGATGAATTATCAAGTGCCTGTTGTCAATAACGCACACTTAATCACTATTTGGCTTTTTACCGAGGATGGCTGCAGCAACTCTTAATTTAAATCTTGATGACGGCATCACCGCCGAGAAAAAGCCCAACATCTTGTTCACAAAGCCTGCAATAACATGCAGTTTTCCTTTCATCATCGCATCATAGCCTATGCGGGCTACTTTTTCAGCAGTCATCATTTTGGACCCCATCATTTTTGATCCGCCCATTTCCGCTTCGCTAAAAAATCCTGTTGTGGTAGCTCCCGGAGATAATACTGTAGCGGTTACTCCGGTATCCTTCAACTCGTAGGATAATGCTTCCGTAAAATTAGCTACAAATGATTTAGTGGCACCGTAAATAGCCATGTAAGGATCGGGCTGAACGGAAGCGGTTGAGGCTATATTCAGTATACCGCCATGCGTTTCCCTCACCATGTCTTTTGCGAATAGCCAGGTAAGTTCGGTTAGCGAGGTAATATTAAGGTGGATCATCTGCTGATATTTACTGAGGCTGCGTTCTACAAAATTTCCATAATCGCCGAAGCCTGCATTATTAATCAGGTAATTTATTTTAAAGCCTCGTTTTATAACTTCTTTATATAATTTTTCCGCTGACCCATACTCGGACAAATCACATATGAGGTAATTTGCTTTTACTTGGTATTTCGTAGTTATTTGTTCACATAGGTTTTTAAGTAAACTTTCACTTCGAGCTACCAAAACAACATCGTTTTTCTTTTCGGCGGCAACCAGCGCAAATTCTTTGCCTATGCCTCCCGATGCTCCTGTTATCAGTATCGTAAGTTTCATGTCAAAATCTTTTAATTGTGTTACACAGTAAATTTGCTGCGCGCGCCATGAATTTTTGAATTGCGGGGATGATGCTTTTTAGCTTATTGATATTAAACGATTCCCCTAACGCCAACTTAATCCAGCAAATATCATATCAAACTTTAGAGGTATGTTTTACTCCAAATCAGATCTTCGACCTGCTGAATTACCGGTCTTCAAATCGCCCGGTTTTTTTATGGACTATGATCTTATAGATGATCAACTCAACTGTGGTCCCGATATCGCTCTCTTTATCCACAAAGCCGTGCTCCCTGGTGACAGAATCATCAATGATGAAAGGTGTGATCCTGTCTGTTAATTTTTGCAATACTTTTTGCTGTTCAGCCATTTCTGTGATCTCTTCGAATTTCCCCCAGGCAATAACGGTTTGCCAGTTAGTGATATCTTGTATGTTTTCGACCTCGAAACAGATCTCGGGATTTTCACGCATCATGTCGATCTTCATCCCCTTGGCGGAGTGGCAATAAATATTTGCGCCGTCGTATACGTAATTTACGGGTACGATGTACATCACTCCGGCTGTATGGCACCCGATCCTTCCGAGCATCGAATTGGTGAGTAAAGCCTCTATTTGTGTATCATTTAATTCTCTTAGCATGTTTTTTATTTTAGCTGTTAACAGTAGAGGCGGCGGTTAGTAATATCTTTTCCAAGTCTTCTAACAGGTTCTCATTCTCCCAATCACCATCGTATTTTTCTCCATTGATATAAAAAGCAGGCGTCCCGGACACTCCGCTGTTTGTACCACCCTCAAAATCAGCTTCAATTTTGGCCTGAAGCGATGCGCTACGTATATCCTGCCCGAATTTGTTCATATTTAAACCCAGCTCCTCTGCGTAGTTTAACAGGTCATCATAGCTCAGGTTAAGCTGATTTTTGAAAAGCAGATCGTACATTTCCCAGAATTTATGCTGGGCTCCCGCGGCTTCGGCAGCCATCGCCGCACCGAAGGCGTCAGGATGTATTTCAGTCAAAGGAAAATTTCTGAAAATAAATCTGATCTTTTTGCCCAGTTGACGCTGAACCCCCTTTACGACCAGATAAGACTGGGCACATGAAGAGCACTGATAATCACCATATTCTACTAATTCTAACGGTGCCTTTTTTAGTCCTTGTATATGATCTTGGTCGGAAACCGCATCTTTTAGTTGCATACGCTGTTGTTTTTGATAAGGTAAATTGCCGGCCTTTTCTTTCTGGCAAATTCAATTGACATGTTAGTCATTGCTTTGGCTGTCACCACTACTTTTACAAAAATGCAGCAGCAGGGCTCATCAAACATTACGGAATTCTTTAAATAATTTACATCATTCACACCCTACCTGATGCGCTAACATCATTTGTTCCCCGTCACCCGCCAGCCAATAAACTTAACGTTTTAGGCCAGCAGGAATTTATTTTCACGCATAACGCATTCTGCAAGTTTGAATAATTCCTTTTTTACATCGTAATATTCCCGGGTCAGTGTGCTGAACAGATCCGATAATGTATTATTCTCGATTGCCAGATAGGAGATATCTTCGGTCGCTTCATTTTCGGCGATCAGGCTGAGGCGATCCAGCTGCATGCTGCATTGCATATGTGCATCTTTCATGTCAAGCTGCAGCTTTAACAGCTTATTACCTACATCTTTCAATTGATTAACATCTGTGGGTTCAAATAATCGGATAAAATAGTCCTGCTGTAAATGACGCAGAAATTCTGTTTCAATTTGAAAAAATTCCAGATCAGATACCCAGCGCTTGGTGCTGATATAATATTGCTCTGCGCGGTCGGACATTTCAGTTACATTCTCCATTTTTTTTAGTTTAGGGCACCGGTATGGTTTATCGGTACCTGATGTATTGATGATGTAAAATTCAGCAAATGCAGCGGCAGGGCTGATGACGCAGGTCAGGGGAATAAGTGATCCTCAACATCCGGAGAGTTTAGGGTTTATGCCGACTGCGTAAAAAACAGGGAAGCATCTTCTGGTACGCTCTGGACTCAAAAATAAAGGAACCTTACTTTGTTTCATCAAGCAAATAGGTATTCAGCACAGCGACAAAGCGGTTGATCTCGTCTTTGATCTTTGCCAGGTGACCAAAGATCTTATCCTGGTCCAGTCGTTGATAGTAACGCTCGATAAGGGATGCGGAAAGCTGGATATTGGTCAAAGGTGAACGCAGGTCGTGAGAAGCCCTGGACAGGAATTCGCTTTTTATCTGATTGACCGAAATTGCCTGATGAAGTAGTTGACATACCTCCGCCTTTTCGGTTTCCAATACTTCGATCCGGTGCAGGAGTTGCTGAATATTTTTGCTGATCATGGCCTGTTGTTTCATGTTGATCAATTCGGCTTTATTTACCGACCCTTGCCAGACTATCCTTTTTATGTTGCTTTTCAAGATTTTTAAAATAGCCTTTAAAAAAGAAGTTGTGTTTTAACGCTTCCATATTTTGATTGAAACCATCCGTCCCTTTCTGTACATTATCCAGGCTCAGCGCAATTTTCCGGGTCATCACTGAATCCTTTAGTAAGCCATGTAATGGCCCCTTGCCATAAGAAAGGTCGTGGTTAACGTTCGTTACCATTTCTTGAAGCTGTATGGTCATTTGGTTGGCATGCTCGCTAGCCAGCCGTATATTGCTAACGGCACTCTTTAAATCGTCTGCCATCGCAGGGTCTGACATTAACATGCCGGCAGTGCCTTTGCCTTGTTTGATCTTCACTACGATAGCATTTAGGCCTTGAGTCATTTGATTGGCGTTGGTGCTGGCATTATTGATGTTCTTCAATGTCGATCTTAAACTTACACCGATAGTCTTATCGTTAAGTAATTGGAAAATAGCGCTGTTTTCAATACCAAGCACTGCGTTTTTCAGGCTTTCTGATATGGTTGCAATATTATTATTGGTCTTCGAGAGTGTTTGTAACATTTCGTCGGTATTGATCATTTTTTGTGCGGCCAGGATATCGCCGGTTTCTACCAGCGGGCTGTTGCCTTTTTTTGCCTGGATATTCACCACTTTATTTCCCATTAGACCTTCCGTACCGATCGCAGCTAATGCATTTTTGTGTACGAAACCACTTGTTTTATTGTCAATGGCTAAGGTCACTTCGATCAGCGTATCATTGATCATGGTGATCTTTTTAACGGTACCTGCCTGAATACCGGAGAAGAGCACATTGTTCCCTTCCATTAATCCGTTGAGATTATTAAAACGGGCTTTCAGTTCAAAACTGCTGCCAAAGAGGTTTCGGTTCTTGCCGATCATATAAAAGGATGCCATTAGTACCAGCAGACCCGCCAGTACAAATACACCCAATTTAATGTTATTCTCGCCTTTATTTGCCATGATCTATGATTCAAAAAATTGTTTGATGTTTTTGTCAGCTGAATTTTCCAGTGAATGATAAGTGCCGTCCGCATAGCATTTGCCGTCCAATAACAGCACCACGCGGTCGGATATATTTTTTACGCAATTCATATCATGTGAAATGATGATCGACGACGTATGGTATTTTCGTTGTAAGGCCAAGATCAGTTTATCGATCTCCCGGGCCGTTACCGGATCAAGCCCCGTTGTTGGCTCATCATATAAAATGATCTCTGGCTTTAGGATCATCGTACGGGCCAGCGCGATCCTTTTTTGCATCCCACCAGACAGTTCCTCAGGCATCATTTCGGTCGTGTGTGACAAACCAACATTTTCCAGTGCTTCTTTCACCATAGCGTTTACCTTGGATTGCGTTAGGTCCGTCCAGTGGCGGCGTAACGGGAACTCCAGGTTTTCCCTGACGGTCATCGAATCATATAGGGCATTACCCTGGAACAAAAAGCCAATTTTTGCCCTTATTTTGTCCAGTTCATCATCGCTTAGTTTAGTGACATCATCACCTAAAACGTCAATGCTGCCTTTGTCGACTTTAAGCAGGCCAATAATGCATTTGATCAATACCGATTTACCCGAGCCCGATTTGCCCATAATCACGACGTTTTCTTCCTTATTGATCACCAGGTTAAAATCCTTCAAAACCACATTGGGTCCGAATCGCTTGAAAACATGTGCAATGGTAATAACAGGCTCTTTTTGCCTTTCTTTGTTATCCGTTGATGTTTTTTCGGGCTTGTTCATATTTTTAATTTAGGCCTAATAAGTTGGTGAACTGAACCGCTAAAAGGTCGATAACGAAAATGAGTACAGAGGCCAGCACTACCGCTGAATTGGCTGAGCTGCCTACGCCCCGCGTTCCTTTGGTGGAATTAAAGCCTTTATAGCAGCCAATAATGCCTACGGCAAAACCAAAAAATAAAGTTTTGATCACTGCCGGCAGCACATCACTATAGCCAATGCTCTGAAAAACCTGGTTGAAAAAGAATTTGATGCTGGTGACCGAATTAATATTCACCCCAATGTAGGCGCCCAATAAAGAAATGGCGTCACCCAGGATGGTGAGTATCGGCAGCATTAATGTAGTAGCGATGACGCGGGTTGCTACCAGGTATTTGGTTGGGTTGGTTCCGCTAACTTCCATCGCGTCGATCTGCTCGGTCACTTTCATGGAACCCAGTTCAGCGCCGATGCTGCTGCCGATCTTGCCGGCAAAAATAAGCGCGGTAATCACCGGCCCGATCTCACGGACGATGGCGATGCCCACCATTACCGGTAATTGGGATTCTACCCCGTAGCTGACCAGCGATGGTCTTAACTGCATAGTCAGCACCAGCCCCATGATGAAGCCGGTCAGACCAACCAGGGGTAAGGATTTATAGCCAATGATATAACATTGCGCTACCAATTCCTTCAGTTCGTACTTGGGTTTCATCCCATGTGAAAAGAAACGCCCGGTGAATTTTGTAATGCTTCCTGTTTCGTCAAGGAACTCACGTGTATCTGTTAATAATGCCATAATGCTGTTAGCTGGTTGGTTAACTTTCCCTGATCAATTCGATCTCGATGATCTTTTTTCTTTCGTGGTATTCTTCTTTACCGATCTCTCCGGCGGCAAACCGCTTGAGTAAAACATCAAGCGGGCCGTCTTTTTTATTGCGCTGACCGGGAATGTTATAAGGAACCGCGAAAATCCATATCATCAAAATGACCCAGGCGCACCACCCTAAGAAACCCATACCCCAAAAACTATTGTTATAAAACATATTGTTTGATTTCAAATTTGATGAATGATCTTAAATTATGAGGCGTTTTATAACAACGCGATTTCCCTGTAACTCTGGGCTAACAGGGTATCGATCTCTGCTTTGATCAAAATTGAAAGCCGGTCTGTCTGTTCAGGTAATAGGTCGGCAACCTTGGCCAATGAGGATATTTTTTGATAATAGCTTTTATTTTCCCATGTTTCCAATCTCTTTTCTGCAAGCGCTAATTCCGCATCAATTAACCCCGCCGGGATCTCCTGACAGCCTTTTAGCTCGAATACATTGAAGTATAATGGTGTTTGCAGCAGCATGCTTATTTTAATTAAAAGTAAAAGATCATTATTTTACCGGGAGTATTAGCTCCCGGTTGAAATCTTAGTTTTCGTAGTAGTCGATATACAAGGCATTGTCCACAAAGCAAACACCGGGAGCATTCCACGCGATACGGTCCGCTTCGTCTTTTTGATAAAGTGAATGCACGGATCCGGTTAGCGTCACCCGGTTTCCGCTAACCTTAACGGTTATGCCCTGATCGCTGACAGACCAGTTACGGGCAAGCGCTTCTTCTATTTCTTTGGTCTCGATCTCATCATGGGTTTCTGCCTGGATCTTGATATCATTAGTTACGCCGATCACTCCCATAAGGGGTTTTACCGCGTTCTTGGCAGCGTCCTTTTGGAAGTTCCACTGAAGGTCACCTTCCAATTTTACCCAGCCATTTTCAACGAATACCTTTACCTTACCGTCTGGAATCCAGTTGGCCTTTAAAGCGGCGACTATCTCCTTGGCGATCTCGGTATCACTTTTCCTGAAATCACTCGGAAATTCGATCATAATGTCCTCAGCTACCGCTTTGACTCCAGCAACGCTTTTAGCAGCGCTTTCAGCTTCTCTTTTTTTAAGATAATTGTCTACTGTGCCGGTTAGTGTGATCACACCATCTTTAGCAGTTACGCCGATCTCAGCAGCATTCAACAGTGGTTCCCATTTGATAGCGTTCTCCACGTCGTGCTGCAGTTCTTCATTTGTTTTCATTTTTCGATGTTCTCAGGAGCTTTAATTTATTTGGCTTCTTGATAGGTTAAAGGTGCAGAGGATTTGTCGTCAGGGGAATGATGCTGGTCATGCCGTTAAATGTTTAGCGTCAGTATTATACCTGGACGTTAATCGGATTGACCGGTATACAACTGATAATATTTATCTTTTAGTTTAAGTAAGGAATTATAGTTACCCCCGTTCGATGATCTTCCCGTTATCCAAGACCATGATATCATCGGCGTTGCGAATAGTCAACCAATGGTGCGCGATCACAAAACTGGTTCTTCCGGACATCAGGCGGTCAATCCCCCTTTTGGATGATCTGCTCAGTGCGGGTATCGTTCGAGCTCGTAGCTTCGTCCAGTATAAGAATAACTGGTTAAGCGAACGTAGCCCGGGCAATATTTAGTACTTTTCGCCGTCCCCGGCCTACGTCCCCGCCATTATTTTTCGCCTAGTGAAGGGATGAAGGCCTTTTTGGGTAACACGGAAAAAACTTTTTCAGGACGCTTCTCAAACATCAGCGTTGCCATTGAGACCTGATCTAAGGAGCCGCGGGCTTTACCGCTTCGGCTTCTTGGTTTAAACATTTGATCTCCGCTTTTTCCTTGACAATATCCTGCCGAATGAGGCCGAACAGACTCATATAAGCGTTGGCAACATAAACCAGGGCGAAACCCGCGATCAGATAGCCACGCCAGTCTGCCATCAATAAGTGATAGCCGGTTAACAGAAGGAAAAAGATAGTCACGTAGTGGCTGAAGCAGTATTCACAGGTAAAAAGATAGAATATTTTCCTTGTTAGCATAGTTCGGCCTTCTTTACTACGCCTGACGCAATACTCGCGGGGTTCGCGGAAAACTTCTTCATGCGTTACCGTCCAGGCAACGCAAGCGATCGGTATGGCTAATAATAAAAGCCAGCTGATCTGAGCGGTCAGGGCCATCATTAATCCCTTAGTTCTATAGATAGTTCATTATCAACCGCAATTATGCCCGGGGCATTCCAGGCGATCCTGACCGCCTCTCCTTGTTGGTAGATAGAATTGACCACCCCATTGAGCGTGACCCTGTTACCCGTAACATAAACCTGGATGTCCTGGTCTTCCGTCGCCGAGCTGCGGCGCAGCGCGCGTTGGATAGCGTGCTGCTCAAGTTCGTCGCCGTTTTCAGGCTGGATGATAATGTCATTGGTAAATACTTTTACGCCAGCCAAGTGCCTGACGGCGTCTCTGGCAGCCTCCTTCTGGTAGTTCCAGGGTAGGTTGCCGGCCAAAGTTACCCAGCCGTTCTCTACTTTTACTTTTATCCGGTCGTGCGGGATCTGTCCGTTGCTCTTTATCGCATCGATAACTTCCAGGGCGATATCGTTGTCCGTTTTTTCACCGGGATTTTTAAATACGACCTCGATCTCTTCCACAACGGCTTTCACTCCGGTTACACCTTTAGCCGCGTCCTCAGCCTTTGATTTTTTTAAATAGCCGTCCACGTTTCCCGTCAACGTGATCACACCATTTAAGGCCACGATCCCTATCTTCGTATGTTTTAACAGCGGTTCCCAATTGATGGCGTCCTGCACATCTTTGGCCAGATCCTGGTTTGTTTTCATTTGTTGAGCGTACTAAATTAATGACAGACGGTTTGAAAAATATTTTTTGACGAACGCATGCTGCTGATTGGTGGTCATTTTATCGGTCGGTTCGATGGCTATTTGAATGGCATTAAAACGATGGTCCTTTCTGAGCATATTGAATAATTCCACCTTTGCCTCGGTAGGGCCGAAAAGAATGACATGGTCATAGTTTCTGATGATCTCCCCCAATTCTTTATAATATTCAGCTTCTTCCTGTTGTTCTTTATGATGCATCAGGCTTTCCCCTTTGTGCAGCGCTTGTTCTTTAGCTTCGTGGGTGAATTTGGAATCGATCGTTTTCGTAATGATCGGGTCTGTTGTAAATTCCATTAAATGGGCGCTTTGATGATCCATCCAAATGCCCAGGTCTCTTTCTGTTTTCATGATCCTTGTTTTTAAATAGGTTGTTAGCACATGACGCCGCCATCGAGGATCAGCTGGGTGCCGTTACAATAACTGGAATCATCACAAGCCAGGTAAATAAAGGCTTTGGCAACCTCATCGGGCTGGCCCAACCGTTTCATAGGTGTTAGCTCTTCCCAGGTATGCCTGGTTCCATCCGGTGCGCTTTTTAACAATGGCGTTTCGATGTAATATGGGCAGATGGCGTTGCCACGGATATTTTGATGACCATATTGCACGGCGATATTTTTGGTGATCCCAAGCACGCCATGTTTCGCTGCAGTATAAGGAACAAGCCCGCGTTCGGCCTTCAGCCCGGCCAATGAGGACATGTTAACGATCACACCGCCGCCCTGTTTTAAAAACTGCTGCAGTTCATATTTGATACAGTAGAACTGGCCGGTCAGATTGATCTGTATGATCCTGTCCCATTCGGCTTCATCCATATCATGTATACCGCCATAAGGCCCCCCAATACCGGCATTGTTTAAAGCTACGTCGAGCCGGCCAAATTCAGCGACGGTCGTCATGATCGCGTTTTTAACACTTTCCACGTCCGAAACATCGATAGGGACAAAGAAACTTTGGGCACCCAAAAGCTTCAGCTCATTTATTGTTCCATCATGATCTGCTGATGCCAGATCCGCTATGACGACTTTCGCGCCTTCGCGCGCGGCTTCAAAGGCACAGGCCTGTCCGATCCCGGAGTTTCCGCCGGTGATAAAAACCACTTTGTTTTCTAATTTTCTCATTTTATTTGATTTAATAGGCACCCTTCCCTGAAACGATCATCGTTGCCAGGCGCTCGTCGAGCTTGTAAATATCCTTTCTGAAATTCAGCCGGTTATCCCGGTCAGTAAATGCTGTGAAATAAGCAATGAAGACCGGCGTTTTTTCAGCGAGCGTAACATAACGCTCCTGTCCGGAATGCATAGCTTCAGCTACGCGCTGGGCATCCCATTCGGTGTTTTTAAGCAGGAAATTAGCGAGCTTAACCGGTTCGGCGATCCGGATACAGCCGTGACTGAAAGCCCTGGTCGTTTCACCCAATAAAGATTTGGAAGGGGTGTCATGCAGGTATATATTATATCTGTTAGGAAAAAGGAATTTAACCAAACCCAATGAATTCCCCGGTCCCGGCTTCTGCCTTACTACGGGCAACCCATCCTGGCGCCCGATAATTTCCATGTTATGCCTGTTGATATATTCCGGATCTTTTCTGATCCCGGGGATAATTTCTTTTCGTACAATGCTTTGGGGAACGTTCCAATAAGGGCTGAAAACCACGTATTTCACTTCGCCATAAAACAAAGTGGTTTGATGCATCGTTTTTCCGACCACCACATTACAGCTCCATAACAGGCTGTCTGCATGATAAACATGTAATTTAAACTCCGGGATGTTCACGGCCAGGTAGTCGGTTTTTAAGGTAACCGGGAGCCAGCGGCTTCTTTCCATGTTGACCAGGATCTGTCGGATGCGGCTTTTTAAAGGAACATTCAGCTCAAACAGGGTTTCTTTATTCAGGAGGCCGGTAACGGCCAGGCCGTGCCTGTCCTGAAAACGTTTTAAGGCGTTGAGCAGAGTGTCGTCATACCGGTTACTTGAAGTGTCTCCCTGAAAGTCGGTTAATTTGAACAATCGTCCCTTCAACTGCAATACAAAGGCAGACGAGTCCCCGGGGGTGGGTAGCTTTACTGCACTGATGGGTAACCAGTTGTTACGGGCATCCAGCGCGCGGTACTTTCTTAGAAACTCCCTTAAAAGTTCATACTGCCGGTAGACCGGTTCCGCCGCAGAAAAATTTTCGGCAGGGGCTTTTAAAAGACTGTCCAAATACAGGTCATAATCCAGCTTTTTGCGCGGAAGGTTCCAGCCCGAAGATTTGCTGGCTGAACTGTTCATTCCTACCCAGGCCAGTTTGGAAAAGGCTAAATATTGGGAAGTTAGCATCAGCTCCAGCATTATATCCGGCTGTTTTTCTTCCGCCTGGAGGGTCATCAGGGAATCCAGTTGCCTTTGATATGGAATGGAGCTGTAAATTCCGTCTTTTTGCAGGTTCATGAGCCTATTGGTCAAATTGCCGGCCTGCTCTATTAATATGCCGTCATCGAACCAGGCGTAGGCAAATTTGCGGTTGCTGTAAAAGTTTTGCAGCTGCTCTTTGTAGGCGATAACTTCCGGATATTTTTCAAAGAAGCGGGAAATGGCCGAATTGTTAAAAACCGATTTGGACTGCGTGCTGAAATTTCCGGGTATGGTCTTATCCCAGGCCCTGGCCAATGAGTCGGCCCGGTCAATTTTCCTGTCCTGCTGACCGCAGCTTACTAAGGCATTGCTTAGCAAGGCGAGAAGGAAAATATATTTCAGATATCTGGAGCGCATAACCATTTAATTTTCGAGTGAGACCTTGAAAGCTTTTTTTTCTAAAGCGTCCGTTGGTTGATCGATCATAATTTTGGCTTTATTTCCGGGGCCGTGATATATGAATGCTTTCATGGTTTTCATTTTTAAGTAGCGAGCTAAGCTGCACCAAATGTACAGGGGGACTGCGCCTTAAATAGTGTCGCTCATCATGGCTGGAAATGTTTAAGGACACGGATCAGAAACGTTCCGCCTGACCATACTCGATTGTCGTGATATTAAATCGAGCATAGCTGAGATCACCTTTCTTTAGTTTCCAGACGACTTCAAAAACGGTGGGCACTTTAACATCATTGAGGTTCCGGTAACTGCCGACTTTAATCAGCCAGGTCTCTAAATGTTTTTCATCCATATAACGTTTGGTCACCAATTCTGTGATCTCGCCGGCCTCGTTAAACGTCACGGTATAAAATAAGGCCAGCCCGTTATAATTAAAGGTAAATTTTGCATGGCGGGCGTCAATTGCGGACCATTGCCGGTCAGGTCCGGGAAGCAAATTGGTTGGGTATAACACACTTTCGCCGAGCCAGCGCAACAATTCACCCTGGTCAAAGGATTTCCCCTGGCCGTCTACAACCTTTACTATTCCGAAAAGTGATACGACCAATCTGCCTTTATTGTTGATATACATATCACGAGCGGTAAAAAGGTTGGTAGTGCCTTTCCAGATGAACCCGGGCTGCCCGGTAGTGGCATATTGTTCACCTTTAATATTAACCCAGCCTTTAGCCGGTCCGGATTTAAATTGGCCATTATGCCTGATCCGGGCGCAACTAATATAAGGTTGCCCGTCTTTTAACACTAACTTAAAATAACGTCGAACCGGTTCGGGCAAATCCGCCAGCTGCCCATAACTGAAAGGTCGGCTGGAAACGGGTTTTGATCCTTTAAAAAGTATGGCGACTTCCTGATGAAATTGACGGGACATGTAAATTTTACCAGCCAGCAGCCCCAGGATGATAATAGCGAAAATTGAGGATATCAGTATGATTTTCATTTTCATTAGTATCTCTAATTGTTAAACCCGGTAAAGATTTCTGACCTGCGGTAATAGCGCCACATAAATAATGGCCAGGCCCCAAAATATATAAAGCATATGCGACCAGTGTACCGCCTGTATAAAGTACATTTCTGCCAGAATCCAGGCTATAAGTAAACTAGCCAGGTAGATCGTAAAAGACCAGGCCCAATGCAACCCGGTGAACAGATTAAGTTTTTCAGCGAACGGGCTTTTCTGTCTTTTTAATAAAGCGTATACAAGCAGACAAGGAGCGAGTCCCAGGAGGATAAAAAGCACTATACCGGGTATCAGGAAGTCAGTGAACGGCGAATGTTTTAGCAACGTCAGCGGCATACCCAGTAGTCTCCCGGACGGGGAAATGATCAGAACGCTACCTCCAAACAGGGCGCCAATTCCCAGTAGGATCAACAATGTGCATAACGTATTCCGGGCTGTTGCTGTATTCATAATGCTGCAGTGTCAGTTTTAATGCTGTTTTGTCTGAAAAAAATAGCAAGCAGCAACATACAAAGCGGAGCAGTGATGGTCCAGGGTAAAGCGATCCAAAGTAGCCGATCCGAAAAATCCGGATAGAAATAAACAAAAGCAATACAAGGGGTAACCAAAGCATGAGACAAGAAAGCGTACCTTATCCATCTTTCAAACCCGTGCTGCCTGAAAACGGGTACGGCAAATAATGTTGCTAAACCCATAAAAAGATAGCCGATGGCGTCGAAGTCCCAAAATAGTGAGTGTGGCGTTTGTTTAAGTAATTGGATGTTTTCAGAAGTTCCTTTAATGGTCATAGGGATCACGGTCGCGAGTTGCACAACATAATTAGCTGTTACAAATACTACATAGATCAATGAGAACAGCAGTGCTGCGTGGCTCCAGAATTTGGTGACTGATGAGGCGGAATGATAAAGTGCCAGCATGGCCAGCAAAAAGGGGATCGCGATAGCCAATGATGAACTGAAGATCAGGATCTGGTCCCAGGGGTAGATCAGCCAGCCCAAAACCTGGAATAGTTGCGCCACAAAGAAACCAAGCATGGACACAAATGCCGTGAGGGCTGCCCATAATCCGATCTTCAGGATGGTTTTCCCGGCCCGGTGGTCGCTTTTCAGGTTTGGCGCCAAATCAACTTTGTACATATCCATATGGTCTCCTCTTTATTAACAGGTGACGTTAGATAAGTAGGTGTGGGCGTTAGGCTAACTAAAATTTCATATATGAACTGTTCCGGTAGCTAAAATATCGCTCACCTGATATCTTTATCATCATCCAAAATTACACCCACCGGCAATGATTCTCTATGACAATCACCTTCCAAAAAAATGATCTTCGTCATTAATACGATCTGCCTGTAACAAAAGGACTTTCAATTGCTTGTAGTGATGAGCATCATTAATTTCCCTGCCATTCGTCAGCTAAGTTCCACCTGTAATTGGCTGATATTTGTTACGGCGATCATATAGTCAGGTCCTCACCAATTATGGAAAACACTGCGCTATTAATTGCTATTATCCAAAATGCGATAGATGGGATAATTACCATAAATGATACCGGTACTATCGAACTGATCAATCCCGCAGCCTGCGCGCTATTCGATTACGAGTCGGAGGAGGTGATCGGGAAAAATGTCAGGATGCTGATGCCCGACCCGGAGAACGACCAGCAGGACGACTTTATTTTTCGCTACCAGAACACGGGCCAGCCAAATATCAAGGGTGCCGGCCGGGAGGTATTGGGACTGCGGAAAGATGGTACCATATTCCCTTTTCGCTTAGGATTAAGCGAAGTGCAGTTTTCAGGGCGCAGGATCTTTACCGGCTTTGTCCATGACCTAACCAAGGAAAAGGAAGGCGAGCGCCAATTAAAAACTTACGCTGCACATTTGGAAGAGCAGGTCCAAGAAAGGACACTTTCCCTTAAAAAGAGCGTCCAGGCTTTAGAAAGAGCCCAGGAGGAAATGAGTGTGCTGCTGGACAAAGAGAAAGAGCTGGGTTTATTGAAAAGCCGATTTGTATCCATGGCATCCCATGAGTTCCGGACACCCTTGACCTCAGTCAAACTGTCGGCATCGCTGATCGAAAAATATGCCGAACCACTTAAAAGTGAGCATATCACCAAACATGTTGGTAAGATAAAAAATTCGGTGGCCAACCTGACGACCATTTTGAACGATTTTCTTTCCCTCGAAAAACTGGAAGCCGGTAAGGAAGAAGTGACCTACTCTGATTTTGATCTCGTTAAATTTGCTGAAGACATTGCGGAGGAGATGCAGGTCATTGCCAAAAAGAATCAGAACATCATCTACCTGCATGAAGGCATCAACAGTATCGTCCGGCTTGACCAGAACCTGCTAAAGAACTGTATCAACAACCTGATCACCAATGCTATAAAATATTCCGGGGAGAACAGTTTTATAGATTTCAATACGGAGATCAATGCGGATCATTGCATCATTACTGTAAAAGATAATGGTATCGGTATTCCCGAAGCCGATCAGAAGCACCTTTTTGAAGCATTTTTCCGGGCGCATAATACCGGTACGATCCCCGGCACCGGCCTGGGTCTGAACATCGTTACACGCTACGCCGGCCTGATGAACGGCACGGTCAACTTTAAAAGTGAAGTTGGCGAGGGCACATTATTTACCATTTCATTTCCAAATCATGAATAAAACATTGCTGATCATTGAAGACAATGACGACATCCGCGAGACTGTGGTCGAGATACTGGGCCTGGCAGGTTTCAATGTTTATGAAGCTTCCGATGGTAAAATGGGTATCGACCTGGCGATCCAGCATAAGCCCGACCTCATTCTTTGCGACATTATGATGCCGGAGCTGGACGGCTATGGGGTTCTATATATGCTGAACAAAAACCCGGAAACGGAAAATATTCCCTTTATCTTTCTAACGGCCAGGGCGGAACGCCTCGACCTGCGCAAAGGCATGGAGATGGGCGCCGATGATTACCTCACCAAACCTTTTGATGATATGGAATTGCTGAACGCGATAGATATCCGTTTTAAGAAGAAAGAGCAACAGAAAAACTTTTATAGCAAGTCGCTTGATCGGCTGAATACCCTGATCAGCAAGAATAACGGCTTAACAGAGCTTAAAAAGATCATCAGCGAACGCCGAACGCGGGAGTTCAAAAAGAACCAGGTCATCTACTATGAAGGCGATAAAGGGAACAACCTTTTTTTGTTGATCAGCGGAAAGGTCAAATCCATAAAAATGGCTGCAGACGGGCGTGAGCTGATGACGGGTATATATGGCGCAGATGAATATTTAGGCATTAACGCCCTGCTGCTGGATGAGGAACATTCCGAAACAGCAACAGCAACCGAAGATTCCCTGCTATGCCTGATCCCAAAAGAACTGCTGGAACCGTTGTTAAGCCAGTATCCTGACGTCGGAAGGGAGTTCATTAAATTATTAGCGCACGATATCCGGGAAAAGGAAGAGCAGCTGTTGCAGATGGCCTATAACTCGGTACGGAAGAAAATGGCCGAAGCAATGGTTCGCCTGCATGAGCAGGAGCCCGCGCTGGAACATGGATTCAAAATATCCCGTGAGGACCTGGCCGCGCTCACCGGCATGGCTACCGAATCGGTGAGCCGCACCTTGTCGGATTTCAAAGATGAAGGCCTGATCGACAAAAAAGGAAGTCAGATCATCATCTTGAATTTGGACCGCCTTGCCAAAATGAAAAACTGACCAGTATCATCTTTATAGGCGACGCAACGCATGCTTTAGCTCCTCCGCTAAGATTAATTTTGTATTGATAAAATACAAAATATGAAGGCCGTTGTTTATAGTGTCCGGGCTTTTGAGAAAGAATACTTCGCGAAAGCCAATAAAAAAAAGCATGATATTACACTCATTGCTAACCCGCTGGGGATGGACACGGTTCATTACGCGGAAGGAAAAGAAGCGGTCATTATGCCGGAAGGCACTATAGCGTCAAAAGAGATCAGGAATGCATTATTCGGTATGGGGATCAAATATATCATTACCCGGTGTGCCACCGATAACACCGCGGATCTGCAAGAAATCGCAGAACAAACGATCACAGACCTTGATCAAGCAAGAGAAGATAAACGTTTTTTGCCGGCTTGTTAGCCCGTGCCAAATATTTCATCAAATCGACTAACAATGAACACAATTGCAAACGTTCAGTCACTCAGTGACCGGTGTCAAATCTTTTATAGCGCTGTCCATCTTTGGCCCGCTGGCTAATCGGCATATTGCGGCAACCCATTAAAAAAACATTTATGAAATTCCTCAAATTTAACTTTAGTCACCCCTTTAAAGGCCGGGCCAGCCTGATCCATTTGGATATGGCTGCGTCAAAGAATCAAATGATCCTGATAGATAATGACGGTTTACTGGAGATCCCTATCGGTACGTGCCAAAAAGGTAAATGGAAGCTGATCCTGGACTGGCAGCATGATGAAAGCAGCTTTTGCTTCCAGCAGTTTTTCGAGGTATAAAGACCATTTAAGCTTGACTACATCAAGCCCATGTTAAACTATTGATAAAAAAGATTTTGCTATTTAATAGTCGTACATTTGAAATGCCCCTTTCCCTTTGTCAGGATCAATATTGCTTTTCTAAAACGTTATTTAATCCTTTATCATGCAAAATATCATCCCTCATCACATCATTGCCATCGGCGCTTCTGCAGGAGGGATGGAAGAGATCAATTCCTTTTTTGACCATACCCCGTTAGACGGAGTAGCCTATGTTATTATACAGCACTTGTCTTCTGATTTCAAAAGCCGTATGCTGGAGCTCTTGGGAAAACACAGTAAACTGGCCGTTTTGGAAGCCGAAGACGGCTCGGAATTAAAAAGCAACCAGGTATACCTGATCCCCAATGATAAGTTCATGACTATAGCCGGTGGCCGTTTGTATCTGAGCAATAAGGCGAAGGTTAAAGGTCCGCACTTGACGATCAACGCCTTTTTTAACTCCCTGGCAGAAGACTGCGGCAATAAAGCCATCGGCGTTATTTTATCTGGCCTTGGCTCTGACGGCACTGAAGGCGTTAAAAACATCAAAAAAGCTGGCGGAATGGTGATCGCCCGGAATCCGGAAACCACCGATTTCAGCAGTATGCCTTCCCATGCGATCGCTACCGGACTGGTCGACTTTATACTGGAGCCAGCCGCTATGCCGAACGCGATAGAAGATTACGTTAAGCAGGGTCTGGCTGTCCTCACCGAACACCCGAATGATGAAAAATACATCAAGGAGATCATTGACCTGATCAAAGACAGATCTCCGCTGGATTTTTCGGATTATAAATTACCGACCATCCTGAGAAGGACCAAAAGGCGTGCGAATCAGGGCAACTTTTTAACACTCGAGAAATACCTTATTTTTTTGAAGTCAAACACAGAAGAAGTAGAAGCACTCGCCAAGGATTTCCTGATCAGCGTTACCTCCTTTTTTCGGGATAAGGAAGCATTTAGCTTTATTCAAAAGAAGATATTACCCATCATTCTTGAAAAAGTTGCACCGGGCGACGAACTGAAAATGTGGGTTGCCGGTTGCGCCACCGGGGAAGAAGCCTATTCGCTGGCTATTTTGGTTGCCGAACAGCTGACTGGAAAATATAAAGACATGATCGTTAAAATATTTGCCACTGATATTGACAGCCTCGCTATGGACCATGCCGGTAAGGGTATTTATAACCAGGACATTGCCAAGCATGTTTCCGAAGAACGGCTGGAAAAATATTTTACTAAAGAAGGAGATAATTACCGGGTAAAGCCGGAGATACGTAATATGGTCATTTTCGCCCAGCATGACCTGGTGAAAAATCCCCCGTATTGCAATATGAACTTCATCAGCTGCCGGAATCTGCTCATTTACATGACCCCGGTTTTGCAGAAAAAGATCTTTTCTATGATGCTCTTCGGGCTTAAAATGGATGGTTACCTGTTCCTCGGTTCAAGCGAAAACCCTATGCCAATTATCAAAAATCTGGAAGTAGTCAATAAAAAATGGAAGATCTATAAGAATTTGAAAGCCAGGCGGGAAGTGAGTTTTGACGCTTTCACGCTCCCGGAATTATTGGATATCAAACGCACGCCGGCCGTTCAGCGCGAAGAGAGTACCGTCAGTATCCGTAACACTATTGCTGAAGCGATGAATACGCAGCTTGCAGAGCAACAGGATTACCTGGCCGTATGTATCGATGAACACAATTCAGTGGTCAGATCCTACGGTAATACGCAATACCTGCTACGGCAGAGTTTTAATCTGAATCTAACGGAACAATTACCAAAACCGCTCGCGGTAGCTTTCAGCACGTTAAAAAGGAAAGTCGGGCAAACGGGCGAACCGGCAACGTTGAGTGGTATTAAGATCAAACACGAAAACGCGGTGATCGAAGTCACGCTGACCATTAGTCCGCTTAAAATAAGCAAGAACGAACAGAAATTGCAGCTGGTGACCATTTGTAAGGATTCACAGCAGGATGCTACAATAGCGGATCACACGGTATTTGATGATAAGATACATCAGGACCAGTATACCTTGAACCTCGAAGAGGAGTTGAAGGAACTGCAGGTCAAACTGCATTCCGCCTACGAAAGACTGGATGCCTCGAACGAGAATATGCAGTCTTTCAACGAAGAGCTGATCTCGGCGAACGAGGAGATGCAAAGCACGAATGAGGAAATGCAATCGGTCAATGAAGAATTGCACACCATTAATGCGGATTACCAGCTCAAGAACAAGGAATTACTGGAGATCAATGATGACCTGAATAACTATTTCAGGAGTAACGTCAACGGGCAGCTATTTATCAACAATGAGCTACTGTTAATGAAATTCTCACCGGGCACGGTCAAACAGATCAACCTGCTGGAAACAGATATCGGCAGGCCGCTGAGTAATATTTCGACCAATATCAAATTTGAGACCATCATTGAGGATATAAAACTGGTGTTAGCAGAAGGCACCGTGATCACCAAAGAGATCCAGACCAATAACGGGAAATGGTATCAGATCATGACGATGCCCTATGTGCAGTTGGTCGATGAAAAAAGGAACGGAGCGATCGTTACATTTAACGACATCACCGAATTAAAGGCTACCCAGGTAGAACTGGACCGGAAAAATAAAAGCCTGGAACGTATCAACGCGGACTTGGATAACTTTGTTCATACAGCATCGCATGACCTGCTGGCGCCACTGGCCAATATCGAGACCAGCATCGGCGTGATGAACCTGATCAAGATCACCGACCCCGGTTTAACCAAATTCATCACCATCATTAACTCTTCTGTTAAAAAGTTCCGTACGCTGATCAACGACATTTCGGTCATCGCCCGTATAGAAGGTGATATGCTGACCATGGAAATGGTGGATCTGGCGGAGATCATTGCCAATATAGAATGGAGCCTCGAAAACCGGATCAAAACAACAGGCACCGTGATCACCAAAAACTTGGAAGTCAAACAGGTATTGTTCTCTAAAAAGAACCTCAGGAGTATACTCTACAACCTGGTGGCCAACGGGATCAAATTTGCCGACGGCACCAGTCCGCAAATTCATATTGCCGTAATTAAAAACACTGATCATATCTTGCTTTCTGTTAATGATAACGGGATTGGCATCGCAAAAAATCAGGTGGATATTATTTTCAGCATGTATGGCAGGCTGAATAAGGAAATGGAAGGACAGGGCATTGGTTTGTACCTGGCCAAAAAGATCATCGATGCGGCAAATGGTACTATGACCGTAGAAAGCGAACCAGGCAAAGGCAGTACTTTCAGTATTTGCTTACCGGTTCCTGTTTTGGTCGTTGAGTAATTGTTTTTTTCTGAAAAGCCCGACCAGTTTTAGTTATCCCCTCTGCCTGATGCTGCGCTTAAAGGAGCTGATGCCGCATCGGTAATATCTTTTAGCCTTAATTCGCAGCAGGTCATCGACCAAGGCGAACAGGAGGATCAGTACAGGTGCGTAGAATGACGGAAACCCAAAACGGTGAAACAGGTAGCACCAGCCACCGCCCCGCTCATATAGGAGAAAATGATGTACAGCCGCAGCCTGATTTTGGATCGGAGATCCGGCCTTGCTTTAGGTTAGCTGCTGCCTTTTTGCTGCGCTGCAAAAGCATTCGCGTGATCTGGAAACCATGCCACTTCCGGTTGAGAGTACCTTTCAGGACTTCGCTTGTTTACCCGCTGCGCGGGAAAAGCTGCGCTGGCCTGTGCGCTACACTCAATTGATACCCTGAAGATAACCTTCATCAACATCCTTTTTTTTAAAAGACATCCTTCACTAATTCCAGCCCCCGCGCTTTCAATTGATCCGGGCGAAAGTACAACCAGCCCTCCGGGAGCCTCGTCCGGCAATGGTAGCCGGAAGGGCTTTGTCCTTTCGCCCGGTTTATCTCCTTCCTGTTAACATTACAGAATCTTTTCATAGCGTTTCCCAGACTGCTTTAAGCTTTTAAATGCTTTTCATTTTGCCTTTGCTGAGGCGAATTTACACCTCTTCAGCGGCCAAGGCCAGGCGAGTGCCGCTTAAAAAATCTCCACACCTGCGCTGCGCTCCGGGTCGTATTTTTTGCGGCAGCCTTGCTCCGCTAGCCCCCCGCGCAAGTATTCTGCCTCTATCAAAGGCCAAATGAGGGTTTTACCAAATGGGTCATTGAAGAACAGATTTTTTAACAAATAAATTTTAACAAGATGGAAATCACAGGAAGATTGGTAGCAAACGCTACCGTGAGAGCAGTAAGCGAAGAAAAAAATGTAACAGGTTTCAGGGTGGCTATTAACCGCCGTTACAAATCGCAGGGGGAACAAAAAGAGGAAACAAGCTATGTGGATTGCACCTACTGGCGAGGTGATAAAATAGCGCCTTTCCTGACTAAAGGGATGCTTGTACAATTATCGGGCTTTATGACCGCCCAACCGTGGGTGAACCGTGACGGCGAACCAATGGCAAGCCTGCGTTTCCGCACCGATGAAATTACCATGTTAACCAAGTCGGCTAAAAATGATGCGGGGAACGGTAAGAAACAGGCAGGCGACAAAAAAGGGGTTTTAAAACCAAGCGAACAGTTTAACTAATCGGGTACAGGACAAATTTTAACATTAAAAATTAAGAAAATGGCGCACAATCTTTTTTATAACGAGCAGACAGAAAAACACAGTTTTTTTAGTGTAAAAGAAAAGGCATGGCACGGGTTGGGGCAAATTGTCGAGGATTACCCGACGAGTGCCGAAGCTATCCGCTATGCGGGTTTAGATTACACGGTGGAAAAACGCCCTTTGTTCACCAATGCGCTGAACAACGAACTAACAGGCTTTGACCCCGATTTTGCTACAACGAAATTAGATGTACCTGCATTCTTTGCCACAGTACGCAATGACAACGATGCCGTGTTGGGTGTGGTGGGCAAAGATTACGAAGTAGTACAAAATGCCAATGCATTCCAGTTTTTCGACGCCATCGTTGGTGGTGGTGAGGGTATCAAATACGAAACCGCAGGCGCGTTAGGCAAAGGGGAACGCATATTTATCACGGCCAAATTACCCGATTATATCAAGGTAGGTAAACAGGATATGATAGAACAGTATTTGTTCCTGACCACTTCGCACGATGGTTTTGGTAGCATTACCGCCGCTTTTACACCGACCCGTATCGTTTGTAACAATACCTTAAACGCCGCTTTGCGCAACCAGTCCGGCGGTATAAAGGTAAGGCACACCGCCTCGGCTAATGACCGCCTGAGACAGGCGCATACCTTAATGGGCATTTCTCATGTGATAGCGCAGGAATTAGAGGAACTGTTTAATCATTGGGCTAAGGTGCGTATTACAGACAAGCAGGTGAAAAAGCTGATACAGGTCGCTATGGCTCCCAATAAGGAAGTTATCCAAAATCTGGATTTGGGTTTGATGGACAAGCTATCGACCACCTATACCAACATCGTGGATAATGCCTACTCCTATGCGATGGGTAACCCGACCCAGCAGATGGAAACCACCGCAGGGACTTTGTTCGGGGCATACAATGCCATTACAGGCTACTATCAGAACGTCCGCAACTTCAAGGACGGGGATGCCAAATTCAAATCTATTATGGACGGCACAGCCAAGCAACGGGCGCAGGTTGCCTTTGACCTTTGCGGAAACTTTGCCCGTCAGGGTGCGGATGCTTTAAATCTTAATTAATCAGCAAGGGGGAGCAATCCCCCTTGTTTAAATTCATTTTACCATGAGCATATTATCAGTAAAAACAGAACGAAACGCACTTAAATCAATAGCCAAAACCTTACGCTTTTTTGATGAACTCACCTTTTGCCAAATGACGGCAGAGGATGATGCAAATACCACATCTGCCAAACGCCTTTTATTGGGCGTGATAGAAAGCAGTGGTTACCGTGTGGTTTACCAACGCAGAAAAGGGACGAAACTCCTAAAAAACAACAAGCATGGATACTAAATTTTTAACCGGGATGCTACTGACCGCAGTCGGTCTGATCATCCGCTACCATATCAGCACGCGCAGGTTCAACCGCAGGGGTATCGGCGGTTTGCAACAATTCCCCAACTATGGCAGGTTCATTTTTACCATGACCGTGGAACGGGTCATTTATTTTATAGGTACACTTTGCCTGTGGGCAGGCTTAATACTACTTGCCATCGCAGGATTTAAACACTTTAAATTTTAACGATTATGAAAACGAATTTTTTTCAGCAGATAGCAGGATTAGGCTTTAAGGGTAATTTCCTGCTGAATGTCAATCAGGACGAAACAGGGGTGCAAACCGTATCGGTGGTACTCAAAAAAGATAAGGCCATCGACGGGTTACCGCCCATGCTTTTTAAAGCGACCGCAGATGAACTGGACGAGGGCTTTTTTGAGCAATTGGCACAACCTGTTCAGCAAACCGCAGGTTTGATTAGCAATTTGGAAAGCTATCAAAAGGAACTGGACAAGGCTAAAAATAAGGCCAAACCCGATAAGGTCAAAGCGACTAAACCTGCCGATAACGAACCCGACGACGACAAGGACGAGGAAAACAACTTGTTTACTCCGCCCGAGGACGACAAAGAAGCCAAAGCCGAAAAGAAACGGCTGTATGATGAAGCGATGGAACGGGTGAAGAATTTGGCACAGAATACCAAGTATGCCGAAGCATTGGTGCAACTGCCTGATGTTGCCGATTATCCCGAAAAAGCCGAAGCTATTGAGACCAAGCGCAAGACTTTGCAGGCGGGTAAAGATGCCTACGACAAATTAACCGCAAGTTTTAACGATTAATCCCCGCAACCATGAAAGCGATGATATTACCGAGGATATTCCTGCACAAAGAGAACGGGCAGGAAATCAAGTTGACCGACCCGAACGATAGGTTTACCATAACAGAGGTGCAGAATTTCTATGCAGGCACTTACCCGATACTGACCAACGCTAAAATTACCGGCCCTGAAATCAAGGACGATGAAGCGCAGTATAAGTTTGAAAGCACGATGGGAACAAAAGGTTAAGCGATGAAAACGAAATCAGCAAACAGGATTATCAAAATTAACAGGAAAGGCAAGCAATGGAAACTACAGCAATTATTCGGCGAACTGGCAGAGCGGTTAAACCGCCTGCCCGATGCGGACGAGGTCAGGCGCAACCCGCTAAGAAGCGCACCCGCAGGTCTGACGGAAATGGTTTTCTAAATCACAGTTTCCTGCCGTTTTGGTCGTTTACGGGTAACCCGGAAAGGATAGCAAGGGAGTATTTTCGCTCCCTTGCCAATCTCTGTCAGCATTACCAGTTGGCTATACCCGAAACAGATTTGCCATTCCCGCAGAATATTTATGCGACTTGGGAACAAGTGGAAAAACAGGTACGGGCGATTGACCGTGAAAATCATTGCATGATTTTACACGCTAAGGGAAAGCAGGCGGTACTGTCGGCGGTCAAGACCTTTGATTTGAGCCATTGCCTGTTTTACATTCCTGTCAGGGCTTACTGGCATTGGTCGCAAAATGCCGAACATCAAGCCATTACCGAACTGGTGACCGTGATATTTGCCTACCTGCATCAGGTGGTAGATATTCCGTTTTATGCCGAGAGCGGCACGTTTATGGATTATCAGTATGATACTTTGGAGCAATGGGTAAGTGAAGCCGAAGACGAGGGCAACAACGACGAGGAAGATAAAGCATGGCAGCAACAGCAGGAAGATACGCTGTATGAACTTAGGCGGGCAGGCGGGCATATCATGCCAATTATTAAAGATCCTGAATGGCTGAAAAAAATGTACAGCATCGTGATGAACTACTACCACCGGGACAAGCACGAACTGGAATGGGGATTACTGGCGATTGAATTTTTACAGCTTTACCGCCAGTACCCGAAACGTTCTTTAGCAGATAGCATCCATGAAGATTTGGTTTACCCTGACGAAGAAGAAAGGATAAGGGTAGAGGAATACACCAGCTTTTATTGGAGCGATAAGGATTGTTTTAAGCATGAATTATTGGAAATGGTCAATTGCTCCTTTCAGGAAAGGCCTGTCATGGATGAACCTACCGCCGTGTATTATTTTGATACCCTGCCCGACCCCGATAGAAAAGATTTTGATTTCGAGACCCGCCTTTTTGATTTGATTGAAAGGCTAAGGGACTTATTAAACGATTACGACCATGAGGAATATAACGCAACAGTTTAACAGTGGCTTTGAGCCGTTCAAAGCCCTGCTAATTTATCGCTATGATAAAGCCGAAGAAATTAGCCAATTCCAAAGAGAGGAAGAAAGCACAGAAATTTATGTGGAGAGTTATGATATAGGCACAAACGGGAAACCCATTAATGCGCACCCTTTGAACGAAAAGGAAATGTCGGCGTTAAGTGAATTATTGCAAAAAACGCAGGAAACCAAAAGCGGTTACTTGAAAAGTAAAGGATTGTTACCCGCTAACGTCTTATATGTAAATCAGCAGGCAAACGGCTATGCTGTTTGGTACACGCCTCCGCAGGAAGTGAACCTGTTTTTTGTGGAGGGATTGCGTATCCCATCGGGTAAATTTCACATCCCCGCCATGCTGTGGAAAGCCAATGCCGAGCATTTAATGGTCTACGGCTTGACTGGAAAAACTAAGCCTACCGAAAAGACCAAACTCTGCCATGCGCCCTATCTCAATATTTACGGAAGTGGTCAGGTCTGCATGGGAACGGTACAGATAAGCATCGGCAAAAGCACCTGTTTAGAAGAATTTATAAAAACATGGGAGCAGTATTTCTTTAACAGCAATTTCAGCCACTCCATCAGTGGTAACAACAGCACCAAAAGCAATACCACCGAGTTGTGGCGTTCCCTTGCAGGAAAAGGCGAAGCGTTCCCCCAAGACGAGTTAATTAAAACCAGTTTGACCCTTAAACAAATTATCCAATGAAAAAGAAGAAAGACCAAAAACCTGCTGTGCATATTGTACCAAAGGAATTATTACAGCCGTATAACCCGGTTACCGTAAATCTGATCGGGGCAGGTGGTACAGGTGGTCAGGTCTTGACCGCATTGGCAAGAATGAACCACGCCCTTATTGCGATAGGTCATGCAGGCTTATTTGTGAGGGTATTTGATAAGGATACCGTCGATGCCGCTAACCTCGGCAGGCAGTTGTTCACTACAACCGAATTAGGCTTGCATAAATCGGTCGCTTTGATTAACCGCATCAACCGTTTTTTTGGCACGAACTGGCGCGCGGAAACGAGCCGCTATGATAAAGCCTCACTAAAGGATAAGGATTTGGCAAGTGCGACCATAACCATTTCCTGCGTTGATACCGTGGATGCCCGATACGAGATAGCCGGAATATTGAAGCACTTAGCAGATGAATATGGTGGCCGTAACCGTGTCCAATACTGGATGGATTTTGGTAACAGCCGTTCAAGCGGTCAGGTCATCTTGTCTACTTTAGAAAAGATAAAGCAACCCGCTTCGGAACTATACCGTCCCGTAGAAACTTTGCCCTTAGTTACCGATGAGTTTAAAGAATTGTTAATCTCATCGGAACAGGCTGATAATACCCCAAGCTGTTCGTTTGCTGAAGCCTTGACCAGGCAGGATTTGTTCATCAATTCTGCTTTGGCTAATTGTGGGGCATCGCTGTTATGGCAATTATTCAGGGAGGGCATTTTATTTAATCGTGGATTCTTCCTGAACCTGCAGGATTTCAGGACACAGCCATTAAAGGTGGCTTAAACCCAACCCGCCGGAACCTCCGGCGGGCTCCGGCGCGCCGGAGCCCCGTTCGCCCCGTATTTTCGTAGTGTAAAAGATTTGGATGAAAATACGGGGCGCTCCATTCCGGAAGACTTTACGCTTTTGCCTATAAGTTAGTCAAACCCTTCGCTGAAAAATTCGGCAGGAGTAACGCCCAGCGCGTTAATAATATTTAGCAGGCTGTTAAATTTTACATTGCCGCCCAGTTCTACCCGCCGCAGTAAGATCCGTCCAATACCATGCTGACCCGCAAATTTTTCGTAATGTTGATGCCCTGCTTTCATACGTAATGTTTTGATACGGTTGCCTAATTTTTTCAGCGCATCAGCCTCCGGGTCAATGCCTTCGATCACATTTAATTTATTCGATATCATGCCGCGAAATAAATGAACAGTCAGGACTTCTGGTACCGCTTTAAAGCGGTTTCTTTTACGAACATTAAAACGTAAGTTCGCTTATCTTTTTTGACGGACACTTTTCGTCAATTGTGATAAGGTTTAGGTTGAAATGTCCCGGCAGCGAGTGTTCGGGCCATTTTATTTTGTGCCTCTTCTCACACTCTTTCTTATCTAGGCGCTGCTGACTTGATTAAAAGTTGATATTCGCCATATCACTACAAAGCGTATAGAGAATAGTCAGAATTTGAATTAGGAAAATGTCTGATTCAGATTTACTTAACCAATTTTAGTATAATTTGATTTAATTTACCATTAGTTAAATCTTGGACGGCTATTTGCAACATTGCCCAAAAATAGGGCATGACTAAAAAGATTCTGGTAATTGACGATGATGAGGATATACTGGAGATCTTAAATGTGATCTTCCAGGAAAACGGTTATGAAACCGTGATGTCAAACACCAGTGAAGCAGCTGAGCATATTCGTATTATACAACCCGATATCGTATTACTCGATGTACGTATTGAGGGATCACCTAAAATTGGTCCGGAAATATGCAAAGAAATCAAATCCCAGCTCGAAACACGACACCTGCCTGTCATGTTGGTATCAGGTGAAACTGATCTGGCCATTATCGCCACGGAATGCGGTGCGGATTCTTACATAGCCAAGCCCTTTGATATTTTTGAATTGCTCTCTCAGGTAAAAGAATTCTTATCTTAGCCGTGTAAAACACGTGCTGATGTCAGAACAACCCGAGAGATCATCCTCCCCAAAGAAAATAAAAGTAGGTTCTGAAAAGCTTAAAAAGTTTTTTGTCACACACCTCAACCGGATATATTATGCCAAAGCGCACCTGGTTACCTGGCTGCCGCAATTAAAAGATGAAGTTTATTTTAATGATCTGCAGCTGGCCATCCGTGAAACGGTGGAGGATGTTGAAAAGCAAATGGCGAGAATGGAACTGATCTATGAATTGCTGGACGCCAAGATCTCTAAAGGAAGTATAAACGGTTTAACGGGTTTGGTGGATGACGCGTTTGAAGCGATCCGTGAACAGGAAGGCGAAGCCGAACTGCGGGACATGTCTATTATCTTTTACCTCCAAAATATTGAGAGTGTGGAAATGGCTTCCTTCCAGGTGATGCAGATGGCAGCGGTTAAACTAAAAAACAAACAGGTCAAACAATTGCTGAAGGAAAACTATGATGAGGCAAAAGCGGACCGGACGTTGCTTTTGTTAATTGCAGCAAAGTATATAACCAAATAAGTGGGCACTCCACCTAAGAGCCATTTTATTAACTCGTTAATTTTTATTTTGATTGTCGACTTTAATTAAGCATACGGTAATCATTAGGTGTATAACCTGTATGCTGTTTAAAAGACCTTGTAAAGTGCTGCGGGTATTTAAACCCTAGTTCATAAGCGATCTCACTTACTGTCTTAGTGGTGTCAAATATTTTATCTTTGGCTACATCCATCGTTTTTAACTGGATGTATTCTTGGGCAGATTTGCCTGTTTCCTTTTTGATCAGGTCGCCGAAGTAATTAGCCGATAGATTTAGCTGATCTGCACAGTAAGTGACAGAGGGTAACCCAAGGTCTTTGGGTTTGCCCGATGTGAAATAATCATTCAGCAATTCCTCAAATTTTTGAAGAATGCCCTTATTGACGTTTTCACGTGTGATAAACTGCCGGTCATAGAAGCGCACGCAATAATTAAGCAACAGCTCGATGTTGCTAACGATCAATGTTTTGCTGTGTTTATCGATTCCCCGTTGCAGTTCATGCCTGATCTTGTCGTAGCAATCAAATATGATCTTACGCTCGCTTTCGGATAAGTGGAGCGCCTCATGAACTTCATAGGAAAAGAAATTATAGTCGGTAATATGACGGCCAAGTGAAGTTCCCCTTAAAAGATCGGCATGAAAAACCAATGCTTGTCCTTTGGGCTGATAAAGCTCGCCATTGTTTTCCACACCGATTACCTGGCCAGGCCCTACAAACACTAAGGTCCCTTCTTCATAATCGTAATAATTACAGCCGTAATGCAGATCACCGCATTTGATCTCTTTCAGAAATACGGCGTAAAAGCCATAATTACTCCGCCGGTTCGGTCTTTTGTCTGCCTTTGACAGGTCAACAATATTAACTAGCGGATGCAGTGTCTCATTATTGTTAAGCGCATTGTACTGACCGATGGTATCGACTTTCATCACATTTTCCATTTGCTTTTTTTTATCTGAATCAAAGATAGTTATCCGGTAAGTGATTTGTTCATGCGACGGTTCCAATCAGTAATAATGGTAGGTAATGCAGTGATCTGTATAACAAAACGCACCAAATTACGCCCGAACTTTGTACCTATCAGAAGGATAGGATAACAAAACATCTACAAAATGGAAAAGAGAAAATTAGGAAACAACGGACTGGAAGTATCAGCACTTGGATTAGGCTGCATGGGTTTAAGCTTTGGCTACGGGCCCGCTACAGATAAAGAGCAAGGGATTCAGCTGATCAGAGAAGCATATGAACAAGGGATCACCTTCTTTGATACGGCAGAATGTTATGGACCCTTTACCAATGAAGAACTGGTTGGTGAAGCTTTGGCCCCTTTCCGCAAGGATGTGGTGATCGCTACGAAGTTCGGGTTCGAAGATGGCGATTCACATAAAGGATTAAACAGTAAGCCGGAACGCATCAAACAGGTGGTTGAAGCTTCGTTAAAAAGGTTAAGAACCGATGTGATCGACTTGTTTTACCAGCACCGTGTTGATCCCAATGTACCTATGGAGGATGTTGCCGGTACCGTAAAAGATTTAATTACAGCAGGTAAGGTAAAGCACTTTGGCCTTTCAGAAGCCGGGGTGGGATCTATCCGCAAAGCGCACGCTGTGCAACCTGTAACCGCTTTACAAAGCGAATATTCGATCTGGTGGCGGGAGCCTGAAAAAGCGATCATCCCGGTATTAGAAGAGTTAGGAATTGGTTTTGTGCCATTCAGCCCATTAGGAAAGGGCTTTTTAACTGGGGCGATCAATAAAGATACCAAATTTGACAGCACAGATTTTCGTAATTCAGTCCCCCGCTTTAACGAGGAAAACCGGAAAGCGAATCAGAAACTGGTTGATCTGTTAGGCAATATTGCCAAACAAAAAGAAGCAACACCTGCACAGACCGCATTGGGTTGGTTACTGGCACAAAAACCATGGATCGTACCTATTCCCGGCACCACAAAGTCTCACCGTTTAACAGAAAATATTGGCGGTGCATCGGTAGACCTTTCGGAAGAAGAAGTTAAGGCTATTGATGATGCCTACGCGAATACCACTATCCTAGGCGACCGCTATCCCGCGCATTTACAACAAAGGGTGGGGAAATAACGATCACCATGATGAAGTCAATGAATGCTAAAGCGATGGTACTGGTCATAGCGATATGTCTTTTTTCATTCTGTTCCCATGCTCAAAATACTACCGTACCGATGCCGAAGTTTACAGGTGATCAAAAAATACTGATCGTTTATCTATCCCGTACCAATAACACTAAAGCTATTGCCGAAATAATCCGGAAAAATACCGGTGGTGATGTAGTAGCGATAGAATTATTAAAACCATATCCCCAAGATTACAAAACTACGGTAGCACAGGTAGAACACGAAAATGAAACAGGCTATTTGCCACCACTAAAAACGAAGATAGACGGTATGGGAAAGTACGATGTTATTTTCGTTGGCTTTCCTACATGGGGCATGCAATTGCCGCCGCCCATGAAGAGTTTTTTGCATCAATACAACTTAGCAGGCAAAACGATCATTCCATTTAATACCAATGCGGGATACGGTATCGGAACAAGCTTCCAAACGGTGAAATCGCTTTGCCCTAACAGCAAAGTGCTGGAAGGTTTTACGATGAAAGGCGGGATAGAACGCGACGGCGAGTTACTAGTGATCAAAGGAGATTATCAAATTCAGGCGGAGACAGATGTGAAAAAGTGGCTGGCTAAACTGCCCATCACCAGTAATAATGGTAGGTAATGCAGTAATGTGTATAAGCAGTAAGTAAAGCAAACAGCAGACCTTTGTCTTACGGAGTTAGTAATAACAAAACCTGTTAAGCAATTTAATCATTAAAAATGAAAAACAGTAAAGACATCATTGTATTGACCGGAGCTGGCCAACTGGGAATGGCCATCGTCAGGAGGATGGGCTATGGAAATAAAATTTTTGTAGCAGACTGGAAGCTGGAAAACGCTCAGGCCATTGCTAAAACATTGACCGAAGCCGGCTTCGACGTAGTTCCTGCCGAAGTAGACATTTCATCGAAAGAGTCTGTTCTTAAATTGATCGCAGCCGCGCAACAAGAAGGCGAGATATCCATGTTTATCAATGCAGCGGGCGTATCACCAAGCCAGGCATCTATTGAGCATATACTGAAAGTGGATCTGTATGGAACATCAATGTTATTGGAAGAATTCGGGAAGGTGATCAAAATGGGAGGAACAGGTGTTGTCATTTCCAGTCAATCCGGTTACCGGATGCCTGCTTTGACCGCCGATGAAGACAGGCTTTTAGCCACAACACCAGTTGAAGACCTGCTGCAGCTGGATATGCTGAAACCTGAAAATATCAAAGACACCCTTCATGCTTACCAGATGGCTAAGCGTGCAAATGGGAAAAGGGTGATGGCGGAAGCTGTTAAATGGGCTGAGCGGGGCGCAAGGGTCAATGCCATTTCACCGGGTATCATTATCACACCCCTGGCTTTGGATGAAATTAACGGGCCAAGGGGAGATTTCTACAAGAATATGTTCGCCAAAAGCCCTGCCGGTCGTCCAGGTATCGCCGACGAGGTAGCCAATGTTGCAGAGTTATTGCTATCAAAAGCCGGGGCATTCATCACTGGTTCGGATTTTCTGATCGACGGTGGCGCTACGGCATCTTATTTCTACGGCCCGCTTCAACCGGAAAAAAATTAAAGACCGGCATGTCAACACTCATCAAATTTCATTACGGTTATGTGATCGTTTTTTGTTGCTGCCTCATTATGGGTATCAACATCGGGTTAGTGATGAGCTGTGCCGGCATCTTTTATAAGCCTGTAAGCTCAGAATTGAAGGTCTCAGTCGGTGATTTCGGCTTATACATGACCTTTATTTACCTGTTTTCTACGCTGATGTTAACCAAAGCAGGTCAATTGATGGATAAATACAGTGCAAGGTGGCTGTTAACACTAAGCTCAGCCCTATTAGGGATCGTCTTATTGGCCATGTCTCAATTAACCGCTGTCTGGCAGTTTTACGTAGCTGGCGGCCTGATCGGGTTAACGCTGGCGTTCCTGTTGTACCTCAGTTATCCTACCATGATCAACCGCTGGTTCAATTCCAACATCGGTTTCTTCATTGGCCTATGTAGTGCGGCTTCAGGAATCGGCGGTGTGCTCTTTAATCCTTTTGGCGGCTATTTAATTGCGCATTATGGCTGGCGCAGTACCTACCTCATTTTTGGGACGATCATACTTGTTTTGGTTACCCCCTTGCTGGCCTTGTTATTAAGGAACTATCCGGGAGACAAAGGACTACAAGCCATAGGCGAAAAACAAGCCGAAACGGTGAGATCAGGCGTTGATTATGCTCATGCTATAAAATCCCCCGTATTCTATGCCCTGATCGCTTTTGCTTTCCTGATGATCGCGGTCTCCACCATCAATTTATTTCTCCCGGCTTATGTGGTGAACGTTGGCTATTCAATAGAACAATCGGGCATCGTAGCATCTGCCATTATGTTAGGCGTTACCATTGGAAAAGTTGCTTTAGGCTGGCTGAATGATAAAAGCCCGCGCTACGGAATAATGGCTTCAGCGGGATCGGGTATGGCTGGTTTTGTGCTTTTATTACTGGGCAAAACGGGAATGGCTGTGATGGCAGGAGGCGGTTTTTTATTCGGCTGGGCTTATGCGGGTGTTACCGTAGAGACAGCCTTACTGGTTAGAACCGTTTTCGGCGGAAAAGATTATGCGAAGATCTTCTCCAATATCGCCATTGCCCTGGCTGCAGGAGGCGCATTAATGGCAGGCGGCTGGGGTTATTTAGCTGACCTGATCGATTTTAAAGCTATTCTCAGCACCGGAATTGTGTTATTAGGCGTTTCGGGAATATTAGGATTTTATGCGTTGCGGAAAAGCGAAGCGTTTAAAACTGTTTAATCATCATTTAAGACAATGAAAAAGCTATTGCTGTTATTCATCACTTTGATCAGCTTGTTTTCAAGCAATAGCAATGCACAAAACAAACCTATAAATAGGCAAAAGAACATGAAAAAAGTATTAGTGATCGGCGCCAGCGGGAGCCTGGCCAAATATGTAATAGACACCGTGGAAAATTTACCCGGTGTTCAGCTTACTTTACTGGCAAGGAACAGAAAAAACATCACCAATGATACCATCAACTGTACCGTTGTAGAAGCTGACGTGATGGATTATGCCAAGCTTAAAAATGCAATCGCAGGTCAGGACATCGTATACATCAACCTTGCCGGTGATCTGGAAGCAATGGCCAAAAACATTGTAAAAGCCATGCAGGAAACCGGTATAAAAAGAGTAATTGCCATTAGCTCGATCGGCATTTATATAACGCCTTTGAAACCGGTGTTGGTTCCTTACAGAAAGCTGGCCGATGTGATTGAAAGTTCAGGCTTGGATTATACCATACTCCGCCCGGAATGGTTTACCAGTGCCAATGAAGTGGATTATGCCCTCACCCACAAAGGCGAACCGGAAACGGGCTCGGCCATCTCCAGGAAGAGTATTGCTGCTTTTGTCGCTTCGCTTATTGCAGATCCTGACCTGTACAAAAATCAAAACCTGGGGATCAGCAAACCTTAGTAATCTAGTTTAAATAATTAAACACCTACAAAAATCTACATCTATGAAAAAAATACTCAGTTTAGCCATGCTATTGGCAATGACGCTGTTCTCAGCAGTTTACGCGCAAACCGGGCGTATCCCGGCCAAAGGCCTGGCCGTGTTATCCGGCGACGGCCAGTTTAAACCTTACAGCTTTTCACGCCACGCGGTAGGCGACAATGACATCCAAATTGAAATACTTTACGCGAGTATCTGTCACAGTGATGTACATCATGTCCGCCAGGATTGGACCAAAGAGACCTTTCCGATGGTTCCGGGTCATGAAATTGCAGGCCGTGTTGTTAGCGTCGGAAAAAGCGTTACCAAATTTAAAGTCGGAGACTACGCAGGTGTAGGGTGCCTGGTCAACTCCTGCGGCCATTGTGAGTATTGCAAGGCCGGGTTAGAGCAATATTGTAAGCAGGCTGTATTTACTTACCATTCCAAGGACCAGTTCCACGACCATGAAACTACCCAGGGCGGTTACTCCAACAACATTACACTGACCGAAAACTTTGCAATCAAAATACCTGCTAATGCGGATTTAAAAAGGGTGGCCCCGCTGCTTTGCGCCGGTATCACGACCTATTCCCCGATCCACTACGTGGGGATCAAAAAAGGAGATAAAGTTGGTGTTGCCGGTTTCGGCGGTTTGGGGCACATGGCCGTGCAATATGCCGTGAAGTTAGGCGCTGAAGTCACAGTTTTCGATATTACCGAAGACAAGCGTGCGGATGCCCTGCGCCTGGGCGCTGCCCGTTATGTGAACGTAACCGATTCCACACAATTGAAAGGTTTGGATGACTCGCTCAATTTTATCCTGAGCACGATTCCTGCCGCATACGATCCCGGTAGGTACCTGAAAATGTTAAAAATCGATGGACAGTTAGCTATCGTAGGCTTGCCGCCAACTGCTAAAATGCCGGTTATTCCTATTGATAAACTGGTATGGCAGGGTAACCGTAAAGTGTTCGGTTCACAGATCGGTGGTATTAAAGAAACCCAGGAAATGCTGGATTATTCAGTAGCTAACAATATTTATCCTGAAGTGGAGATCATCAAAGCCGATGGCCCCACCGTTACTAATGCTTATCAGAACGTACTGGACGGCAAGGTAAAGTTCAGGTATGTGATCGATATGAAAACACTAAAATAAATTTTTAAAAAACGACAGATCATGGCTATTAGAAAAGAACTCCTGTTCGCGATATGTTCATACATGTTTTCAGCAAACCAGTCAATGGCCCAGGTCAGTAAAAACAATAAGATATATAACATGACATCAATAACAGGTAAGGGGCAACCTGCCCCAAAAGAAAATTTCACCGGCAATGTGTTCGTAACCATGGCGGTAAACCCGGACGATAATCTAAACAGCACTGTAGGTAAAGTAACTTTTGAAGCTAAGGCACGAACCAACTGGCATACCCACCCGCATGGACAGATACTGATCGTAACGGCAGGCGTGGGCTACTACCAGCAAAAGGGCAAGCCCATACAGGTGATTAAAGAAGGCGATGTGGTTAAGATCCCGGTAAATGTAGAACACTGGCATGGCGCTTCGCACGAAAGCGCGATGACGCATATCGCCATCGTTCCATCGGCAACAAACGGTACCATCTGGATGCCCCCGGTTACTGATGCAGATTATAACAAAGATCATCAAAGCAGTGCTCAGCCAAAGCCACAGAAACTGACAGAAGCAGCCATCAAAAACCACGAAGAATTGCTGCCCAACTACGTTTCAACCATGCAAAAGACCGACCCGGAGTTTATCGAATTGTTTGACAATTTCGCTTTTGACGAAGTGATCGCCTATGGCAACCTGGATACCAAAACAAGGGTGTTGATTATCCTCGGTTCTACTATTGCATCCCAGGCCCTGACCGAATATAAAGTAATGGTCGGTGGCGCTTTAAATGTAGGTGCAACAGCGATTGAAATTAAAGAAGTGCTTTATCAGTCTGTGCCTTACGTTGGGGTCTCCAAAGTGCTTGATTTTTTACATGCTACGAATGAGGTATTACTTAGCCGGGGTATCGAATTGCCGCTACCCGGGCAGTCTACCACCACTCCGCAAAACAGGCAGGAAAAAGGGCTGGCTTTACAAAAGGAGATCGTTGGCAGCCGGATCGACGAGATGTATGCACAATCCCCTCCGGAACAGCTGCACATTCAAAAGTTCCTCTCTGCAAATTGTTTCGGGGATTATTATACCCGCACCGGACTGGATATTAAAACACGTGAACTGCTTACCTATTCCATGCTGATCAGTCTTGGTGGTGCAGAATCCCAGGTTAAAGGCCATATCCAGGCCAACTTAAATGTGGGCAACGATAAACAGACCTTATTGACCGTAACGACACAACTATTGCCCTACATCGGTTATCCGAGAACCTTAAATGCGATCAGTGCCATCAATGAAATAACAGGTAAAAAATGAAAACAATAGTTATTTCAACCGGATTAATGCTGCTGGCCTTGGCAGGATTCGCCCAATCACCGGACGAAGCGGCAATTCTTAAACTATCCGGAAAGGTTTTTTCCTGGGAAGTGGAAAATAAAGTTGACTCCCTGGATCAAACATTAGCCAAAGGGTTCACGGCCTTCACCAGTGCCGGTTATCGTCAGGACAGGTCAGCGTATATGGCTACCTTAACCGGGGGCAAGGTGGTTCACAATAATATCGTTATAGAAGAGAACTTCGCCAGTGTAGTTAACAATACGGCTACAGTTGGTGGTAAAGGGAAATTTACAATTACCATTAACGGTTCTCAAAAAACAATACACCTGTCTTACCTGGAAGTCTTTATCAGGGCCAATCCGCATGATCCCTGGAAAATGCTGGCTTTACATGCTGGTCTATTACCAAATTAAACATCATTACTGTTCATACTATCAAAATCAATATGGAAACAAAAAATGTAAAAGCCTTTGGTGCGGAAGTTGCCAAAGAACCGTTAAAAGAAATGACAATACAACGCCGTGCTGTTGCAGCGCACGATGTAGAGATTGAGATATTATTCTGTGGCATTTGCCACTCTGATCTGCACCAGGCACATGATGATTTCGGCGGCGCTCATTTCCCGATGGTTCCCGGACACGAAATGGTAGGCCGGGTTATCTCGGTGGGAAACCACGTTACTAAATTTAAAGTGGGCGATCTGGCCGGTGTTGGCTGTATCGTTGACAGTTGCCGGGAGTGTGAGTATTGCAAGGAAGACCTTGAAATGTTCTGTAAAGTAGAAACTACCATGTCTTTCAACTCACCCGACCACAAGTCAGGTGCTGGCGAATTTACTTATGGTGGTTACTCTGAAAGCATCGTGACCGATGAAAATTATGTATTGCATATTCCGGAAAGCCTGGACCTTGCCGCTGCAGCACCCTTGCTTTGTGCCGGTATCACCGTTTATTCACCCTTTAAGCACTGGAATATAGGCCCGGGTAAAAAAGTTGGGGTTTTGGGTATCGGCGGTTTAGGCCACGTAGGTATCAAAATTGCGAAAGCTTTGGGCGCTCACGTAGTGGTGTTCACTACTTCGGCTAAAAAGGTCGATGATGCCAGGCGCTTAGGCGCCGATGAAGCGGTCTTATCTTCTGATCCGGATCAAATGGCAAAATACAACAGTAGCCTCGATATGATCCTGGATACTGTTTCAGCTAAACATGATATTAATGTTTATCTGAACTTGTTACGGGTTGATGGAATCGTCGTGCTGGTTGGCCTGCCACCGGAACAATTGCCGATCGGCGCGTTCAATGTGATCAAAGGCCGCCGCAGCTTTTCAGGCTCTAATATCGGTGGCATCGCAGAAACCCAGGAAATGCTGGACTTCTGTGCCGAACATAATATCACTGCTGATATTGAAATGATCAATATTCAGGATATCAACGAAGCTTACGAGCGTTTGGAAAAAGGTGATGTGCATTATCGTTTTGTGATCGATATGGCATCGCTGAAAAAACAATAACCTGCTTAGTTCAGGTGTAAAGCACTGCCGCCCTGAGAAAGCGTCGGTAATTGATCAGTATGAGGTTGATTGATTTAGTTGATTACCTTTAAGGTAAGCGGCGTTCCGGGGTGAGATTCGGAACGCTGCAATAACTAAATATAAAGCTAGTCAAATATAATATCGGCTTTTAAATTGTGCAAACTTGATTAGTAATGGACTAATCCAAAGCCTCCTCTATGCTACTGGATACCAATTCATCGTCATACTCTTCCAGGTACGTCCGGGTCATTTCCTCAGTTTCGTGACCCATCGCTTCCTGAATAATGCTGATGTCAACTTTCTTGTGTTTTAGATTTGTTGCAAAAGAATGCCTTGCGACGTAGGAGGTAACATGACGATCTATATTTTTAGCTTCTTTGATCACTTTAAGATCTTCGTTGAGGTCTTTTAAACCGCTATCCACCCGGGCATCAATCTTAGTGGCAGTGTCATGTTCGGCCATCAAGATGGGGAAAACATAGCCCCCGCTGCTTTGAAGCGGATAGTTTCTGAAAATATCTAAAATAGCTTTTGCCTTAGAATGAATCTTAAAATCATAATACCTGCCGTTTTTACTTCTTTTATAGCTCAGTATGTCACCATTGAAATTTTTCTCTTTTAGCTTTACAATATCATTATAATTGATGCCACGGCAGTAATAGCTGAAAAGGAATATCTGCTGATTTCTGAATACTCGTGATGAGTAGTCCGCCTCATAGCTTTCAATAAGCTTCATATCAGCCGCTGAAATAGCCCGCTTGCTCGTCTTATATTTTTTATATGGTTTAAACTTAATGGTCTTACTAGGATGATGATCTTTGGGACACATCCCTTCTTTAATAGCGATATTCCAAACACGATAAAAGGTACGCAGATAGGCACTCATGGTGGTTGGCTTTAATTCCAGCTCATTAAGATGATCTTCCATAAGCCTGAAATCGGCTTTGTTAAAGCTGACAAAAGACCTGTCCTTTTCACCGAAAACTTTTTTCAGGACATATTCCCTGTTATTATGAAAAGTATCAGCATACCCGATCTTGTCCGCTGCTCTTAACTCGGCTTCGATGTGTTCAGATAATGCATAGATCTTAGCAGCTACCACGGGTTGATCGTACTTCTTTACTCTCGATATCAGTTCTGCTAATGAAATATATTCATGACCATTTTTTTTCATGAGTTTAATTTCGAAATCAACTTCATCGAGAAAGTCTTCGATTTTACGGGTGATCGCCCGGTAATCGGGACTTCCTGGTATAGGCGCGCCGGCCACTTCATCCCAGTTCTCCAGGGCGCACGAATGGCCTACGTTAAAATACTTTTGTTCTTTATGAAGGGTTAGTCTGATCCGAATCTCATACTCCCCGTTAACTGGCTGCTTGTAGGTCCAAAGCACTACTTTTTTTAATATCTCCATCACTTTTCTATTTTTCTAAGTATAATAGGTAATACTAAAAGGGCCCTTTTAGGTAATACTTAGGTAATACTAAAGTCGGAAAAATAGCTCAAAATATGAAGTGTTTTGAAAAATAAATTTTCGTAAATAACTGATTATGAATTATTTGAACAAATTTGAATACTATTGAATTTAGCAAAATTCATTATGGCATGCAAGAGGTCATCGGTTCGACTCCGATATTCTCCACTTAAAAAAACGCCTTGCGAATATCGTAAGGCGTTTTTCGTTGTGTGCTATGGGGATAATTACCAACTGTAAATCAAACTTATCATTGTGGAGGAGGTGTGCGGCTAAAGCCGAAGCTATTGTTGCGCGAAGCCGCGCAATTAACTAATACAATGGTATATTTGCAGCTGTTATGGCTAAATTATTTATCGTAGGCTTCCCCAAAGATTTTCAGCAGATAGAGATAGTGGAATTATTCAGTATCCATGGTATTGTTAATACCGTTACTTTGGTGACCGATAAAGACACCGGAGCCCCCAAAGGCTATGGCTTTATTACGATGAATGATGACGCCGGCGCTAAGCGCGCCATCCAGGCACTTGATGGCACTACAATTGGAGATCGTACTGTTAGCGTACGCTTTGCCGAAGAAAAAGCCAGGCCCAATGACGCTAAAACACCATATACACATCAGGAAGATCCCGCTCCGGCAAAGAGGCCCAAACGGCCCAGACGGAATTAAACTAGTATGATAGAGTCGTTTTATTTTGTGTCAACAGTTACTCGCCTTTTTCAATAATAGCTTTTACTATTTTATCGAGTTCTTCGGCCGACATTTTAAGATAGTCGAGTAGTTTAGTATGAGTTTCAGTATCGTTATCACCAGATTTGAGCAGATCGGCAATTCCTAAAACCCGCGACAGCGGGCCACGTACCAAATGGGCTTGTGCCCAGGCTATATCCTTAAGCTTTTTGTTGCTCTCCTCCATATCCTGGATATAGTTCATCCGCTCGGTAATGTCCTGCATAGCGCCAATCATCCTTACCGGCTTACCCGAACTATCAAACAACAGGAAACCCCGGTCAAAAACAAATTTATAGCTCCCATCTGCACACCTAAAGCGATATTCTACGCTCCAGCGTTCTTCGCCACTTTGCATCTTAGCGTTTACCAGGTCGGTTACCTTTTGCAGATCATCGGGATGTACATGCTCTTGCCACCAACTATATTTACCAACGGGTTGCTTATATCCAAATACGTTTTTGATGCCATGGTTCCAATTTATTTCATCGCTTTGGAGGTTAAAATCCCATATGGTATCGCTGGTTGCCTTAGCCACAATGTTATAACGCTCCAGCATTTCTTTATTTTGCGATTCGGAAATAACCCTTTGCGTTACATCGCGCGCATTTGCAATAATACCCCCAACCGTTTCATCATCCCGCATATCCGTGATGATCGTTTCCATCCAAAGTATTTGCTGTTGTTTATTGAAAATGCGGAACGGAGCTAATTCTACCCGCTTAAAGTACTTTAATTGATCCAATCCTCGTTTAACCTCATCTATGTCTTCACTATGAATAAAGCTAAGTCCATCCCGGCCAATCAACTCTTCAACCTCAATTCCCAGTACGCGTTCGGCTGTGGGGCTCACATATTTAAATTCCCCTCCATCGCCTAGTATCGCAATAAGGTCCGACCCTTCCTGTATCAACTGTTTAAACCGCCGTTCGCTCTTCTCGAGGGCCTCCTGCGCATGTACCTTCTCAGTATTATCAACCACAACTATCAGCCTTGCAGCTCTATCGTTGTAGCTAATAGAGTTACCATTGGCGTTAATAAGCATTAATTCGCCATTCTTTTTTAAGTGCCGGGCTATAGATGAATGATACCCGCCCTTTTTTAAACTATTTTCAAGCGTGCTGATCAATGGATAAATATCTTCTTTCGGCCTGATGTCCAGAATGGTCATGTTCAGGAACTCTTCTTTTGTGTACCCATACACTTTAATAGCAGCATTATTAACATCAAGAAACCTATAGTTGTCTGTTGCATAAACCCACATGGGTAAAGGGCTCATGTGAAACAGGTCGCTATATCTTTTTTCTGACGCTGCCAAAGCCCTGGCTGTTTCATAACGCTCCGTAATATCGCGCACTACGCCTATCATCTGGCTTGCCACGCCTTTATTATCCCTTAGTATATAGCCGGTTGCTTCTACCCGCAGGTAATACCCTAGGGTATGCCTAAACCTGTATTCGCCCGTCCATGATACTGTCTTAGGGTCTTTAAGGGCACGTTGGAGGTCTGTGGTAATGGATATGGTATCATCAGGGTGTACCAACTTTGCCCAATCCGAAAGCGAGAATTTACCTTCGCCTGCATCATAACCAAATACCCTTAAAAAACCATCGCCCCAGTTTGTGTTATCTTCTAAAAGATCCAGGTCAAATACTGCATCTTTACTTGCTTTGCTTATATATTCGTACCTATCATTGCTCTTTTGCAATTGCCTTTCGCTCTTTTTCCAGTCAGATATATCCAGGCACGCCCCTATCATTTTTGTGGGACGGCCCTCTTCATCGCATTTAAGGGTTGCCCACGACCGTAAATACCTTAACTCCCCACCCGGCCTGATAATGCGCTCCTCAAATTCAACATCGTGCTTGTTTTGCACTACACCATTAATGATGCCCATTACGCGGTCCCTGTCTGCAGGATGCAGCATTTTCAGGTAGCCTTCAAAATTGGCTTCAAAAGCGCTCTTCTTGATGCCATAGATATCATATAATGTATCTGACCAACTCACTACGTTATCAACAATATCCCACGCCCAGTTACCAAATTGCGCCAGTTCCTGGCCCTGCCCCATAAGCTTATGATTTTCTGCAAGCATTTCTGCGTACAGCCTAACTTCTAATAAAATGGTAAGGAGGCCTGTGGCACGTGTAATGATCATTTCCTCAAGTTCGCCGGGGCTACCAATTTTGCGATTATAAATGGCGAAGGTTGCCATCACCTGTTGATCGGATCCTATTAACGGATAAGACCAGCAAGATAAGTAGCCTGCATTTATAGCAACATCTTTGAATTCTTCCCAACGTACATCATCGGCAATATTTGTTACAATTACTTTTTCCTTTAAATAAGCAGCCGTTCCGCACGAACCGGCATGGTCGCTAACCTCAACGCCATCAAACCCATTTACCATGCCCGGCGGTAACGAAGATGATGCCCAATTGTAGATCTTGTTATTTCTAACACGCATAACGGAGCAGGCCAATTGGGGGAATAAACTTTCTATACCGTCCAGGTAAGTGGTTAATAGCTGCCGTGTAGTAGTACCTTCTTTTGAATTAAGCGCCAGTATATTTCTTTCCAGCAGATCAAACTCTTCAACTAACTTGGCCGCCCGGATAGCATGGAGCTTATCAGTAACATCAAGCGCCATAATAATCCGCGCATTATCGGCCCATGCTTTATAAGGCTGGGAAGTAATTTCCACATCGAGTATTTTACCGTTTTTAGTAACGTGCCTAACAGTAATTTGGTCGGTAACCGGCTTGGTTATCCGCTCTGCTGTTACACTTAACATCTTCGCTTTGTCTTCGTCAGGCCACAGCACCGCCACCGTAAGCGACATAAATTCCTTTGCTGTATAACCATAATCTTTGCATGCAGCTTTATTAGCCGCCAGTATGCTTAAGTCCGTTATATTATATATCCACATGGGTACCGGGCTAAAATCAAACAGCTCGTTATACTTTTGCATTACTTATTGATGTAATGCAAGTTAAAGTTTTTATTTTAAATCAACCATGTGCGTACAACCGCTATGTTTATTGATTTGATAAAGGCGCACTTAGTACGATTTTCGCATATAACCTGCTACTGGTTTACCGGTAATTAAACCTACTATTAGGTTATGCCGCTATGGCTTTATACAGCGCCGATAACTTTTCTACCGTGTAATCTATCTCCCGTGCAGTGTTAAATTTACTGAACGAGAACCTGATGGTGTTTCTTGAACCATCTGCACCAATAGCTTTCAGCACATGCGATGCCGAGCCTGTTGAGCAGGCGCTACCGCCGGATACCGAGATATTATTCTGGTCGAGATACGCCAGTACATCGCCTCCTGCGTGGTTGACCGGCAGGCTTGCGCTTAATACGGTATACAAGCTTTTGTCTGCAATGGCCGAATTGCCGTTGAAATAAACATCCCCTATCTGTTCCTGCAATTTCGCTATCATCCTGTTCTTTAAATTTTGAATGTACACCTGGTGCTCATCAATATCGCGGTAGGCAACTTCTAAGGCTTTTGCCAGGCCAATTATACCGTGGATATTTTCGGTACCGGCGCGTAGTTTGCGCTCTTGCGCGCCGCCATGTAGCAGTTGCGATATTTGTATACCATTGCGGCAGTAAATAAAGCCTACACCTTTGGGCCCATGAAATTTATGTGCCGATGCTGCTATAAAGTGCGTGTTTAGTTTAGACAGATCGTGCCTATAGTGGCCCATGGTCTGTACGGTGTCTGAGTGAAAAAGCGCGCCCCTGCTTTTACAGACCTCGCCTATCATTTCAATGTCGTTAAGGTTACCTATTTCGTTATTAGCATGCATAACAGATACCAACGAGCGGCTGTTGGTTTTTAACAAAGTATCCAGGTGGTTAATATCCAGGTTACCCCGGCTATCGGTATTTATAAAACTCAGCTTTATTTCGCCAGTGTTTTTAAGTACATCTAAAGTATGCAGCACGGCATGATGCTCGTAGGGTGTGGTGATAACATGTTTTATTTGATGGGAACGCACGCTCGACAGGATAGCCGTATTATCGGCCTCGGTGCCGCCACTGGTAAATATGATCTCGTTTGGCGAAGCATTAAGCAGGCCGGCAATAGTAGCGCGTGCACCTTCAATGGCATTCTTTACCTCGCGGCCATGCTCATGATGCGATGACGGGTTACCATAGTATTCTAATAAATAAGGGGTGATGGCTTTAAATACTTCGCTATCTAGCTGGGTGGTGGCGGCATTATCCAAATAAATTCTCATGGTGTCTGTTTTTTTAATGTTACCTGCGTTGCTTTAGTAACTTATCTCAAAAAAAGAGGACACCATGGATAAAGCTGTTTAACTTTAAGTGTGGTCATCTTATCTTTCTCCACAAACATGCGGAGCAGGAGTTAGCACCTTTTACACACTTTTTAAGCGGTACAGGTTGCTAAGACGTCGTAGGGCCTTTCCCTCTGTCTTTCTGGATAAGTTATTAAAAGAACGAATTAATGATGCAAATATATAATTATTCTACAATATCTATAGTTTTAATAGAATTTATTAGAACTATTTATTTTTGGCTGTGAAGGAGTTCACAACACTTACTTCTATAATGATACTTATCCGAACAATATTGTTCAAAAACGGACACCTAGTTTATGCATCTATTATAGTGTTGACTATTCTTTACAACAACCTGTACTGTTTTTGCATACACCTTTTACTACATACCGTTTTAATAATGGGTCTAAAACGTTCGTTTCAGCGCATTATTAGTTTTTATGGTAAAATATCTAGTGTGTCATGTCATTTTTTTTCAACGATATGAAAGTTTGGCATCAGTTTGGAATAGTACTTATCAAACGGAGATAACTTATGATCGACGATATAATTGAAAAGCCGGATGGAGAGAAAGAGTGGGAAAACCCAAAAGCTCCTGAAAACACATCCGACGCGAGAGACGAAGAGCAAATAGCAAGGCAATACAAAGAAGCAAAACGCCGACATGATAACCTTAGCGAAAACCAGGACAACGAGAACAACGAAGAGCAAACTAAAAACTGAAAAACTTTAAAATATTGAACTATGAAAACTTACCAAAAACCAGCTACCAGCAAATTAGTTAACCGCTTCGACAGAGAGTTGATGAACATTTTGATGAGCGATCTTAAAGCGCTTAAATCAAAAACCGCAAGCCGCAATGCTGCATAATTAACAACTGCATTACTCACAACTTTAAACATCAACCTATGAAAGCTGAATACAAACCTGCAACAAGTAAATTAGTTACCCGTTTTGATAACGAATTAAAAAACTTATTAATGGAAGACCTTAAGGCTTTCAGAGAGAGACACCAGTTCACATCAAGCAACAAACAGAAAGCTGCCCAACAACAGTTGGTAGCCGCCTGATCAATCATATAATCTACAACATCTATTTAAAACATCCCTTTGAGACAAGTAAGGCCCGGCTTTTTAAGCAGGGCCTTATTGTTTTGAAGCATATTTTAAAATCAGTTTAGCCGTTTTAGCAGATGCACCCGGCTCGCCCATTCTTTCATCGAGAGCATCGTAATCCGTAAGCATCGTATCACGATGATGGGCGTTGTGCAGCAGGTTATTCAACTCTTCGGTGATCTTTACAGATGTACAATCTTGCTGTATCAATTCGGTAACTACCAGCCTATCCATAATAAGATTAACCAGCGATATAAATTTTATTTTTATGAGCATACGGGCTATGCCAATGGTTAGGGCGTTACCCTTGTAAACTACTACCTGCGGTACATTAAACAAAGCCGTCTCCAACGTTGCCGTACCCGATGCTACAACGGCAGCTTCGGCATTAGCCAGTATATCGTAAGTGGCATTAAATATTACAGGGATACTTTTACCGCCAAGGTATTGTGTATAGTAATCGCTGTTAAACGAAGGCGCGCCGGCTATCACAAACTGATGATGCGGAAACTTTTCTACCGCGCCAAGCATTTCGGGCAGTAAACGGCTTATTTCCTGCTTACGGCTGCCGGGTAAAAGGGCAACTATTTTTTTTTTTCTGAGGTCGTTATCTGCAACAAAATTGGGGTTGGGTTTAAAAGCATCAACGGCATCCAGCAGCGGGTTACCTACATAATCTATTTCCATACCCCAGCTCTTGTAAAAATCTACCTCGAAGGGCAGGATGCAGAACATATGATCGACTACTCTCTTTATCTTCAGGACACGCTTTTGGTTCCAGGCCCATACTTTAGGGGAGATATAGTAATAAACTTCTATGCCCTGCGCTTTGGCAAACTCGGCTATTTTTAAATTAAATCCCGGGAAATCTATTAGCACCAAAACATCTGGCCGGTAAATCAAAATATCCTCTTTACATTTTTTTAGATTTTTGAGGATAGTGCTTAGGTTCATCACTACTTCCACAAAACCCATAAAGGCCATATCGGCATAGTGCTTTACCAGCGTACCACCTTGTGCCTGCATCAAATCGCCGCCAAAAAAGCGAAAATCGGCCTGCCCGTCAAGCTCTTTTAAAGCTTTCATCAGGTTTGCCCCATGCAAATCGCCAGAGGCCTCGCCGGCTACCAGGTAGTACTTCATTAAGTGAATATTATTTGACTAAACTTTCTTATCGTGCATATACTTTCAACACAAATATCAGCAACGTACACGCAAAGGTAGCTATCATTATCCCGTTTGAGGTTTTATCGAGATAAGCCCTTGCCGAAAAACGCAGCATAACCAAATTTATGCCTATAGCAATAAGATAAGGTGTTACAGGCTTATCCAGTATAACTGTTTCATTTTTTAATATCACAGCAAACACCAGCCAGGCAAGCACCGGCACTATTAAACCGTATAATATGCCAAGGAAAAGATTATTTTTTTTAAACATTAAACGTCCAGGTATTTAAAACAGGTATAGCGTGGTGTGCGGTCATATCAAATTGTACAGGCACAACCGATGCGTAATTATGCTCGAGCGCCCAAACGTCAGTGTCCTCGCCGTGATCGTTGTTCTGGAAAACGCCGGTAAGCCAGTAGTAAGGGCGTTTGTATGGGTCCATACGCATATCAAATTCTTCGGCCCATTTAGCATTGGCCTGGCGGCAAATTTTAATGCCCTTTATTTTATCGCCTGCCGGGAAGTTCACATTCAGCACCGTACCCACAGGCAAGCCGTTGGCCAGCACCTGCTGTGCTATCTCTTTCACATATTTTTGGCAAGGCTCAAAATCGGCATGCATAGTATAGTCATCCAAGGAAAAACCTATCGACGGGATGCTCTCTATAGCCCCCTCAACCGCTGCCGACATGGTGCCGGAGTATAATACGTTTATAGAATTGTTAAGCCCATGGTTAATACCCGACACACACAGATCGGGCTTTACACCGCCAAACACTTTGGTTACGGCAAGCTTAACACAATCTACCGGGGTGCCGCTGCAACGGTACATTTCAATACCCTCGTAAATATCAACTTCATCTAAACGCAAGGGTTTACCAATGGTAATGGCATGTCCCATGCCCGATTGCGGACTATCGGGCGCTACAACCACCACCCTGCCCAGTTCTTTCATGGTATGCATCAGGGATTTTATGCCCGGTGCGGTTATACCATCATCATTTACTACCAGTATAGTGGGTTGTTTTGATTTAGCCATGCGGCAAAAATAACTATTATTGAACAGATGAAAGCTACTCCACCTTCACTTTTAGCGAGTTTACCCAAAGTGCCTGCCTGTCGTGTGTTGTACTGAAATTTCTAAGCAAGAAGTTTTTATTTGTAGCTATCTTATTGGCAAAAACTTGTTTACCATTAAGTATTACAATCACGGGCTGTTCGAGGTTTACCATCACCGGACTTATTAAAACTTCCACCTCGCCCACGCGTGAAGTCTGGATCTCGAAAATATTATTTTGGAACGATGCCTTTACTTCAACATTGTTAGTTACATAGCGATAATATAGCATATCGTAGTACTTTTTCGCCTTACGATCATATGCCTTTACATTAAAATCAGTTTGCCAGTGGGCTCGTGCTTTAGTCGTATCGGCTTTAGTAATTTTAAGCCAGTTGCAACCATTAAAGATGGTATCGGTTGATGTTTCCCAATTTAAATTGGCTTGATACGGATTGCGGCTAATACCTTTAATGTAGTCTAGAGCACGGGGTAGGTCTTTTGTGAGATGCTTATCGTAATGTTCGTAGCCAATATATTCTTTATACAATATACGATCATCAATAGTCTTCAGTGTGCTCACTATATCCTTCACTTGCTGCATCGAGCGGAGGTCGTCCAAATCTGAATGGACAATGTATAAAGGCCTGTTAACAATATTTTTTATAAAAAAATCCTTTGTGGAAAGGTTAAGCATCATTGCATTATAAGCCACAACCCCGGCAAATGCGTCTGGAGTGTAAACAGCCAGGCCTAAAGCTCCGTCAGCCCCATCTGAATGGCCTAAAGCAAACACACGGTTATCATCAATGTTCAATATTTTTTTCAGGGATATTAATCCTCTGTTAAGTGCCGGATAAGTTAAGTTAGGAGCTTGCGATTGCCAAGATGAAAAGCGGTTGACGACCCAGTCGAACTTCTTTTCACCATCACCCAATGGCCTGATAATTATATAATCTTGTTTCTTAAGAATATCAAATAAAATATCTTCATCTGTAGCTGCTGTACTATCTATATCGCTAAACTTACTTTGGCTTACAGCCCCATGTAACATTACTATACATGGCGATTTATATTTATTATTATAATTGGCAGGGATATACACTTGCAAAGGTACCTTGCCAAACCCCGCGTAATCAAAAAAATAAGAGTAGTTGGTACCTGTTTTATTTACGTTGGGATAGCTATCAAAATTATTAAGCAATTTGTACACCGAATCTGCATCAATGCCCTTATTATTTTGAATGCGCGCAATAATTTGCGCCGAATTACTTGCGACAGTAAGCTGTGGCAATTTGCTTTGCGCTATAAGACTGTTATTTATAATAAACAAACAAATTACCAACAGGAATTTACACATCTGTTTTTTCATATAATAGTTTTCACAAAAGATGCAAAAATTCAGACTGCGTTGCAAATCGCCTCAATAAAAAACCCTGACATAATCAGGGCTTCAATATTTATAAACTTTTCAACCAATCTATCAGGTCTTCGCGGGTTTTACCCGTTTTTTGCTGAAGGCGGCCAAGTGTTTCATCGTCCTTGCCTTCTTCGTGCGCCAGGTCATCATCGGTCAAATCGCCGTAGGCTTGTTTTATTTTTCCTTTTAGCTCGTTCCAGCCGCCCTTTAATTCTAACTTATCCATGGTATGTTTCTCCTTATTTTAGATGTATAAGAGGAACAGAAGAGTTCACGATTAGTTTAAAAATTTCTTGGAAATCTCTTTAAGACATTGATTTGAAAATCATTTCCCGGCCAAATTTCAATTCTACATTTATCATCACTTTCTTTTTCGTCCGAGTCATAGCCAGCCATGTTTGAAAAATAAATCCTCACCCTATATAAACCAGGTTCCAATTGTACTTCTAATTCCGTAGCGGAATTCGGGCAATCCAATATCTGTAAAGAACCAGATCCTACGTTTAAGCCACCTTCTACAACATGATCATAAGTTGTGAAATCGCTAGTTTCATCCGCAGAATTTAAAATAAGTAACTCCCCATTTACATGTCCGTAACTTTCAGGGTAAACAACAAGAAAATTCTCAAAAGCAGCTAAGCGATCATTGTAAGATTCATCCGACCAGTTTAACCCATCAAACAAAGCAGCGTTACCTTTATCGCTGGTTATGTAAAATTGATTATACTGCGTTGAAAAATCTAACTTAAAAGCTTTCATCTTTAATAACTTCTCTACAACGCACCTTCCTTTATTTCCTCAACCACAGCAGGGTCCAGCAAGGTACTGGTATCACCAAGGTTAGCGGTATCGCCTTCGGCTATTTTTCTTAAAATGCGTCGCATAATTTTGCCCGAGCGTGTTTTTGGCAGGCCGCTTACAAACTGGATCTTATCCGGCCTTGCAATGGCACCAATAATGCGCGATACCGTCATCATGATATCTTTTTTGGTCAATTCGGCATCATCATGCAGGTTGGGGCATACCACAAATGCGTATACACCCTGCCCCTTAATATCGTGCGGATAACCAACAACCGCGCTTTCAACCACGGTGCTGTGCATGTTTATGGCATTCTCCACCTCGGCTGTCCCAATGCGGTGGCCAGATACATTCAGCACATCATCTACACGGCCGGTAATACGGTAGTAACCATCCTCATCGCGCAGGCAACCATCTCCGGTAAAATATAGGTCAGGATAAGTAGCAAAGTATGTGGTGCGGCAACGCTCGTGGTCACCGTAGGTAGTGCGCAGCATCCCTGGCCACGGGAACTTGATACAAAGGTTACCGCTTACGCCATTGCCTTCAATCTCTTTACCGTTCTCGTCTACCAGTACAGGCTGCACGCCCGGCAATGGCAGGGTAGCGTAACCGGGTTTTAGAGGCGTAACGTTGGCAATAGGCGATATCATAAAGCCACCGGTTTCTGTCTGCCACCAGGTATCTACTATCGGGCAGTTGCCTTTGCCTATCTTCTCATCAAACCAGTGCCAGGCCTCCTCGTTAAGCGGTTCGCCTACTGAGCCCAGCTTTTTAAGCGAGCTAAAATCTTTACCCTTTACCACGTCGTCACCAAAACTCATTAACGAGCGGATGGCGGTTGGGGCCGTATATAATATGTTAACCTTATATTTTTCTACAATATCCCAAAGGCGGCCGGCATCGGGCCAGGTTGGGATCCCCTCGAACATTACCGAAGTAGCACCCTGTGTTAGCGGGCCGTAAGCAATATAAGAGTGCCCTGTGATCCAACCGATATCAGCTGTACAAAAATAAACCTCGCCCGGCTGGTACTGGAACGCGTTGCTAAAAGTATAACCTGTATAAACCATATAACCACCACAGGTATGCACCACACCCTTAGGCTTACCCGTAGAACCGGAGGTGTACAAAATGAATAGCATATCCTCGGCGTCCATTTCTTCGGCAGGGCAATCCGGGTTACCTTGTGTTTCTACCTTTTTAACTTCATCTTCCCACCATACATCGCGGCCTTTTATCATTGATACGGGCGTATGACTGCGGGTAAGCACTATTACGCGTTTTATTGACGGACACTGTACCAGCGCATCGTCAATAATAGATTTTAGCGGCACCTCTTTAGTCCCGCGGAAGCTACCATCAGCAGTTATTACAATATTACATTCCGCGTCTTTTATTCTATCGGCAATAGATTGTGCCGAAAAGCCCCCAAACACTACAGAATGTATAGCGCCAATACGTGCACAAGCTAAAACAGCTATAGCCAGCTCCGGCACCATAGGCATGTAGATACAAATACGGTCGCCTTTTTTTGCGCCGTTATTTTTTAGCGCGTTGGCAAACTGGCATACCTTATCATGCAATTGTTTGTACGTTAGTATGCGATGGTCTTCATGCGGATCATTTGGCTCCCAGATAATAGCGGGGGTGTCACCGTTTTCTTCTAAATGGCGATCAAGGCAGTTTTCGGTTATATTTAGTTTGGCGCCTTTAAACCATTCTATTTTGGGTTCTTTAAAGTTCCAGTCTAAAACCTTGTCCCACTTTTTTTTCCATAAAAAGTTGTTGGCAATGTCTTCCCAAAATTGTTCAGGCTGTTCAACGCTTTTGCGGTACACCTGCTGGTATTCTTCAAATGATTTTACTTGCATGGTAGTATATAAATGGTGGCGTAAATTACAATTTTCCTATAAATGAGCCCTATAAAAATTGTATATATAACTTTATATTTATAAAAGCATTTCTAATAGTTATTGTAAAATCTTATTGGTAAAGTTATCGTTATGCGCAAATTCTTATTATTGCTTTTTTTTATCCCTATTTCTCTATATGCACAGATTGATATTACAGGAAAAATAATAAGCGTCGAAAATAAAAGCCCCATACCTGATGCGAGTGTATTTTTAAGCAATTCGAAAATTGGCGACAAAAGCCGAAAAGATGGATCGTTTACGCTTCGTAACATTAAAAACGGGCGTTACGATCTGGTTGTTTCATGCGTTGGCTATGTACCATACACAAAAACCATAAATGTAAGTGACGAAAACATTACTTTAAACCTTATTAAGCTCACCGAAAAAATTGGAGAACTGGCAGAGGTAAAGATAAAATATGAAAGTAAATCTGACCGCGCCAAATATATTCGCTTGTTTACTAAAGCATTTTTGGGCGATACTTACAACGCCACGCAGTGTAAAATTGTAAACCCTAATGTGCTTAACTTTTCATATAGCAAAAAGACCGGAAAACTTTTTGCATCTACATCCGAGTTCTTGATTATCGATAATAAAGCTTTAGGCTATCGCATTAAATATCTGGTGTATTCTTTTATGACGGATTCTGAATCTGGCTTAATAAGTTATATCGGTCCATCCATATTTGAACCCATGACGGGTAATCTTTTACAAGAAAAAATATGGCAAAATAATCGCTCTAAAGCTTACAAGGGATCGACAATGCATTTTTTGCGTTCATGTATAGCCAACGCGGTAGATGAAAACAGTTTTACTGTACGGGCAGTAATTAGTCAAGAATTCCGCCCCACTGATAGTTTAATAATGAGGAGAATAAGCCATTTTAGAAATTTGCCACCCATTGCTGATATGAAAGATTCAATATTATACTGGAAAAAATTGTACAACGACTCCTTAAGATATTGGGAAATGATATATTATATTCCAAAATCAAATAAAAACACCTCAATTGACCGGGCTTTGATGTTACCAGAATTTATAAAACTAACGAATGAAAAAGGTATATATGCATTTGGGCATCCGTTAAGAGTACTATCAATAAATTATAATAACAAAGTTAATGTAATAGATAAACGTAGCAGCCTTGTTACTTTTTTAGAACCTAATACCTTTTTTGATAGTAATGGTGTAATATTTACACCCCAAAACAGCCTTCTTGAAGGCTATTGGATAACCACTCGGGTGGCTAATCAACTACCTGTCGATTATGAATTACCCCAGGAAATTGAAATTAAACAAGCCGTAACATCAAACCATAACTATAAATAGCATATTAAACCCAAGGTTATTTGCACAATAAATCTTTTTTGAAATATTTTAAAAACAACATTGTTTATTTCAGTTAAAAAGCTGATATTTGCAAACTCTTTTTAGGAAAAGAACGAGAATTAAAAAATATTTGTCATGTCAAGAATTTGTGATTTAACAGGAAAAGGCTACATGAACGGCTTTAACGTTTCTAATTCAAACGTTAAAACTAAGCGCAAGTTTTATCCTAACTTAAAGCTTAAAAGGTTTTATATCCCTGAAGAAGATAAATGGATCACTCTAAAAGTATCTACTTCGGCTCTTAAAACTATCAGCAAAAACGGTATAACTGCTTGTATCAACAAGTTTGTTAAAAAAGGCTCTATTTAATATTAATAGATTGTTGGGGCTACGGTAAAGATGTGATATCTTAACGATTGGCAGGCAACTCAAAACATAAAAGAAAATGGCTAAAAAAGGCAACAGGGTTCAGGTAATTTTAGAATGCACAGAGCATAAAACCAGCGGCATGCCGGGTATGTCTCGTTATATTACCACCAAAAACAAAAAAAATACAACTGAAAGACTGGAAATGAAAAAATTCAACCCGGTTTTAAGGAAAGTAACTGTACACAAAGAGATTAAATAATTTAAGCTGTTTGCTGTAGATGCGGGCTGTAAGCCTGCAAGTGTAAGCACAACTTATTAAAACATAAAAACATGGCTAAGAAAGTAGTTGCAACCCTGAAAGTAGCGGGTAAAGGTAAAGAGTTTTCAAAAGTGATCACGATGAATAAATCGGCACGTACCGGTGCTTACTCATTCAAAGAGCAGATCGTTCCAAACGATAACATCAAAGATGCTATTGCAGGTAAACTGTAATCACTTTTAGTAAAAATATAAAAGCCGTCTTGTTTATAACGAGAGGGCTTTTTTTGTTAGTGCCTCACCCTAACCCTCTCCAAAAGGAGAGGGAACAACAGTGGGGTTAATGAAGCGTTATTTATTAACTTTATAAAATAAAGTCCGCTCCTTTTAGAGAGGATTTAGGTGAGGCATTATGGGATTATTTGATTTTTTCAAGAAAAAGGAAACCTCGCAGCAGGAACAGCAGGCGCTTGATACCGGCCTGGAAAAAACCAAGGACAACTTCTTTTCCAAGATAACCAAAGTAATTGCCGGTAAAAGTACCGTTGATGATGATGTGCTTGACGACCTGGAAGAAGTTTTGGTAACATCTGATGTTGGCGTACAAACCACCCTTAAAATTATTGAACGTATCCAGGCGCGTGTTGCTAAAGACAAATACGTTAACACCTCCGAACTTAATAACCTGCTAAAAAGCGAAATTCAACAACTGCTTGCCGAAAACAACAGTAACGATTTCCATACGTTTGAGTACGGCTCGCAAAAGCCTTATGTAATTATGGTGGTTGGCGTTAACGGCGTGGGTAAAACCACTACTATAGGCAAACTGGCCCACAAGCTAAAGCAAGCGGGCAACCAGGTAGTTTTAGGCGCTGCAGATACCTTCCGCGCTGCTGCGGTTGACCAGATAAAACTTTGGGGTGAGCGTGTAGATGTTAAAGTTGTAGCGCAAGCCATGGGCAGCGATCCTGCCTCTGTAGCTTATGATACCCTACGCTCGGCAGTTGCCAATGGCGATGATGTAGCAATTATTGATACTGCCGGCCGTTTACATAATAAGGTAGGTTTAATGAACGAGCTTACCAAGATCAAAAACGTAATGCAAAAGGTAGTACCCGGCGCGCCGCATGAGATATTGCTGGTACTTGATGCATCAACCGGGCAAAACGCAATTGAGCAGTGCAAACAATTTACCGAAGCTACTGCCGTAAATGCACTGGCCCTAACCAAGCTTGATGGCACCGCCAAAGGTGGTGTTGTGATAGGCATTTCAGATCAGTTCAAAATTCCGGTGAAATACATTGGGGTTGGTGAAGGCATGGAACATCTACAGTTATTTGATAGACAAGCGTTTGTAGATAGCTTGTTTAAGTAAGAAATAGAAGTGCGGTAAAAGCCTCACCTAAATCCTCTCCAAAGGAGAGGACTTTAAAATAGTGACGTTAGAACCCTCTCCTTTGGAGAGGGAAGGGTGAGGCAAAACGCAATGCCCGAAGAAAGGGAATTGAGCAATGAGAACAAAAGAAATTACAAAGCCGATAATAACAAAGAAGCCTCGTGTAAACGTGGTTACTTTGGGCTGTTCAAAAAATATATACGATAGTGAGGTACTAATGGGCCAGCTTAAAGGCAGCGCTTATGATGTGGTTCACGAATCTGACAAAATGCGCAGTGATGACATCATCGTTATTAACACCTGCGGTTTTATTGATAACGCAAAGCAGGAATCTATTGATACCATTCTGCAATACAGCGAACTTAAAGAACAGGGTAAAGTAGGTAAAGTAATTGTTACCGGCTGCCTGAGCGAACGCTATAAACCCGAGCTGGAAGCAGAGATAACCAATGTTGATGCCTACTTTGGCACTAACGATCTGCAAAACATATTGCAGAACATCGGTGCCGATTACCGCCACGAGTTAATTGGCGAGCGTTTATTAACCACGCCGTCGCACTTTGCTTATTTCAAGATCGCCGAAGGCTGTAACCGCCCCTGTTCGTTCTGTGCCATCCCATTGATGCGCGGCAAGCACGTAAGCACGCCGATGGACCAATTGGTGAAGAATGCCGAAAGCCTTGTTAAAAACGGCACTAAAGAATTAATACTAATAGCGCAGGATTTAACCTACTACGGCCTCGACCTGTACGGCAAACGTAACCTTGATGAGTTACTACGCCGCTTAAGCGATGTGAACGGTGTAGAGTGGATCAGGATGCAGTACGCCTACCCTTCGGGTTTCCCGATGGAAGTTTTGGACGTAATGAACGAGCGCGATAACATTTGCAAGTACCTGGATATGCCGTTGCAGCACATTACTGATAACATGCTAAAATCGATGCGCCGCGGATTGACCAAGCAAAAAACTATCGACGTTGTGAACGAGATCCGCGACCGCGTGCCAAACATAGCCATGCGAACCACGCTGATAACCGGTTACCCCGGCGAAACCCAGCAGGATTTTGAAGAAATGGCACAATGGGTTGAAGATACCAAGTTTGACCGTCTGGGTTGCTTCACTTACTCGCACGAAGAAAAAACACATGCGCATACCCTGATTGATGACGTACCCGAAGAAGTAAAGCAGGGACGCGCTGATGCCATTATGGAAATTCAGCAGGGCATCTCGTTCGATAAAAACCAGGAGAAGATAGGCAACACCTACAAAGTGCTTATTGATAAGAAAGACGGCGGTTACTTTGTTGGCCGTACCGAATTTGATTCGCCCGAGGTTGATAACGAGGTTTTGATCGATGCTTCAATCGATTATGCAGCCGTAGGTACCTTTGTTAACGTTAAAATCGACAACGCCGAAGACTTTGACCTTTATGGACAAATTGTAAAATAAACCGGCGGTGTGTTGCTATTAAGATATTAAAATCTAATTTCGACTTAAGTATTAGATGCTGGTGTAGTTTAAGGTATACCAGTCAATTAACTCACCCCGACTACGCTGCGCTGGTCGGCCCTCTCTGCTTCGCAAAGAGGGTGAAAAGTAAAAAACCCTCTTTGCGCGAAGCGAAGAGAGGGTGGTCGAGCGAAGCAATGACCGGGTGAGTAAACTATGCGCCAAGCATCAATATCCGAAATTCATAAACAATGGACGCAGCCTGTATTGACTATAAAGACACCGGGTATTTTTCCCAAACGGTTATTGATTACCTTGAAAATGTTCCGGAGTTAAGGTCATTTTATGGCGAGCGCCCCACACTTGAGGGGTTCGCCAAGTTCTTTGAGCATAAAAAAGTAATAGCCAACCGCCATCTGCTTGCAGAGGTACTACTGGAGCAGTATTTTGGTAATTCGCAAAAAGGCGAGCCGGAACTGGAATCTGCTGATTTTATCCGCAAGCGTATAGAGTTGTTAAAAGACGACAACGCCTTTACTGTCACTACTGGCCACCAGCTTAATATATTTACAGGTCCGCTTTATTTCATCTATAAAATAGTTACTGCAATAAAACTTTGCAGGCAGCTTAAAGAAGCGCACCCCGATAAAAATTTTGTCCCCGTTTACTGGATGGCATCTGAGGACCACGATTTTGCCGAGATAAACTACACCAACATTGGCGGTAAAAAGGTACACTGGTGGTACGAGGCATCGGGCGCTACCGGGCGTATCAACCCCGATACCATGCGTCAGGCACTTAACCAATATAAAGGCGTACTCGGGATAGATGGCTACTCTTCAGAATTGGGTGAGATGGTAGAGACGGCTTATACCAAATTCGACAAGCTTGCTGATGCTACCCGCTACCTGGTGAACGCGTTGTTTGGCCGTTATGGCCTGGTTATTATTGATGCCGATGACCATCGCCTAAAGGAGTCCTTTGCCCCAATTATTGAGCAGGATATCATTCAGCAAAACAGCTTTAAAAATATTACGGCAGTTAACGAGCAATTGCAAAAGCTTGGCGTACATATACAGGTGAACCCGCGCGAGATCAACTTCTTTTATCTTAAAGAGAACCTGCGCGAACGCCTTATTTTTGAGAACGACCGCTATAACGTAATGAATACCGACATCAGCTTTACAGAAGCAGAGCTGAAGCAGGAAATAAAAACCGCCCCCGAAAGGTTCAGTCCAAACGTGGTAATGCGCCCTTTGTACCAGGAATGCATTTTGCCAAACATTGCCTACGTAGGTGGTGGTGCCGAGGTGGTTTACTGGCTAGAGCTAAAATCAAACTTTGATTATTACAAGGTTGATTTCCCTATACTGATCTTACGTAACTCGGGCTTGGTTATCCGCAAGGAAACAGCAGCCAAAATAAAAAGCATGGAGCTTGCTCCTGCCGAGATCTTTAAAAGTGCCGATGAAATAAAAAGCAATTGGGTTAAAAAACACAGTAACCACGATCTGGCGCTTACTGATGAATGGCGCGAGTTTGAGCGCACTTTCGAGAAAATAAAATTGCGTGCCCATAAGATAGACCCCACACTGGAGCCATCTGCAGGCGCGGTACAGGCGCGTTTAAAACATGCCATTGACAACCTCGAGAAAAAACTGGTCAAAGCCGAAAAGCGCAACTATCGCACCCGGTTAGAGCAGATTGAGTCCATCAAGACAGACATTTTCCCTAACAACAGTTTGCAGGAACGTTCAGAAAATTTTGGCCTCAGCTACGTAAAGTGGGGTCAACTTTTCATCGACGAGCTTATCCGCAACTTTGAACCTCTGGACTTTAAATTTACAGTGCTAACTGAGTAAGTTAAAACGGTGCTGACAGGATCTATGCTCCTGAAAATATAAAAACCAAGCCTTGTTGCTGCTTGTTTGTGTAGCCACAAATCATCAAACAACAACAAAAAAGAAAGGTCGGTTCAAAACCGACCTTTCTTGCTTATTATAAAGTTTATACTATTTAGCGTTAAGCGTTATCGTTACAGGCTTTAATCCCGGCGTTGCTGCGGTAACCGTAATGCGCCCGGGTGTGTCCCTGCCTTTTATAACAGCCAGTGCCAGTCCATGAAATGCCTTCATATTATCAGCCCTGAAACTATCATGGCTAACCGGGTCGCCGTTATCAACAGCGGCAAGGCTGCCACCTGTTACAGTAAATTTAATGCGGTTGGCTGCATCCGGCACCAGTGTACCATCCTTATCTAAAACCTTAACCGTAATAAACGATAAGTCTTTACCATCAGCAGTGATATTGCTCCTGTCGGCAGTAACCTCTATTTTGGCTGGTGAGCCGGCAGTTTTAATTTCTTTGGTTAAAACTACCTTACCATTTTTGCGGGACACCGCTTTAAGTGTGCCCGGCTCAAATTTTAAACGCCACATTACGTGCAGGTCGTCGCCGGTTTTCTTTTTAATGCCTACCGATTTTCCGTTCAGGTATAGTTCAACCTCATCAGCATTGTTATAATAAGCCCAAAGATCAACCATTTGGCCGGGTGCCCAGTTCCAGTGAGGAAAAACGTGCAACACCGGTTTGTTGGTCCACTCGCTTTGGTACATGTAGTATATATCCTTAGGGAAACCAGCCAGATCAATAATCCCAAAGTACGAGCTGCGCGACGGCCAGCTGTAAGGTGTAGGCTCGCCCAGGTAATCAAACCCGGTCCATATATACATGCCCGATAGGTAATCATGCTTTTTCATCACCTTCCAGGTAGCCTCGTGGGTAGATCCCCATGGTGGTCGCACATTATCAAAGGCCGATACCCGGTTGCCCTCTCTCACGTCAGGTTTATCCCAGGTGCGGGGCCATACCCTGATACTATCCGAAGGGAACTCGTAATACCCGCGGGTTTCTAAGCCCGAAGTGGTTTCTGTAGCAATAAACTTTTTACCGGGATAACGCGCTGGGAATTTAGCATAATCTCCCTCATGATAGTTATAACCTATCAGATCGAGCGCGCCGGATGCTATGATATTACTGGTTTTGCTTGGGTCGTTATTAGCCGATGTGATGGGCCTGTTATCCATAGATCGTACAATGCCTGCCAGCTCGCGGGCTATGTTTCTGCCGGATGTATCTGTTTTACTGTACTGCTCCCCTATCTCGTTACCTATGCTCCAGATAAATACCGAAGGGTGGTTACGGTCGCGTTTTAATTGGTCTTGCAGGTCGCGTTTGTGCCATTCGTCCCAAAATAAATGGTAATCATATTTGGTTTTTTCCAGCTTCCACATGTCAAAGGCCTCATCCATTACAATAAAGCCCATGCGGTCGCATAGGTCCAGCAGCTCCGGTGCAGGCGGGTTATGCGAAGTGCGGATGCCATTACAGCCCATGGCTTTCAATATCTGCAACTGCCTTTCTAAGGCACGGGTGTTAATAGCTGCACCCAAGCTACCCAAGTCGTGATGGTCGCAAACACCTAGTATCTTCATGGCCTTGCCGTTAAGCGAAAAGCCCTTGTCGCTGTCAAAATTAAAATAACGTATACCCAGTGTGTTGGTATAAGTATCAACCACATTATTACCGTCGAAAACCTTACTTACCACTTTGTATAAGTAAGGATCATCAACCGACCATAGGTGCGGGTTATTTAGCGTGAGCTTAGTGGCCAGCGTGGTTAATGTATCTGTAGCATTGCCCGGGGGAATGCTGCCGCCGGCGGTAACTAATTTACCGGCTGCATCATAAATATAAACGCGGGTACTAATAGCGGCATTTGGCACACCTGCGTTTTTAACCTTTACTTCAACAGCTACGCTGGCCATCTGGTTAGTTACCATTGGCGTGGTAACATAAGTGCCCCAATGGTCAATTGCTAATTTGTTGGTGGTAACCAGCCATACATTCCTGTAAATGCCCGAGCCGGAGTACCAGCGCGAGTTAGGCTGATCGGCATTGTTAACTTTAACAGCAATGGTGTTACTGCTGCCATAGTTTAAATACGGGCTAAGATCATACCTGAAAGAGATATAACCGTTTGGCCTGAAACCCAGGTGGTGGCCATTTATCCAAACATCGCTATGTTGGTAAACGCCGTCAAAATCAATATAAACCTGCTTACCTTTTGATGATGCAGGGATGGTAAACGTTTTACGGTACCAGCCAATACCACCCGGCAAGGCACCTCCTTCTGGTGTGGCGGGATTATCTTTATTAAAGGAGCCCTCAATGCTCCAGTCGTGCGGCAGGTTTAGCACGCGCCAGTTTTTATCGGCAATATCAGGTTTTTCGGCATGGCTTACATCGCCTAAATGGAACCGCCAGCCCTTGTCAAAATTGGCAACCGTTCGGCCGCCCTGGGCAAAACCAGCTATAGTCATAAAACTTGCGGCAACAACCGCAACAAAAAACTTAAAAAGGCCTTTTAAAGATCGCATCGCGTATATTTTATATTAAGTGTCAAATATACAATTAGAAGCCAAATAGCAAAATTTTGCAGTTTAAAAACTAAAACTTGTATCCGCATCCGGAGCGTCGAGCTTGGTGCTTTTGCGGTTGCCGCCAATGGTTACGTGCAGCATGTTTATTTGCTCGGGGTGCAGCGCGTTTAGCAGGTCATCGTGGATGTCTATCTTTTTAACGGATGTAATGCCTTTAACTTCAAAGTATGCCCAGGCGCCGTCTTCCTGTACCTCGTAACCCACATAAGTTAAGTTTAACATCTTGCCATCTGCACGGATACTGAGGTGCTTTTTAACATACTCGTTTATGAAACGGTTAAGCTGGGCTTTATCTTTAGGCTTAACAATATCCAGCGGGGTTTTATTGTCTTTTTCGAGGGCGTGCTCCAGATCATCGTAAAACATACGGCAGCTTACCTCAACGGCTTGTGTTTTGGGGTTGTGTTTTATTTCGGTAACACTCACATAAAAGGGGTGCATCAACCAAAACCAAATAATGAATAAAGCCTGCATATTGCCTGTAAAATATATCTTTACGCAAAAAACGCTATTTTTATTGTCAATCGCTAATTAATATCCATGCAGGATTTTGGCCTATACTTTCAGCTTGGCTGGCAGCACATCTGCGACTGGCAGGGCTACGACCATATTCTATTCGTCACCGTACTTTGCGGCACCTACCTCCTTGCCGACTGGCGCAAGGTGCTAATATTGGTTACCGCCTTTACTATTGGTCACTCTATTACCCTTGCGCTAAGTGTTTTAAACGTGGTTAAAGTTAACACTTCCCTTATCGAGTTCCTCATTCCTGTAACCATTGTGCTTACCAGTTTGGTGAACATCCTTAGCAAAGAACGTTCGGCAAATACGGTACGCTTCAGTTACTTTTTAGCGCTGATATTCGGGCTGATCCATGGCTTGGGCTTCTCCAACTATCTTAAAAGTTTGCTGGGTACAAGTACTAATATCACTGCAGAATTATTTGCATTTAACATTGGATTAGAGTTTGGGCAGGTTTTAATTGTACTTACTGTACTTATTTTGGCCCATGTAATCATAAAATTACTAAAAACGCCCCGTCGCGATTGGGTGTTATTCCTTTCATCAGCTATATTTGGGATAGCTTTCATTATGTGCATAGAGCGCTTTGTATTAATAAAATTCAAATGAAGAAAATTTACTACGTCCTTTCACTTTGCCTGTTCGCTTCTGCATCCGCGGTAGCGCAAAACGAAAATAACCCCGGCTCAAACCATGGCAACAAGTTTGAGCAGTTGGGCACCATGATTACTGACCCTAACATGTACCGCTCTGCATCTGGTGCGCCGGGGCCAAAATACTGGCAGCAAAAGGCCGATTACGAGATAACCGCAAAACTTGATGATGACAAGCAACGCCTGGATGGTGTAGAAACCATTACCTATACCAATAACTCGCCCGACCCATTAACCTACCTTTGGTTACAATTGGACGAGAACGAGCATAAAAAAGATGCTGAGAACTTAAAGTTCGACGAAAGCAAAATGCAAAGCAAAATGAGCCTGCGCCAGTTGCAGGGCATTATGGGCCACAACCTCGATCTGGGCAACCACATTGTAAGTATTAAAGATGCTGCCGGCAAATCACTTGCCTACACCATTAACCAAACCATGATGCGTGTAGAGCTGCCCGCTACTTTGCAGCCCGGCCAAAAATTTAAGTTTACAGTGGCCTGGTGGTACAACATCAGCGACCGCTCAACCATTGGCGGACGTGGTGGCTACGAGTTTTTTGCCGAAGATGGCAACTACCTTTATACAATGGCACAGTGGTACCCAAGAATGGCCGTTTACAGCGATTTCCAGGGGTGGCAAAACAAACAGTTTACCGGCCGTGGCGAATTTGCCCTAACCTTTGGCGATTTTAAAGTAAACATCAATGTACCTGCCGACCACGTAGTTGGTGGTACCGGTCAGTGCAGCAACTACGCGCAAACCCTAACCGCGGCACAATTAAAACGCTGGAACGACGCGCAAAACTCAACCCAGCCTATTGAGGTGGTAAATCTTAATGAGGTTAAACAAATAATGAAAAACCATGCTACCGCCCGCAAAACCTGGATCTTCCACGCCGAGAATGTGAGGGATTTTGCCTGGGTTAGCTCGCGCAGGATTGTTTGGGATGCTATGAGTACCAAAATAGATGGCGGCCGTAAAGTGATGGCCATGTCATACTATGGCCCCGAGGCTTACGCTTTGTACCGCCGTTACTCTACCAAGGTTGTTGCCCATACCGTACGCACCTATTCAAAACATACTATACCTTACCCATACCCGGTCGCTATCTCTGTTGAGGCATCAAACGGGATGGAATACCCGATGATATGCTTTAACTATGGCCGTACCGAAAAGGATGGCACCTACAGCGAGGCCACCAAGAACGGGATGATAGGCGTAATTATTCACGAGGTGGGGCACAACTTTTTCCCGATGATCGTAAACTCAGACGAGCGCCAGTGGACCTGGATGGACGAAGGCTTAAACACCTTTTGCCAATACCTTACCGAGCAGGCATGGGACCCTAATTATCCATCGCAACGGGGCCCGGCTTATAAAATTGTTGATTACATGAAGCTGCCGAAGAACGAGCTGGAGCCCATCATGACCAACTCTGAGAACATTACGCGCTTTGGCCCTAACGCCTACGCTAAACCGGCTACAGCATTAAATATACTGCGCGAAACCGTAATGGGCCGCGAACTGTTTGACTATGCCTTTAAAACCTATGCGCAACGCTGGGCCTTTAAACACCCTACACCTGCCGACCTGTTCCGCACCATGGAAGATGCATCGGCAGTAGACCTGGATTGGTTTTGGCGCGGCTGGTTCTACGGAACCGACCCGGTTGACATATCGTTAGACAGCGTTAAATATTACCGACTAAACACCAAAAACCCCGCAACCGAAGCAACTTTTGACCGCGCGCAGTTTGACCGCAACATGGCGAACATCAGCAACAAGCGCAACAAAGCAGCCGGCGATAAATTTGCTGTAGAAGCTGATACCGCCCTACAAGATTTTTATAGTAAATGGGATCGCTTTGCCGCCACCCCAATGACTACGCAAAGCTACCAAACGATGTACAACGCCCTTAGCCCGGATGAAAAGAAAATGTATGATAGCAAGAACTTTTTCTATGAGCTTAGCCTGACTAACCGCGGCGGTTGTGTAGCGCCATTAATAATTGAATGGACATTTGCAGATGGCAGTAAGGAAACCGAAAAGATCTCGGCCTACATATGGCGCCATAACGAAAAGAATATAACTAAGGTATTCGCAAAAACCAAGGAGGTTCGTTCCATAAAGCTCGACCCTGAACGTGAAACCGCCGATATAGACGAAGGCAACAACAGTTGGCCAAGAGAATTTGCGCCAACCCGTTTCGAGCTGTTTAAGCAGCAAAACTTGCCAAGGGGAGCAACAAGCGGCGCCAACCCCATGCAGGAGTCAAGAAAAACTACTCCGTAAAAAAATGCCTCCCGATAATAAGGGAGGCATTTTTTTTATGCTTTAACCGCGTTGTAATTACTTAGTAAGTGTGGCTTTGATTGTACGCCTTTGCTATACAACCCAAATTGAATAAGTTTGCAAGGAATTTACCGACGAAAACACAGGCTTCTATGATCGGTTAAACTTATTTGCATGAAAAACCTCCTAACTTTGCTGCTGGCAGGCGTTATTTTATTAACCGCCTGCTCTACCCCGAAAAAAACCGAAAGCACCGCCTCTATTGCTAACCATGGCAAGGTTTGGGCCTCAATATGGCAGCAGCGCGCGGCAGAATACAAAGCGCTTTGTTTCCAGGCATATAATACGGCCAAATGGCGTTTGGACGAAGTCCTCAAAAACCCCGGAGATAAACCGCTGGCTGTAATTACGGATATTGACGAAACGGTTTTAGATAACAGCCCTTATGATGCCATGCGTGCTGCCAATAACCAGGAGTACAGCCCGGCCACATGGAAAGCATGGACCGCCAAAGCAGAGGCCGACACTGTGCCCGGCGCGCCTGCGTTTTTTAAATACGCGGCGTCAAAAGGTGTGGCGGTGTTTTACATTACCAACCGCGATGAAGACGAACGCGCCGCCACCATAAAAAACCTGCAACGCTACCAGCTGCCCAATACCGAAAATGACCATGTATTTTTAAGGCAAACTGCATCGAGTAAAGAAACCCGCCGCCAGCAGGTATTAAAAAACTATAATGTTGTACTGCTTTGTGGCGATAACCTGCCAGATTTTGACGCCCTGTACGATAACAAACCCAACGAAACTAGCCGTCAGGCTGTAACCGAAACGTTAAAAAAAGAGTTTGGACATAAATACATTGTAATACCCAACCCATCGTACGGTGATTTTGAAGGGGCGCTTTTCAATTACAACTATAAGTTGAGCGGCGCGCAAAGAGATTCAATCATAAAGGCCAAGGTTAAGGTAGATAAGCAGTAGCAGTATTAAGTTTTTGTTAAGCCCTGTTTCTTTGGTAAGGCGTTATGTACTTTTGGGCACACCGCGTTTGTATGAAACATAAAATTATCCTTAGCATCCTAACTTTTGCATTAACAACTACTGCATTTGCGCAAAACAAGCCCGGCAAACAGCCAAACGGACAACTGCTTCTGCCAAACGGATGGAAACTTAGCCCTGCCGGCCGTTCGCTACCACTTGGCGATCTGCCCCTAAATATGCAATTATCTGCCTCGGGCAAATTACTGGCGGTAACTAATAACGGCCAAAGCACACAATCCCTGCAATTGATAGACCCGCGCGGCGAGGTATTGCTTGATCAGCAGGAATTAAAAAAATCGTGGTATGGCATCGCCTTCAGTAATGATGAAAAAAAACTGTATGCGTCCGGCGGTAACGATAACTGCATCTTAACTTTTAACATCAACAATAATAAACTGGGCGTACCAGATACCATAAAGCTTGGTGCCGCCTGGCCAAAAAATAAAATATGCCCAACAGGTATAGCCGTAAATAAAACAAACACCCGCCTTTATACCGTAACTAAAGAAGACAGTTCGCTTTATGTTGTTGACCCGGTCAAAAGTACTGTCATCAATAAAATAAAGCTGCCTGCCGAGGCTTACAGCTGCATATTATCTCCCGACGGAAAAACACTTTACATATCCTTATGGGGTGGTAACAAAGTGGCTTTTTACAATACTATTAACCAAAAACTAAGCTTTATTAATACCGGTAGCCACCCCAATGAGTTATTGCTGAATAAAAAGGGCTCTCTGCTATTTGTCGCTAATGCGAATGATAATTCGGTGTCCGTGATCAACACAGCAGATCATAAAGTTTTAGAAACGGTAGCCACATCTTTATACCCTACAACTTTAACCGGTTCAACTACCAACGGGTTTGCTTTATCTGCTAACGAAAAAATAATTTACATAGCCAATGCCGATAATAATTGCCTGGCTGTGTTTGATGTTTCTAACCCGGGTAACAGCAAAAGCCTTGGTTTTATACCTGTTGGCTGGTACCCTACCAATGTAAAGGTATTAAACAAAAAGATCCTGGTATCTAACGGCAAGGGCTTTACATCTATGGCAAACCCGCAGGGGCCACAGCCTGTTAAGAAGGTTGATAACAGCGGCTACCAAACCGGGGCCACTAATAGCCGCGACCAATATATAGGCGGGTTGTTTAAAGGCACTTTATCCTTTATTAATGCGCCTAACGAGGCACAGCTAAAGACCTATACCAAACAGGTATACGCTAACACACCATTCAACAATAAAATTACGACAACAGCAAGCGGCGAAAACGGCAACCCCATCCCACGCCGCCAGGGAGAAAAATCGCCAATTAAACACGTTTTTTATATTATAAAAGAAAACCGCACGTATGACCAGGTTATGGGCGATGTTGCCGCAGGTAACGGCGATACCTCGTTATGTATATTTGGCAAAAAGGTAACGCCCAACCATCATGCTATTGCCAATGATTTTGTGCTGATGGACAACTTTTACGTTGATGCAGAGGTTAGTGCCGACGGCCACAATTGGAGTACGGCAGCTTACGCAACCGATTACACCGAAAAAACATGGCCAACCAGTTACGGTGGACGCGGCGGCACTTACGATTATGAAGGCACCCGCAAAATTGCTTACCCACGCGATGGTTATATATGGGATTACTGTAAACGTGCCGGTGTAAGTTACCGCACTTACGGCGAGTTTGTTACCGATGGCGAACCATCAAAAGCGAACCTAAAATCTCTTGAGGGGCACTACTGCAAACAATCGCCGGGTTTTGATATGGATGTTAAGGATGTTACCCGCGTGGCTATCTGGAAACATGATTTTGATTCATTACTGACCATTAATGCTGTACCGCAATTCAATAGTATCCGTATCTCTAACGACCACACCAGCGGGCAAAAGAAAGGGGCCTACACCCCTATTGCCTGCGTTGCCGATAATGACCTTGCCATAGGGCAGTTCTTAGAACATCTGTCAAAAAGCAGCATCTGGAAAGAATCGGTAGTGTTTATCCTGGAAGATGACGCCCAAAACGGCCCCGATCATATAGATGCACACCGTTCACCGGTTTTTGTTGCCGGGCCTTATGTTAAACGCAATGTGGTTAATCATAATATGTACTCTACATCCGGCGTGTTACGTACTATCGAACTTATACTTGGCCTGCCCCCTATGAGCCAGTATGACGCAGCGGCTGTGCCCCTGTACGATTGCTTTACTGCTACCCCAAACCTGCAACCATATACAGCCAAACCAGCGGAGGTAGATCTGGAAAAGCGTAATATTGCCGTTAATAAAAGCAGTGCCCGTTCGGCTGCATTTAACTTAAAAGAGGCTGATGCAGCGCCCGACCTTGACCTTAACGAGGTGGTTTGGAAATCTGTTAAAGGAGAAGACGCTGTAATGCCGGCACCAAAGCGCAGTGCCTTTGTTATTTTGGAGAAAAAGAAACATGACGATGATTAAATTGTTAAGTTAGCCTGAACCAAACCATACGTAATGACTATCCTGGAAAATGAATTTCTGAAAGTTGCGATTGACAGCAAGGGCGCACAATTAAGTTCGCTTATTAACAAACAAACCGGTGTTGAACAAATGTGGCAGGCCGACCCCGATGTTTGGGGTTACCATGCGCCAAATCTGTTCCCTATTGTTGGTGGTTTGTTAAATAACGAACTACATGTAGACGGCCAAACCTACCCCATGAACAGGCATGGTTTTGCACGCACCTCGGAGTTTATTGTTTTAGAAAGTGATGATACGCACGCAGGCTTCTCGCTTCCAAATTCTGAGAAAACATTGGCGGTATATCCGTACAAGTTTGACTTTCAGGTATTATACACGCTAATTGATAATGCTTTAAGGATAACCTATAAACTCATTAACCGCGATAAAAAACCGGTGTATTTTTCAGTAGGCGGGCACCCTGCATTTAATGTACCCTTTAACGCCGGCGAAAAGTATGAGGACTATTACATTGAGTTTGAAACACAGGAAAACCTGCAAAGCCACGCGTTAAATAAAGACGGCCTTTTTACCGGCGAAACCCACCCGGTACCAACCCCAAATAAGCAGCTCCAGTTAACCCGCGACCTGTTTGCCGCAGACGCATTGGTATTTAAAAACCTAACACCGCGCTTGGTCACGATCAGGAGCACCAAACATGATCAAAGCTTATCGGTAGAGTTTCCGCATTTTAATTACCTGGGGTTATGGTCTAAACCGGGTGCCGATTTTTTATGTATTGAGCCGTGGCTTGGTTGCGCTGATAGCGCCGGTGAACCAAAGGATATTACGGTTAAAGAGAACATACAAAAAGTAGATGTAGGCCATGTTTTTGAAGCTTCATATTACATCAGTGTATAAATAATCAACTATTTTTAGTTTTTTTAAAACATTTGATTAATTTTTAAGCTTATCTGTAAAATAAATTACTTACAACATACAACTATGAAAAAGAAAATCTATTTAATCGCCATGACGATGCTACTGACTGTAGCTGCCTTTAACAGTAATGCTGCAACGCTTGCGGACAAGAGAGATGTTTACAAAGAAGCCGCCGCGAACATGACCAAAGAGCAGAGAGTTGCCCGTTGCGAAGAAATAAAACAGCGTGTTGAAGAAATAAAAGCGATGGATAAATCACTGTTAAACAAAACAGAGAAAAAAGAATTGAAATCTGAATTGAAAGAACTTAAACACGAAGCACAAGCCATGGGTGGCGGTGGTGTTTACCTTTCAGTTGGTGCTATCATCATCATCATTTTAGTATTGATCCTGATCCTGTAATCAGCACTACAAAATACTTACATAACAAAAAAGGGCGCCAAGATGGTGCCCTTTTCTGTTATGCTTTGTTTAGTTTATTATTTAATTACCTCGTTTAACACCGGGTGATCAAAAGTAGATAATTCGGTATGGCCGCCCTTTAATTGGTCAAACACTACCACTTCATTAGTCCCCTTTTTTAACCATGCTGCGGGTACATATAGGGTTTGCTGCGGGCCAATATTCCAGTATTTGCCCAGGTTGTGGCCATTAATAAATACAAAGCCCTTACCAAAGCTTTTCATATCCAGGTAAGTGTCTACCACGCCACGTAACGAAAATGTACCCCGGTACAGAGCTGGCTGTAACTCAACCTGATTTTGTGCAGGCAAGTATTTAAACCCTGCTGTTGTGTTAAAAGGGAACTGGTACATCTTCCAGCCCAGTAATTCTTGTCCGTTCAGGGTTACCTTATCGGTAATTCCCTGCCTGTTATCCGTAAGGTATGGGCCGTAATTAATGCGTCCATTATTTTCTACTAAAATATCTAATGTACTATTTGGAGTAGGGCTGTTCAATTGCAGCGAATCCAGCTTTAAGCGGCGATCTAAAACACTGATGCGTTTGCCATTTAAATACACCGTAGCATAATCCCTTAGTTCTTTAATTTTTAGCAAACCGTTAGCGGCATTTTGTAAGGTTGTGCGATAAAGTACAAAACCGTAACCCTGGTCAAGATCCTCAAAGCTAAGCGGCCTTTCGGATTCAACAGGCTTACCTAAGTTGTTAAACAGGTTTGCCACCCCGCTAAACTTAATAACTTCTAAACCAAAAGTGCGGTGCTTGCGCTCGGGCACATCGGGCAAGGTTTGCCCGGCAGGTAAATGCTTGGCAATAACCGCCCTTAGTTTATAATATTTAGCTGTCGGGTTACCTGCTTCATCCAGCGGTGCATCATAATCATAGCTTGATGTTTGCGGAGCGTAGGCTTCCGTACGGCTCATGTTGGCACCGTTCATGAAATCGCGCGTGGTACCACCATGAAACATATACATGTTAATGGAGATACCTGCCGATAAAACTTCATCCAGCTTTTTGGCATCTTCATCAGCATTACTGCCGCTGTGTGGTTTGCCCCAGCTATCAAACCAACCCGGGTACCATTCCGCTATGTAATAAGGGCCTTTACCGTTGTGGTATTTATTAATAAGTTCTTTTACTTTAGCGGGGTTATCCTCGCCATTCACAGCCGGCAAAAAGCCCGGTAAATATCCCCCAGGCATTTGGCTTGGGCCATCGCAGGTAAACAGCAAGCCATCAAAGCCCGCCTCGCGGAAGATCTTTTCATTTTGCGCCAGGTATTCCTTATCGTTACTAAAAGAGCCATACTCGTTCTCTATCTGCACCATCAGGATGTTGCCGCCGTGGTTTATTTGCAGCGGAGCAAGTTGTTTGCCAACCTCCATCATATAATTGCGGTATGCGTTGATAAAGGCCGGCTCTTTACTGCGCACCTTTAAGTTTTTATCTTTTAATAACCACCATGGGTAACCGCCAAATTCCCACTCGGCGCATACATACGGGCTGGGGCGCAATACTATCCAAAGCCCCTCTTCTTTGGCTATCCGCACAAACTCGGCTATATCGTTATTCCCCGTAAAATCATATTTGCCTTGCACCGGCTCATGAGCGTTCCAAAAAACATAAGTGCCAATGGTGTTTAAGCCCATTGCTTTGGCCATCTTCATGCGTTCGCGCCAATATTCGCGCGGTATGCGGGTGTAGTGCATCTCACCCGAGATCATCTGCAGGGGCTTACCATCCAACAAAAAATCGTTATCGCCGAAAGCAAAGGTATGGCTTACTTCCTGGGCATTACTGGCTGTTAGCCCGCTTAATAATAATGTGCAATAAATTATTAACCTTTTCAACATGTCTTTCTTACCTAAAATAATCCTAACTGTCCTTTGTCGTCAATATCGATATCATCCGGATTGGTGATCTCGAAATCTACTTTTTTTGATTCCACCGATTTTTCAGGCGATGGTTTCACCGACTCCTCAGATCTTATTTCCACTGGCTTGGGTGCAGCGGGTTCATTTGGCCTTACCTTCTCTACAATTGAATCTTTCGGTTCAGATTGAGGGGCGGCAACTATAGGTATTGCCGGTGCAGTGTCGGTAACTTCTTTATCATCGCCGGTAATGGTAATCTCGGTATCCTCGACCGAATCGGGTGCCGGGTCTGGTACGTCGCTTTCATCATCGTGCTCGGCCAGTAATTCTACACTCTTTATTTGATGAACTGATAAGCGGTTACCCATGGCCTTCATACCTTTAACATCTATCAGGTCGGTAAGGTTAAGGTCGGCTTCTTCGGGGATAAGCGTTTTACCTTTCAGTTGTTCTAACTTTACAATAGGTTGCGCCGCGCCGGATATCAGCACCAGTTTAGAGCCGCTTTCATCGCTTATGATGCTGGTTTGCTTACCAATAACCGTATTCTCGAACACAAAGCGTTTCACCATGTAGTTCTTCGATTTTCCATCGTAATGCACCACGGCAAAAACTTTTGCCGGGTCGTATTTTTCGATGACTATCATTTTATCATCAAAGTGATTGTTAAGATCAAAGCTGGTCAACTCATACACGCCGTTACCCATAACTGTTAGTACACGGTCGTCGCCATCAAACTCGCCAAGGTATTTGCCACGGCCATCTGCATTCAGGCGTTTCAGGATATCATCATACCAGATCTTACGGCCGGCCAGCGTAGATACCCCCTTACTTTTAAGGACCACCTTTTTAACCGGGTACTTGGTAACCATGTTACCTATAGATGCACGGCCTTTTATAGCCAGTGCAGCAAAGTCCTCGTCAAATTGTAGCTTCTTTAGTTTTTGGTGAGGTTTCAGTTGCACGTTAACCACCTCGGCCTCGCCGTTAGGGTTAGCTGTAAAGTATAGTACTTTAGAGCCTTTGCTGCCCTTGGTCAGGTCGTACTCCTTATCGCGCGTTACACCCGTTACCGCGAAGCGTTTAATATAGCTTACGCCACTTTGCCCGTCTTTATAGATCATATTGTAAACGGTGCGCTCGTCGTTCTTTTTAAATACGGCAACGTGTACAATATCTTTACCCACAAAAACCTTGTCCTGCACCTTGGTAACCACAAACCGGCCATCGCCACGGAATACGATGATCTCATCAATATCCGAGCAATCGCACACAAACTCGTCTTTCTTTAAACCCGAACCAATAAAACCATCCTCGCGGTTTACGTAAAGCTTTACGTTAGCCAAAGCTACCTGGGCGGCTTCTACCTTATCAAAAGTACGTAGCTCGGTTTTACGGCCACGGTCCTTACCATACTTTTCCCTTAGCTTCTCAAACCAGGCAATGGTATAATCGGTAAGATGTTTAAGGTGGTTCTTAACTGTTTTTATCTCGGCCTCTAAGTTCTTTATCTGCTCATCGGTTTTCTTCACATCAAAACGAGTAATGCTGCTCATAGGTTTATCTATCAGCTTCTTATAGTCCTCGGGTAATATAGTACGGTAAAACTGCGGGAAGAATGGCTCGAACAACCTGTTCAACACGGCTAACACGCCTTCAAAATCCGATGAATTCTCATAGTCGGGGTGCTTATACATCCCTTCCTGAATAAAGATCTTAAGCAACGAACTAAAGAAGATCTTCTCCATCAGTTCCTTTAGCTTTATCTCCAGCTCTTGCTTCAACAACTCCTTGGTAAAGAAGGTACTTTCGGTAAGCATATCGTTCACGCTCATAAAGCGCGGCTTATCATTTTGTATTACACAGGTATTGGGCGATATAGATACCTCACAATCGGTAAAGGCATAAAGCGCATCAATAGTAACATCCGGAGAGATACCGGGCGCCAGGTGTATCACGATCTCTACATCCTGCGCGGTATTATCCTCTATCTTTTTTATCTTGATCTTACCCTTGTCGTTAGCAGATATAACGCTATCGATCAGCCCGCCTGTAGTGGTTGTAAAAGGTATTTCGGTAATGGTAAGCGTTTTTTTATCTTTCTCTACAATTTTCGCCCGTACCCTTACCCTGCCGCCACGCTGCCCTTCGTTATAAGCAGATACATCTGCCATACCACCTGTGGGGAAATCGGGCACCAGGTTTGGCCTGTCGCCTTTTAGCACAGCTATAGAGGCATCTATCAGTTCAATAAAATTATGGGGCAAAATTTTGGTAGCCAAACCTACTGCAATACCTTCGGCACCTTGTGCAAGCAACAACGGGAACTTTACCGGAAGCGTTATCGGCTCGCGGTTACGGCCATCATAACTGGCCTGCCAAACGGTTGTGTCGGGGTTAAAAACAACATCCAGCGCAAATTTAGACAGGCGCGCCTCAATATAACGGGGGGCGGCCGCCGAGTCGCCGGTTATAGGGTCGCCCCAGTTACCCTGACAGTCTATCAGCAGGTTTTTTTGGCCTATCTGCACCATGGCATCACCAATAGAAGCATCACCATGCGGGTGATATTTCATGGTATTACCAATTACGTTGGCTGCTTTGTTAAAGCGCCCGTCGTCCATTTCCTTAAGCGAATGTAGTATGCGGCGCTGTACCGGTTTTAAACCATCATTTAAATGCGGCACGGCACGGTCTAGTATTACATATGATGCATAATCCAGGAACCAGTTTTCGTACAGCCCATCAAGAGAAGTGACTTTATTAAGCTTATTTTCTTCGTTATTATTTTCAGGAATATCAGGAGTGTTCAGATCGTCGCTCATTCTTTAGCTCAAAAAATTATGGATTGGTAAAGATAGGCAAATACGCAGAAAGAGGGATGGACTGAATAGTTGTATTTATACACAAAACTGATGATTTTAACATCTACATATAGGTATAGCAATGCTTACTCCCGCAATTTCTTCTGCTCGCGCAACATAGCGCCATAATCCATTCGCCTGATGGCCGCATTGATAGTTTTGGCAATTCGGTTAGCGCGCGTCTCTTCCGTTTTGGCATCGGTTATCCACTTAATAAAATAACCCTGGTGGGATTTAGCCAGGCCGGTGAAATAGTCAAAGGCTTCGGGTTGTTCGTAATCAAAACACTCTTTAAGGTCATCGGGCATAGCTATCTTAAAATCTTTGTCATGCTCCAGCCTAACGCGTACAATCGCACCGTGCTCTTTCCGTATACCCTTACGGATCTCTTTTTTCAATGCGATAATAAAATTCCCATCTCCTACGGGCATGGCAGATAAACCCGCAACAGGCAACTCATCTAATTGCCCCTTAACCCTAAACGAGCGTTTATTACCTGCAAACAACTGTTGTGCAATATCTGCCGGTAATTCAATGTAAGTCCAGCCGGTTTTATCGCCGTTATCTCCATACAGTAATATAGTGGTGGTGCAATCAACCATAGCCAAATATAAAGCATTAGATACCCAAATGTTAAATGTTTGTTAAAAGCGGCTTTTTAACAATTCGGGCTGTAACTATTTGACAATTGCCTACATCTTATATACGAATTAACTGATCGGTTTTAAAAGCATAAACACAAAAATTAATTACAAAATCTCAATTCGCAACATCATGAAAACCTTCAAATCAGTTACCCTTGGCCTTGTTTTATTAGCAACCTGCAGCATTGTAAAAGCTAATGATGTACCAGATGCCAACCTTACCAAAACCCATGCAATTAATACTTACGTAGATGCTATGACGCATGGCCGTATCAGCAACCTTAGCCAGGTAATAGACAAATCGGCAAAGTTTGATATACAGCGCGGTAACACCGTGTTAAGCTTCGACAAAAAACAAATGACCAATTTTTTAAAAGGGGAGAAAAACATTGAGCAGGAATGCACCACAAGTACCCGCATTGTAGAAAATAACACAGATTTGGCTGTAGTAAAAGTGGATATGAAATACGACCACTTTACACGCAGCAACTACGTAACCTTAGCCAATACCGGCAACGGCTGGAAAATAACCAACGTTTACAGCGTTTTTAAATAATATATAGTTTAGTGTTTGAGTGTGATTGGCCTTCCAGTATTGGAGGGCCTTTCTTATGGGAGGTAATATCGAATGATGAATTTCGAATGTCCAATATCGAAATTCATTTATTTCATTATTCGACATTTAGCATTCGTTGTTGGATATTAAACCATTTACTTCACCAGTGGCTGCAATACCGCCTGCCATTTATCATAGCCCTTTCTATTTAGGTGCAGCATATCGCTTTCAAAAAGGCTTGTATCGGGCTGCCTGGTAGCAGGATCTAATATTACCGAGGCCACATCCACGAAATAGGTTTTCTTTCGATTTTTAATAAAATCGCGAATGAGTGTGTTAGCTATTCTAACTTCAGAGAAATATTTGGCCCTACTTGGGCTTGGCTTAATAGCCATATAGTAAATCTCGGCATTGGGCAGGTTTTGTTTAATCATGGCCCATAGCTGGTAAAACTGGCGGGAAGTAAATTTACCCGTCTTACCTTCGGCGATGTCATTTTCGCCGGCGTATATAAATACCTTACGTGGCTGATACGGGTACAAAATGTACGGGGTATAATAATTTACCAATTGCTCAATGGTACAACCGCCTACACCACGGCGAATGATTGGTTTACCTGCAAAACGCTTCTCCAGGTCGGTCCATTTACGAATGGATGAGCTACCGATAAAAAGGATGCCATTTTTAGCAGGCATGCTGATGCTATCCTGGTGTTTAAAATCGCGGATCTCGTTATCGAACGGAAAACCTGTTTGCGCATACGCAGTTACACCAAAGGTGGCTAAAACTAAAAGTAATATTATCCTGATCTTCATACAGTTTGTACTAAACGTTCTTCAAAAAACATAAAAGGCATCATGCTTTTTACATCATCAATAACCCACACCGGGCCATCAATGCAATATAACAATACGCGTAAAGGGCTGTTTTGCCTTTTTTCCACTTCGGCCATTACCTGCAGGCATGCACCGCATGATGTAACAGGTTTCAGTAACTGAAAATCATCGGTATGCGCGGTTACCGCCATGCTAACAATTGGGTCATCGGCATGGCCGGCTCCCCAATGGAACAATGCTACCCTTTCGGCACATAAGCCTGATGGATAGGCAACGTTCTCCTGGTTACTGGCATGTATAATTTTGCCGCTTTGCAACTGCAAGGCCGCCCCTACCTTAAATTTTGAGTATGGCGAATGCGAAGTTGCCATTGCATTAACCGCCTCGGCACAAAGCTTTTGGTCGGCGGTATTAAGTTCTGTTATGTTATCGTACTCTTTAAACGATACTTTAATGTCGTGTTCTATCATAGTGTATGCTACTAACCCATAACAACAGGTAGTGTTTTATGTAAACAAAAATCCCCCGCTCTTTTCCGAACGGGGGATACAAGTTAAGGCTTATCTTAATAGGATACAATAGCCTATAGTACTTATGACATATTATGTAGATGTATCTGTTTCATCCCAATCAGAAATACCACTAAATTTTCTGACCCAATTTAACACCCTGTGTCTTTCAAAGGAAGCCGTGGCATTAAAGTTAGGTTTAGTTTCGTTGCCATTCAACATTAAATCTCTTAAATGGCTTGTCACCAACTCATTTACTATATTTTCAACGAATATTTCTTCCTTGTCCCTATAATTAAGACCCTCAAGAAATACAGCCGGATCTTCATCGATAGGGAATTTATTTATAAATCCCTCAAAATCAGCTTCCCGGAAATCACTATTAAGATTTGGTATTTCTTCTGCCAAATTCAAAGCCCATGCTAATACAAATACAGCTTCGATTCCCCATGACATATTTATCAATACCTCTTTTGTTTTTTCGCCAAATATCAAGGTCTTTTCATGTTCAGATACGCTATCCCATAAATTAGCTTTGCGCAACCATGCTTCAACACCGGAACTATTCTCCGGCTCATAAGCCAATTCTGATAATGCCCACAAGATTAGCATCCTGCGGCCAACATCCTGAGATGTTTGAAAACTGTCCTCTGAAAATGCCAAATAGGGAAGATAGCTGATATCGACATCTGTTATCCCATAACCCGACAGCTTGTTTAAAATAATTTTCTTACGCTTTAGTAATTCCTGTTGGCTATTCATGTTTAGACTAAACCGCTACAGGCAATTCCACTTCATCCAAATTTTCTGCTATTAAAGGGTTAACGCTTTCGTCATCCTTCTCTACACGGAGGTTGTTTACAATGTGTTGCTGGCGGGTTGGGGTATTTTTACCCATAAAGTATTCTAACAAGGCTTTGATATTAGCATCTTTCAGGAACACGGGGTCCAGCCTGATATCCTTACCAATAAATAACCCAAACTCATCAGGCGAAATCTCTCCCAAACCTTTAAACCGGGTTATCTCGGGTTTAACACCAAGGCTTGCGATGGCATTGCGGCGCTCTTCGTCGCTATAGCAATATATGGTTTGCTTTTTATTACGCACCCTAAACAGCGGCGTTTGCAGGATGTGCACGTGGCCGGCCTTTACCAGATCAGGGAAAAATTGCAGGAAGAAGGTCATCAGCAACAACCTGATGTGCATCCCATCCACATCGGCATCAGTAGCTATTACAATATTATTGTAGCGCAGTCCGTCTATCCCGTCCTCTATATTTAACGCGTGTTGAAGTAAATTAAATTCTTCGTTCTCGTAAACCACCTTCTTGGTAAGGCCGAAACAGTTTAGCGGCTTACCCTTTAAGCTGAATACCGCCTGGGTTTGCACATCGCGCGATTTTGTAATAGATCCGCTGGCCGAGTCACCCTCCGTAATAAACAGGGTTGTTTCCTGCTTGCGCTCGTGGTTGTCGTCAAAATGCAGTTTACAATCGCGTAACTTACGGTTATGTAACGATGCTTTTTTGGCTCGGTCATTCGCCAGTTTTTTTATGCCGGCAATATCCTTACGCTCACGTTCCGATTGCAGGATGCGCTTAAGCAGGGCATCGGCGGTAGCAGGGTTTTTGTGCAGGTAATTATCAAGCTCCTTCTTCAGGAAATCGTTTATAAAACCACGTACCGACGGGCCCTCCGGACCAACATTTTGCGAACCAAGTTTGGTTTTGGTTTGGGATTCAAAGACCGGTTCCTGCACTTTTATCGCGATAGCAGCTACTATAGATGCCCGGATGTCCGAAGCGTCGAATTCCTTCTTATAAAACTCGCGAATGGTTTTCACCACCGCCTCGCGAAAGGCTGCCTGGTGTGTACCGCCCTGTGTGGTATGCTGCCCGTTAACGAATGAGTAGTATTCCTCGCCGTACGATTGCCCGTGGGTCATGGCTATTTCTATATCCTCCCCTTTTAGGTGGATGATAGGATAGCGCAGGTTCTCGGCATCGGCATTACGTACCAGCAGGTCGTAAAGGCCGCGTTCTGATAAATATTTTTGCCCGTTAAAGTTAAGTGTTAAACCGGCGTTCAGGAACACGTAGTTCCAGATCATGTTCTCTACAAACTCGGGAATGAAGCGATAATGGCGAAAGATGGTATCATCAGGCACAAAGTTAATGGCAGTACCATTGCGCTGCGATGTTTCCTTTTCGGGCTCATCTCTAACTAACTCCCCTTTTGCAAACTCTGCTATTTTGGTGCGGCCATCCCGGTAAGATTGTACCGTGAAAGAGTTAGACAAAGCGTTAACCGCCTTGGTACCCACACCGTTTAACCCAACCGATTTTTGGAAGGCCTTGCTATCGTACTTACCACCTGTATTTATTTTAGATACACAATCTATCACTTTACCTAACGGGATGCCACGGCCATAATCGCGTACAGATACTTTATGGTCGCTCATGTTTACCTCAATGGTACGGCCCGATCCCATCACAAATTCATCTATCGAGTTATCGATGATCTCTTTCAGCAACACATATACGCCATCGTCATAAGCCGAGCCATCGCCCAGTTTACCAATGTACATACCCGGCCTTAAGCGGATGTGTTCCTTCCAGTCTAACGACCGGATGCTATCATCATCATAATTTACTGTTTCTGCCATGTTTAGATCTAATGTTTTTGGTGCTGATTAGCCCCTTGTGCAAAAATATAGTAATGTCGCCATTTAAAGTAGTATTTAAATGCGCCAACTTATTAACATTGATGGTTATTATTTAAATTTTATACAGCTGCTGGCTTTATCAATGTTCTTGAAAAATTCGGCCCCTTTTACGTTGGCAAAGCAAACCGCCAGTATGGTTCCTGTATGGTCTTTTTGTAGGGTAATAAGCAGCGCGTATTTATACCCCTTTGTTGCGGGTTCATCCGGTAGATTTAACAAATAGGTTTTCCCGGCATCTGCATTATATTTCGCCAGGTATTTAGGGGGAATATTGCGCATCAAAAAATTGTTGTCGCCTGCAAAAGTGAGGGCCTGTGCCGATCCCATCCCAATGTATAGCGAGTCGGGGTTGGCTTGGGCTGTATTTTTATTGCCTATTGAGCGCTGATAGCTGGCGTAATTCTCTTTCTGTGACTTTACCTGGAACCAGATCTCAAACTCCTTGTCCGGCATCTCCATAGCATAATCATAAGAAAGGTCTTCGTTATCCGGTGCTTTTATCTCTTTAAAACCCTTTGGAAATGTGAAATTAACGTTAGCATTTGCTGCCAGCACCAGGAAATTTTTAAGCTGAGGGCTCATTTGAGCCTCGGGTTTGGCAGGTGGCTTAGGCACCACCTTGTTTTTTACCGTAGCAGGTTTACGCTTAACATGTTTCCGGTTCACCTGTGCAAACAGCACAGGCGCAATACAAAACAACAATATCCCCGCAAGTAATATTTGTTTAAATTGCCTCAAACCAGCTATATTAATTAAGTAAGAAAAAATCAATGACCGAATTTAAATGATTTAAAACGTTAAATAAAATTATAATATAAATTTAAATTTACTACAATAATTATATCTTATAACTCTATATCTTTTTAAATTTTTTTAATAAGTATTTTGATTTTATAATTTATGTTTATTAAGTTTGCAACAATGATGAAAAGTGAATCATTAAAATATGCATACTTGTTATCCTTATTAGAAGAGGATAAATTTTATAGTTTAATTGGTTAAATCCTCGCTTCGGTGAGGATTTTTTTTGTACCGATTTTTTGAAAATATAGAAATGAATACCCACATATTAACCTAATTATGGCAAGATTAAATTTATTGGAAGAAACACGCTACGAGAAACTACCTGTTACGGTATACCCCGACCAGCAGGCCGCATCGTTAGCAGTAGCTGCAAGGATAGCAGCTCTTATACGTAAAAAACAGGCTGCAGGCCAACCAACCGTATTAGGCCTGGCAACAGGTGTTACACCAATAAAGGTTTACGCGGAATTAATACGCCTGCACAAAGAGGAAGGACTTTCGTTTAAAGGCGTTATAACCTTTAACCTGGATGAGTATTACCCCATGAAGCCAGATGCGGCGCAAAGCTACGTTACCTTCATGAACGAAAACTTGTTTGACCATATAGATATAGACAAAAACCTGGTACATATACCAAATGGCACACTGCCACAAGATGAAGTGGCGGCCTTTTGTTTAGCGTACGAAAAACAAATAGAAGAACTGGGAGGCTTAGACCTGCAGATATTAGGTATTGGCCGTACAGGCCACATCGGTTTTAACGAGCCGGGGTCGGCACCAAACTCGGGTACCCGTTTGGTTACTTTGGATGACCTTACCCGTAACGATGCTTCACGAGATTTTGGTGGCAAACAAAATGTACCAACTAAAGCCATTACCATGGGCGTGGGTACCATTTTTAAAGCACGCGAAATTATACTGATGGCCTGGAGCGCCAAGAAAGCGCCCATTGTTCGTAAGGCTGTCGAAGGCGAGATCTCTGGTGAAGTACCGGCCACTTTCCTGCAACTTTCAGACAATGTGGAGTTTGTTTTGGATGTGGATGCCGCATCAGGATTAACCCGCTTTGATACGCCCTGGTTGGTATCTGATTGTATTTGGGATAATAACCTGAAGAAAAAGGCGGTGATCTGGTTATCGGGCGCGGTAGGCAAACCCATTCTAAAACTAACCGAAGAAGATTATAACAGCAATGGCATGGCCCAGCTTGCCGTTGAACAGGGACCGGTGTACCAAATCAACATTGATATATTTAACCAGGTGCAGCACACCATTACCGGCTGGCCGGGTGGCAAACCGGGGGCAGATGACAGCCAGCGCCCCGAACGCGCTGAACCTGCACGCAAACGTTCAATAGTTTTCTCTCCGCACCCTGATGATGATGTAATTTCGATGGGCGGTACGTTCATCCGCCTGGTTGACCAGGGGCATGATGTACACGTGGCCTACCAAACATCCGGCAACACTGCCGTTTGGGATGATGACGTTTTAAGATATATGGAGTTTGCCATTGACTTTAAGGCCAGTGTAGGCGAGGATACCGCCAAGCTACAAGGCATTTATGATGACATGCGTAATTTCATCAACAAAAAATTACCAAACCAGATAGACACCCCTGAGATAAGAGACGTTAAAGGGTTTATCCGTAAAACAGAAGCTATCTCCGGTGCACGCTTTGCCGGTTTGCCCGACAGCAATATCCATTTTCAGGCTCTGCCGTTTTACGAAACAGGCAAAACACAAAAAAACTCTGTAGGCGAAGAGGATATAAAGCTAACCATGGAGTTGCTACAAAAAGTAAAGCCACAACAGGTATTTACCGCCGGCGACTTTGCCGATCCGCACGGCACACACGTGGTTTGTTTTAACATCGTTATCGAGTCGTTACGCAGGTTACGTAAAACCGAGGCTTGGGTAAATGATTGCTGGGTGTGGATGTACCGCGGCGCATGGCATGAATTTGCTACCCACGAAATAGAAATGGCAGTACCACTTTCTCCTGCCGAAGTATTACGTAAGCGGAACGCGATATTCAAACATCAATCGCAAAAAGACCGCCCGGTATTCCCCGGTGATGACGCACGCGAGTTTTGGGTACGCGCGGAGGACCGCAACCGCGAAACCGCCCAAAACTACGACAAGCTTGGCATGGCCGAGTATGCGGCTATGGAAGCCTTTGTGAGGTATCATTATTAATTCACAACTAACTCACATAAATGCAAAAGAGCCGCGTTTTTCGTGGCTCTTTTGCATTTTAATATGTATTCTTTATTTCTTCACTGCATCAGCGGCTTGCTGTGCCATCTCTAAATGATGTTTCAAAATAGGAACATGTTTAGCGGCAAAGGCTTTTAATTCGGCATCTTTACCATCCTTTGCTTCCTTCTCAAACTCCTCTATATCTTCCTTATGATCTTTTACCATGTAATTGGTATAGGCTTTGTCAAACTCAGCTTTATTGAGCTTGGCCATATCATCATAATCCTTTTGGGTTTTGTTATCCAAAATTGCAGGCAGGGTAATGGTTTTGACACCCGCTAAAGCCATCAATTCTTTATTAGCTTTTGAATGATCTTCAACCATCATTTTAGCAAATTCCAATACTTTGGGCGACGAGCCCTTTGTTTGGGCCAGCTTACCTAACTGTACTTCCAAAAGGCCGCCATTTGCAGCGGCTACCGCAAACTTGGTATCGTCAAATACCTCTGTCGAATCTTTGGCTTCCAGTTCTTTCTTGTTGCTGTCGGTGGCAGCCTCAGTGCTACTGCTGTTATAGGCAGCGGTACTATCGGTATCTGCCGTGCTTTTGCTGCCGTTACCGCTACAAGATGCCGCAGTTACAATAACTGCGCCCATTAATAATTTGAATATAGTTTTCATATGGTTAATTTTTGTTTAAAACAATTAACCAACAATTATGCCATGCTATTTTATCTTTCCATTTACTAAAGCAATTATCTCCGCTTCGGCAGTAATTGCTTTTTGTTCTATCTCACAACCACGCTTTAAAACATCATCCACAAAGGCTCTGTCTTTGTAATCAGATGCGTTGATCTTAACATTCATAAACGCCCCCATAACTGCCGAACGCACACATAGAGCCGCTACCCCCGCATCTGTTACCGAGTTTGGGTTGCCGGTTTCTACCATAGCACGTATCAGTGAGAAACTTTCGTAAGCAGTTTCCATCACCTTAAAAGGGATCTCAATAGCGTATTTAGTAGCGTACTGTATAGCTTCATCACGTGCCGCTTTTTCAGTATCACTCCCTTTAGGCAAGCTAAATGCTTCCATTATTTTATTGAAGGCGATGGTATCCAGATCAACAAGGCGCAACAATTCAACTTTAAGAGCCTGCCCCTGCTCTGCCCAATTGCTAAACTCTTCCCACCGGCTATCCCATCCTTTTTTATGCGACGACAAGTTAGCCACCATGGTAGCCAGCGATGCCCCCAAAGCGCCCATATAAGCAGAGATAGAACCACCGCCGGGTGCAGGGCTTTCGCTTGCTGTTTCATCGGCAAAAGCGGTTAAGGTCATACCCACTAACTTACCCGCACGTTTATCACGTAGCAAATATTCTATGATACGTTCCTCGGGGTTAAAGGGACCAAGTTCATCCAACCCCATCGATTTAATGGCGATCTTAATTAGCTCCGCCTCGCTCACCCCCAAAGACCGCTGCTGCTTCCGCAGGAAATATTTACCAGCATCAAGCATGGCTTTCAATGGCATTAAGCCCACCAATTCACTGCCGGTTACCCGTATGCCACGCTCGGCTGCTTTTTTGCAAACCTCATCAAAGGCTATGTGAATGGGGGTAACATCTATATTGGTGAGGTTCATGGAGATCTGGGCAACACCATATTCCTCAATATACCAGCCAATAGCCTTTACGCTTTTAAGCGTACCAGGGATGGATCTTGGTTTACCATTCTCATCTGTTATAACTTTACCGGTTACCGGGTCGCCCTCGCGCATTACGCGGCCTGCTTCCCGTACATCAAACGCAATGGCGTTTGCCCTGCGGGTTGATGTGGTGTTTAAATTGATATTATAAGCGATCAAAAAGTCGCGCGCGCCTATCACTGTTGCGCCACGTTTAGCATCCATTTCTGCCGGGCCAAAATCAGGCTTCCAGTTGGGCTCCTTTATTTTTTTAAAGAACCCCTCATACTCTCCTGCACGGATCATCGATAAGTTATCCCTTGTTTTATCTGCCTGCGCATGCTGGTATAAATATGCGGGGATGCCTAAGTCTTCGCCAACTCGTTTAGCTAGTTGTTTAGCGTACCGGGCAGTTTCTTCCATAGTAATATTAGCGATAGGTATCAGCGGACAAACATCCGTAGCGCCCATCCTGGGGTGTTCGCCTTTGTGTTTGCTCATATCAATCAGTTCCCCGGCTTTTTTTATCGCCAGATAAGCCGCTTGTATAACCGCTTCGGGCTCGCCTACAAAAGTTACCACGGTGCGGTTAGTGGCTTTGCCGGGGTCTACGTTAAGCAATCTAACACCGTCCACCGATTCCACTTCATCGGTTATTTGTTTAATGATAGGCAGGTTTACACCTTCGCTAAAATTGGGAACACATTCAATTAATTGGTTCATTGGTTTATTAGTTCAATGGTTCATTAGTATCTCCACCAATCCAAACATGGTGAGGCTTCAATTTACCCTGGTAATATAATATTTCGCGGTAATCTGCACATGGGTAGGCCTGCATATCTGCAGGCATGTCCGGTGCTAATATACCACCTTCTATTTTTAACGCTGCCGCCGCGCGAAAGGTTAATCCGGCAAAAACTTCGGCAGCCGATAATTTTTCTGACGCGCTCATCACAGCCGCTTGCATCAGCAAATCGCCCATCGGGGCCGAGCCGGGATTCCAGTCGCTGGCAATGGCGAGGCAGGCACCGGCATCGAGCAGTTTGCGGGCGGGTGCATACGGCATACCCAAGCCTAAAGATGCACCCGGCAACGTCACCGCAACCGTATTTGATGCCGCTAAAAGGCCAATTTCCTTATCGCCGCTTGCCTCCAGATGGTCGGCAGATAGCGCACCAACCTCCACAGCAACGGCACTGCCGCCGATAGTAAATTGGTCGGCATGTACGGTAATATCAAAGCCCATTTGCCTGGCTTTATTTAAATAGATCAAAGCGTTTTCAATATTAATAGCGCTTTCTTCAATAAAAATATCTATACGGTTAGTCAGGTTCTCTTGTTTAATAATAGGCAGCAGATCATTCAGCACATACTGCAAGTATTCTTCCTGCGACCCTATAAAATCCTTTGGTACCATGTGGGCGGCAAGGCAGGTAGGTATCAGTTTAGCTTTAGTTTGAGTTGATGCGGCTTTAATGGCACGCAGTTGTTTTAATTCTTCTTCAACACTTAATCCGTACCCACTCTTAACTTCAATGGTGGTAACGCCTTCAGCAAGGTGGCGGTTTGCCCGTTGCACCAATGATTCCACGAGTGACGCTTCAGCAGCCGCACGGGTTTCTGTTACAGTATCCCAAATACCACCGCCTGCCCTGGCTATTTCTAAATAGGTTTTGCCTGCAATGCGCATAGCGTAATCCCTGGCCCGGGTACCACCAAAGCAAATGTGCGTATGGCAATCTATAAATCCCGGCAGCAAAACATGTTGCTCTATAATTTCTTCAATTTGTATAGATGGGTTGGCTTTTCTTAATTCGTCAAAATCAGCCACTGCTAATATCAGTCCATCATCAACTAGCACACCACCGTTAGTAATGATGTGTAATTGCTCATCCCTCAGCGCGCCTTTTAAAGGCAACCCTGTTAAAGGGAGTATTTGTGTAAATGGACCAATTAGTTTTCTCATTTAAATATGTATTACGCTCGTTTATAACGAGTGCTTGTTCTTCTTTGCGATTGCATCGCGTCATAGACGCATCACCATATTAAGCACTCGTCACAGACGAGCGCAACCATACCTTCAACCCAAACCTATCGGCCCAGTCCTGTGCTTTATCATATCCTGCATCCGCGTGGCGAAAGATGCCCATGGCAGGGTCATTATGCAGTACGCGTTTTAGGCAGGTTGCCGCACGTTCGGTACCATCAGCTACTACTACCATCCCCGCATGCTGCGAATAGCCCATGCCTACCCCGCCACCGTGGTGGAACGACACCCATGTTGCGCCGCCGGAAGTATTAGCCATCAGGTTAAGCAATGGCCAGTCGGATACCGCGTCCGAGCCATCTTTCATCGATTCAGTCTCGCGGTTTGGTGATGCTACAGAGCCGCAATCCAAATGGTCGCGACCGATCACTATCGGCGCTTTTACTTTGCCGCTTGCCACCAATTCGTTAAATATCAATCCCGCCTTTTCACGTTCGCCCATGCCCAGCCAACAAATACGTGCAGGCAGACCTTGAAATGCTATTTGCTTTTGTGCTTTCTCCAGCCAATTTATTAATGGTTTATTTTCGGGAAAAGCTTCCATTAGCGCCCTATCTGTTACGTAAATATCCTCCCGGTCGCCGGATAACGCCACCCACCTGAATGGCCCTTTACCCTCGCAAAATAACGGGCGAATAAATGCCGGGGTAAAGCCCGGAAAATCATAAGCATTTTGCTCACCGCCATGTTTGGCAAACTCGCGCAGGTTGTTACCGTAATCGAAGGTTACCGAGCCTCGTTTTTGCAGTTCGAGCATAAAACCTACATGGCGGGCCATGCTTGCCAGCGACAGGCGTTTGTATTGCTCAGGGTCAGCTTTGCGCAGATCAAGTGCCGCATCCAGCGTTAATCCATTAGGGATATAGCCATTCAACGGGTCGTGCGCCGATGTTTGGTCGGTTACCATATGAGGCAAAATGCCATCGGCAATCAAACGTTCCAGCATATCGCCGGCATCGCTTACCAAACCAACCGACAAGGTTTCACCTTTTGCCATGGCATCCTGCACCCAGCTTATCGCCTCTTCGTATGAGTGGGTTAATTTATCTATATATCTGCTATCAATGCGCTTTTGAATACGGGTAACATCCACATCGGCACCTAAAAACACAGCGCCTGCCATGGTTGCGGCCAGTGGCTGTGCACCACCCATGCCACCAATACCTGCGCTAACTATCAGCTTACCCGTTAAATCGTTATTAAAATGCTGGCGGCCTGCTTCCACAAAGGTTTCGTAAGTGCCTTGCAAAATGCCTTGCGTACCTATGTAGATCCAGCTGCCTGCGGTCATTTGCCCGTACATCATCAGGCCATCGGCACGTAATTTATTAAAATGCTCCCAGGTTGCCCATGCGGGTACCAGGTTACTGTTGGCAATCAACACCCTTGGTGCCTGGGGGTGGCTGCGGATGATCCCCACAGGTTTACCGCTCTGTACCAATAATGAATGGTCGTCGTCCAGTTCTAATAACAACTCAATTATTTTTCTTAACGATTCGGGGTTGCGCGCTGCCTGGCCTATGCCTCCATATACCACCAATTCGTCGGGGTTTTCGGCAACCTGCCCGTTAAGGTTGTTTAGCAGCATGCGCAACGGCGCCTCTGTTTGCCAGCTTTTGGCGTGCAGTTGATTGCCAACCGGGGCATAATACACCGGGTGGTTGGCGTATGTCTTAATAAATTCCGAATTCGTCATCGTCGTTTATATTGATGTTGTGTTTTTGGGCGGCCCCGTCGGCTACCGACTGGAATTGCCCGCTGATAATTAATTGATGCAGGGCGTTGATATCATCCGCGAAGATCCTGTCCTCTTTTATGAAGGGTACATGCTTCCTCACCAGTTTTTGCAATTCTTCAATTACCGGGGTGCTTTTCAATGGTCTGCGGAAATCTAAAGCTTGTGAGGCGTAAAGCAATTCTATAGCCTGGATGTACTCCAAATTATCCAACACCATATGCAGCTTACGCCCGCTGATAGAACCCATAGAAACGTGATCTTCCTGCCCTAAAGATGTAGGCACACTATCGGCGCTGGCCGGGAAGCAGAAAGTTTTATTCTCAGTTACTAATGCGGCTGTAGTGTATTGCGGTATCATCAACCCGGAGTTTAAACCGGCATGCTCTGTAAGTAATTTTGGCAAACCGTAACGGCCCTCACTCATGAGGTAACAGCGGCGGTCGGCAATATTACCCAACTCCGCCGCGGCAACGGTAGCATAATCTAAAGGCAAAGCCAGCGGCTGTCCATGAAAATTACCTCCGCTTATAGTATCATCAGCATTAAAAATTACGGGGTTATCGGTAACGGAGTTTAATTCAATTTCGGTTAACTCTTTTAAATGCAGCCAGGCATTGCGCGATGCACCATGCACCTGTGGCATACAGCGTAACGAGTATGGGTCCTGCACCCTATCGCAATCTACATGCGAGCTGCCAATTGCAGAGCCGTGCAACAAGGCAGCCAAACGCTTCGCCACAAGCTTTGTACCTTTATACGGGCGAATAGCATGCAGCCTTGCATCAAAAGGCCGTGCAGAGCCCATGAGCCCTTCTAATGACATGGCACCGATCAGGTCGGCAGTATTAAGGAGATTATTCAGTCGCTCTACCGCCTTTATGGCAAATGCCAAAATGAATTGGGTGCCGTTAATAAGCGCAAGGCCTTCTTTAGGGCCTAATACCAGGGGTTGTAAATTATGCTGTTTCAGAACCTCGCCTGCGGGATGCTTTTCCTCTCCAACATTTACATAACCCAAACCTATCAGCGGTAAAAACAAATGCGATAAAGGAGCCAAATCGCCTGATGCACCGACCGAGCCTTTCTCGGGTACAACAGGAATCACATCATTATCAATATGCCAAATGACACGGTCTAACGTTGCCGGCGCTATTCCCGAGTAGCCTTGCGCTAAAGCATGCACCTTTGTTATCAGCATCAGCTTGGCGATCTCTTTCGGGATGGGTTTGCCTAAACCCACGCTATGGCTTTTTAAAATATTGCTTTGCAGCAGGCTGGTATCTTCTTCAGAAATGCGCGTATCGCACAGTGGGCCAAAGCCTGTATTAATGCCGTATACCGGCAAATGCGCCTGCACTATTTTTTCAACTTCTTTCCAGGAGTTGTGTATTCGCGTAGCAGCTTCATTATTTATTCCCCCTTTGATCTTACCGGCTGCAATATCCAGGCTAAGGCCAATGGTTAGGTGCTCAATACCGTAATTAAAGTTTTTCATCGGGTATCGGGTTTAATTTTCCCCCAACCTTGCCGGATAGGTTATATGCTTTAAAGGCATTTTCTAAAGCGGATATGGCGGGCAGTATCTCCGCAATTTTAGCATCGCTCGCTTCCAGCTCATTCATGCCGGCAGTAATAGCATCCCAAACCGGCAGGATCTGTTTTAACAGATCGCGTCCCTTATCGGTAAACTGCACCATTTGCCTGCGGCCATCATCGGCGTGTGTGGTGGTTTCTACCAGTTTGCGGTTCTTTAAATTAGTGATCAACTGACTTGCCGCCGGGTGAGATACCTCTGTTTGTTCGCTAAGCTCTTTGATAGACAGCGAGTCGTTTTTTGATAGCAGGTAAAACACCGGGAACCAACTGGCATCAAACTCGATACTCTCATTCTGGTAAATGCGGTTTATTTCGGCCAAAAAGCTTTCGCTCATGCGCCTTAAACGGCTGCCCAACACCAGGTAACCTAAGCTTTGGTACAAATTCATGAATGCAATTTATATAAGTACTTATACAAATGCAAGTTTAATTGTTAACAAGATTAAGATTTTCAAGTTGCAAAGTTTACTCACCCGGACATTGCTTCGTTCTCCCACCCTCTCCGCTTGCGGAGAGGGCAAAGCCGCCTTTTTCACCCTCTTTGCACAGCAGAGAGGGTAGCGCACAAAGTGCCGCTGGGTGAGTAAACTAAAAAGCTATTGCCGAAGCTTAGTTATGTATCAGCCTTTTTACGGGTAAAATGCCCGTAATTGCTCTATAAAGTTATTTTTGCCGGATGAAAAAATTAGCATTAGTACTTTTAACAAGCTTGATATGCGGCGCAAGCTTCGCGTCCGGGCCGGATACTATAAAACGTAACGGCTATACCCTAATTGTACATGGTAACGATGAGAGCTTTGATAAAGCCATTACTCAAAAGCTGATCAGCACTTTTTTTGTGGTGTACCCTAAAATTGTGAACGAATACAATAAGAAAAGCCTTAAACAAGTTGAATTTTTTATTGATACCGCCTACCATGGGGTTGCGGCTACTGATAACGGCCGCGTGGTTTTTAGTCCGGATTACATGACTAAGCACCCTAACGATATTGATGTAGTTACCCATGAGGTAATGCATATTGCGCAGGATTACGGAAACTTTGAAGTTGGGCCGGGCTGGTTAACCGAAGGTATTGCCGATTATGTGCGTAACGAACACGGTGTAGCTAACGAAGCCGCGAAATGGAAGTTGCCCGATTTTAAACCAACCCAAAACTATGATAACGCCTACCGCATTACCGCCCGCTTTTTAGTTTGGGTGGAAACCAAAGTAAAAAAAGGCACCGTTAAAAAGCTTGACAGCCAAATGCGCGACCATACTTACACCCCCGCATCATGGAATAAGCTTACCGGCAAATCTGTAGATGAATTGTGGAAGGAATACGCTGCTAACCCTAACATCTAATAAACTATCGTCATTGCGAGGAGCGATAGCGACGTGGCAATCTTCGATAGCAAAGTCGGCGACAAACATGTCGAAGATTGCCATACTATCGCTCGCAATGAGGGCCTTAAAAATGAATACAAACAATAAAGGCTTTCCGAATTGGAAAGCCTTTATTGTTATATGTTAATGGTTATTATCAACCACCTAATGCCGCTGCACCACTTACAATCTCGGTAAGCTCGGTAGTGATGGCTGCCTGGCGTGCCTGGTTGTATGAAAGTTTTAAGGCTTTCAACAAGTCGCCTGCGTTTTCGGTTGCTTTATCCATAGCCGTCATACGCGCGCCATGCTCAGATGCGTTTGAATCTAAAACGGCACGGTATAACTGTATTTTTATGTTTTTAGGGATCAGTTGCTCTACGATCTCTTCCTGCGAAGGCTCTAAGATGTAGTTAACCTGGTTTTCGATAACAGCTCCCTTGGTTTTTAAGCCTTCTTCCTTCGGCTTAGCCTCAGGCATTGGCACAGGCAAAAGTTGCTCTGCAACCTGAAACTGTATAGCCGCGTTACGGAAATGGTTATACACCAGTTCAACACGGTCGTAATCGCCATTAATAAAGCCCTGCATAATGCTTTCAGTAATTTTAGAAGCATTAATAAAGTTCAGGTCAAGGTATAAATCGTTATTGTTACCAATTACGTTAAACTTACGACGTTGAAAAAACTCCTGGCTTTTTTTACCGATAGCAACAATAGATACGTTGCCTTTGCTTAACTGCTCGCTGTATTTTTCGGCAATAAGGTTATTGGCTGTTTTAATAACGTTGGTATTAAAAGCACCCGCCAAACCACGGTTTGATGATACCACTACAACCAATACACGCACCGGTTGGCGCTGTTGCAAAAATGGCGAAGCGCCATCTTCCAAAGTCGCCGACAGGTTGTCTAATAAATCTTTCAACTTATTAGCGTATGGGCGTAATTGTACAATAGCATCTGTAGCCCTTTTCAGCTTAGCCGCCGAAACCATTTTCATGGCCTTGGTTATTTGCTGTGTTGAGTTTACGGATACTATCCTGTTTCTTACTTCTTTTAAATTAGCCATTCTTTTGTTTTAGTATCAAGTACCGAGTATCAAGTATCAAGATAAAATCCTGCTACTTGATACTTGATACTAATTACTTACTACTAATTAATATCTTCCAGACAGTTCTTTAGCTACTGTTTCCAATACACCTGTTAACTGATCATCAAATTTACCTGCTTTAAGGGCAGCCAACACTTCGGGGTGGCGTAACTCTAACTGGCTGGTAAATTCAGCTTCAAACTCACGTATCTTGTTAACCGGTACGTTACGCATCAGGTTTTTAGTACCCAGGTAGATGATAGCTACCTGTTTTTCTACCGATACCGGAGAAAACTGGCCTTGCTTTAACATCTCTACGTTACGTGCACCTTTGTCAATAACGTTTTTGGTTGATGCATCCAAATCCGAACCGAATTTAGAGAAAGCCTCTAACTCGCGGTATTGTGCCTGGTCAAGTTTAAGTGTACCGGCAACTTTCTTCATCGATTTGATCTGAGCGTTACCACCCACACGTGATACCGAGATACCTACGTTAATTGCCGGGCGGATACCTGCTAAGAACAAGTTAGACTCCAGGAAGATCTGACCATCGGTAATCGAGATTACGTTGGTTGGGATGTATGCTGATACGTCACCCGCCTGTGTTTCAATAATAGGCAATGCGGTTAACGAACCACCACCTTTAACAATGTGCTTGATAGACTCCGGCAAATCGTTCATTTGCTGCGCTATGTTATCATTGCTGTTAACTTTTGCGGCACGCTCTAATAAACGGCTGTGCAGGTAAAACACGTCGCCCGGGTAAGCCTCACGGCCCGGTGGGCGGCGTAATAACAATGACACCTCACGGTAAGCAACCGCCTGTTTAGAAAGATCATCATAAATGATCAAAGCAGGGCGACCAGTATCGCGGAAGTACTCGCCAATTGCAGCACCTGCAAACGGAGCAAAGAATTGCATGGTAGCAGAATCCGAAGCATTAGCCGCAACTACAATTGAGTAAGGCATAGCGCCGTTCTCTTCAAGCGTGCGTACAATGTTTGCAACAGTTGAGGCTTTTTGGCCACAGGCTACATATATACAGTAAACCGGGTTACCGGCATCGTAAAATTCTTTTTGGTTGATGATGGTATCGATACAAACCGCGGTTTTACCTGTTTGGCGGTCACCAATAACCAACTCACGCTGGCCACGGCCAATAGGGATCATCGCGTCGATAGCTTTGATACCGGTTTGTAATGGCTCGGTTACCGGCTGGCGATAGATAACACCAGGAGCTTTACGCTCAAGAGGCATTTCATAAGTTTGGCCTGCTATCGGTCCTTTACCATCAATTGGGTTACCCAGGGTATCTACAACACGGCCAAGCATACCTTCGCCTACATTGATAGAGGCGATACGATTGGTACGTTTAACGGTATCACCTTCTTTAACATCGTCAGATTTACCTAACAATACCACACCAACGTTATCTTCTTCAAGGTTCAGTACGATACCTTGCAAACCGCTGTCAAATTCAACCAGCTCTCCTGATTGTACTTTGGTTAAACCGTAAACACGGGCAATACCATCACCCACCTGGAGTACGGTACCTACTTCTTCTAATTCAGATTCTGACTTGAAGCCGGCTAATTGCTGACGCAAAATTGCTGATACTTCGTCTGGTTTTACCTCTACCATTTTTGAGATTATTTTAGAGTATTAATGTTATTATACTGATGCAATAGTTGCAAATTCTTTTTTTATTTTCTTAAGGCTGGTGGCAACGCTTGTATCTATTTGCCTGTCGCCTACAGTAAGCACAAAACCACCAATTAAAGATGGGTCTACCTGGATATTTAATTTTATAGTACCACCAATAGCCTGCTGCACTTCATCAAGCAATTTCTTTTTATTAGTTTCAGATAGTTCTGCAGCAGATACTACTTTAGCGTAGGTAATGTTATGCTTAACATCATACAAAGCAATAAATTCGTGAGACATTGTATATAATACCTCTGCACGGCCCTTTTCAACCATTATATTGTACATAGCCATACTTACCTTGCTTACCTTAGCTGCAAAAATATCGGCCAGTATAGCTTTCTTTTTACCATGAGGTACCACAGGGTTAGCTAAAACGGCACCAAGCTCTGGGCTGCTTCTTACAGTTTTGTAAAAAAGCACCATATCGTCTTTAACGGCTTCAACAGCATTTTGCTCCTCAGCAAGGTCTATCAATGCTTTTGCGTACCTTATTGCTACTGTTACTTCTGACATATCTTAGTTATGATGAATGGTGAATAATGAGCGGACAAGTGACTTAACAACTCTCCGGTTCGTATTCACAACTCTCTTATTACAACTTAACTTCTTTAAGCAAATCGGCTACTAATTCGTCCTGTTTGCCCTGGTCTTCAAATTGCTTGCGAAGTACTTTCTCAGCAATTTCTATCGATAATGCCGATACCTGATTTCTAACATCAGCCATCGCAATATTTTTTTGATTATTGATCTCGATACGTGCCAGTTCAATTTGGCGTGCACCTTCTTTTTGCGCAGCTTCTTTTGCTTCGCTAACTATATGCTCTTTTAACTTTCTGGCTTCCAGTAATATCAGGTCGCGCTCGGCACGGGCATCTTTTAATAAAGCTTCGTTCTCGTTAGTTAAACGGGCCATCTCATCTTTAGCTGCAGCTGCTTTAAGTAAAGCATCTTCTATTGAACGCTCTCTCTCGTCAATAGCACCCATAATGGGTTTCCAGGCAAATTTGGCAAGCAAAAAGAACAGTATTAAAAACGATACCGTGGTCCAAAATACTAAGCCAATTTCAGGAGTAACTAATTCCATTTTTTATACAAGGTTAAATGTCAATTTAATATAACCGTATCTGCCGCCAATCGCTGCAGATACGGTTATGAATTTACCGTTGGGATAAAGATTATTTTAAGCCCAGGAACGATACAACCACACCGAACAAAGCAGCACCCTCAATAAGGGCCGCAGCGATGATCATTGCAGTTTGGATTTTTGAAGCGGCATCCGGCTGACGTGCAATACCTTCCATTGCTTTACCACCAACCTGACCGATACCTATACCGGCACCGATTACTGCTAAACCTGCACCTAATGCAGCGATACTTCCAAACATAGTTTTAAAATTAAAGTGAATATATATTTATATAGTTATTTACAATTTTTTAGTGGTGGTGCTCTTCAACCGCTGTGCCTATAAATAAGGCAGTTAGCAATGTAAAGATAAACGCTTGCAAGGCTGCCACCAACAGCTCAAGCACATCCATAAATACCACAAACGGTACCGATACTATTGATACGTAAGCGCTCTTAAATACAAATATTAAAGATATTAAGCTTAACACAATAATGTGACCGGCTGTAATATTGGCAAACAAACGTATCATTAACGCGAACGGCCTTGAAATGATACCAACAAGCTCTACCGGCCACATAATAATATACAATGGCTTAGGTACATCGGGCGCAAAAATGTGTTTCCAGTAATATTTGTTACCGTTTACGTTTACTACTATTAAGGTAATTACTGCCAGTACAAATGTTACCGCTATGTTACCGGTTAAGTTTGCACCACCCGGAAAGAAAGGAACTAAACCAATTAGGTTATTGATCCATATAAAAAAGAAAACGGTTAACAACAACGGCATAAAGCGCTGATATTTGTAACCAATGTTTGGGCGGGCAATATCATCCCTTACAAACATGATAATAGGCTCGATGAAAGACTGCAGGCCTTTAGGGGCCATACCTTCACGTTTTTTGTAGGCAGATGATACGCTAAAGAAAATGATAAGCAACAATACCATCGAAAGCCACATACTTACCACGTTGCGGGTAATAGAAAAATCTACCAGTTTTTTGTTAAGACTTAATACTGTCGCGGCAGATAAAAGCGTATCATTTTCGCCAACAATGTTTGCTTTGTCTTTAACCAAACGGTAAGTGTAGTATTTACCTGCATAATCCGCGTGGCCGTGCTCGAATTTTTCCGAAGAAAATACTTCTAAACCTTTATCAGTATACAAAATTACAGGCAACGGAATTGAGGTATGCCCCCACAGGTGCCATACATGCGAATCTGCAATGTGTTCGAGGATAACTTCACTTGGGTTAAATGCTTTCTCTGTTTCAGTTTTGGCCACCTCAGAATGATCCTCGCCGTGCTGTATAGCAAAAGTTTTACAAGTGCAAAAAGTTAAAAAAACGCCTAAAACAAGGCCGAGAGCTATTTTTTTTGATTTCAAAATGTGGCTAAAATACATTGAATGAGTGTTTTTTACTTTCAATTTTGGTTGCGCAAGTTACACAACAAAACGTAAACTTCAAAGCCCGTATTCAAGAAATATAAATAAGAAAAGTTGAGCAAAAAAACGCCGTGGTCAATGTGTAATTTTAACACAAATAACAGGGCGAATGCCATACAACCCAGCATCTTTACAATAGTGGTAGCCAGGAACGCCTGGGCATACAATGTGGGGTTAATGCGCTGTATGAATAATACAGAGCCTATTACTATAAAAGTAAAGCCGGTTATGAATGTAAAAAGCACCCAAAATTTAGCAAGTAAAAGGTTGCTATGGCCGGTATAAATTAATAGTACAGGTATGGCCGCCAACACCATTACAAACACTGCAAAAGCTATAAAAATTTTTAAAGGGCTCAATTCTTTACAGATCTGATAACAAGGTACAACGAAACAAAAACCCCTACCAGCGATAGTGCTGCCGTTACCCACATGGTGGTATGCTGATTGGCTTTATCTATTTTATAACCGGCAAAAGCAAAAACGCCAATAACAGCTATCATCTGTACCGCCAAGCCGGTATATTTAGCATAGGCATTAACTGCTTTGCCGTTATCATCAGGTTGTTTCCGTTCATTTTCTGCCATCCGGCAAATTTATTAAACCTATTGCATAATCTTTAGTATTTTAGCAAGGCATTTATAAACCTGGGCCACAAGCAATCAATTTATTTGTACTGTGGTTATAATCAACACAAAACACATTCAATTGAGGCATACGTTTACCTTTTCTGTACCAAAGTTATTGTTGCTTGCAATTGTATTGGTTATTGCCGGATGTTCGCTCGAAAAACAGAGCGCCCTTAACCGTGGCCTTCAAAATCTCACAGCTAAATACAACATCCTGTTTAATGCCAAAGAGATCTTGCGCCAAAAACAGGAAGCTTACGAAGCAGCCTATGTTGATGATTATAGCGAACTGCTAAGCGTTTACCGCGATACCGTTACCCGCAGCGATGAGCCCGATAAAGAGCTTGACCTGGTTAAGCAAAAAGCCAATACTATCATCAGCATAAAAGAACAAAGCCATTACGTGGGCGATGCCTACCTGCTGCTAAGCAAAGCCAATTACCTGGATGGTAATTATTTTGACGCGGTGGAGTACGCCAACTATGTTATCCGTTCGTTTGGTAAAAACATTGAATTAAAGCAGGAGGCATTGGTTTACAAGGCACGTTCCTTGTTATATATTAATCAGCCAAATGATGCCAAAACCGTTTTAGATAGTGCTTTTGCAGAAATTAACCCAAAAAGAAACATCACAGGCGATGTGTACGCTACCAAATTGCAGTACGATATAAACGTACAGGATTATGCGGATGCCGAGGCGATGGCCAAACTGGCAATAGAGAATGCGCATGGTAAAGAACGCCAGTTACGCTGGACATTCATACTGGCCCAATTGCAGGAAATGAACCACAAACCTGCCGATGCTGTTGCCAATTATGATCGCGTTAGTAAAAGCAACGCCGTATTTGATATGGCTTTCAACGCTAACCTTAACCGCATACGTATTGAGGATATGCAGAACGGTGTAAAAGTTAGCCGCTTAACGCGCTTACGTTCGCTTCTTAAAAATTCAAACAATGCTGATTTTACCGACCAGATATATTTCCAGATAGGGCAAATACAGTATAACGATGGAGAGATTGATAACGCGCTGAAAAGCTACAGGCAATCCGTTAATTACAGCACAAAAAACCAAAACCGAAAAGGGCTGTCATACCTGCGCATGGCTGATGTTTATTTTAAGAACAAAGCCAATTATACCGGGGCCAAAAATTTTTATGATAGCGCGCTGGTAAACCTGTCGCCTAACTACCCTACTTACAATGCCATAAGAAAGAAGGCCGAGAACCTGCAGGTGCTGGCCGACAGGTTACAAATAATAGATCGTGAGGATACCCTGCAAATGCTGGCCAAACTGGATGAAACCGCCCGCCTTGCACGGCTAGATAAAATGGTTGAAGCCAAAATATTAAGCACCCAATCGGCGCAAGTTACCAATACAACAGGGCCTTACGGCGCTACCAATGTAAACCAACCCGCGCAAGAAAGCTTACCAAATGGCAGTAACTTTTACTTTAGCAACGCAAACGCGGTAAGCCAGGGCTTTAGCAGTTTTAAACGGGTTTGGGGCAACCGCCGTTTAGAAGATAACTGGCGCAGGGCAAACCGCGCAAGCAGCGACATTACGCAAAATAACTCAGTTGCTATACAAGCCACCGACCCGGATGCCGGCGCTAACGAGCTTTTAAGCAATACCAATAATGTGGTTGCAGGTAATTACCGGCAGGAACTTTTGCAGAATTTGCCGCTTACACCCGGGTTATTAGCGCAATCTAACAAACGCATGTATGATGCCTATTTAGATATAGCCAATTTTTACCGCGATGTTTTGGATGATAAAAAAGAAGCTATAGCCGCATATGAAGCCATACTAAAACGCTTCCCAAATAACGACAATACAGCGGCAGTTTATTATAACCTATACCGCTTATATAGCGATACTGACCCGGCATCATCAAATAGGTATAAAGACCTGCTGGTGAAAAATTACCCGCAAACACCTTTCGCCAGGATCATTCTCGACCCGGAATATGCCAAACACATTAATGATGAAGACACGGGCTTCGGCATCTTGTATAATAATATATACGACCTTTATGCCACCCACCAGTACGCTAAAGTAATTTCTGCATCTGACGCCTTACTTGCTCAATACCCAAATAACAGGTTTGCTTCGCAGATCTATTATCTGCGGGCCTTTGCAGCCGGCCACCAGGAGCCGCTTACACCTTTTAGTACCGATCTGAAAAATATAGTTGCCAAATACCCGGATGATAAGCTGATAACCCCGCTGGTTAATCAGCACCTGGCTTATATTGCAGCAAATGAACCGGAGTTGGCCCTGCGCAAAGTTGTCATATCCGACCGTGAAACAAACGACCCGCAGTTTACCCTGCCTATTGTTTATCAAAAGGAAACCGAGTTTAGGGTACCAGCTGAAAAATACGTCCCGGCTCCTAATGTGCGCAAGCCCGAACCAAAACCGGTTATAGCAGCAGTAAAAAAAGAAGAAAAAGCATCTGCCATAACAGCGCCCCCTGTTGAGGTTAAAAAACCTGAAGAGGTTGCCATAGTTAAACAACCTGTAAAAGAAGAAAAGCCTGTTGAAGTCAAAACCGAGATATTGCCACCTGTAACCCAATCGGCAAAAGTGGAGGCTCCGGTTACCTTGGCACCTACTTTAGCGCCTGTAAAACAGGCGCCATCTATATTTAACCTGCGGGATAGCACCAATTATTACCTGGTGATAAATGTAAGCAGCGGTGCAATCAATTTGTCATCATCACGTTTTGGTATTGGGCAGTTTAACAGGGTTAGTTATAGCAATGCAGGCATAAAGCACCAGCTTAAAGCCGTAGGTTACGATAACCAACTCATATACATCGGCCGTTTCAACAACCTTGCAGAGGTTAAGGATTATGCCCGTAAAATTTTACCGCTGATGCCCGATATTATGAAGGTACCGAAGGATAAATACAGCTTTTTTATCATAACACAAGAAAATCTGGATAAATTAGCCGACCGGAAAAAACTGGATAGTTATATAGACTATTATCAACAAAACTACTAAGATTAAGATGATCAATAAAGTTTCGCAACAGGATATAAAACGTTACAACTGGTATATTTGGCGTTTTGTAATAGCCTGCTTCTCGTTTTTCGTAATCATGATATTGCTTATCGCCTTCCAGGTGTTTGGTCCGCTGCCATCGTTCCGCGAGCTGGAAAATCCTAAGAGTGATCAGGCTTCAGAGATCATATCGTCAGATAAGCAGATCATCGGTAAATACTACATCAAAAACCGTTCGAGCGTTACTTATAAGCAAATTTCGCCAAATGTTATCAACGCGTTAATAGCTACCGAGGATACCCGCTTTTACCAGCACTCCGGTATCGATTTTCAGCGTACGTTCAGTATAGTACTGTATAACCTTGTAGGGAAAAAGCAAGGTGGTAGTACCATCACACAGCAATTGGCGCTTAACCTGTTTTCCGAGCGATCGCATAACCCGTTCAAACGTATCATCCAAAAGCTACAGGAATGGATAACCGCCGTTAAAATAGAACGCAATTATACCAAAGAGGAGATACTAACGCTGTACTTAAATACGGTGGATTTTGGTGCATACAACACCTATGGTATCAGTTCCGCAGCGCGTACCTATTTCAACAGCACGCCGGATAAGCTTACACCAGACCAGGCAGCCCTGTTAATAGGTATGATAAACGGGCCGGGTATCTACTCCCCCATAAACCATCCGGATAACGCCAAAAACCGCCGTAATTTTGTACTGAGACGTATGGATGAAGAAGGCTTTTTAAGCTCGGGCCAGGCCGATGAATATAAAGCCAAACCGTTGGGTTTAACCTTTAGCCCTATCGACCATAATGATGGTATCGCAACCTATTTTAGAGCTGTACTGAAAAAGCAGGTGCAAAAAATATTGGTTGATAAATCCATATTTAAACCGGATGGCACTACCCCTTATGACCTTGACCGCGATGGCCTGAAAATTTACACTACCATTGATGCCACCATGCAAAAATATGCAGAAGACGCGCAGAAAGAATATATGCGTACCCTGCAGGCACAATTTAACGCGCACTGGAAAGGCATTAGTCTATGGAAAACCATTCCTACATTTAAATCACTGCTTGATAAAGGGATGTACAGGTCCGACAGGTATATCGCCCTTAAATCGCAGGGTGCATCAGAGGAAGAGATCCGCGAGGACTTTAACAAACCCGCCAAAATGAATTTATTTACCTGGCGTGGGGATATTGATACCGTAATGAGGCCTATCGACTCGATAGTATATTGTAAAATGATGCTGCGTAATGCCTTAATGAGCATGGATCCAACAACAGGTTATATTAAAGCATGGGTAGGTGGTACCAACTTTGAGCATTTTAAGTACGACCAGGTAAAAATGGGTACCCGCCAGGTGGGCTCTACCGCTAAGCCATTTACGTATGCCGTGGCAATTGATGATGGATTTTCGCCTTGTATGCAGGTAGCAAACGAGCCTATTACCATTAAAGGTTATGGTGCCGATTGGACACCACGTTCATCGCCAAGCGAAACCGTGCCCGGGGTTATTACCTTACGTACCGCGCTTGCCCGTTCGCAAAACTGGGTTACCGCTTATGTGATGGATCAGGTAAAACCCACACCGGTAATGGAGTTGATTAAGAAGATGGGCATTACCAGCCCCGTGCCGCCCTACCCTTCTATTTGTTTGGGTACCTTTGATGCATCGGTATTTGACATGACTGGCGCATACTCGGCATTTGCCAACCAGGGGGTGTGGACAGAACCTACTTACCTGTTACGCATAGAAGATAAGAACGGTAACGTATTATACAACAACTCGCCACGCATTGTACAGGCCATGAACGAGCAAACCGCTTACGTAATGACCTATATGCTTAAAGGCGTTATTGACGAAGGAACAGGCTGGCGCTTACGCGGCAAATATGGCCTAACCAACCCAATTGGCGGCAAGACAGGTACCACAAACGATAACTCCGACGGTTGGTTTATTGGTATAACCCCGCAATTGGTAACCGGTGTATGGACAGGCTGCGAAGACCGCGATATCCACTTCCGGTCTACCCGCCTCGGCGAGGGCGCTAACACTGCCCTGCCTATATTTGCCGGTTATATGAAACGTGTTTACGCTAACCAGTCGCTAGGCATCAAAAAGAATGTAGATTTTGTGCCGCCAAAATCCGGGGTATCCATTACACTTGATTGCGGCGCTTACAGCCAGCAACAAAAAGGCACTAACGAGGTAGAGAAAAAACTGGACTTTTAGAAGATTGTTATAAAGTTGAAATGTTGTAAGGTTTAAAGGTTGTATGATCTGTTTAGCTCAACATTACAACTTTAAAACTTTTCAACGTTCCAACAGCAGATGGATAAATTCGATTACAAGGAAGCTTTAAAAAACATACCGCACAAGCCGGGCGTATACCAGTATTGGGACAGCGAGAAGCAGCTCATTTATATTGGTAAGGCAAAAGACCTGCGTAACCGCGTGGGTTCTTACTTTAATAAGGACACGCAGATAAATGCCAAAACACGCGTTTTGGTATCTAAGATCCGAAACATAACATTCACAATTGTTGATACCGAGGTAGATGCCTGGCTGCTGGAGAACAGCATGATCAAAAAGCATCAGCCGCGTTACAACGTGATGCTGAAGGATGATAAAACCTACCCGTGGATCATCATTAAGAACGAAAACTACCCCCGCATTTTCTGGACCAGGCGCATTATTAAAGATGGCTCCAAGTATCTTGGCCCCTATGCATCTGTAAGTATGATGCACACTATTTTGGGGCTGATAAAAGAAACCTACGCCCTGCGTACCTGCAACCTTAACCTCACCCGCGAGAACATTGAGAAAGGCAAATTTAAAGTATGCCTGGAATATCAGTTGGGTAACTGTAAGGGGCCCTGCCAGGATTTTCAATCGGAGGCCGATTACGACCAGAATATCTCCGAAATAACGGATGTGCTTAACGGCAAAATAGGCAACGTTGTGCGCGGGCTAAAGAGCGACTTGGATAAGGCCGTGAGTGAACTTAACTTTGAACTGGCACACCGCCTTAAACGCAAGCAGGATTTGCTGGAGAACTATCAAAGTAAATCTACAGTTGTAAACTCTTCCATTACCGATGTGGATGTATTTAGCATCGCATCCGAAGAAAAGTATGCCTTTGTAAATTTCCTTAAGGTGATGAATGGCACCATCACCCAAACACAAACCATAGAGCTTAAGAAACGCCTCGACGAAACTGACGAGGAGCTACTAAGCATAGCCATAACCGAGTTCAGGACCAGGTATAATAGTACCTCGAGGGAGATCATTGTACCCTTCAATATCGATGTAGAGGATGAGAAGCTAAAGTTTACCGTTCCTAAACTGGGCGAGAAACGCAAACTGCTCGACCTATCGCAAAAGAACGTGATGTTCTTTAAAAAGGAAAAGATAGACCAATACGAAAAGCTTAACCCCGAGGTGCGTACTGAACGGCTGCTAACGCTGATGATGAAGGACCTGCGTATGAATACTCTGCCCCGCCACATCGAGTGTTTTGATAACTCTAACTTCCAGGGCGCTTACCCGGTTTCGGCCATTGTTGTGTTCAAGGATGCCAAACCATCTAAAAAAGACTATCGCTTTTTTAATGTAAAAACAGTAGTCGGGCCGGATGACTTTGCTACCATGGAAGAGGCCGTGCACCGCCGTTATCGCCGCATGCTTGATGAAGGCACAGAATTACCGCAACTCATTATTATTGATGGTGGTAAAGGGCAGTTATCATCGGCCATGAAAAGTTTAAGGCTACTGGGGATAGATAAACAGGTTACCGTTATAGGCATCGCCAAGCGGCTGGAAGAATTATACTACCCCGGCGACCAGTACCCGCTTTACCTCGACAAACGGTCTGAAACGCTTAAAGTGATCCAGCAACTGCGTGATGAGGCCCACCGCTTTGGCATCACCGCCCACCGTAAAAAACGCGACAAGGGCACCTTAGCTACAGAACTGGAACTTATCCCCGGCATTGGTAAAACAACTGCGGAGAAGCTCTTAAAATACTTTAAATCGGTTAAAAAGATTCGCGAAGCTACCGAAACTGAGTTGCAGGAAGTAGTGAATTTAAAACAAGCCAAGGCCATAGCCCAATATTTTAAACCGGAAGTAAGTGGTGTAACTGGGTTGCAGTAAAAAAATTTATATACCTACAAAAAAGCCCGTTTGCTTTCGCAAACGGGCTTCGATATTTTAAGCGATATTACTCGCCGTATTTCCAAAGGTTAAGCTCGTAATCCAGTAAGGTTTTCTTTATCCTTTCAGATTCATATAGCTTATCAATCCCTTGCGCGTAATCGCGGATACGTTCATCCTTGTCGTTAGATTGTTTGACGATGTAGCTGGTGAATATGCGTTTTACAAAGCAATCGTCGAAACTTAGGCCTGTTGCATCATTGTTACGGCTAACGGCTTCCTTAACGGCTAACACCTTACGTGCTTCGTCAAAGTAGATCCAAAATGCCGGTTGGTAATCAAGATCCATGCCTGCCGCTTTTGGTTTGTAAAGCGGAGCTATACCAATAATGCGTGGTTCGAAAACCGAACGCTGCCTGTCAAAGTACCAATCCTCTTTAATACGGAATTTAATAACGCTATCCGGGTTAAATTCGCCGGCTTGCACCCTCGAACCAATTTTGTTACCATCTTTATCAAACTGATCTACTACAGCGCTATCAGCCATACGGGCACGGGCTTGTCCTGCGCCTAGAGGCCTGCTGAAGCTATCACCATTTGGGTCATCTTTAGTAGGCGCAGGGTCGTAAGCAGTCAATTCACCAAGATCAATAGCGTTCATTAAAACATCTATCAGCCTGCCCTTTGGCGAACCAAGGTATTGGTTCATCTTTTCGCGTAGATCGATCTCGCGCCAAACACGTTTAGCAAACATTACGTCGGCTTCGCGCAGGTTAGCGTAAGGAGTTACCTTTGCGCTAAGGATATTGTTTTTCTTATAATAACCGTCTATAGGGCGGTCAAAAGGCTTTTTCTTTGCAGTATCAACAGGGCTTAAACCTGCGTTTGTCCCGCCACCCGCACCTGCAACCTGGTTAGGGTTAACAGCTGCTGCTTTGGCTCTTGCACCGGCTTTTTTGGTTGTTCTTTTTTTGGTTTGAGCGAATGAAGCGCTGCAAGCCAGGCAAAGTACAATGATCAAAAATTTTGTTTTCATAATCTTCTTAATTAGCCTGTAAAACTATGCCGTCCAGCCCGCGTTGTGTACCATCTGGTCCAACAGCTATAATATCCTGGAACACTACAGTTGTACCTGGTGTTACACTACCCATAGCAGCACGCATAGGGCCCGATAGTTCGCCACTTGTAGCGGTATAAGAAACAGCATCCTGGCGGGGCTTAATAATAACCAGGTTAAAACGGGTTACGTTAAATTTAGCATCAAACTCAAAGTTTTCAAGTTTGGCAAATAACCTGTCCTGTGCACGAATGTTGGCAGCGCTTGTTTTACCGCCGCTTTTACCTGCAAACATTGCTTTAGGATCCGGGATACGTTTAACACGGAACAGGGTTGAGCCTAATGTTTGCGTTTTTCCCGAAATCTCTCCGGATACGGTTACTGTGGCTGTACCAATAGTGTTCACAGTAGCAGTATAATGCCCAGCCGAACCACTTATCGAACCACCAGAAACACTAACACGTAATTTCTCTTTAGGTATCCCGGGAGCCGAAACTGATAAGGGGTTTGGTACACCAATATAAAGTACATTCATCTTATCAGGGGATACTACAGCCGATGGGCGCGCTACCTGGTAAGTTTGAGGCGTGGTAGAATACTCTTTAAAAGTCCCATCATTTTGCCTAACTTTAACTTTACCTATCCAGGTAAAAACACCCTCAGATCCTGTGCCTACCGTATATTTACCTTTACCATCTGCAACAGAAAGCTTGCTTCCATTAACGGTAATATCAGGGTTGGACTTTGAATCTGAAGCGGTAAGAAATACTTCGGCAGTATACGGTGTACCCGCTATAATATAGCTTGATGGTGCAACGGCAACCGCGTTAAATTTATCAAGGTTAACAACTGCCTGATCAACCTCGCCTAAAATCTTTTTAACTACTTCATTCTCGGCATTCTTTGCATCCGCCTGTATTTTTGCCAGGGTGGTTAAGGTTGCGCCCAATGGGATACCATCACCAAAATTTGCTTCTTCCCATGTTTTTTTAACATCACCATGTTTTGGTGGGTCAACAGCGTTTAGAGAAAAGTTTACACCTTCGCGCTCATTTTCTTTTAACGTGCTGATCAATTTTGCGCGGGTCTCGTCAATTTTCTGGCGAAGTTTAACGCCATTCTTTTGATCGATCATCATGTGCGGGGAAATGTCCAAGTTATCCCTGTCTTTAACATCATTTATCTCAGCATTAAAACCATGACCAGCTTTCACCAGTTCTGCTTTTAACTGCTCAATATAAGTGTTTAAGTCTGCCACAATAGCACTTGCTTGTTTAGCCCTATCGTAAACAGGTTTCGCCCTTTCAGGCTGCTCTTTTAGCTTAGTTTTTTCGAATGCAGAATATGTGTTATCGATCCCGGTAGTAACGTTGGTTCTCGATTTATCTAAACTTATGGTAATGTTTCTAAATGCATCCAGCAAACTGTCTGGCACGTTTAGCGCTATAAGCCCTAAAAGTACCAGGTACAGTATACCTATCATCCGCTGTCTTGGGGTTTCTTTACCTCCGGCCATGCTTTATATTCTTCTGTGTTGGTATACTTAAATTTGTTAGTTAACCCGGGGTTGGTTCATTGCTGTAAGCATATTACCGTATACCGAGTTTAATGAAGCAAGGTTTTTAGCTAAACGGCCAACCTCATCTTTAAACTGTTTAGAATCATCTAACGACTCGTTAAAGTTGTTCATCGTTAACGACAGGTTTTTGTAAAAGCTGTTCATCGCTTTAAGATGCGCGCTTGAGTCTTGTAGCTCCAGTTCGTACACCGCGTTTAATGATGATAAGTTTTTAGCAAGGTTAGTAACCTGGTCGTGGTAGGCTTTTGAATCAACATTGGTGTTTGCCATTTCATTCAGGTTAGCTGATGCTTTCTCGAAAGCAACACTTAAACCATCATAGCTTGCAGTTGCCTGTTTTACTTTGTTTGTAAAAGCAATTGTTGCATCACCTGCATCAGTTACGCGTGATATGGCGTTAACTTTATCACCAAAGGTGCGTAAACCTTCGCCTAAGCTACCGATAAGTTCGGGGCCTATTTTAGCATCCTCAAGCATTTTGTCTAAAGCGGCAGTGTTTGAAAAACCGGTAGTTACCGCCGGCCTTGCACTTGCTTTTGGGCGCTCACCATTAAAATCCGGGTCTAATTCAGGATAAGCCAGCGTCCAATCTATCTCTTTATCCTCCCTCTGAAAACCTAATATTAAAAACAAAAATGCCTCCACTATTAAACCACCTGCAATAAAATAGGTAGAACCCGGTAAGTGAAGTATCTTAAACATAAGGCCCACAATTACCACTGATGCACCCCATGATACTATATTACCAATTCCGTAAGGTTTCTTTTTCCCAGCCATAAACTTTAGTAAAATGTAATTTGTTTTATTTGTTAATTTGTTTTGTTAGCGTTTGTCCCTGATATCGCGACCAAGGAATGGAGTTACACAACGGAAACCTATGTATGATTTAGCGGTGTCCTGGTACTCGAAAGTACGTGTTGAGTTTTGAAGGAAGTAACCAATATCTTTCCAAGAGCCGCCACGTACTACTTTACGCTTAAGTACTTCCGGATCACCTGGTTTTGCTTCGTAATCAAATGTTGGAGATAAGTCGTGTACAAATGTTGATGCCGATTCGTCATAAGCAGAGGAGGTCCACTCGGCTACATTACCTGCCATGTTGTACAAACCATAATCGTTAGGGAAGTAGGACCTTACGTTAACTGTGTAAGCACCACCATCATCAGTATAGTTACCACGGCCCGGTTTAAAGTTGGCCATTAAACACCCTTTGGCATTTTTAATGTAAGGGCCACCCCATGGGTAATCTGTACCTATACGGCCGCCACGCGCGGCATATTCAAATTCTGCATCGTTTGGTAGGGCGAACGGCTGATTATGCGGGATTCTTTTTGCATCCTTTGCACCATCACTTAAACGGGTACGCCATGCAGTAAATGCACGGGCCTGGCGCCAGGTAACACCTACTACCGGGTAGTTACGGTACGCCGGGTGAGAAAAATATCCCTCAACCATTGGCTCGTTAGCCGCGTATGAAAAATCGTTCAGCCAAACTAATGTATCCGGGTAAACGCCTACGGTATCACGTAAAATAAAATCCGAACGTTTAGCGGTTTTATCGTTACGACGGTTTGATGCATCGCGCAGGGTAAACAAAGCGTAGTTGTATTTTAATAAGCGAACGTCAATCTCGTTACGGTCAAAAACGCGGTCATCGCCCTGGTAGTAAAGTCCTTGTAATTTTTGTTGATTTGCCGAAGCGTTTTTACCACGGGTACTAAATACCGGGTTGTTCTCAACATATTTCCAGTTGATGTATTTTCTGCCGTTTGGATCGGCAGCTGCACCTTTTTTAGGCTGATAATAATACTTTGGATCGTTTAGGTAGTTTGTAATAGCAATAGAATCGCGCACCCAAAATACAAATTGCTTGTACTTGGTGTTAGATATTTCGGTCTCGTCCATAAAAAACGGAGGAACGGTTACCTGTTTGGTTTGTGCGGTTTGCGCGAAAGTTACATCCTGGTCTGTTTGGCCCATTAAAAATGTACCACCTTTTATGTAAACCATATTTAGGGGAGTTGTAGCCCTGAAAGAACGTTGCTTAACCCCAACAACCTCGCCACTTGAAGCACCACCGCCACCGCCAATACCGCAACCTGTTAATATAGTACAGGCCAAAACTATTATTAAAAAGTATACTTGTTTCATTTTGTATCCAAAAATCAGTAATATCTATTAATCTTATTTAACAGAACGCACCCCCGAATATATCACTTTTACAGTAACCAAACCGAAAAATGTTTTTTAAATGTAATAAACACGGCTAATAGTTAAATAATTGCCGTTATAATCACAATGAAAAAACCAAAGGCGCGATAAAAATATTTCGCTATTGCTTAAATACTTTCACCGTTATACGTGGTTCTTTTAAGAATGTTGCGGTATTGCAACAGTTAAAATATATTATTTATTAGCTTGTTTTACGTATTGGTCAATTGCCATGGTCATAGAAGGCGCTCCTGGGGTTGGCGCAGGGATATCTAAGATCAATCCGGCTTCTAAAACCGCTTTGTGTGTAGTAGCACCAAAAGCTGCTATACGAGTATTGTTCTGTTTAAAATCGGGGAAGTTCTTGTATAACGACTGGATGCTTGACGGGCTAAAGAAGGCTATAACATCGTAAAACACTTCGGCAAGGTCGCTTAGATCGCTGCATACCGTGCGGAAAAGCACAGCAGGGGTAAAATTGTAGCCATTGTCTAACAGGAACTTTTGGGTTTCTTCGGCAGCTACGTCAGAGCAAGGGTAAAGGAATTTTTCGGCAGAATGTTTCTTTAAAACCTCGGCAAGATCTGCAGCGGTTTGTTTACCAAAAAATATCTTACGCTTACGGTACTGGATGTATTTTTGAAGATATAGGGCGATGGTTTCAGAAAGGCAGAAATATTTCATTTCTACCGGTACCTCAAAACGCATCTCCTCGCAAATACGGAAGAAATGGTCTGCCGAGTTACGGCTGGTAAAAATAACAGCGGTAAAATCGGCCAGGTTAATTTTTTCCTTGCGGAAATCCTTAGCAGGCACACCTTCTACGTGAATAAACGATCTAAAATCAATTTTTAAATTAAGCTTTTTGGCCAATTCAGCATAAGGATTTTTATCATTCTCGGGTTTTGGCAGCGTAACTAATATGCTTTTAACCTTTTTCTTTCTATCTTCCAATGCCATGTTTAATTCTACCTAAATCCTATATTAAGTGCCTTAATCAATATTAATATGGGGCAAATTTCAAGGGCACAAAGATAGATAAATAAATAAAATTTATGAAATCGAAAATTGGAAATTATACTTACGCTACTGCGCAGGTATTGCCATATAAATATCACTATTACAAATAGTAACGTTAATACAAGTAAAAACGGGATGAATTTATCTGATATAAGGCTAAAACATAACGCTACAGGTAGAAAAATGAAGGTAATATTAAAATAAGTGAGCGACAACGCCGATATATATTCGGCCGCCAGTTTATTAATATCAAACACAAACCCCAAAAACTTTAGCACCAAAAACTTACTGGCAAACAACGCTATAATTACAAACGACAAAGTTGCAAAAAGCTGGAAACCGGCAATGGTATAATAAACTTTATAATAACCCGTAGTAAGCAGGTACAGGAACAAACCGCAGGTAAACCCAAATAACAGGAACAAACCTACAAACGTCCAAAAGTTAATGGGGCTCTCTTCCTTACCGGCCTGGGTGCTACTTTTACGGTTATAAAACGACTGGAAAACGTTGCTCATATCCTTGCTGGAGAACATGTTTAAGCCCGAGGCAAAAAGCAGTAAAATGATAATAACCACAATTACCCAAATATCGCGCGATGGCCGTGTGTGCCCATAACCCTGCTTTATACGAGCTTTGGTAGAGAGGCCAAAGTAATTGTCGCCTTTATATTCATTCGCTTTTAATATGCTATCTACAAACATATTACGCCTGTTAGGGTCGGGCGCTTTTACGTACACCATCGCGAGTGAATCTGATACAAATTTTTCGCGCGCGGCGGTGGCATGTGCTACCGAATCCAGAAAAGGCAGCGGGCCTTTAAACCTTGGGCGCACGCGGATGCTATCTGTTGGTTTTTGTACAGTATCGGCCTGCGCGTAAGCGGCAGTACTCCCTGTTGTAACCATAAATAAAAAGCAAATAAACCAGCGCATGTATTTAACCCGTGTAATGGCCGCAAATTTACCTTAATTATGGTGGGTTATGCAAAACTTATGATATTAGGTAAACTATTTATGCTTATTTAATTAAATTAATATCACGATTTTTGCGCCATGGCCGGAATGTAATTAACCATTGATTTTCAAATAGTTAAAAACATAAAGTAACAAATAA
>JAZKAL010000010.1:0-177600 GCA_040389205.1 Bacteroidota bacterium
CAGGAAACACAAACTTACTAGTAGAAGTTTTTTCATGTTTGTTAATAATAAGATCAGTTAATAGTTAATTAATCATAAAAGTAGTGTTCCACTATCAATTAATCAAATAAAAAAGTAAAAAAAGATGCTTTTTCATAAAAATAATTCCAAATAATAAAAAAAGATAAAAAATACAGTACTATGTATTGCATAATACATTCCAAAACATATATCTTTGCATTATGATTGTTGAAAATACACAAACCCAAATGAGGAAAGGCATACTGGAGTATTGCATCCTTTCTATTATAGCAAAGGGCGAGATCTACGCATCAGACATAATTGCTGAGCTGAAGAAGGCCCGCCTGCTTGTTGTTGAGGGTACACTATACCCTTTATTAACCAGATTGAAAAACAACGGATTGCTCTCATACAATTGGGTGGAGTCGACATCGGGGCCCCCACGCAAGTACTATGTGCTGAGCGACGAAGGCCGGAAGGTGCTCGAGCAGCTCGACGGCACCTGGAAGGAACTGGCTTTTGCTGTACAAACCGCAATAGGCGACAGAAATAATTAATAAACCAAAAATCACCACCCCATCATGAATAAGACTATAATCATAAATATAAACGGCATCGTTTTTCATATAGAAGAGGATGCTTACGAGATACTTAAAGGCTACATGACCGATGTGCAGCGCCATTTCCTCAATTCGGCCGATAGCCTGGAGATCACAACTGATATAGAGAACCGCATTGCAGAAATGTTTAACGAGATATTGCTTAAAGAGGGCAAACAGGTTGTTGTTGTGCAGGATGTTAAAACCGTTGTGGAGCAAATGGGCTCGGTAGAAGATTTTGAGATAGACGAGGACGGCGCTAAACCACATGCCCAACAGGCTTTTACCTACGGAAGCGAACCGCGCCGCTTGTTCCGCGACCCAGACGACCACCTTGTAGCAGGTGTATGCTCGGGCATTGCAAACTATTTTGACTTTAACCCGGTTTGGGTGCGCTTACTGTTTGCCTTAGCCGTTGCATTTGCCGGTACCGGTGTTATACTGTATATTATATTGTGGATAGTTGTGCCTAAGGCTGTTACACGTGCAGACAGGATGGCCATGAAAGGCCAGAAGCTGGACCTGCAGGGCTTTAAAACAAACTTCGAAGAGGAGCTAAATACCGTCAAGGGCAACTTAAAAACCTTCCATAGCGAGGCCCGCCCCTTTGTTTATAAAACCCGCGATTTTGCAGGGGATATTTTTGGCCACTTTGGCAACTTTTTAGGTGGCGCGGGTAAGGTTTTAGGTAAACTGGTAGCCATCGCTTTGATTGCAAGCGCTTTCGCCGGTATTATAGCTCTTGTTATACTGGTTATATCGGCCTTTGTATATGGCAACCGCAATATGGGTATATATCATATGTTCCCTTTCAATATTGCCGACCAGCATGTTAACAACATCTTTATCGTATGCTCGGTACTTATGGCCATAATCCCATTGCTGGCGATTATTTTAACATTAATACACTACGTTTTTCGCGGTAATGTCATTAATCGCACGGCGGGTTCTGCGTTATTAATGACCTGGATCATTTCACTCAGTATTGTTATATATTACACGGCAAAAACATCTGCCAATTTTAAAGAATATGCCAGTTTTAGCCAAACCATAAACATCAAGCCATCTGCAGATAGTACCTATTACCTGAAGTTGAACGACATTAAATTCTTAACCAAAGAAGATAGCGTACGCTTGAGGGTAAAAGAAGATTTTGGCAACCGCGTTATCCTGGATGATGATGACGATAACAACTCGGATATGCCCGACAAAAACATTGACATATATATTGAAAAAAGTGATGTAGCAAGACCGGTACTTGTTGAATCTTTCAGCGCGCGCGGCAGCGATTACCAGGAGGCTCTATACAATGCCCGTGGCACCAATTACCAATTTATACAGGAAGGTAATGTACTTAAGTTTAACCGTCGCCTCGAAAAACAGGATGACAGGCTATGGAGAGCGCAAAGGCTTCGCCTAACGTTAAAGATCCCAATGAATTCGAAGATAGTGATAGACGAACATATTACACGCTTTGTTAGGGATATTGACCTTTATGAATGCAAAGATGTTAACAAGAAAGAAGATCTATCGCAGGTTAAATTTGTTATGACCGATAACGGGCTACAGTGCAAGGTAGATACTTTAGTTATACCACATACACAACAACAAAAAGCCGCTGCCGATAGCGCTGCAAGGGCAAATGCCGATCAATAAAATGAAAGCCGTTAAAAATATACAAGCCTGCTGTTGTTCAGCGGGCTTATATTACCTTTTTATCACACTTACACCTATAAAAGCGCAGCCTTACCCGTAACGGTAAAGCGCACACCGGCTATGAACAAAACACCTATGGCAAACCCCGGCCATGCACATAGCTTTATATACCAGGACATTGCAGAAATACTGTTCCCACAGCTAATAAATTAATTTTTAACTGTAACCTTTAGTACCCTTTTGCCATCTTATAATAAAGACACTAACATGCCGGCATATTGCCCGCATACAACATAAACTATACAGCTATGCATACATCTACACTACATCTCATATAACCCGGCGAAGTAACCGCCACACTTAAACAAAGTTTATCGCCCATTAAAAAAAACGAAGGAAGATCCTTCGCGGGGTTTTTATTGCCTAAATTTTTACAACCATGAAATCTTACATCACTAAACTATTATATATAATATCCTTTTTAGTTTGCGGCTCAGCCGTTAATGCACAAAACTCCAAACCTATAGCTACCATAAACGGCCAGCTGCAAAACGAGCAGGCCAAACCAATGGATTATGCCACGGTAACCCTTTTAAGAGCTAAAGACTCATCTGTAGTAAAAGGAACACTTACTAATGATGCCGGTAAATACGTTTTCGACCGTATTGGTGAGGGTAAATACATTGTAAAGGCAACCAATATTGGTTACAAACCTGCTTTTAGCCCCGCGTTTGATGTTACGGGCGATGCCGTTACCGCGCCTGTTATTAATATGCAGCAAGTAAGCCGCAATTTGCAGGGTGTAACCATCACCGCTACCAAACCGCTTATTGAACGTAAGATGGATCGCACGGTAATGAACGTAGAGAATAGCGTACTGGCCGCCGGAAACTCTGCTTTAGAAATTTTGGAACGCGCACCCGGCGTTACTATTGATAAAGATGATAATATATCGCTTAAAGGCAAACAGGGAGTTACCGTGATGATAAACGATAAACTTACCTACCTGTCGTCAACACAATTGGCTGCTTTATTGCGCTCTACCGATGGCAGTACCATTCAATCTATAGAGGTGATCACCAACCCTTCTGCCAAGTACGATGCATCGGGCAACTCGGGTATCATCAACATCAAGTTGAAAAAGAACAAGCAAAGCGGCACAAACGGCAGCTTAACCACCGGCATTGCTTACTGGAAAAACTTTAGGGATAACACCAGCCTTACCCTTAACCATAAAACAGGCAACCTCAATATATTTGGCACACTTACCCATGGCGATATTACCCGCCAAAATGTATTGGATATAAACCGTACCGTGGTTAGCGGCCCAACTACCCGCTACTTTACTCAAAGCACCCTCATGAAAAAGCCGGTACATTATAACAACTATCGTGTTGGTGCCGACTATAACACCTCGGCCACAAATACATTAGGCTTTGTAGTGAGCGGCGATTATACTAATGAAGTGAATAATAATACCAGCCGCACAAACATCGGCTCGGCACCTATGGGCATAGATTCGTTTCAAAACACGCCAAGTAATATCAAGCAAACTTACCGTAATATAGCCGTTAACCTGAACGACAAGCTGGTTATTGACACAAACGGGCAAGAACTAAACGTAGACCTGGATTACTCAAAGTTCAGGAACAATTCGTTTGCAGATTACACTACCGATTTTTACCTGCCCGATGGCTCTGTCGCGAAACCATCCCTGTTTTTGCGTAACACAACACCATCAACCATTAGCATTTACACCGCCAAAGCCGATTATACCTACCCGCTTAGCAAAAGCCTGAAACTGGAGAGCGGTGTAAAACTAAGTTCGGTAAAAACAGATAACGACCTGCAGGCCGAGATCCAGCAGGCGGGTGTGTTTGTAAACGATGTATCGCGCACCAACCGTTTTGTATACGACGAAAAAGTAAACGCCGCCTACGTTAACCTTGGTAAAACCTATAAAAAGACATCGATACAGGCTGGCTTACGTGCCGAAAACACAACCTCTACCGGCAACCTGATCACCAACAACCAGGTGGTTCACCGCTCGTACCTCGATTTCTTTCCGAGTTTATTCATCAACCAAACCCTGTCGGCCAAGCATGAATTGGGCTTTAATTATAGCCGCCGAATAGATCGCCCGAGCTATGATAACTTAAACCCTTTTACTTACTACCTGGACCAGTATACCTACGAAAAAGGTAATCCGTTCCTGAAACCGCAATACACCAACAGCTTCGAGCTGGCGTATACCTATAATAAAACCATAAATGTTACACTCGGGTATAGCCACACTACCGATGCAAGCGTAGATGTTTTATATACTGATACCGTTAGGAAGGCAACATTCCAGACCAACGAAAACCTTGCCACAAGGGACAACTATAATATCAACATCAACTCACCTTATACTATTACCAAATGGTGGTCGGGTAACGTAAATGTAGATGGTTTTTACCAGCAATTTAAATCGCCGATGCTGCTTGGCCAAAACTTAAACAACGGGCAGTTTGCTTTCCAGGGTAGGGCTACGCAAACATTTATGGTTCCGGGATATAAATTTGAAGTTACCGCCAACTATCAATCGGCGCAGAGTTACAGTATCTTTAAAATAAAATCGCAGTACTCTATCGATGCCGGCGTGAGCCACTCGTTCTTCCAAAAGAAGATGAACTTAAAGCTGGCTGTAAGCGATGTGTTTGATACCCGCAAAAGCAGGGTGAGCACCAACTACTCGGTTACCAACCTAAGCCTGGTGCAAAAAAACGAGACCAGGATTGCCCGCATAACCTTTACCTACAATTTTGGCAACAGCAGAATAAAGGCCCGTAAACACCAAACCGGCGCCGAAGACGAAAAAGGTAGGGTGAAAAGCGGAGGATAAGGGAAGTTTGCAGTTTTTAGTAGGCAGTTCCAAATAAAAAGCGCGATTGATGACCAATCGCGCTTTTTATATTTTAATCGCCTGCAAACCTCCAACTGCAAACTGGTTACTGCCCTACCATAAATACAGCGTTGCTAAACAGCAGTTTACCATTTTCCCAAAAACTGCGGAACAATGGGTCGTCAACAAGATAAACTACCGAGCCGCGGCCTAACGATTGTACGCCAAGCAGCATCCCGTTATTAATTTTTGATTTGGATTGCACGCCGGCAAAGCCTGCCACATAGCCGTTTTTATCGATGGTGCCAACATTCCAGTCATCATCGCCAAGCAGCTCGTAAATATCATCGCTTAATTTTAGTGAGTAGTAATAATTAGGGAACCCAAAGCCAAGCGGATGGGTATTATCCATATTCAACTTAAAAATGGCACCCGGTATGCTCGAACGGATGGCATCGCGGTTACGGTCGGCGTAAAGTTTTATACTTTGTTTAGCTTTGGGATCGGGCTTCTCATCTTTCTTACCTTCCTTCTTTTTAACTTCGAAGCCCTTTTTATCAACCAGTGATGCCACGGCGTTTTCTAATGCGATAAGCTTCCCCCCATCCCTGACCCAACTTTGGAGGTTGTCTGTTGCCAGGTCGTTATACCTACCATCCGGCATTATCAACACGTCGTAATCTGCCAGTTTAATGCGGTTAACATCCTGATAGCGGATCAGGTTAATAGGGTAGCCTATCTGCTGCTCAAAAAAGTGCCAAACCTCGCCAAGCGCTTCCGAGCTGATGCCATCACCCGTAACTAAGGCTACATGTGGTTGCTTAATAAACTTAACATCAAACGAGCCTATATCCGAGCCCTTGTCAACAAAACCTGATGATAGCGGCGTAAGCTCGTGCCCCATATTAGCGGCAAGCTGGGTAACAACGCGGTCAAAATCTATCTTTTCATTCCCCGCGCGGGTTATTAACAACGAGCCTGCGGTGAACTTCTTACCCTTGGCCTCAAAAGGCAATTCGGAATAGCGCACCTTAATTTTATTTTTAAGCAAGGCGGCTAAAAATTTAACATCCGCAACAGATTGCCATGCCGACACATAAGCATAGGCTTTTGTATTCCCTAGCACAGTCGGTTTAACTACACTTGAGTTTGAATTAGCCGGTTTGTATGATTCTTTTACGCCGTAAGCTTTTAATCCATAAGCATAAGGCAGTGCCCATGCGGTAATATCATATGTTGCCGAATCGGGGATAAAGGTTTTGGGCTCCAGCAACACGTGCAGCAGTACCGATTTCGGCTGATAGGCATTCACAACCAGGTCATTCGGCTCTACATTATATTGCTCGGTAGCTCCCGTAAAATAATTATACCCCGTTACCGATTTATTGGCCAGCCCATATCCAAACCTTATGCCATTGCGGGTAAGCATTTTAGCCAGTTCGTTCACCTTTTCGTTATTATCATTTTTAATAACATAGGTTTTGTATTGGCCGGGCGGGTTTTGGCGGCTATTGTCATAAAACTTCTTAAACTCGTCTACTACCTTCTGCGCATTTTCAGACACGATCTCTACAGTACTTAAACCGGTGGTGTGATGGTGCGACACTCTTTGCGCTAAGGTAAGCGTATCGCCGCTGCGGGTAACAACAGCAAGCCCGCCTGCCGGGCCCCCGCCCTGCTCATAGGTCATGCCTATAGAGCCATTGTAAAGCGGATAAGTATCGCCGTATGATGGGTAAAGCAGGTCGAACTCCTGCTTGGTAAAATACATCCAGCCATTTTGGTCAAAATATTTGGCGTTATTTTTACCTATAACCACCTGGAAATCGCGCTGCCATTGGGTAATGTCCTTATGGTAAGGCTCCGCAGCGGGGGCAAAATAGTATGGGTTGTTGTAGCCCTGCTCATGAAAATCTACATGCACTTCGGGCAGCCACTGGTTAAACAAGGCTACACGCGCCTGCGTTTCTTTTTGTGCCTGCCATGCCCAGTCGCGGTTCAAATCAAAATAGTAATGGTTTACACGCCCTCCCGGCCATGGCTCGGTATGCTCACGCGATGTTGGGCTGGCATCCGGCGTAACACCACGTACCGAATTATAAAAGTTTACATAACGGTCGCGCCCGTCGGGGTTAAGGCAGGGGTCTATAACCACCACCGAATTTTTTAACCATTCTTTTGATTTCGCATTCGCAGGATCGACAAGGTCAAACAACGTCCACATAGCGGCCTCGCTTGATGAAGGTTCGTTGCCATGCACGTTATAGCTTAGCCAGGTAATAACCGGTGCGTTTGCTGTAACAGCGCCGCTTTCTATCCCCGCGATACGCAGGTTATTATGACGGATCTCGTCCAGCCGTTTAATGTTATCATCACTTGCAATAAACATTGCAAGTAACGGGCGGCCCTCGTTGGTGGTACCAAATTGTTGTAATTGTACATTCTTGGCAGTTTGGGCAACGTATTTAAAATACTCTACCACACGATAATGCGGGGTGTATTTATCGCCCAACTGGTAACCCAAAAACTCCGCCGGCGATTGCAATTGCTGCGCTAAAACAGGGATGCCGTAGCATGCGGCTATAAATACAAAAAGTAATTTTTTAATCATGTATAAAATGCTTGTGTCAGTAAGGCTAATCTAAATATATTTTTTTGAGGTTTCATCATCAGGCTATTAATTCAAATCTGCACTTTTGCATATAACACCATGACGCCTATACAAGCCCTTCAAAAATATTTCGGATACTCAGAGTTCAGGCTTTCACAGGAGGCTATTATAACTAATGTTTTAAATAAAAAAGACACGCTGGCACTGATGCCAACAGGCGGCGGTAAATCGCTTTGTTACCAGTTGCCTGCTGTATTGCTGAACGGGTTAACCATTGTAATATCCCCGCTGATAGCCCTCATGAAAGATCAGGTAGACAGCCTGAACCTTACGGGCATCCCCGCGGCGTTCCTCAATTCCAGCCAAAGTGCCGAAGAGCAAAAAGATATTGCTATCCGGTTAAAAAATAACGAGCTGAAGCTGCTTTACGTAGCCCCCGAACGGTTGTTTGGTGCCGATAACCGCATGATAACCTTTTTGCATACGCTTAATGTGGTTCAAATAGCAATTGACGAAGCGCACTGTATCTCGCAATGGGGCCACGATTTCCGCCCGGAATACCTGATGCTGGCGGGGCTGAAAAAAGAATTCCCGGGCGTGCCGGTGATAGCCCTTACCGCTACCGCAGATAAGCTCACCCAAAAAGACATTTTAGAAAAACTAAACCTGCATCAGCCCGCGGTTTTTATCTCATCATTTAACCGCGAGAACATCACTTACAGGGTCATCCCCAAAAAGAATAGCTTTAACCAGCTTTTAAGCTTTTTAGAGGCCCATAAAGATGACTCGGGGATCATTTACTGCCTTTCGAGGAAGTCCACAGAAGCCCTGGCCGATGACCTTAAAGAAGAAGGCTACGCCGCGGCAGCCTACCATGCGGGGCTTACCAACGAGGTAAAAGCCCGCAACCAGGAAGCATTCCTGAAAGATGAGATCAAGATCATTGTAGCAACTATTGCGTTTGGTATGGGCATCAATAAAAGCAATGTGCGCTATGTGGTGCACGTTGATCTGCCAAAGAACATAGAAGGTTATTACCAGGAAACCGGCCGTGCCGGCAGGGATGGCTTAGCCTCAAACGCGCTACTACTGTATTCGCCGGGCGATGCTATTAAACTGCGTGGGTTTGCCACGGTAGAAAACAACAAAGAGCAAAGCGCCATTATGCTTAAAAAGCTGGATGACATGGTTGATTATTGCCAGCTCCACGCCTGCCGCCGCCAGTATTTGATGCATTATTTTGATGAGCCCTTCCCGGATAATTGCGGTTCGTGCGATTTTTGTTTGAGCGAGTTCACCAAGTTTGATGGGACGCTCATCGCTCAAAAAGCACTATCTGCTGTGGTACGGTTAAAGGAACGTTTCGGTGCCAATTATTTGATCGATTTTCTGCGTGGTTCGCGAAGCGAAAAGATCTGGGCGGAACATAAAGCGCTTAAAACCTATGGTGCCGGGGCAGACCTAAGTAAAGCCGATTGGCAACGCTACCTGCGCGAACTGATCTCGAAAGGTTTTTTACAAAGCGTTGATGAGGGCTTTCCAACCATTCGCCTCACTCCCAAAAGCGAGGGTGTATTAAAAGGAGAAACCAAAGTTGAATTAATTGCAAGCCAGGTTACCGATGAGCAGGAACAGGAAGTATTGAATTACGAAGGCGAACTATTGGCTTCGCTACGGCAAAAACGCCAGGAAATTGCCCTGGGTGAGAACCTGCCGGCTTATATTATCCTGTCGGATGCTACACTATTAGAAGTGGCCACTTACCTGCCGCAAAAGATGGATGAGCTACGGTTGATCTCGGGCTTTGGTGATGTTAAACTGGCTAAGTATGGCCGTGAGTTTTTAGCCATCGTAAATAATTATAGCGCGGCTAAAGGCTTGGCATCTCGCATCAAACAAAAATCGGTTAAGCGCGAACGCAAAGCAAAGGTCAGGAAAAGCAAGCAATCAGATACTTTCGCATTCACCTACAACCTATATAAAGAAGGCAAAAGTGTTACCGAAATTGCACAGGAACGCGGTCTCTCGCCTACCACAATTGAAGGCCACTTAAGCCGTTTTATACAAACCGGCGAACTTGATGTATACGAATTTGTTAATGAGAACAAGATCCCGGCTATAAAAGACGCGGTAGAAAGCTATGGCAGCGCTATGCTATCGCCCATAAAAGAGGTATTAGGTGATGCCTATACCTACGGTGAAATTAAAGCCGTTATTGCCTGGATGAACAGAGAAGCGTAATTTAGTTCATAATTTACCATGAAAACAACAACCGAACAGTTATACCAGCTATTTATAAACCACCCGGTAATTAGTACCGATACCCGTAAAATAGCACCCGGAAGTTTATTTTTCGCACTAAAGGGCGATAAGTTTGATGCCAATACATTTGCTTCGCAAGCCGTTGAAGCAGGCGCTGCATACGCTGTTATTGACAACCCTGAATATGCCACAGGCGAAAAGTTTTTATTGGTTGATGATGTACTTACTACCCTGCAAGACCTGGCAAGGCACCACCGCAAGCAACTGACCATCCCCGTTATTGGCCTTACCGGTACCAATGGCAAAACAACCACCAAGGAGCTGATCAATGCCGTGCTGTCTCAAAAGTTTAAAACACTGGCTACACAAGGCAACCTTAACAACCATATTGGTGTGCCGTTAACCATCCTGACTATTGATAGCAGCCACCAAATGGCGGTGATAGAAATGGGGGCCAATCACCAAAAAGAAATAGGGCTACTTTGCAATATAGCACAGCCCACGCACGGCTTAATAACCAACGTTGGCAAAGCCCACTTAGAGGGTTTTGGCGGTGTAGAAGGTGTAAAAAAAGGTAAAGGTGAGCTGTATGATTACTTCTCTACCTTGGAGAGCCCGGAAGACGGAAAATCCGCGGTGTTTGTAAACAGTAATGATAGCATTTTACTGGAAATGCAAAAGGCACGTTCATTAAATAATGTGGTTTACTACGGGCAAAATAACAACCCCGATAATTTGGTAAGCGGTAAATTGCTGGGTAACGCGCCATACTTAACCCTTAAATGGCATGATAGAACATGCTCATCATACAATGTGCAGTCGCAGCTAACCGGCTCCTATAATTTAGATAATATTTTGGCGGCAATTTGTATTGGCCGCTACTTTGGGCTTTCATCGGATGAGATAGACCAGGGCGTTGAAGGCTATCAACCAAAAAACAACAGGTCGCAGATAACCAAAACGGAAACCAATACCCTCATTTGCGATTTTTATAACGCCAACCCAAGCAGCATGTTTGTGGCTATAGAAAACATGGACAAGGTGCAGGCCGCCCACAAAGTATTGATTTTGGGAGACATGTTCGAAATGGGCGCAGAATCGGCCGTGGAGCATACGTCTATCATACAAAAAGCCATGAGCGCGCAGGTAGACGAACGTATTTTTATAGGAAAAGACTTCTCGAGCCAGCAAACCGAGGTAGATAATACCAACCTGATAAATACTACATTTTATTTAACAGCCGAAGACGCCATGATTGGCCTAAAACAAAACCCGATAACCAACGCAACCGTGCTGATAAAAGGCTCCCGCGGAATGGCTTTGGAAAGGCTTGTGGAGCTGTTTTAATGTGTTCGCGATTGCAAGAACATAAGCAACTGAAATAAATAGACTTTCTACTCGAGAGCTAGTTCCGCCACTTCCTCTCCCACTAAACTACCCATGGCTACGCCCATGCCGTTGCAGCGAACAGCACAAAATATGTTGGGTTCCACCTGCTTTACAATTGGGCTTAGTTCTTCGCCAAAGCCCATGATGCCACTCCACCAATAATCTATCTCAGCATTTTGGCCGGGCAGGATAACGTCATTCAGGTAAGTGGTCAGCTTTTGCTTTACGGCATCGGTATGTCCAAATTCCGGGGTTTCTTCCGCAGCAAAATCGAGGTTACGGCCACCTCCAAAAAGCACGCGGCCATCAATGTTGCGGAAATAATAATACCCGCTTTGAAAATGGTAGGTGCCCTTTAATTTTAAACCGGGAATTGGTTTGGTAACCAGCACCTGCCCGCGGCCAGGGGTAACTTGTAATTCAGGATATAGCTGTTTGGCAAAAGCATTGGTTGCCATAATAACTTTCTTCGCCTCAAAGTTACCTTGGGGCGATATTAGCCGGACCGTAGAACCATTGTTATAAACAGCCGAAACTTCACAACCATTTAACACCAGCACATCTTTCTGATAACATTTATTGAGCAGCGTTCGCATCATTTTACCGGTATGTATCTGCCCCTCAAAGGGATTGTAGATCATCCGGCTAACACCGTTAAAGCCAAAACCTGCAATTTTAGCATCAGCAACTGCATAAATGTCATGCCCGTCAATAACGGGTTTTAACAAATTATTCAGTCGGGATAAGTTATCTACAGCTTCCTCTGCATGCGCTTCTTCGCCATGCATAAACAACTCGTAACAGCCATGCTGGTGATAATCGATATTATCGTCACCAAGATTTTGGCGCAGGCGCTGCAAACCACGCCATTTGTAATTTGCAAGCCGTGCAACCTCTTCTTCCGGTGTATGCTTAAGTGCTTCTAATTGCTCGGAAGCCGTTCCAAAACAGGCAAAACCCGCGTTTTTCGTACTGGCGCCGCTCGGCAAAAAGCCGCGTTCCAGCACCAATACTTTTAAATGGGGTTGGCGCGTTTTTAAATGCAAAGCCGCGCTTAAGCCAACAATGCCGCTGCCTATTATAATTACATCGGCATTATCAATAAAAGCGGTGCGTTCCCAGTAGGAGAAGTTGTTGTCCATCAAATCAAAAGTACATTTTTTGACTTTCGAATTTTTAGCTTTTAAATACTATGGAATGCTTTTTGAAATACGTTAGTTATAAAAACTATTGAAAAATGATGAACCTGTTATTTATATCCTATAATTCGGCAATATTGCTTATGATAGTGATTGCGCTGGTGAGTTTTATTGTACAATGGCGTTTTAAAAGCAAATTCAGGCAGTACTCAGAAGTTCCGCTTTTATCCGGCTTATCCGGCAGGGATGTGGCCGAGCAGATGCTTAAAGATCACGGTATATACGATGTTAAAATAATTTCGGTTGAAGGCCAGCTAACCGACCACTATAACCCCGAAGATAAAACCGTTAACCTCAGCCCCGATGTATATCATAGCCGCAGTATTGCCGCAGCTGCTGTTGCCGCGCACGAGTGCGGGCACGCGGTGCAACATGCCAGAGCTTATAGTTGGTTAAGTTTTCGCTCGGCAATGGTACCGGTAGTAAATGTAGCCTCTACCCTTACCCAGTGGACGCTGATGATTGGCATTATGCTGCTATTTTTTACGCATAACCCTTTTGTATTGGCCATTGGTGTAGGTGCGCTGGCTCTGGTTACCATGTTCAGCTTAATTACACTACCTGTTGAGTTTGACGCCAGTAACCGCGCTTTGGCCTGGTTAAATAATAATTACACCATTATGCAAACCCGCCAGGAGCATGAACAGGCAAAAGATGCCCTTTGGTGGGCCGCCATGACCTATGTTGTAGCTGCCTTAAGTGCTCTGGCAACGCTAGTATATTACGCCTCTTTCCTATTTAACCGCAGGGACTAAGCAGCAGACAAGATTATTGAATAATATCAGAGATCGCCGGGAAATTTCCCGGCGATTTTTTTGTACATGTCTGTAACACTTTGCTTTACAACTCCGTCATGTATGTATTATGAAAAAATCCCTATTAATTTGCCTGGGCCTGGTATTAGCGCTACAGGCCTGTAAAAAAGATAAGATCGAAAGCGGCCCTGTAATATCACCCGATCCCATAGAGACAGCGCCGGTAGTTGGCGACACTCAACCATCATCTCAAAATATTGTGTATCGTACTTTAAACATGAAAGTTGGGTACAACAAAAACATTTTTTTAGATGCCAATGCTGATGGCTCAACAGATATCAGCTTTTCGGGTGTGCTAATAATGCATGATGGAAAACAGCATTTATACCTGTCGGCCTATGGCAAAACAAGCAATGGTAACAAACTATTTGTTAAAAAAGGCGACGGTTTGGTAAACGGCAGCTTATGGGCATACCCTTTTAATAAAGATGAACCCGTTGAGCTAACCAATGCAAACCAGGTTACCTTAACAGCGCCGCAGCAAAAGGCATCCATCATGAGCGTAATATCAACCGGGCCGCAAACAAGTGTAGACGGCCTTTGGGCAAACAAAACTGATAAATACCTGGGCTTTGCCATTAAAATGAACGGCGAACCACACTTTGGTTGGATAAAACTAAGCCATGATGCAGCTACCAACGAAATTATAGTGAGCGAATATGCTTACAATAAAATGTCCGGCGAAGACATCATAGCCGGTGAAAAATAATTTTTAGTTTAATTAGTTTAGTGTTAAAGGCTGCTTTAGGGCGGCTTTTTTGTTTCTCAACCACCGTAGCCGGGCATTCATCTGCACACAATATGTTTTATATTGTGTTACACAAACCATGGCATCAACCACAACCGATAAAGACTGGCGTTTCAGGCTGCACGAGATCATTTATGAATCGAATACCCCTGCAGGCAAAGCTTTTGATATAGCTTTGCTAATAGCCATTTTTACCAGTGTTATTGTGGTTATGCTTGATAGTGTGGAAAGCATCCATAAACAATACGGTAACGAACTTAACTACATTGAATGGGGCTACACCATTCTGTTTACTATTGAATATATACTGCGGCTCATTAGCATAAAACGCCCCGTAGTTTATGTATTTAGTTTCCTGGGGATCATTGATCTCATCGCGCTGATACCATCCTACCTTAGTATATTTTTTATTGGAGCCCAATCGCTTTTGGTGTTTCGGGCGCTGCGGTTATTGCGGGTTTTCAGGATCTTTAAACTAACGGCTTTCCTTACCGAAATAAATTTTTTAACGGTTGCTATAAAGGGCAGCCTACGTAAGATCAGTATATTTCTGCTTACCGTTCTGTCGCTTACGGTTATATTAGGGTCTATCATGTACCTGGTAGAGAAACGCGAGAACGGTTTCAGCAACATCCCCGAAAGTATTTATTGGGCCATTGTTACCATTACCACGGTTGGCTACGGCGACATATCCCCCGTTACACCGTTAGGTAAATTTGTAGCATCCATTGTAATGCTCATTGGCTACGCCATTATAGCTGTACCAACCGGCATCCTTACACACGATTTGGCGATGGCAGCCAAAAACAAAAAGGAACTCGCGGAATCATGCCCATCCTGCGGCCGGGAGGGGCATGAAAGCGACGCTACCTTTTGTAAATTTTGTGGAGGTCCGCTTCTTTAAGTTCAACCTCAAAATAAAACTATTTAATATGTAGCATTAGGAGCAACGCCTGCGTAATGCAATTGATCGTTCTATTGATTTTGCATTACAACGTATTGCATATGCCTCCGCGAGATAGCCGGCCAGCTTCTTAAAAAGGCAGAATAATCTGATAGTTTGATTGTTGTTTAGAAAGGCTGCCTTAGGGTAGCCTTTTGTTTTATACTGATTTTGCTTGCAATTAAACTGCATTTGTTATTAAACCCGGTAGTGGTTTTTTAATCAAACTAATACATACAGCAACTTACCCTTATTATCATGTTTTTTAAACGCACCGTTTTATCCCTACTATTAGTAACCTTTAGTTTATTATGCCGTGCGCAGGATGATTATCAAATAAACGTAAGGGTTACAAGTAACAACGCCTATATATCATCCATTCATTTTAAAACAATGGGTTTAACAATATATATTGACCCACTGGGCAGGGTACTACAGGGTTATGATGGCCGTATCGACGAACGTTTTGACGCGGTTGATGATGACGGGCGGGACACCCGCTTTGCAAGTCTCACTGGCCCAAACGTAGAATATTACGATAACTTCGATAGCGATGAGCTTAAAGGTAAAGTAAAATCGATAAGCGGCCTTACCATTACTTACTATGACCGTTTTGACCGCGACGAGTTACTGGGCAGGATAAAATCTATAGGCAGCTTGCGCTTCACTTATTATGACAGGTTTAATTATGATGAGCTGCTCGGTAAGATAAAATCTATAGGCGATACCCAAATTACCTATTACGATCATTTTGGATACGATGAGTTGATAGGCAAGTTAAAATCCATAGGCAACACCCAAATTACTTATTATGACAGGTTTGATAGCGGAAATAATACAGGCAGGGTAAAGGCAATTAACGGTACATCAGCAAATGTTATCTGGCATCGCCGCATTTAAGTTCTTCCGGCCTTGTCTGTATTTGGGGTTACACCTTTGGGAAGGTTAAAGTATTATTATTGTTATTATGGTCGGGATGGCAGGATTTGAACCTACGACCTCCAGCACCCCATGCTGGCGCGATACCGGGCTACGCTACATCCCGAAAAACTTAGGGTGCAAATATAATAATGTGCGTAAAATTTAGAAACGGTTGTTTAAAATTTAAGATAGGGTCTAACGTGCGGGTATATTGCGTGTTTAAGTAATTGAAACAACCCGTTAAATAACTGTTGATTAGGGGTTTAAACGGCGGCCTGCATATGGTGTTCTTCAACCGCCATAACATTGTGCTGCTGTTTCAATTTTTCTTTACGCTGATAGCGGAAGTGGAGCAAGCCGATAAGCAGCGCGGCTAAACCCTCTAATAAAATAGTGTTTGGTGCGCCTATCCACTTAGATACCGCACCCACCAGCAAACCGCCAATAGGCTGTAAGCCAAAAAAAGCCATGGCATAAAAACTAATAACCCGCCCACGCATCCCGGGCTCAACGGTTGTTTGTATAAGGGTGTTACTAATAGTGATCTGCGACATCATGCCAAACCCGGCTATGGTTGCAAACGTTAATGCCAGCCAATAGGTGCTTTCGTGCGAAAAAAGTAACAGCCCCACGCCAAATATCAGGGTATTTATGCTCAATATCTTTTTTAGATTGCTCCCCGCCTTTAGCGATGCCAGGAATATGGCCCCACTAAAGGCCCCAAGGCCAATTACACTATCTATAACACCAAAGGTTGTGGCGTTCCCTTTAAAAACTTCGCGCGCGTAATAGGGTATTAATGTGCTGAAGGGTAATACCAACAGGCTTATTAATCCAAGCATTAAAATTACAAAGGATATTGATGGCGTGGCTTTCAGATATGCAAAGCCCTCTTTTAATTCGCCAAACACATTTTTCTTATGTTCTGTTTTTACGTATTTAGGCAGCCTCATTAATAGCAACGAGCCAATAACCGCTATAAAGCTACCGGCATTTAATGCAAATGCAAAGCCATCGCCCCAGTACTCTAATATAAAACCGGCAATGCCCGGGCCTATTAGCCGCGATAGGTTTACCATTGATGAATTTAAGGCTAAGGCATTGGGCAAATCTTTTTTATCCTCAATCATTTCGTAAACCAATGATTGCCTTGCGGGCACATCAAAGGCGTTGATAACGCCAAGTACAACGCTTAGTGCAAGTATTTCCCAAACCTCATAATGTTTTAACAGTACCAGCACAGCAAGTATGGTGGCTTGTATCATGGAGGCAACCTGTGTAGTAAGCAGCACCTTGAAACGGTTATACCTGTCTGATACCACACCGCCAAAAAGCGACAATAAAAATGACGGGAACTGGCTGGCGAATAAGGTAACTCCCAGCATAAAGGTGGAATGGGTAAGCGAGTATATTACCCAGCTTACGGCTGTTTTTTGCATCCATGTGCCAATAAGCGATACGGATTGCCCTGCGAAATATAAACGATAGTTGCGGCTGCGAAACGCGTTGAAAGTAGTGATATTCATTTTTATATAAATTCAACGACAACTTTTGCCCGCTAATTGTTTCTGTAAGGCGATGTAATAATTAAATTACCCTAACATGGCATTAATGGGTGGACAAAAATGATTATGATATAAAAAACGCCCTGCGTATCATTTTAAACATTATTTTCGTTTTATTGCGTATGTTGGTAGCCTATCCAAACTATGACCTCTGCTGAAAATTATGACCTGTTGATTGACAAGATCAACACCTTTATCCGTAAATACCATTATAACAACCTGCTGCGCGGGCTGATATTTTTGGGCGCGGGTATATTTTCGGCTTACGTAGTTATAACACTGTTGGAGTACTTTGGCAATTTTAATACTACCCTACGTACCATCCTGTTTTATTTTTTTATCCTGCTTAATGCAGGTTTAATTATCTGGTTGGTATTACCCCCTTTATTAGCCAGGCTAAAATTGGGCAAGACATTAACGCATGACCAGGCAGCCGAAATTATTGGTCAGCATTTTAATGATGTACACGATAAATTGCTTAACACCCTACAGTTAAAAAAGCAAGTATCAGAAAACCCGGAGCACCGCGAACTTATCGAGGCCAGCATTAATCAAAAAATAGAAACGTTAAAGCCGGTAAGCTTTCCATCTGCCATAAACATCCGCGAGAATAGTAAATATTTAAAGTGGCTAATCCCGCCTGCGGCTGTTATTTGCATCATAGCATTTGCAGCGCCATCTGTTTTAACAGAAAGTACTAAAAGGCTTATTCGCCATAACGAATATTTTGCGCCTGTAGCGCCATTTCAATTTGTGCTGCTAAATAAAAAACTATCTGCTGTGCAGGGTGAAGATTACAAACTAGACATTAAGCTTACCGGCGATAAACTACCCAACGATGTTTATGTAGAAACAGCTAACGCTACTTTTAAGCTCGATAAAGAGAACATCAGCCGTTTCCATTACCTTTTTGCCAACCTTCAACAAAACACATCGTTTAAGCTTATTGGCAATGGGTTTAAGTCTGCACCTTACGAAATAAAGGTTAACCTTAAGCCCGTTTTGTTACACTTTGATGCCAGTTTAATTTACCCCGCTTATCTCCACAAAAAAAACGAAACTATTGCCAACGCAGGCGACCTTACCCTGCCGGCAGGTACAGTTGTAAATTGGAAATTCCATACGCAAAACGCATCATCGCTATTGTTTAAGATAGATGGTGGTAATACAACCATCAAGCCGTCGGGCAATGATCTGTATGAGCATCGCGAGCGTATTCTTAAAAGCACTACTTATAATATCAGTCCGCTAAATAACGATGTGCGCCGCAGCGATTCGGCAGGTTATCGTATCAATGTAATTGCAGATGAGTCCCCCGCTATCGAAGTTCAGGAAAAGCCCGATTCCATTAGCATGAAAGCCTTTTACTTTAATGGCCGCATACAGGACGACCATGGGTTTTCATCATTGACTTTTCATTACAAAATTGGTGAGAAGGGTACGGAGCGATCTGTAAGTAAACCGGTTAAGGCCGACCTCTCTGCTACACAATCCGGTTTCTTTTATTTCTGGGACCTGAAAGGGTTGGGCATCAGGCCCGGCGACAATGTTGTTTATTACTTTGAAGTTGCCGACAACGACGGAGTAACGGGGCCTAAAAAAGCACGTACCCCCGAAAAAACGTTGAACGTGCCTGATGCAGCCCAACTGGCCGAAGAATTGAACAAAGGCACCAACGCGGTAAAAGAAAAAATGCAGTCGGCAGTTAAACTGGCCGCGCAGATAGAAAAAAGCGCGCAAAAACTTAACCAGTCGCTGCTTGATAAAAACACGCTCTCGTTTGATGAGAAAAAGCAGGTAGAAGAACTGTTGCAAAAACGCAAGGACCTGGACGAACTCGTAAAAGATATACAGGCCGATAATAAAAAGAACCTTTACAACCGGCAGGAAAACCAGCAGCAAACGCAGGAATTGATGGACATGCAAAAACAGATAGAAAACCTGTTTAACAACGTGCTGGACGACAAAACCAAACAGATGCTGGAGCGGTTGCAACAGATGTTGCAGGAAAGCCAAAAGGATAGCACCCGCGATGAGCTATCTAAAATGCAGATGGACAACAAATCTTTAAAGAAAGAGCTTGACCGGATACTGGAATTATACAAGAAACTTGATTTTGAACAAAAGCTAAATCAAAACATAAATCAGTTAAACCAACTGGCGCAAGACCAACAAAAACTGGCCGATCAGACACAAAAAGCGGGCAACAATGATAAGGATCTGCAGCAACAACAAAAGTTAAACGAGCAGTTTGATAACGTAAAAAAACAACTGGACGATCTGCAAAAAGAAAATGAAAAGAACGGCAGCAAACAGGACTTTAAAGACCCGGAGGCCGAAAAGAGATCTATTGATGAGCAAATGGATAAAAGCTCGGACGCGTTGAAAAAAAACAGTCGCCAGCAGGCTTCAAAAGCACAGCAACAGGCCGCAAAAGAAATAAAGCAACTTGCCGACAAATTGCAAAATGATGAGGCCGAAGGGCAGGATAGCGAGAATGCAGTTGATGCGCACCAATTGCGAGAGCTGTTAAAATCGCTGGTGAACAGTTCTTTCACCCAGGAAAAAATAATGCAGCAATTACGCAACACCAGCCCTACCGACCCGGCATACATCGCGTTAGCGCAAAAACAAAAAGATGTAAAGGATAATTTAAAAACGGCAGAGGATAGTTTATATTCGCTTAGCCGCAGGATTCCGCAAATTCAATCGACTGTTAATAAAGAAATTGCCGGTATTAATGAGCAAATAGACCAATCTTTAGATAATTTAGGCGAGCGAAAAACACCCGAGGCGATGCGTAACCAGCAATTTGCCATGACCAGCATGAATAATTTGGCACTGATGTTGAGCGAAGCGCTAGACCAATTACAGAAACAACAAAACAAAAGCGGAAAAGGCAAAGGGAAGCAGCCCTCGTTATCGCAATTGAGTAAGATGCAGCAGCAGTTAAACCAAAATATGCAAAAAGCGCGTGAGCAAATGCAAAAGATGGGAAACCCGCAGCAGGGAGCAGGTAAAGCCGGGCAGCAGGGCATGAGCGAGCAGTTTGCCAAAATGGCGCGCGAGCAGCAATTGATACGACAAACACTACAGCAAATTAATAAAGAGAACAATAAAGACGGGACTAACGGTTTGGGAAATTTGGATAAAATTTCAAAAGAAATGGAACAAACTGAGAGTGATCTCGTAAACAAGAAAATTACAAACGAAGCGTTAAAAAGGCAAGAGCAAATTAAAACACGTTTGCTCGAGGCCGAAAAAGCGGAGCAAGAGAGAGAGCAGGACCAGAAGAGGGAGAGCCGGGCAGCAAGCAATATGCCGCCGGGGTATATTAAAGCTTTGCAGGACTATGAACAGGTTAAGGCAAAGCAAACGGAACAAATAAAAACAGTGCCGGCTACGCTAAACTTGTATTACAGGCAAAAAATTAAAAACTACTTTGATCAACTTAATGGAAAATGATATGGCACAGGCAAATGTTCAAACGGAACATTATACATTGCAACTTCCGTCGAAACACGAAAGCATAACACAGCTGGAGGCTTTGATAGAAGAAGTAGCGGATAAACATAACGTAAGCGAGGATGTATTTGCCAATATGATGACCTGCCTTAACGAGGCGGTTATTAACGCTATTATACACGGCAATAAATTAGACCCTAATAAAACGGTTTTTGTAAACGTTGAGGTTGATCAGAAACGTATTATTTGGACCGTAGCTGATGAAGGACCAGGCTTTGATTATAACAACCTGGCCGACCCAACCGCAGCCGACCGCCTCGAGGAGCTGACGGGCCGCGGTGTTTTCATTTTAAAGCACCTGGCCGATCAATGCATATTTAATACAAGCGGTAACGAGGTTGAACTACACTTTAAAATATAATGCCTGCAATTACTTTCCACGAGGAAGACATCAGCTATAAACTAAAAAACAAAACCGCGGTACGTAAATGGATTACAGAGACCATTATTGCCGAGGGTTATAAACTAAGCGAGCTTACCTATATTTTTTGTACCGACGAATACTTGCTCAAGATAAACCAGGAATATCTTGATCATGACACCTATACAGATATTATCACCTTTGATAATTCGGAAGAAGAGGGCGTAATAGTTGGTGATATTTTTATTTCTATTGAACGTATAAAAGAGAATGCCGCCAAATTTGGTGTTACTACCGGGCACGAACTTCACCGCGTTATCATACACGGCACCCTGCACTTACTGGGCTATTTAGATAAATCGCCTGCCGATAAGAAAAAAATGACGCAGAAAGAAGATTTCTATTTGGATAAAAGAGGTTTTTAATAACTAATTTTACATCTGTAAATCAACCTCTTTCGTAAATCATTCATCTAACAGTATAACATGAAATTATTAACGTTAATATGCGCCATGATGTTTATTACATCGGCCCCATCAACAGTGTATACCTTTAAGTTAAAAACCATTGATGGTAAGGCATTTTCGCTGGCAAAATACAAAGGCAAAAAACTTCTTATTGTAAACACAGCATCAAAGTGTGGTTTTACCCCGCAATATGCAGAGTTGCAAAAACTTGCCGACCAGTATAAAGATAAGCTTGTTGTTGTTGGTTTCCCCGCTAATAATTTTGGTGGCCAGGAGCCGGGTACCAATGCGGATGTTAAAGAGTTTTGCCAGAAAAACTTTGGCGTCACCTTCCCGCTAAGCTCAAAAGTGAGTGTTAAAGGCGAGGATATAGACCCGTTGTTTAAATACTTAATCACCGAGCCTAACCCTGATTTTACAGGTGAAATTAAATGGAACTTCGAAAAATTCCTGATAGACGAGAATGGTAAGCTGATACACCGCTACCGCTCAACTACCAAACCATTATCTGACGAGATAACCAAAGCATTATAATAAAAAAGGGAAGCTAAACAGCTTCCCTTTTTTATTACTCTATATATTCTTGATGTTAACGACCTTTCTTCGCAGCAGGGAATTTCATGCGGTAATCTACATCAACAGCGCCTTTAGAAATATCGTTAAGGCGTTTTTCTATCAGGCGTTTTCGCAACGGACTTAGCTTATCGGTAAATAGTTTGCCTTCTATATGGTCATACTCGTGCTGAATAACACGTGCAGCCATGCCGCTAAAGGTTTCTTCGTGATGCTTCCAGTTCTCGTCGTAGTACGATATCCTGATAGTAGGCTTGCGGCTAACATCCTCGCGTATATCCGGTATGCTCAGGCAACCTTCGTTAAAAGACCACTCTTCGCCGGTTTCTTCCAGTATGGTGGCATTGATAAATACTCTTTTAAAATCCTTTAGCGCGGGTTCATCATCATCAAATGGGGTAACATCAACAACAAACAAACGCATAGACATGCCAACTTGCGGGGCTGCCAAACCAACACCGCGTGCGCCGTACATGGTTTCGAACATATTACCCACCAACTCTTTAATATTAGGGTATTCATCTGGCTCAATAGATGTAGCCTTTTTCCTTAATACAGGGTCGCCGTATGCTATTATAGGATATTTCATAGTGCAAAGGTAAAAGTTTTATTATTTAGGCTCAAATAATAAGGTTATCATACGGTCATTATCAAATATTTCGTTGCTAATTTCCAGCAGATCTTCGGCCGTAACGGCATTTATTTTAGCGAAAATATCCTCCAGCGAATCTATCCGGCCAAAATCCATCAGGCTTTTAGCCATTGATATAATGAGGCTCATGCGGCTTTCTTCGGCAAGGGCAATCTGCCCAATAAACTTTTCTTTCGCCTGTTTTAGCTGTACGGTGCCAAGCTTGTTTTCGCGAAGCTTCTTCAGCTCTTTATGCACCAGATTAAGGGCTTTGTCGGCTTTTTCGGCATCGGTACCAAAGTAAATGGAGAATATGCCCGTATCTGTTAACGAGGTGTAATTAGATTCGATAGTATAGGCAATGCCATGCTTCTCTCTTATCTCCAGATTTAAACGGTTACTCATGCCCATGCCGCCTAAAACATTGTTAAGCAGCAGCAACCCGTATTTATTTTGATGTGCCGATGGATACGCCCTACCGCCTAAAATGCAATGGGTTTGAGAGATTGGTTTCTTTAAAGTGTAGATACCCCGACTTATTGGCCCGGGAGCGATGCGGTGCTTTTGATTGTTATTCTCGGGCACGTTGCCAAAATACTTTTCGCACAGTTTGATCAGTTTATTAAAATCGTAATCGCCATAAACAGCGAAGATCATTTGGTGCGTATTGTTATTGGCTGTGATGAACTGTTTAATATCTGCACCGTTTAATACGGCTACACTTTCAGGTGTACCCAATATGTTATTGCCTATGGGGTGCCCCTTAAACAGGTATTCCTCAAAATCATCTTGAATGGCCTCTTCGGGCTGGTCCAGGTATGACGAGATCTCGTCGAGTATCACGCCACGTTCTTTCTCCATCTCCTCTTCGGGGAAGGTGGAATGGAAAAGAATATCCTCGAACAGGTCTATGGTGCGCTCCAGGTGCTGTTTTAGTAGCGATGCGTGGATGCAGGTGTATTCTTTTGTAGTGTAGGCGTTCAAATCGGCGCCAACCAGCTCCAAGCGGTTTAGTATCTGTGGTGTATTGCGCCTTTCGGTTTCTTTAAACAGCAGGTGCTCAATAAAATGGGCAAGGCCTTCCTTTTGAGGCAACTCATCGCGCGAGCCTGCATTAAGCACAAAGCAGCAATGTGTGATGGGCGATGGCGAATGTTTAAATAATATGCGGATGCCGTTGGGCAGTGCGTGAACCTGATGATCTGTCATAAAAGCTTCAAAGATAGCGTATAAACACGCAATTTGTTTGGCATTGTGTATGTTTACGGTATGAAACTACAAATAGCTGACCTTGAATTTGCGCCCCTATACTCGCACGAAACCATCCAGCAACGTATTGTTGAACTGGCCCAGGAGATAAATAACGATTTTGAAGGCCGCCAGCCCATATTTGTAGGCATACTTAACGGCAGTTTCATGTTCGCTTCTGACCTGGTAAAGGAGATAGTAGTGCCCTGCGAGGTCACTTTCACTAAGCTGGCTTCTTATTTCGGCGGCCTATCCAGCACCCGTACCATCCGCGATGATTTTGATCTACATGTAAATATTACGGGTAAGGATGTTATCCTGCTGGAAGATATCATCGACAGCGGCAACACCATTAAATACCTTATAGAAAAGCTACAGGTGCGTAACCCTGCATCCATTACCGTATGTACACTTCTTTTTAAACCCGATTCTGTTGAGCACAGCATCGAAGAATTAAAATACGTAGCCTTCCAGATCCCTAATGAATTTGTAGTTGGCTACGGCCTGGATTATAAAGAGCTGGGCAGGAATTTGAGAGGGATTTATAAGAAGATAGGGTAGGCACTTATACAGGGACTACCGTCATCTCGCTTAAAATTTCCAATGCTTCGTCAATATTGGCAATGCGGTCTACACTTAGGCGGAGGGTGTTTTTTACTTCTTTAAGCGTTGTGCGGCGTGGGTTGCGTTGCACAAACTCCAATACTTCTTTAAAGGCGTCTGTTTCAAAGTATGCCGATTGCTGGTTGGTTATAAAATAGCCGCGCAGCACATTTTTCTTCAACGATACTTTCTCAAAGCCAATGGCTTTACCCAGCCATTGCAGGCGCATAGAGTTCAACAGATCGTGTACTTGCGGCGGGATGGGGCCAAACCTGTCGTGCAGCTGCTGTTTAAAAGCTTCCAGCTCGGTTTCGTTTTCCAGTTTGCTTAGCTCGGTGTATAGGTTGTAGCGTTCGCCAATGTTGGTTACATATTCATCCGGGATAAGAATTTCCTGATCGGTATCTATTTGTGTAAAGCTGACGAACGGCCTTGGCTTATCATCGGGGAATACACCTTTAAATTCATCTTCTTTAAGTTCCTGTATAGCTTCATCCAATATCTTGTGGTACATGTCGAAGCCTATCTCCGCTATAAAGCCGCTTTGCTCGGCACCCAGCAAGTTCCCGCTGCCGCGAATGTCTAAGTCGCGCATGGCTACGTTAAAACCGCTGCCCAGGTCGCTAAATTCTTCAATGGCGCTCAGGCGTTTGCGGGCCTCGTTGGTCAACGTACTCAACGGCGGACTTAACAAATAACAGTACGCCTTTTTATTGCTCCGCCCAACGCGGCCACGCATCTGGTGCAGGTCGCTCAGGCCAAACATGTGAGCATGATTTATGATAATGGTATTGGCATTAGGGATATCTAAACCTGCCTCAATAATGGTGGTAGCCACCAGCACGTCGTACTCGTGGTTTACAAATTTTAGCATTACATCTTCCAGCGCATCGCCCTCCAGCTGGCCGTGGGCAATACCAACGCGTGCTTTGGGCACCAGTTTATGGATCATGGCACCAAGCTGCGGCAGATCGGCAACTCGGTTGTGAATAAAGAACACCTGGCCATCGCGGTCGATCTCCTGCTGCACGGCCTCTTTTATCAGCGTATCGTTAAATACATGCAGTTCGGTAACAACCGGCTGCCTGTTTGGTGGTGGCGTAGATATAATAGAAAGGTCACGCGCGCCCATCAGCGAGAAATGCAGCGTACGCGGAATAGGCGTTGCCGTAAGCGTAAGCGTATCAACGTTTGCGCGCATCTGTTTTAGCTTTTCCTTAACGGTTACGCCAAACTTTTGCTCCTCATCAATGATCATCAAGCCAAGGTCTTTAAACTTAACATCCTTGCTTACCAGGCGGTGTGTGCCGATGATGATATCTACCCTGCCCTCTTTTAGTCCTGCAAGGGTGTCTTTGATCTGTTTGGTGGTTTTAAAGCGGTTTACGTAATCGATATTTACCGGGAACCCCTTTAACCTGTCGCTAAAGGTTTTATAATGCTGGGCCGCTAAAATGGTTGTGGGCACCAATATAGCCACCTGCTTACTATCGGCAACGGCCTTAAACGCCGCACGTACGGCAATCTCGGTCTTACCAAAGCCCACATCGCCACATATCAGCCTGTCCATCGGGTGGGGAGATTCCATATCTTTCTTGAAATCTACAGTGGCCTTTTCCTGGTCCGGGGTGTCTTCGTAAAGGAAGGAAGCTTCCAGTTCGGTTTGCAAATAACTATCTGGCGAGAAGGCGTTCCCATCCTGCGCTTTACGCAGGGCGTACAGCTTTATCAGGTCGCGGGCAATGTCTTTAACTTTTTTTTTTGTGGTTTTTTTTAGGCGTTCCCAGGTATCGGTACCCAGCTTGTTCATGCGGGGTTCGGTACCTTCTTTACCGCTGTATTTGCTGATGCGGTTAAGCGAGTTGATGTTAACATAAAGCAGATCGTTATCGGCATACACCAAACGGATCATCTCCTGCGTTTTGCCGTTCACCTCCACCTTTTCCAGGCCGGCATATTTGCCAATGCCGTGATCAATGTGGGTTACAAAATCGCCGGGCTTAAGGTCGCGCAGCTCTTTTAGCGTAATGGCTTGCGAGCGCTGGTAACCCTTTTTAAGTTTGTATTTATAATAACGGTCGAAGATCTGGTGATCGGTATAGCAGGCCAGCTTTTGTTCGCGGTCTATAAAACCCTCGCGGATGCTGATGCTAACGGGGGTAAATTTTACGGTCTTATCCAGGTCCTCCAATATGGCGTAAAGGCGTTCTACCTGCCTTGCCGAATCTGTAAGGATATAGTTCTCTATCTTTTCGGCCTCGTTATTTTTAAAATTGTGGATCAGCAGGCTAAAATCCTTATTGAACGATGGCTGCGGGCGCATATCAAAGTGGATAGGCGTGGCATCGTTATAAAAGAATTGCTTGCCAAATTCAACCAGGGCAAAATCGTGCAGTTGGTCGGCAATTAGTTTTTCGTCGGTAAAGCTAAATTTGGGGTCTATCCAATCGGGGTTCTGGTTCTTTTCATCTGCGGATAAGGCCTTCCATAATTGGGTAGCCTTTTTGTGCCCCGTTTGGATGATATCCAGCGTAAACTGTACATCTTTTATCCATACCTGCGTATCCGGCTCTACATATTCCAGCAGCGAAATATTATTCTCTGTCAAAAACTTAGATTGTACATTAGGTACAATAGTGATGTTTTTAACCTGTTCGACTGAAAGCTGGCTTTCTATTTCAAATGTTCGGATAGACTCGATGATGTCGCCAAAAAACTCAACCCGGTAAGGCAAGTCGTGCGAGAAAGAGAAGATATCTACTATACCGCCACGAACAGAGAACTGCCCGGGTTCGTAAACAAACTCAACCCGGTCAAAATCATACTCCACCAAAAACTCGGTAATGAAATCGATATTTAGTTTGTTGTTAACAGATATTTCTAACGTGTTTTTTTCAAGCGATGCACGGTCAATCACCTTTTCGGCCAATGCCTCGGGGTAAGTTACAATAAGCTGTCCGTATTCGGTAGAATGATTAAGCTCATTCAATACCTCGGCGCGGGCCAAAACATTGGCGCTATCGGGCTGTGTAAATTCAAATGGTTTGCGGTATGATGAAGGGAAAAGCAGGACCTCTTTACCGGTTAAGTTTTCCAGGTCGGCCAGGAAATAAGACGCCTCCTCGCGCTCTGGCAGCACAAATACCATGTGCTTATGCTGCAAAAAATACAATGCCGTGGCCATGGCCGCATCTCCCGACCCGACTAAACCACGAAGCTGTACCCTTGGACTTTTACCGGCATTTAAGGCTTGCGCCAATGCCTTTATCCGTTCGTCGGCCTTGTATCGCTCTAATATATCACGGATGTTCAAAACGGTGTAAATATAGGTAAAAAAGGCTTTTTTACAGGCCCAACTATTTAATCATTAAAATTAAAGCAAACAATTTGCGCTTATGTTTACTTTTAAATGATATTTCGAAACTACAACAAAGTACTAAACTTTCACAACATGAAAAACTCGGTAATATTTGGATTATTAATAGGCGTATTAAGTTTAATATGGCTTTTTGTTATGCGCCAAACAGGTTATAATCTATCAGACAGTAAGGCAAACCCTATTGAATATGTGTCGGTATTGATACCGCTTATAGGCTTGTATTTTGGTGTAAGGCAATTTAGGGATGGTGAGCTTAAAGGCAAAATGGGCTTTTTAGAGGCATTGATACAAAGCTTTAAAATTTTATTAGTGGGCGGTGTGCTTGCGGTATTTGCGGGCATCATATTTATAAACTGGGGTGGGGTTGATAGTAACGATACCACCTTCCAAAGTTTTAGTGGTCGTATTTTTGGCGCCCTGCTTGTTGGTGTAATAGAGGCTTTTGCAGTATCTTTATTGCTTACCACCAAAAGCAACCGTGTCGATTAGGAAAATATTTAACCGGTATTTTGAATTAACATTCTGGATTATGGCTTTGGCCTGCCTGGCGTTTACTGACCCGGCCTGCCAAAGCCATTTTAGTTTATGCCCACTAAAGTTACTTGGCATTACCTGGTGCCCCGGCTGCGGCCTTGGCCATGCCATATCTTTTTTGTTTAGGGGCGATGTTAGGGGTTCATTCCATGCGCACTGGCTTGGCATCCCCGTTTTGCTGCTTTTGCTATACCGCATATATACGCTTGTGGTAAACAAACCGTATAAATTTATCCTTCCCCGTCGGTAAAAAAATCTCCCCGTATTTCGCCGAATAAATTGCCGCGCTTACCGATGGTTTGCTTTAAACCGCCTAATACCCGTAGGCTAATTTGCCATTCGATAGTAGTTTTACATCATCAAATCACACCATAAAAATTAAAAAGATGAACACTTACAATCCTTATATGTCACTGCCGGGCATCACAACAGAGGAAATGGCAGTATTACATCAGGCAACCAACGACTTGACCGACGAGCAGAAACAAAGCTTTTACATGATCTACTCAAGCAAAAGGCGCAGCCCACAAGATATATTGATATTTACATTGCTTGGCTTTATTGGTATCGCCGGCGTGCAAAGGTTTATGGTAGGCCAGGTAATGATGGGTTTATTCTACTTTTTTACCGCGGGCTTTTGCCTCATCGGTACCATAGTCGATCTCATCAACCATCAGTCGTTAGCAAACGAGTATAACCAAAAAATGGCTTTCGAGAGTTTCCAGATAGCTAAAATGGGAATGTATAACCAACAATATTAGATCTTAACCTTATCACATATTTTAAAATCCTTAACCGTAAATAATCATGAAAAATTTAAAAAAATCTGCAACCCATAAATTAGTATCACGCTTTGACAAAGAACTAATGAGCATTTTAATGAACGACCTGAAAACGCTTAAAGCGCGCCAAATGAAACACAGCGCGTAAGCAATAGCAGAAAAGCTTTTAAAACAATAAAAAGATCAAAACGCGGTGAGCGTTGGCAAGCCAGTAAACGGTTAGGGCCAAAGAAAATATCACCTGTACGTTTTGATTTTTTTTGTGAGTAAAGCTTCCTGAGTTTCTACAAAGGAGAGAAGATAGACGTGCGTGGCGATTTGCTCGTCGTAAAGTTTACTCACCCCGACATCGCTTCGCTGGTCGACCCTCTCTGCTGCGCAAAGAGGGTGAGCCTCAAACTTTACCCTCTTCCGCATGATGAAAAAGATGAGAGCGCCTTTTATAAACGCTATTTATATCCTCACCCTCTTTGCGCAGCAGAGAGAAGCGCGCACGTAGTGCCGCGGGGTGAGTAAATCTTAAAGCGACGCGTTTTAAAAAAGTCTTCCCTATCGGGGGAGATTTAGAGGGGGCTAAAATTTCCAAACCTCGCCCCTCCTTACTACCTTAGTGCAATTATGAAATTAGCACAGCTAACCTCTTACCTGGAAAGCCTGGCCCCGCTGGCCTTGCAGGAAGATTACGATAACAGCGGCCTCATTGTTGGTCAGCCGGATATGGAGATCAGCCAGGCTTTGATCTCGCTTGATTGTACCGAAGCCGTGGTTGATGAAGCCATTGCCACCGGTTGTCAGGTAATTATATCGCACCATCCCATTGTATTTAAAGGGTTAAAGAAGTTTAATAGTAAAACTTACGTGGAGCGCGTGGTAGAAAAGGCCATTCGTAACAACATTGCTATTTACGCCATCCACACCAATCTGGATAATATTATGACGGGGGTTAACGCCCGCATTTGCGAAACGCTTGGGTTAACCAATACCCGCATACTGGCACCCAAGCAAAACCTGCTTAAAAAACTGGTTACCTATGTGCCGGTTGCACAGGCCGAGCAAATACGTAAAGCATTGTTCCACGCCGGGGCGGGCCACATTGGCGAGTATAGCGAATGCAGTTTTAACGCGGAGGGGACAGGTACTTTTAAAGCAGGCGAAAACAGCGACCCATATGTTGGCGAGCCCGGCATCCGCCACCATGAAGAGGAAATGAGGATAGAAACCGTTTACCCGGCCAACCTGGAAAGTAAAATAATTATGGCGCTGGTTTTGGCGCACCCATATGAAGAGGTTGCTTACGACTTGTACAACCTAACCAACCAGCACCAGCAAATTGGCAGCGGCATGATAGGCGAACTGGAAGTACCGATGGACGAAGCAGAATTTTTAGGCGAAGTAAAAGCCGCGATGGATTGCGCCGTAATAAGGCATACTGCGTTTACCGGTAAACAAGTAAAAAAAGTGGCGGTTTGCGGCGGCTCGGGTGGCTTTTTATTAAAGCATGCCATTGCTGCCGGCGCCGAAGTTTTTATAACCGCCGATTATAAATACCACGAGTTTTTTGACGCTGAAGGAAAAATAGTAATTGCCGACATCGGACATTTTGAAAGTGAGCAATTTACGCAACAATTATTGTGCGAAATTATTCAAGAAAAATTTGTTAACTTTGCCATCCGTTTAACAAAAGTGAATACAAACCCCGTCAAATATTTTATTTAATGGAACAAACCATAGAACAAAAGCTTAAAGCTTTATACGACCTGCAACTCATCCACACCAAAATTGACAAAATACGCCAGGTAAGAGGTGAACTGCCTATGGAAGTTGCGGATTTAGAAGATGATGTTGCCGGCCTTGAAACCCGCATACAAAAAATTAAAAATGAGCTTGACGATCTTGAGGACGAAATTGTAACCCGCAAGAACCTGATCAAAGATTCGCAGGCTAACATAAAAAAATACGAAGCGCAGCTTAACGAGGTTAAAAACAACCGCGAGTATGATGCTATTTCGAAAGAAATAGAAATACAGGGCTTAGATATACAAGTAAGCGAGAAAAAAATTCGTGAGTTTGGTTTTGAGATCTCTTCAAAAACCGCCATTTACGAGAAAGCGCTTGCCGATCTTGAAGCACGCCGCAGCGACCTTGACGCTAAAAAAGATGAGTTAGGCACTATTACCGCCGAAACTGAAAAAGAAGAAACTGAATTAACTGGACAGGCAGAAAAAGCCACAGGCACAATTGATGAGCGTTTGCTTATTGCTTACAACCGTTTGCGTAAAAACGCTAAAAATGGTTTAGCGGTAGTAACCATTCAGCGCGATTCATGCTCTGGTTGCTTTAACCAGATTCCGCCTCAGCGCCAGTCTGACATTCGCCAACGCAAAAAGATAATTGTTTGTGAGCATTGCGGACGTATTTTGGTTGACGAGATCATGGCTCTTGAAGAAGAGAACGCATAATTGCAACCACGTTCATAAACTTATATTTAAAAGGCCTCGTTTACGAGGCTTTTTTTGTGGCCTCAACCCCCGCCCTTTCATAATGATATTTTGGGTTTTTTTTCAAATAAAATTCTAATCCCGGCGTTAAGGGTTAACTTTACCACCGAGAAGATTTGAGATATGGGATTACCGCTAAGGATTACTTTTAATGATAAGGATTATGTTTACCAGATTGTAAACAGCCGCCTTATTAACCAAAATACTACTGAACTTGAATTGCTGCTGAATGGCGAAAAATTGCAACTGATAAAACAAAACACCATCTGGATCCAAAAAGAAGGCGAACACCACACCCTCGACCCGCAATTTGTGCAGGCCCTCGGGCGGTCGGTATCGTTAAGGCTGAGAATGTAGTAAAGGCCATGCGCCACATCGTCTCCACCCGTCATTGCAATGACGCGCGGTAATGTAATTCACGTCCCGCGCATAAGCATTTCATTTAGCAGTTATGGTGTCATAAGGCTGTCACCATATTAAAGATCAAAATGCTTTCTATGAGCGTTTTACAAAAATGCTTGCACATGTGCAAACGTGAACGTGAACATTTTCTGCGTATTATAGTCGCTAAACCCTTTAAAACATACTCGTCTGTTTCCCTCCTTTGGGAGTAAACAATGTCATGTCATATCCCGGCATTTCACGGCCTGCCAGAAAACGAACGCAGGCCATGCGGTATAGCTGATGTATAGATTGCGCTATGTGGCCCTCACCGCTCATGCGGCGGCCAAAATCGCTATCGTTAAGGTTGCCGCCATGGCAGGCTTTTATCATGTTAAGCACTTTATCGGCCCTGTCGGGGAATGCCTTATGCACCCAATCGGTAAAAATTTCGGCAATAGGGCCGTTGAGGCGCACAATGGTAAAGCCTGCATCAACAGCGCCCCGGTCGGCTGCGGCTTTAATAATGTCGGGGATCTCATTGCTGTTCAATCCCGGTATTATGGGCGCTACCATCACCCGGCAGGGAATCCCTTTTTCTGTCAATTTTTGAATAACCGCGAGGCGGCTCATCCCGGTAACGGTACGTGGCTCCAACTTTTGCCGTAAAGATTCGCTTAGCGTGGTGATAGAAACATTCACATGGGCAAGGCGCATAGCGGCTAGCTCACTTAAAATATCCATATCACGCAACACAACATTGTTTTTAGTGATTATACTTACCGGGTGGCGGTATTTTAAGAAAACCTCTAAAAGCCCACGGGTAATTTTAAGCTTCCGCTCAACGGGCTGATAACAATCCGTATTGCCGGATAGGATAATCGGGACGGGTTGGTATCCTTTTTTATTCAGATACTTCTCGAGCAGCTCGGGCGCGTTTCGTTTTACAATTATCTTACGTTCAAAATCCAGCCCGGCGCTAAAACCAAAGTATTCATGGCTATTGCGGGCATAGCAGTAAATGCAGCCATGCTCGCAGCCCTGGTATGGGTTTATAGAATGGAAGTGACTAAGATCGGGACTGTTGGATATGCTGACGATCTTTTTGGGCGTCTCTTCAAAAAGCTGGGTGTGCGTATTTTCTAGCAGCTGTTCATCCAGGCCTTCTATATGGTCCAGTACATACTTATTCTTTAGAAATTTATTATGGGTGTTTACCTGTGCACCCCTACCTTTAAAAAAATCATCGTTCTCCGCGTGCGACATAGAAACAAATTTGCTAATTATTTTAGCAAATCACAATTCTATCATGTTATTTTTTATGGCATACAAAACCAGCCCTACGCGACTTTTTATATTCAGCTTTTCGAAAAGTTGGTCGCGGTAACCATCAACAGTGCGTGCGCTGATGCACATCTGGTCGGCAATTTCTTTGTAGGTTAGCTCGGTACCTGCAAGTTTCAGAAACTCGATCTCGCGGCTGTTTAACTTAACCTGTTCGGTATGTTTATTAAAATTATGTACCAGGTGGCGGGTAACAAACTCGGGGTAATACAATTCTCCTTCCGATACTTTTTTTAGCGCCTGTTCAAATTCGTGTGGTTCGGCATCTTTAAGCAAATAACCTTTAACCCCCATTTTAACCATGGTAAGCACTTTCTCGGCATCCTCAAACATAGATAGTATAATGATACAAATCTCTGGGTATTTATCGCGCAGCCACTGCGCGGTGCTGATGCCATCCATAACAGGCATATTTATATCCAATAAAATAATATCGGGTTTAAACTTGGGAGATAGCTTTCGAGTAAGTTCCTCGCCGTTGGCAGCCTCAAATAAAATTTTATAGCCTGTAAAGCTGTTTATTAATGATAGTATGCCACTTCTAAACAAACGGTGGTCATCAACTAAGGCTATGGTGGTTTCCGTTTGCATGTGGGTTTTGTGTAAAGGGGTCAATAGCTATTTTAATGCAACAACCCTTGCCTGGCGCGCTGTCAATAACAGCAACGGCACCAATTAAGGCGGCCCTGTTCACAATGTTTCTTAAGCCCGAGCCCCTGTTGTTCTGCTCATCGGCCAAAAACCCCTTCCCGTTGTCGTGAATGGTTAAGTTAAACAAATGGTCAAAATAATCCAAACTTACTTTTAGCTTTTGGGCCCCCGAATGTTTGAGCGCATTATTAAGACCTTCCTGAAAAATGCGGAATAATACCAGCTCACGGTCTTCGCCCAGGCTATGTGCATAGCCGCCAACAGCCAGCTCAATATTAATGATGCCGCTTTTATTAACGCGCTCAACTTCTATCTCTATGGTTTGCACCAGGCCAAGCTGCAGTATATGTTCATAGCTTAAACTTTTAGACAGGTTTCGCAGATCATTTATTACTTGTGCAACCAAATTGCGGCTTTCGCTTATCTTTTGCTCGGCCTGTTTAGGTGTTGCGTTTGCGGGAATAGCAAGGTTTAGCTTTACAAAAGAAAGCACCTGTGTCACATTATCATGTATCTCTCGGCTAATGTGATTTAGCGTTTGCTCCTGCATTTCTACCTGGGTTTTAAGCAGCTCTTGTTGGAAGCGGGCTTCAAGAAGTGCCTTTTCTTCAATGTGGCGTTTTTTGCGCTGGTTATATAAATTTACATAAAGCACTAAAAAAGTTGGTGCCAGCAAAAAAATAATAGTGGCAATTAGTACTATTTCTTTGATGTCGACATTTGCCATTTTTTGCAGATGAATGAGTAACTCCAGCAGCTATACAAAATGATGTTAAGCGTGATATAAATATAGGTGGTTAAGTATACTTTTGAACTTATTAAAATAGGCGATAACTTATAGTAAAATAAACTACCTATAATAGTACCAAAACAAAAGAATAATATACCTGTAACCCACCAAAAACCAGGAGAGAACTTTAAATTAACATAACTATCTGCTTTGAGCAAATTATAATAATAGTACAAGCTATAGCTAATGAATTGTACAGATAACACTGTGTTTGTCAAGTTGTTGTATTTATATATACCATGGTCATACAATTCATAAATATATAACATGGTTGTTAAAGCAAGCCCGCAATAAATAAGGGGCTTGCTGTTTACATAATTACCTATTAAGTATTTAAAATGCAGGCTGATAAATAAGGCCTGAAAAATCAGTAATATATTATATAACCACGAATTTGGCAGATTATGCACCGGGTCCTGTAAATAGATCATTTTTAAATACTTCCCTCCAAACTCGGTTAGGCATATCATTGAAAGGAAAGGTATCATACTTAACCAAGCCTTGCCGCTATTTTTTTTCAAGCATACAAATGCAGTTAGTAAGCAGATTATCTCCACCGAGATATTAATGGTAAGGTATCGAAACATAAAACTATTCTGGTTTCGGCCAGGTTACGCCATTACAGCTTAAAGGGCATTGCTCGCCGTTATCAAGATCTCGTATACGCGAACTACATGTATAATAATCATCATGGGCGTTGATGTTTGTGGGCGATTTTTTTGTAGTTACCAAGACAAACCCATGGGTGTTTTTTGCTGCATTTTTGTTTCGGGCATAATAAATGCGTATACCGTCAGCCTCTGCTGTATTATCTAATTCATTTACGATGTTATCCAACAATCCTATATCAAACCACTCGCTTGTAGTTACAAACTTATCAGTACTAAAATTTCTAACCCTATCAGAAGCTTCATTGCAATTTAAGTAATGTTCATAAGAAGCATTGCAATTATCGTTTGTTGGGCATTTCATAGTAGGATCGTATAAAGTAGCGCCATTTTTCCCGGTGTAGTCTACCAATCCTTTGGCGTCTGCTGTTGATAAAAACGCATCCTGGTGTTCAAAATAGTCCTGGTGGGTGTCTGGTTCTGGTGATTTTCGGGTTGAAACAACAATAATATTATGCCCGTTCGGAAACTTTGCAAAATAAATACGAATGCCATCGGCACCTTCTTTCGCCAAAATTAGCTTGATTTTATTTAAGTATGCCTTGCTAAACCAAATGCTGGTGGGGCTTTTATAAATGCTCGCTTTGTTAATGAAATCGCTCACGTAAGTGTCAGCATCAGCCAATTTCACGCCATTCAGAGTAATCAATTGTGGCAGCGCAATGGCTCGGCTCGAATCTGTCTTAGATGAGCTTGTTAGCGTGGCGCTGTCTGCTGTAGAATCTGCGGCTTTTTTATCGCCGCTACCTGTACAAGCTGCCATCAAAAGGGGGATGCAGCCTAATAGTAATAGTTTTTTCATTTTAATAAGAGTTTAGTTTATGCTAAAATACATTTTAGATGTAAAATAAACGTTGTTACACAGTATTTTACAGATTTTATTAGATACTATCTTTTAAAATATACCTTACGATGCCCGTCATCGTCTGTAACAGATAGCACCAATTCGCTATTGGTAATCTTATCTACATTGGCCGCATATGTCTCGCCATCGTTTGTGATGCTTAGTTTATTGCCCGATAAGCTCCACCGGGCATTATCATTATCCATGCTGTCGTAAGCGGTGCCGTCTTCATTAAATTGGATGTATTCTCCATCATCAAAGCTTTCGGTATCTCCGTCCTCAACAATTTTAACGTACAGCCATTTGCCGGTGATTTGGCTCTTTGATACAGATGATGGGTTTTCGCCGCTTTTTTTACAGCCGGTAAAGCCAACCGTGCAGGCAAATAATAACGTTGCGATAAATAAGAGTTTTTTCATTTGGTTAATAGTTAATGTGTGATTGATGTTTATTGCGACAGCTAAGTTAGGACGGAGGCTAAGGCCGGCTTACCGTGAAAACACGGTATTTGCACCGCCTAAACACATATTAATTAAGGTGTTATGCGCATTGATGTGCACGGCCTGCAAACAGAGCTTTGTGCTAAGCAATTACCAATAATTGTGGCCGGGAAAGCCGAAAACGGATCAGAGTAGGCAGCACTAATTAATAGCATGAAAAACTTAAACCTTTCAAAATTCTTTTTTATCCCATTGTTATGTGTGGCCTTTGCTGCCAATGCACAAAACAACAGCATGGTAGGCAATGTACAACCGGTTACGGCTAATACTTTGGCTGTAACTAAGCCGGTATATGTGAGCGTGCAGGCAAACGAGAAAAATCTGTTCGAACAAAAAAGCGCGTTTAAAAATACCGCGTTCGCTGATGGCTCTGCTTCAACATTTAATTTAGGCTTGGAGCCAGAAGTACTGTTGCCATTGGGCGATTTTAAAAACTCATCATCAGTTGGTGTGGGTATCAACTTAAAAGGGCTTTATCACCTAAGCGATGCAGGGGCTGTAACCGCAACAGTTGGGTATAACTACTTTATCTCTAAAGAAGATGTGGGTTACAAATATTCGGGCATCCCTGTTAAAGTTGGCTATCTGGCTAAGCTAGGCGATATGTTTTTTGTAGAGCCCCAGGTTGGCCTATATAGCCTGCGCACCTCGCTAGACGATGATGGCGGATCTGTTACCAATACCAATCTTTTGTTAGCTGCTAAAGTGGGTATCAACATTGGCGATAAATCAAACCTAGGCGTAGGCTACAACTATGTTAAAGTTACCGGCGGTTCTTATTCCTTTGCAGGCCTTAGTTACCTGTTTTCTTTTTAAGACTAAGTAAAACTCATACACACAAATACAAAAGATATGAAAACTTTTAAAAGAAGCATTTTTATAAAAAGCCTGTTGCTGGTTTTAGTAGTGGCATTTTTGGGCAGCTGTAAAAAAGACAGCGACGATGGTGATGGTGGCGATATAGGTTCCGGTAAAGGCACGTTTACGCTAAAAGGCACAACATACAGCGGCGTTTGTCAATCAATACCCGCTACAAGTGGCGTTAGTGGTAATATAGATGTAATTATAGCCACTACAAGCGGCGCATCATTCACCGTTTATAATATGCCTACCGGTAGCGGCGGTACAAGCAACGTAGTTAATTTTGATGAAGCTACCGGCTTTTCATCAAAGTTATACGCCATATGTGTACCAAATACCAATAATGTAGGCTATGCGTCAACAGGCGGCACAGTTACCAAAACAGGATCGAGTTCGTATAAGTTTTCCATTAATATGATAGATCTTACAACCGACGAGCGCGTTACCATAACCGGCTCGGGCGAATATTAAAACACCTAAACCCACACAAATATTAACGGCGCATGTTTACACCACATGCGCCGTTTTTTGCAAAGGTTACTTTATAAGCCCATTTCCCGCCTGGCAGACAAATACTCGTCAAGGCCTAACAAGGCCCGGGTTGATAAGGCCTTGAACGCACTCTACAAAAGCATTATGGCTAAGTCGGGTAAAAACGGGCTGGTTATTCCGTTTGATGTTAATAAAGATAAATTTATTATTCTTTCTGACCAACATAAAGGCGCTCGCGACGGTGCTGATATGTTTGCAAAGTCGGCTAATAATTACCTGGCTGCGCTTAATCATTATTATCAAGAAAACTTCATCTACATAAACCTTGGCGATAGCGAGGAGCTTTGGGAAAATATGTTTATTACTGTGAAGCGGCATAACAAAGCCACTTTTGAAAAAGAAAAGCAATTTATTGCCGATGATAGGTTTGTAAAGATATTTGGCAACCATGACTTGTACTGGGGAAACGACCCATTAGCCGCCGTAAGTTTGCTGCAAATATATGGGCGGGTAATACCGATATATGAGGGTGCTGTTTTGCAAACCACCGTGAATGGTATGCCCCTTGAAGTTTTTATGACCCATGGCCACCAGGGCGATCTGCAAAGCGACGGTAATTGGTTTAGCAAATGGTTTGTATCTGAAATTTGGGGGCGGTTACAGGGTTTCCTTCGTATCAACCCTAACACTCCGGCATATAATAACCAGCTTAAAACGGATCATAACCGCATAATGTACGAGTGGAGCAGCCAGCGTAAAAATATGTTGCTGATAACCGGGCATACACATCAACCGGTATTTAAATCGCTAACGCAACTGGAAATACTTTATATAGGTTTAGAGAACGCGAAACAAGCGAACAATACGATTAAGGTGGCTGAAATTGAAAAGAAAATTACCGCCCTCCACCTAAAAGGCAATACGCAGCCAGATTTTAATGGCTATCTGGATACTTACTTTAACACAGGCTGCTGTTGCTTTAACGATGGTGATATCACCGGGATAGAAATTGCCGATGGCTGCATCCGACTGATAAAATGGGCTTATAATAAAAACGAAAGTAAAAGAATAGTTTTGGAGGAAAGCAGGCTGGAAGATCTGAAAATAAGTAATTAGTGAAAAAAGGATTTTAGACTTCAGGCTTAAAACTTTGAACTAGTTACCCGTCCCATAAAAACACAAACACCTCTTTAGGCCCGTGGGCACCAAGCACTAAGGTTTTCTCAATATCGGCTGTGCGGCTTGGCCCGGTAACGTGGGTTATCATGGTTGGCAGGCGGCTGCCGTATTTCTTTTTCAACAACCTAAATCCATCTTTCATATCCAGCACCATTTGTGAGGTGTAGGCCAGCACAATATGTACCGGTGGATATATGCTTAACCTGCGGCCGGCGGCATCCCCGTTAGATAGCAATATCGTGCCGTTGCGGGCAATTAATGCTTCGCAAAGGGTAAAACCAACTTCGGCCTGTTCAAAGTCTTTATCAGTCTCAAAAAACGGGTATTCGTAGGTGTTAAGAATTTCCTGCAGTTTGGGCTCCCAGCAATAAATTTTATGCCATTTGCGCTCTTCCGCAAGCTCAAGCAGGCTTTCTATAAATTGCACATCGTCTTCACAAAAAACAAACTGGCCGCTAACTGCTGTAAATTCTTCGGCAAATAAAACCTCCAGCATCTCCTCGTTTGGAGGGTACATAGGCAGTTCTTCCAGATTAGGATAGGGATTATCGCGTTTCTCTAAAAGCGCCTTACGCACTTTTTTTAAAAGCTTTTCTTTTGATGTGGTGATATCCCTCATTGGTATTCAAAAGTAATAAGTATCTAACAAAAAATCGCAAGCCTAATCCCCAAAAGGGATCAAAGACTTGCGATCTCAGGGAAACCCTAACTACTATTATTTCTCTGAAGACGGATCTTCCGGTACATCTACCATAGATAGTTCGGGATTGATCAATTTATCAGGTATGGCATTGTTATCCGGTACCAGTTCGGGTTCGCCATTTACAAACTTATCATAAGCGGTGCGGTGTTCAAACGGACGTTTGCCTAATATCTCTTCCAAATCCGACTGGAACAATACTTCTTTTTCCAATAACTTCATGGCTACATTCTCAAGGCCTTCGCGGTGCTTGTTCAGCAGGTCTTTAGTACGTGCGTAAACAGATTCGATAAGGTTACGTACCTCCGCATCTATCAACTCGGCTGTAGCGTCAGAATATGGTTTAACGAACTGGCTATCGCCCTGTGGGTCATAGAATGATAAATTACCAACCTTATCATTCATACCATATATTTTAACCATTCCGTAAGCAAGGCGGGTTATACGCTCCAAATCGCTAAGGGCTCCGGTAGTTATTTTACCAAATATGATGTCTTCTGCAACCCTGCCACCCATTGATAGTGTCATGTCATCAATCAATTCTTCTTTAGCAACCAGGAAGCGCTCATTTGGCAAATACTGTGCATAACCCAATGCGGCTACACCACGCGGAACAATAGATACCTTAACCAACGGATCGGTATGCTCCAGGAACCAGCCTGCAATAGCGTGGCCGGCCTCGTGGTAAGCAACAACGCGTTTCTCTTCAGGAGAGATAAGCGTATTTCTTTTTTCAAGGCCACCAATAACACGGTCAATAGCATCCTGAAAATCTTTCATATCAACCGCTTCTTTGTTTTGGCGGGCTGCAATTAACGCGGCCTCGTTACAAACATTGGCAATTTCGGCACCTGCAAAACCAGGGGTTTGGGCTGACAGTTTTTTAGGATCAACACCTTCGGCCAGTTTAAGCGGTTTCAAGTGTACTTTAAAGATCTGCTCACGACCGTTTAAATCGGGTTTATCTATAGATACCTGCCTGTCGAAACGTCCCGGGCGCATGAGTGCGCTATCCAGTACATCGGGGCGGTTGGTAGCAGCCAGGATGATAATACCTGAGTCGGTACCGAAACCATCCATTTCAACCAAAAGCTGATTCAGGGTGTTTTCGCGTTCATCATTACCACCCATCATATTGTTTTTGCCACGGGCGCGGCCAATAGCATCAATCTCATCAATAAATATGATACATGGCGCTTTATCTTTTGCCTGTTTAAACAAATCGCGCACACGTGATGCACCCACCCCCACAAACATTTCCACAAAGTCCGAACCCGAAAGCGAGAAGAATGGCACCTGCGCTTCGCCTGCAACGGCTTTGGCCAGTAATGTTTTACCTGTACCCGGCGAACCTACCAGCAAAGCGCCTTTAGGTATTTTACCACCCAGGTTGGTGTATTTTTTGGGGTTTTTAAGGAAATCTACAATTTCCATAACCTCTTGCTTGGCTTCTTCAAGGCCGGCAACATCATTAAAGGTTACCGATACCTGCGCTTCTTTATCAAACAGTGTAGCTTTTGATTTACCTATGTTAAATATTTGCCCGCCAGCGCCGCCGCCTGCACCACCGCCCATGCGGCGCATAATAAATAACCATACGCCAACAAGCAGTATAGCCATAATTATGCATTGTACAAGCCAGTTGCTTAGCAGGTTCTCTTTACCTTGTTGGTATTCAATAGCTATTTTATTAGCATCGGGAATATCTTTTTGAGCTGCCGCTACAGACTGCTTTAAGCTTTCGTAAGAAGCATCGGTGAAATTGTATTGCGGTTCTCTGGCAGCTATGCCCAGGCTGCGCTGGCCCTTGTTTGCGTCGGCATATTCAGATTTGCCAATGCTGCCTTGTTTTAAAAAGACTTCGGCAGTTACCAGGTCGCCGTTTTTATAGGCTATAATTTTTTCAACATCGCCGTTACGCAGCATCTGGCTGCTAAACCTTTGAAAATCTATAGTTTTACCGCTATTGCCACTCATTAAAGTTGGCACAACCAGTATACCTATAATAGCAATGGCATAAAGCCACATCAGGTTAAATTTAGGCGGCTTTGGTGAGGGCTTTTTATTCGGGACCTTGCGTAAAGGTTTTTGAGATTCTTTCTTATCGTTAATTTCCATGTTCTACAAGCTCAACTTATCAATAATGTATTTATCAGGGTGTTTTGTTAAGTGCCTTTAGGCGCTTTTATAGCTTTTTATTTCAGCATCACCCCATAGGTCTTCAACACCATAAAACTCGCGTTTGTCGGTCCTGAAAATGTGTATGACAACGTCTACGTAATCCAGCAGTATCCATTCGCCATGCTCAAGGCCCTCTTTCCTCCAGGGATCCTGTTGCATAACCTTATAAATTTCTTCTTCAACACTGTTTGCTATTGCTTTTACCTGTGTGGTTGAATCGGCGTGGCAAATTACAAAGTAGTCTGCTACCGAGCTGTTGATATTACGGAGATCGAGCCTTACCAGATCATTGCCTTTTTTCTCCTGCATACCATGAATGGCAAGCTCAGAAATATAGGCAGATTCATTTATCACTTTACTTTTTACCATTAAAAAGATTTAGTTTTGAACGATTTTGGGTTTAATAATATTATACGTTGCAAAATAACATATTTTCAGGATTATTTGTTGGACAAAATTTAGTGTCACTAAAAGAAGTTGACTCTACAAACACATTCCTTAAAAATATCTTGTCAAATTCCAAGCCAGTACCAGAGGGAACGGTCATTATGGCAGAAGACCAGTTTGCCGGCCGTGGGCAACGCGATAATACCTGGCACGCCGAACCCGGCAAAAATTTAACTTTTAGCATCCTTTTAAATCCCACCTTTTTATCGGCACAGCAGCAGTTTGATCTTACGCGCGCCATTAGTATGGGTGTATATGACGCTTTATACCCCCTATTGCGTGACAGCTTAAAAATAAAATGGCCAAATGATATTTATTACGGTGATACAAAGCTTGGCGGTATGTTAATAGAAAACATATTGCATGGCAGCCAGATAAAACATGCAATTATTGGCATTGGGTTGAATGTAAACCAGGAAAACTTCCCGCCCGGGGCTATTAATGCAACTTCCATAAAGAAGATATTACAGAAGGATTATGAATTAAAAAATATATTAGCAGAAATTTGTAACCATATTGAGGCTTATTACCTGCATTTGAAGGCCGGACGACTAGATTTTGTAAGGAATTTATATTTAAGCCGACTATATTGGTTAAACGAACTGCACAGGTTTAAGTCGAACGGAGACACTTTTGAAGGCTTTATTAAAAATGTTGAGCCGGCTGGGATGCTGGTAATTGATAAAAACGGACTTGAAGAAAAGTATAATTTAAAGGAAATAGAGTTTTTAAATAAGTAACATGAAGAAATTATTTTTAGCGGTTACCGCGTTAGTATTATCCATAGGGGCAAAAGCTCAGGTAGAGTCACACGTAAGATGGGCTTATGCGGCAAAAAAGACGAGCCCTACAGAGGCGGTTGTTTTAATAAAAGCGACTATTGACCAGGGCTGGCATATTTACTCGCAAAATGTTAAAGATGGCGGCCCGGTTAAAACCAGCTTTACCTTTGACCCATCAAAAGAATATACGTTAGTTGGTAAACCAAGCGAACCAAAACCTATTACCCGTTTCGAAAAAACTTTTGGGATGAATGTTGGCTATTTTGAAAACTCGGTTGTGTTTCAACAAAAGATCAAACTAAAATCGGCCAAGGCATCTGCTGTTAAAGGGAAGCTTGAGTTTATGACCTGTAACGATTCTAAATGTCTTCCGCCAGACGAGGTTGAATTTTCTATCCCGTTAGGTAAATAATATTTAAGGCAACACAAATGACATCAGCTACCCTGCGCAGCTCTTTTAAGCACGCATTCCTATTTTTCGTTATCCTGATCTATTTCTCCGCTTTATTGCCTCAACAGCTTAAGGCTCAAACCGCCGACACCGTATCTACAAACGATGTTGAGTTTACGGATGTTCCCTCCGCATCGCAGCAAATTATTGCCAACAAGAAGAAGGTAGATTCGTTGGCTAAAGTAAAAGCAGATTCGGTTAAGGCTGCGGGTGTTGATGCAAAACATAATTTTAAAGATGCCGGTGCAGCAGATGCTTCTGAAAGCCTCTGGCAATTATTTATAATTGGCTTTTTAGGGGGCTTCGCAGCGTTTTTACTACCATGTGTTTACCCTATGCTGCCGTTAACAGTGAGCTTTTTTACCAAGAGGGGCGGCACCAGGGCAAATGCTATATGGCAGTCTTGTTTATACGGTCTATCCATCATATTTATATATGTGGTTTTTGGCTTGCTTATTACCATCATATTTGGCCCGGCGGCATTAAACGGCCTGGCTACAAATGGCATATTTAATTTCTTTTTCTTTTTAATGCTCATTGTATTCGGTGCTTCATTTCTTGGGGCTTTCGAGATAACACTACCAAGCTCATTAGCTAATAAACTGGATGCAAATTCTGACAAGGGCGGCCTTGCCGGGATCTTCTTTATGGCGGCTACTTTAGTTGTGGTTTCGTTTTCATGTACCGGGCCTGCTATTGGCGGTGTACTATCAAGTGCCTTTACAAAAGGCGACAGGCTGGGGCCTGCGGTTGTAATGCTTGGCTTTTCGTTAGCTATAGCATTACCATTCACCATATTCGCCATGTTTCCATCGGCGCTTAAAAGCCTGCCAAAATCTGGCGGCTGGTTAAACAGCGTTAAAGTTATTTTAGGCTTTATTGAGATAGCGTTCGCTTTAAAATTCTTATCAAATGTCGATCTTGCTTACCACTGGAACTTAATAGACCGTGAAGTGGTATTATCACTTTGGATTGCTATTGGTATATTAATGAGTTTATATCTTATCGGGAAGATCAAATTCTCGCACGATAGCGATGTGCAGCACTTAACAGTAACCCGCACCTTTATTGCCATGGGTATGTTTGCATTTACGGTTTATATGATACCCGGCCTTTGGGGCGCTCCTTTAAAAGCCATCAGTGCTTTATTGCCGCCTTTAAGCACGCAGGATTTTGATATATCCGGTGGTGGCGCTGCACCCGTTGCAACACCGGCAAATACATCATCCATCAAAACAAAAAAATACGAAGAGCTTTTTAAACGCCTGCCAAAGGTAAAGGGGCTTGATGAATGGTATGATTATGATCAGGCTATACAGCTTTCAAAAGAATTGCATAAACCTGTTTTGATTGATTTTACGGGTTGGAACTGTGTTAACTGCCGCGAAATGGAGCAGAATGTATTGCCAAACCCTGAAATACTCAGGCGCCTGCAAAAAGAGTTTATAATACTGCAAATGGTAATTGATGATAAAACCGAATTGCCAAAATCTGAACAATATAAATCCCCGGTACAAAACAAAGACATTACTACCCTGGGTGGTAAATGGCTCGACCTGGAAATAACCAAATTCAATCAGAACGCTCAGCCTTATTATGTTATAATTAACGAAAAGGGAGAAGCACTGGTTAAACCGATAGGTGCAACAGATACTAAATCCTTCATTTCCTATCTGGATAGTGGGATAGCGGCTTATAAAAAGTAGGCAGGTAAAAAAAATTAGTGTAAATTCGCGGAACTTTACGAAAACGATGTAGCAACCCTGCGTGGTTTTTGTAAAGCTCTCTTTCTGTTTACACTTACAAAGCGACAGCGCCCTTTTAAAAATGACGCAGATCAAAAATATTGGAGTTTTTACATCTGGTGGTGATGCACCGGGTATGAACGCCGCCATCAGGGCGGTAGTACGCTCCGCAATCTATTATGGTATTGAAGTTACCGGTATCCGCAGGGGGTACGAGGGAATGATAAATGGTGAATTTTTTTCCATGGACAGGAAATCTGTTTCTAACATCATTCAGCGTGGCGGTACCATTCTTAAAACAGCCCGCAGCGAACAATTCCGCACAGTAGAGGGCCGTAAACTCGCTTACGATCAACTAAAAAAACATGGTGTTGATGCCCTTGTTGGCATTGGCGGCGACGGTACATTTACCGGTGCCCGTATTTTTGGTGAAGAGTATGATTTTCCTATTGTTGGATTACCCGGCACTATTGATAACGACCTTTTAGGCACCGATTTTACCATTGGCTACGATACCGCTATTAATACGGTTATTGATGCGGTTGATAAGATCCGCGATACGGCTGAATCTCATGACCGGGTATTTATTGTTGAGGTGATGGGTCGCGACTCTGGTTTGATCGCTTTGCGTACAGGTATTGCATCAGGAGCGGAAGCAATTGTAATACCCGAAAGTAAGACCAATATTGATGCCCTTTGCGAACGCCTTGAACATGGCCGTAAGGACAAGCTATCGAAAATTGTTATTGTTGCCGAAGGTGATGATGCCGGTGGCGCATTCGAGATAGGCCGACATGTAAAAGAGCGATTCCCTCATTATGATACCCGTGTTTCTATATTGGGCCATATCCAAAGGGGCGGGCGCCCTTCTTGCCAGGACAGGGTATTGGCCAGCCGTGTTGGCGTAGCTGCTGTTGAAGCACTGAGGGATGGTCATCGTAACGAAATGATAGGCGTTATCCATAACGAAATATCTTACACACCGTTTGAGCATGCCTGCAAACATAACGTAGAAATTAACCCCAACTTTTTAAAAATAGTAGAGATACTAGCAATATAAGGTTGGATTAAGATAACCAAAAAAGGGCTGCTCAATTGAGCAGCCCTTTTTTGGTTAAATTTAAACTGTCATTTCGAAACGAGGTACGAGGAGAAATGACAGTGTTTAATCGGAGTGGCTTACTCCGCATTTGGCGTAATATCTACCACTTTCTCACTGGCTTCTCTTTGCAGCTTTTTAAGCATTTCTGACCCGATGAGGGCGTCTATCATGCCGTTGCCGCCACTATTCTGGCCGCTCACCAAAATCTCGGGCACTAATTTAATGCCGTTACTAGCCAGGGCTTCGGCCACGCGAACTATTGCGTATTGCTCGGTACCCATGGCTTCGGTTTTTTGTTTGGTTACCTCGGCTTCGGCCAAACCTATTGCTTTTATTTTACCGGCATCTGCAGTACCGTTAATTTCGGTAGCAGCAGCATCCGCTTTGGCGTTAATGGTTTTTGCTTCCGCATCGGCACGGGCAATAATGGTTTTGTTTTCGGCATCAGCCTTAGCATTTATTACCCTCGATTCAGCATCACCCTTAGCAGCGGCCACTTTTGAGGCGGCCATCTGTGTATTTATCTCCACCTGCCTGGTCGATTTAACAACCTCGGGCTGCATATCGGCCCCGGCTTTTGCGCTTTCAAATTCTTTACGCTCTATTTGGGCGCTTTTTTGAATTTCGTAAGTTACACGTTCCTGTTCGGCAATTTTACGGTCGGTAAGGGTTTTCATTAGCGCTTCGGGCGGCACAATGTCACCAATCAGCGTATCTACACCTTCAACATTATAATCGGCCAGTACTTTGCTGATCTGCGCGCGGGCGTCCTCCTGCCTTTGCGAACGGTTGGTCAGGAACTCGATAACACCACTCTTTTGCGCCGAGTTACGGAAGTAGTTGGCGATAGTGGGTTCAAGTACCTGCGATACCAGGTTTTTGGTATTACCAAACCTCGCTATAACCTTTGGCGCATCGTTACGCGGGATGTGGATGATCTGCGAAACGTCCAGGTTAAAAGTAAAACCATCTGATGAACGTACGCTGATGGTACACAGGTTTTTATCCAGCTCGTGGCTTTCGGTACGGCTGTTAGCCCAGTTCAAAACAATGTTAGTTGTAGGGACAATTTCTACCGTATGGGTGTAAATGTTAACAGGGTGCTTACCCGGGTCAAGCGGTTCATCCCAAACGCCTTTATCATATTTTTTTACAATGTTACCGTGGGTAAAGCCTACACCGCTGGTATCTTTACCTTCGGGGCCAACAAATGAGTTTACTACGCCTACATAACCAATGTGGATATGTATCATCTCCACCTGTTCTACAATGGCAAACCACGGGTTTAAGTAGTATGTACCGGCCAGTATCACATCCTCTTGCAACCCTTTTTTACCGCCGGCTTTAATAAAGGCCATAGGGTCCTGGTAGTTACGGTGCCCGGCAACCGAGCCGCCTGCAATTTCGCCTTTATCCAAAGGTTCGCCATCCAGCGTGGTTACAATCCCTACCTTATTTTCGTGAATGCTGGTAGTTGGTACCATCACAATTTCGAACAGGAAGGTATTGATACGGTAGTTACCCGGCGTTAAAAACGCCGCCTGCGGGCCTTTTTGACCGTTGTTTTCCAAAAAGGCCTGCGAGTCCTGGAACTTATCGCAATCTACAGGCTTGCCCAATACGCGACCGATGTCCATTGGGGCACCGTCCTTAGCTTTTACCAGGCCCAGTTTATCCTGCGGTATAATAGTAAAGGCTTCCATCGTAATAACATACTGCCATGGCCACATACGCCAGTACAAACCCGGGGCAAGCGGTTTGGCCTGCATACCGGCTTCTCCGTTAATGGCTATGATACGGCCATCGGGCAGTCGTTTACTGCCATAAAGCGTAAACTTTTTAACAACCAAACCAATACGATCGTCAGGAACGATGATCATACCACATAAAACGCGCAATACAAATTTGTAAAGCACCAAAGCGCCAACCAGCAGGAATACCCACCATAGTTGAATAATTGTTTCAGACATTTTTTGTTTTTGATTTATTTAACGGGGCCCTTAAGGTACGGGCTCCTCACAATAACTTATAGCTTTATGAGACCTTGGCTATATAGTGATATTATGATGCCGGCGCGATTTGCTTGTTACAAAAAATTGCCGAAATGTTTTTTACTAATCTTTTATACGGCTACTTAATTAATTACAAGGCTTTTATATATAAATAATAATTTATACCTTTGCATCCCCGCAGAAAGAACTCCGGGGACAATGTTGAATACATAAAAACAAAAGAATGGCAACTAAAATCAGACTGCAAAGACACGGTAAAAAAGGCAAACCTTTTTATTACATCGTAGTAGCAGATGCCCGTGCTCCAAGAGACGGTCGTTTTATTGAGCGTGTAGGTTCATACAACCCAAACACAAACCCGGCTACAATTGATATCAATTTTGAGAAAACTCTTGAGTGGGTAAACAATGGCGCACAGCCAACAGACACTTGCCGTGCAATACTGTCATACAAAGGCGTATTATACAAAAAACACTTACAAGGCGGTGTTAAAAAAGGTGCTTTAACCGAAGAGCAGGCAGAAACTAAATTTGCTGAGTGGTTAGACCAAAAAGACAGCAAAATAACAGGTAAAAAATCAAACCTTAACGCTGCAAAAGACGAAGCCCGTAAATTGGCTTTAATTGCTGAAGCGAAAAAGAAAGAAGATAAAGCTGCAGCTATCGCTGCTAAAAATGCTCCTGTTGCCGAAGAAGTAGAAGAAGAAGCAACTGAGGCCCCTGCCGACGAAGCTGCTGCTGATACCGAAGCAGAAAGCGCTGAGTAATTATTTGAACGCGAGTTCGTAAGCAAATGGCGAAGTAACCCAACGGTTCTTCGCCATTGTTATTTAAAAGTATTTTATGACAAACACAGCTGAATATTTTAGACTTGGCAGTATTTTAAAAACCAAAGGCCTTAAAGGCGAAATGCAGGTTTACATAGATTTTGACGGAGCGGAAACCATCAAGATAAAATCGCTTTTTGTGGATGTTGCCGGTAAACTGGTGCCATACTTTGTAAGCTCTATCAAGTTTTTGCAAAAAAGCCAGGCATACCTTAACCTGGAAGATATAGATACTATTGAGAAGGCAGCCATGCTGGTTAAGAAGGATATCTACCTCCCCAACAAGGTAAAGCCTAAAAAGAAGAAAGAAGAATTTACGCTTAAAGATGTAAAAGGCTTTATAGCAGTTGATGAAACCCACGGTGAACTGGGCGAGATACTGGATGTGGTTGAATACCCGCAGCAACTCATAGCATCGGTTAATTTTAAAAGTAAGGAAGTATTATTTCCACTTAATGTAGATATTATTAAAGGGATAGATGTTGAAGGCGGCGAGATCTACATAGCCCTGCCGGATGGGTTATTAGATGTTTATTTATCGGAATAATTTCTACTCAACTAAAAATAAGAGCTTCCAATTTGGGAGCTTTTATTTTTTACAAGTAACTTTAAACATGGCAACAACCTTTGCACCCATGCTTATCATCCCCAACGGATTAACCGATGTAAGTTTTTATACCCAAGCTTTCGGCGCCGTTGAATTACGTCGTTTTAGCAATGATGATGGCAGCATCCACGTCGTAGAATTTGATTTAGATGGATCAATATTCCATTTGCACGAACAATGGGAAACAAAGTTGGTAAGTCCGGCCAAAGCGGGGGCAAGTACGGTATCGGTAAATATATTTGTTGATGACGTAGACGCTGTTGTTACCCAAGCCGTTGCCGCCGGCGCAAAGGTCACTTCACCCGTTCAGGATTTTGACTATGGCTATCGCCAGGGTGATATTATAGACGTATTTGGGCATTGTTGGCAGATCCAAAAAAAGATTTGAGAGGATCAAGTTTCAACTAATCTCTAATCTACAACCACTAATCACTAAATTTGCCCCATGCGTTTCGATATCATATCTGTTTTGCCCGGCCTGTTAGAAAGCCCGTTTGCACATTCTATATTACAGCGCGCCCAAAAAAAGGGTGTTGCCGAAATTGTGGTGCATAATCTGCGCGATTACTCAACCGCGAAACAAAAAAGCGTTGACGATTACCCCTACGGTGGTGGTAGCGGTATGGTGATGACCATACAACCCTTTGCAGATTGTATTGAAAAATTGAAAAGCGAACGGGAGTATGATGAGATCATCTTTATGTCGCCCGACGGCGAAACGCTGAACCAGGGAATTGCAAACCAGTTATCCATCAAACAGAATGTTATCATACTTTGCGGCCATTATAAAGGGATTGACCAACGCATAAGGGACATCTATGTTACCCGCGAGATCTCGATAGGCGACTATGTGCTATCGGGCGGCGAACTACCCGCTGCGGTGCTGGTTGATGCCGTAGTGAGGCTGATACCGGGCGTGCTGAGCGACGAGACCTCGGCCCTGTCAGATTCTTTCCAGGATGATATGCTGGATGCCCCTGTTTACACCCGCCCCGCCGATTGGAACGGGCACAAGGTGCCGGCCATATTATTAAGCGGCAACACCCCCGAAGTAGAAAAATGGCGTTTTGAACAAGCGCTGGAGCGTACCAAAACAAGAAGGCCTGATCTGTTGGAATAAAGTAGAGAGTAGTTAATTGGTTGAATGGTGAATAGTTTAAAACCACTCTCATAATCAACCCAATCAACCAAAAACTAACGCGAGTTGTGGACAAAATACAATTTGTGGAAATTTTTAAAATAGGTTTTTTAAATTCAAAAAATATCCTTATAATTGCACTCCGATTTTTACGGGTTAAAAATCGCTTTAAGAGCTAAAAATCATGGATTTAGTAAAATTTGTAGAAGAGCAATCAGTAGTTAAGAATACCTTCCCGTCATTTAAGGCCGGTGATACTGTTAGCGTGCATTATAAAATCAGAGAAGGTAATAAAGAACGTATCCAGGTTTACCAGGGTGTTGTTTTACAACGCAATAGCGTTGGTAACAGCGAAACCTTTACCGTACGTAAAGTTTCTAACGGTATTGGTGTTGAGCGTATCTTCCCTTACAACTCTCCAAACATCGATAAGATCGAAGTTAACAGCGTTGGTAAAGTACGTCGCGCTAAATTGTTCTACCTGCGTGCCCTTACCGGTAAAGCAGCTCGTATCAAATCAAAAAGGGTTTAATTATCTTTTCGCCGTAAGGCGGATACAATAAAAGCATATCAAACCTGCCCGTTATACTGGCGGGTTTTTTTGCGTTGCTTAGATTTCGAAAAAGCCGCCGCATATCTTATCAGAAGATTTTGTCCATCGAACACGCGATAAACTGATTATGGCAGTATAGCTAACAAACAAAAAAGGCCCAATGTCAATACATCGAGCCTTTACATATCAAAAATACGGTTATTTCTTATCGTCTTTTTTAACGGCAGCTTTTGGTTTTGCCACGGCTGGTTTTTTTACTGGAGCAGTTGCTTTAGCTGCGATAGGCTTAGGGGCTTGCTCTTTTTCAAGGTCATGCTCAATTACCAATGTTTCCGCACCATGCTCATCAGATAAAGGCGTTTCTACATCAGGTATGTGGGTGTCTTCAATAACGTCCGATGTTATCTCCGCGGCCGGTGCTGCACCGGTTAGTTCTGCTAAAATCGTGCGGCCACCTTTAACAACCTGGTTAAGCTCTACATTGATCTTGGTACCAAGCGGCAGGAACAGGTCCACCCTCGATCCAAATTTAATGAAACCAAATTGCTGGCCTTGTTCAACCACATCGCCTTCTTTAACATACCATACAATGCGGCGTGCAAGGGCGCCTGCTATCTGGCGAAACAATACCTGTACGCCCTGGCTGTTCTCGGTTACAACTGTTGTGCGCTCGTTTTCGGTTGATGATTTTGGGTGCCACGCCACCAGGTATTTGCCCGGGTGGTACTTAAAATATTTTACAACGCCGCTTATAGGGTTACGGTTTACGTGCACATTTACCGGTGACATAAACACCGATAGCTGAATGCGCCTGTCTTTTAAAAACTCGGTCTCATCTGCTTCTTCAATTACAACCACTTTCCCATCTGCAGGGCATAAAATGTGGTTTTCGCTTGTGGTAATAGCAAATTTAGGATTGCGGAAAAATTGTACAATGGTAACAAACAGTAAAAACGACAGGATATAAGCTATCCATTTTACCACGTGGGCATCCGGGAAATAAAAAGATATTAATGCGTTCAATACAAAAATGAACAGAACGGTTAAGGCAAGTGATGTATATCCTTCTTTATGAAAAGTCATATATAGGCTAATAAGTTTCTACAAAATTAAACATTTACAACAAAGTACAAGTATGTATAAACAATAGGCGCGGCCATTAATAGTCCGTCAAACCTATCCAGCAGCCCGCCATGGCCGGGTAATATACTGCCCGAGTCCTTAATGTTAATGCTACGTTTAAACATCGATTCTACCAAATCACCAAGTGTGCCAAAGCAGGAGATTAATATCCCTACCGATACCCATTGCTTCCAGTCGAGTTCGGGGAAGTACAGGCTGATGATATAGCCAACCCCGGCGCTGATCACCACACCGCCAATAAAGCCCTCCCAGGTTTTTTTAGGGGAATGGCGCTCAAACAATTTGGTGCGGCCAATACTCATACCTACAAGGTAGGCCCCGGTATCATTAGCCCAAAGCATCAGCAAAAAGCCAAGGGGGATATGGGTGCTAAAATCTTTATTAATATATGCCAGCGCATGAAAAAACGCAAAGGGCAAAATCACAAAAACCAACCCCATTACGGTGTAAGCAATATTGGCGAATGGCGCTACCGATATTTTAAAAAGTTCCATTATAAATACAAGGCTGATGCCTAATACAAATAAAAAGAGCAGCGTATAGGCCAATTTATGAAAGCTAAAAGCCGACGTGGCAAAAGCGCCGGAATAATTTAGGGCTGCAATTCCACTAAAAAGTAGTACAGCGCTAATTATACCTGCAATTATATTGGGGGTTGCCGTGTCCTTTTTAATGAGCGAATAAAACTCGTAAAGCGCAAAACAGCTAAGGAGTAAGTAAAATGCCGAGAATACCTGGTATCCAAGTAAAAACGACCCTATCATCACTATAATAAAAAAGAAGCCTGTTATGGCGCGTGTTTTCATAAACTTATCTGGTTCAATATCATTATTTCGATAGCACTGCTAAAGTTTTCCTGGTGAACGTAAACTTCAATATCTCCGAAGGCCTGGTGCGATGATGCCTGCTTATTAAGCAATACGGCATCTATCCGGTACTCGGTGAGCACCTGTTTCACTATTTCTGACTGATAAAAGTTTGATGAGGTAAAAATTTTAACCCAGTTCTTCTCCATTTAATTGGGGCTTTTGACTACCCTGCGCTACCTTTTTGTACACTAAAAGCAAAATTATAATAATTATCGCGCTAAATACATAACCCGTGTAACTAAATAGATGCGAATCATCGGGGCTGAACTTAATAAGCTTTTTTTGATAAAGGTATGTGCTGATAACAGCGGTTGCATTGTTTAAAAAATGACCCCAAACCGCAGGCCAAATACTGCCGCTATATGCAACAAAATAACCGAATAGGGCGCCCAAAAATGTACGCGGTAAAAAACCGTAAAATTCCATGTGGAAAGCACTAAAAAGCAACGCGGTTATCCAAATAGCCAGGTGTGTATTATTTGTTATTTTTTGAAAGATGGTTTGTAACACCCCACGAAACATAAACTCCTCGGCAACCGCGGTTAAAAAACCTATCAGGAATACATTTTTGATACAGTCCCACACCGAATCCATTTGAAGAATGGCCTCGGTAACACGCCTGGCGCTTTCTTCGCTGTTTTTCATCCACTGCTCCAGGCCGCTTAGCCATTTAGGCAAAACCATTTGCTGGTTTATATTGCTTAAGACTTCTATTAGCGGCATCGAGAAAAGCATCACAAAAAAGGTGATGACAAACAATAGCATAGGGAAGCGTAAGCTTGGTTGAATGTAATTTGTAGTATCCCTTAAGATCCATCTGGCAAAAACTACGGGCGCTAAAAATATAGGAATGGTGGTAGTAACCACCTGTAAAATGTACAGGGCATTTATGCTTTGCGGGTGACTAAAATTTAACCGGGCTATATCCATTAATATGTTTATGCCATAAATCGCGGCTACTAATCCAAAGCCCAAAAGGTTGCCGACTATAAATATCCCTCCAAAAACAGCAATAAAAAGCAGGAGCTGTTTGGCCGGAGACATTTGATTTACAGGGCTTATGATCATATAGCTTAAATTTTGTAATTTTGCAGGGTTAAATATAAGCATGTCTGTACAAATAGGAAATATTGATTTAGGGGAATTCCCGCTGTTGCTGGCACCAATGGAGGACGTGAGCGATCCACCTTTCCGTTATGTGTGTAAACAAAACGGCGCGGATATGATGTACACCGAGTTTATCTCGTCTGAGGGGTTGATTCGGGATGCCGCTAAAAGCCGCCAAAAGCTCGATATATTTGAGTACGAGCGCCCTATTGGCATCCAGATCTTTGGAAGCGACATTGACCACATGCGTGAAGCTACAGAAATAGCATCACTTGCCGGGCCCGATCTGATGGATATTAACTACGGCTGCCCTGTAAAGCAGGTGGCATGCCGAGGCGCAGGCGCAAGCCTTTTGCAGGATATTGACAAAATGGTGGCTATGACCAAAGCCGTTGTAAACGCCACCCATCTACCCGTTACCGTTAAAACCCGCTTGGGCTGGGACGATAATACTAAAAACGTTTATGAAGTTGCCGAACGCCTGCAGGATGTAGGAATAAAAGCATTAACCATTCATGGCCGTACCCGTTCGCAGATGTACAAGGGCGTTGCCGACTGGACGCTGATACATCAAATAAAGAAAAACCCTCGTATCAAGATCCCGATCTTTGGTAATGGAGATATCGATTCGCCTGAGAAAGCTGCCGAATGGCGCACACAGTTTGAGGTGGATGGTATGATGATAGGTCGCGCTGCGATAGGTTACCCGTGGATCTTCCGCGAGATAAAGCACTATTTTAAAACAGGTGAGCATCTTGATAAACCAACCATTGCCGAGCGGATTGAGGTTTGTAAAACCCACCTGCAAAAATCAATGGAATGGAAAGGCCCCAAAACGGGCATTTTTGAAATGCGCCGCCATTACAGCAACTATTTTAAAGGCGTGCCCGATTTTAAAGAATACCGAATGAAACTTGTTACCGCCGCAACCGTAGAAGAGATTATGGATATATTAGCCCAGGTAGACAAAAAATATGCTTTTGAAATGGCGTAATATTTGTTAACATGCTATATATTTGAATTAAAGAGACAATGACAATGGCCACTACCATAACTGAAGGTGTTAAGGTTTCAGTTGAAACAATTTACCAGCCCGAATATTCTAACCCAACTAACGACCATTTTATGTTTGCCTATAGGGTGAGCATTGAGAATATGGGCAATTATGCTGTACGTTTGGTAAGCCGCCATTGGTATATTTTTGATTCTAACGGTGCTAAGCGCGAGGTTGAGGGCGAAGGTGTAGTTGGGCAACAGCCTATTATTGAACCGGGAAGCTCGCACGAATATGTTAGCGGCTGCAACTTAAAGACCGACATGGGCAGCATGAAAGGCGAATACCAAATGGAACGCCTGCTGGATAACTCGGTATTTAATGTACAGATTCCCGAATTTTATTTGATAGCCCCTTACAGATTAAATTAAGAAAAAGATTAGATACAGGCCCCTTCAGAAATGTCGGGGCTTTTTGTTTTTGAGCTCAACCTATTTTCAGTAAGAGACATTAAAATAACAAAGGCCCGCTCTTGTGAGCGGGCCTTTGTTTTAGAAATAATCTGGCTTATTGTTTTGCCGGGGCAGCTTCCGGAGCTTTACCTATCAGATCCATAAACTGATCCAGCTTAGGGGTGATGATAATTTGCGTACGCCTGTTTTGGGCTTTACCTGATGCTGTACTGTTATCGGCAATTGGGTTGTACTCGCCACGGCCACCGGCGGTTAAGCGTTTAGGGTCTACCTGGTAAGTGGTTTGCAATGACTGCACAACCGAGGATGCCCGTAATGCACTTAAATCCCAGTTATTACGAATGTTTTTCATGGTAATTGGAACGTTATCAGTATTACCTTCTATCAGCACATCGTAATTTGAGTAATCTTTAATGATCTTGGCAATTTTGCTTAGGGTTGTACCGGCCCTGTCAGTAAGGTCGTAACTGCCCGATTTGTAAAGCATATTATCCGAAAGGGAAATATAAACAACCCCTTTTAACACCTTTACATCCACATCCTGCGTTTCTGTTCCGCTTAACGAGCGGGTAAGGTTGGTAGTTAACACCAGGTTAAGCGAATCGCTTTTATTTTTGGCATTAACCAGCTGTTGGATGTATTTATTAGAAGCATTTATTTCATCAACGAGTTTTGAAATGTTCAAGTTCCCCTGTCCACTTGATGTTAAACACTTATCCAGGGCCGATTGTAGTTGCTTGTTATTAGAGCGCTCTGAGGCCAATTGCTCATCAAGGCCTTTAACACGTTCAGTGGCCAGGCCCAGGTTTCGTTCGGTAAGCAGGTACCGGCCTTTCATTTCACGGGTATTGCTGTCAAGCTTATCGTAGCTTGCTTGCAATTCTTTGTATTTTTTATTACTTACACAACTTGAGGCTACCACTGCCATCATAAATAACGCTGGTATCAATATACGGAGTTTCATAAAATTAAAAATTAGTGAAAAATTAATTATCTAAGGTAACTAATTAATTTTAATAAAGTTTGGGTGTAGCCGGGAGTAACATTATAGATAAATATTTGCAGATGCCTTATCATGTTGATACATTGCGCGCCTATAATAAAGCCATGATTAGCGATCTTAAAGTATCAGGACAATCCAGATTAATAAATTTAAAATGCCCTGCCTGCGGCAAACTATATGATGCTTCACAACCTAACACATTTTGTATTGCCGATGGATGCAACAGCACGCTTTTTGCCCGGTATGATCTGAGCCAACCGCTTGATAAGGCCGTGCTTAACGATCGCCCCGCCAGTATGTGGCGCTACCGCGAATTGCTGCCTGTGATTAATACTGAAAGCATTATTACTATGGGCGAAGGCTATACACCCATCATCCCCATAAAAAACCTTATTAAAGATACCATTGGTAACCAGGTGTTTTGGAAAAATGAAGCGGGTAACCCAACAGGTTCTTTTAAGGCCAGGGGCATTGGGATGGCAGTTTCAAAGGCAAAAGAATTGGGACTTAAAACCATTGCTACACCAACCGCGGGCAATGCAGGTGGCGCGTTGGCTGCCTATGCTGCACGGGCTGGCGTTAAAGCTATTGTTTTTATGCCCAAATTAACCCCGCAAGTGTTTAAAGATGAATGCCGGTTATACGGGGCCGAACTGGTTGAGGTGGATGGCAATATTGCCGATTGCGGAAAGCTGGTTGCCGAGGGAGCCGCCGAACATGGCTGGTTCCAGATCTCGACCCTGAAAGAACCCTACCGGCTAGAGGGTAAAAAAACAATGGGCTTTGAAATTGCCGAGCAGTTTAACTGGCAATTACCCGATGTAATTTTTTACCCAACCGGCGGCGGCACCGGCCTTATAGGCATCTGGAAAGCATTTGATGAGTTGGAGCAGTTAGGCTGGATTGGCAGCAAACGCCCGCGTATGGTTGTCGTACAATCAGAAAGTTGCGACGGGATTGTAAGGGCGTTTAATGGCGGGCATAGTAATGCCGAATTGGTAGATGGCGGTTTTACGATAGCCAATGGCCTTCGAGTACCAAAATCATTTGCCGATAAGGTAATCCTGAAAGTGCTTCGGAACAGTAACGGTACTGCCCTTACCATAAGCGATAGTGAAATGAACGCATGTATTAAAGAAATTGCAAGCCACGAGGGTATACTTATAGCTCCCGAAGGTGCTGCATTGTGGCAGGCCTATAAAAAATTAAAAGCATCTGGCTGGATAAAACCCGGCGAATCGGTTGTATTGGTAAATACCGGCAGCGGTTACAAATACCTGGAAAATATTGATATTTAAACGCTCTTATAACGTCTTAAAACGCATTTAATTCGTCGCGTTTTGCCCTCTTTTGTTTACTAATTGGCTGCATCTTTGTAAAGATCAATAAACCAATTAAAAACAAAGTTATGCTAAAAGATTCAAAAGCGTTCAGCGGATTTTCTGTAAACGATATTGACGCCGCATATCAATTTTATGGCGAAGTGCTGGGCCTACAGATAGATAAAACCGAAGACATGGGCGGCATGCTCACCATCCACATCAATGGCAATCCCAACAATATTTTGGTTTATAACAAGCCCGACCATCAACCCGCTTCTTACACCATCCTCAACTTCCCGGTTAAGGATGTGGAGGCTACCGTAAAAGAGCTAACCTCACGCGGCGTTAACTTTGAAGTTTACAACAGCGAATACCTTAAGACTGATGAGTATGGCATAGCCCGGGGAAATGGCGGCCCAACCATTGCCTGGTTTAAAGACCCGGCCGGTAACTTTTTGTCCGTGCTCAATCCGCAATTCGGCCAATAGCTTAATTACTAATTAATCTATTTTCAAAACCATTTGTTGTAAACACCTGTTTATCTATCAACTAATATCAAACGTTATGGATAGTAAACAAAATGTAGGCAGCCCAGACAGGGACAGGATAAACGTAAACGAAGATTACGAACTACAATTCTGGAGCGAAAAGTTTAATATAAGCCGCGATGAACTGAAAGAAGCCGTAAAAGCGGCAGGTACTTCGGTTAAGGATGTACAGGAATATTTAAATAAATAAAGCTGTACCGCCATGAGCCTGGAGAAATACGTCGAAAAACGTGATTTTACAAAAACCTCGGAACCTAAAGCCGGCCGAAGTAAGGATAAGGATAAGCTGATGTTTGTGATACAAAAGCACGATGCATCGCGCCTGCATTACGATTTTAGGCTGGAGATGGAAGGCGTACTCAAAAGCTGGGCCGTACCTAAAGGCCCATCAACCGACCCCAAAAACAAGCGCCTGGCCATGATGGTAGAAGACCACCCGTTCGACTATCGAAACTTTGAGGGCATTATACCCAAAGGCGAATATGGCGGCGGTACTGTTATTGTTTGGGATGAGGGCACATACGAACCCATTGAAGAGGTAAAGGGGGGCAAAAAAGCCCAGGAGAAACACTTACTGAAGCAACTTAAAGAAGGGTCGCTTAAGATAAAGCTACACGGCGAAAAGTTGCAGGGGGAGTATGCCCTGGTAAAAACCCATGGCATGGGCGAAAACGGATGGCTGCTTATTAAGCACAAAGATGATTTTGCATCTACTGCCGATATTACTAAGAAAGATAAATCTGTACTATCGGGCAAAACCATCGAGAAGATGGAAAAAACCAGCGAAAAAGTTTGGAAAGATGGCGAAGAGCAGGATGTAGCGGAAGAAAAACCAAAGAAGAAAACGTCGTCAAAAAAAAAGCTCCATGAGCCGGTAGGGGGTTTGGCGGCGAAAGCGGAGGAAACCTCAAAAGATAAAGAGATAGATGCTAAAGCTGTCTTGAAGAAAGCTCCCAAAGGGAAGATCCCTACCGGCATAAAACCCATGCTGGCTACTTTGGTTAACGAGCCTTTTGATGACCCGGATTGGGAATATGAAGTTAAATGGGACGGTTACCGCACCCTTGGCTTTGTTAATAAGGGCGAAGTACAACTGCTATCGCGCAACAACAAAGATTTTAATGAGAAGTATTACCCGTTAAAAAAACAGCTCGAAACCTGGAAAATAAACGCCGTTATAGACGGTGAAATAGTGGTAATGAACGAGGATGGGGTATCAAACTTCGGTGCCCTGCAAAACTGGCGCAGCGAAGCCGACGGCGAACTGATGCTTTATATATTTGATATTTTGTGGTACGAGGGTAAAAACCTGATGGACCTGCCACTGATTGAACGGCAGGCGGTACTCAAAGAGGTTATCCCTACAGATGATGACCGGATCAGGATAAGCCAAACCTTTAAAGTAAACGGCATTGAATTTTTTGAAGCCGCTAAAAAGGCAGACCTGGAAGGTATAATGGCCAAACGCAGCAGCAGCACCTACATTTCAGACAATCGCTCTAAGGATTGGCTTAAAGTAAAAATAAACAAACGCCAGGAAGTTGTAATTGGCGGCTTTACCAAAAACGAAGGTACTGCCAAGCAATTCAGTTCGCTTTTATTGGGTGTTTATGAGGGTGGCAAGTTTCAGTACGTTGGCAAAGTAGGCACCGGCTTTTCTGATAAACTGCAAAAAGAAATGATGGCGACGTTTAAGCCATTGATAGTAGATAAAGTGCCCTTTACCAGCGAACCGGATGTAAACAAACCATCGCGCTTCCGCCCTAACCCACCAAAAGCAAAAGCCACCTGGCTAAAACCAGAATTGGTTTGTGAGGTAAGCTTTGCCGAAGTAACCAGCGACGGCGTATTTCGCCACCCATCGTTTGAGGGTATGCGGGTTGATAAAAAAGCCAAAGATGTTGTACGCGAAAACGAGGCGGATACAACTGATATAGTTGAGGAAGCAGAGCAACACACAAAACCCAAAGAACAGCCAAAGCACAAGCTGGTTGCTGCACCAAAAGGATCTGTTAAACGCACATTATTAAACCCAAAAGAAGAAACGCAGGTAAAAAAGATCTGCGGGCACGACCTTAAGTTTACTCACCTTAGCAAAGTTTACTGGCCCGAAGACGGCATAACCAAGCGGGATATGTTTAACTATTATTACCAGGTTGCCGAATATATTTTGCCTTATTTGAAAGACCGCCCGCAATCATTAAACCGTTTCCCTAACGGCATCCACGGGCCAAGTTTTTACCAGAAAGATGTCCGCGGGAAATCGCCGGACTGGGTAAGAACATTTCCTTATACCACAAGTGATGGTGAAGATAAGGACTATTTGGTTGGACATGATGAAGCCACACTATTATGGATGGCATCGTTAGGCTGCATTGAAATGAACCCTTGGTTCAGCCGTATCCAATCGCCCGATAACCCGGATTATTGCATCATTGATCTCGATCCCGACAAAAACACGTTCGACCAGGTGATAGAAGCCGCGCAGGAGGTTAAAAAAGTACTGGACGCTATTGATGTCCCAAGCTTTTGCAAAACCTCAGGCTCAACCGGTATGCATATTTACATCCCCTTAGGGGCTAAGTATGATTACGACCAATCGCAGATGTTCGCACGATTGATCGTTAACATTGTCCACGATCAGATCCCGGAGTATACCTCGCTTGAGCGCATGATCAAAAACCGTGGCGGAAAAATGTATCTCGACTTTTTACAAAACCGCCCGGGTGCCACCATTGCCGGTCCGTATTCACTCCGCCCAAAACCAGGCGCAACCGTTTCCATGCCCCTGCATTGGGACGAGGTAAAACCTGGCCTTACTATGAAAGATTTTACCATCCATAACTCTATAGACAGGTTAAAAAAAGAGGGCGACCTGTTTAAAGGCGTGCTTGGTGAAGGGATAGACCTGGAAAAAACCATTAAAAAGGCGCAGAGTATATTTAAATAAACATTCCCCTCCTGCCAGTACAATTCCGGCCCATCCTTCTTGGGAGTGAATTACTATGGTTAATTTTCTCATCATATTGTCTTTATAACGATCTGTTGTCGAAGTCCCAGGTCATCCCTTAGGCGGTGATTACCTGCATGTTGTTACAACATGGAATATTATTTAAAAATTATTACTCTAATAATCAGATGATTATAAATACTCCTTTAGAAATACTAATCAATTAGTTGCAATACTAATTCATTAGTAGTACACTTGTTTTATAAATAGAATTTTATGCAAAAACTGGCTAAGCGCGAAGAACAAATAATGCAGGTGTTTTGGAAACTGGGTACGGCGTTTATTAAAGAGGTAATACCCGAAATGCCTGACCCTAAGCCACATTATAACTCGGTTGCCACTATGGTGAAGATATTGGACGATAAGGGCTTTTTAGATCATGATACCATCGGTAATATTTACCACTACTACCCAAAGGTAACCCGCGAGGACTATCAGAAACACGCCATGAAAGATATTGTGAGCCAATACTTCGACGATTCTTATCCTAATATGCTGGCCTTCTTCGCCAAAGAGCAGAAAATCAGCGAAAAAGAACTCGAAGATATTTTAAACCTCATTAAATCCAACAAGAAATGATACCATACATTTTGCATGTTGCATTGCTGATAAGCGTTTGTCTGTTGTTTTACAAATTGCTGTTGCAAAACGAAACGTTTCACCACCTTAACAGGTGGATTTTACTCGCCTGCCTGGCCCTAACCTTTGTATTGCCATTATTGCACATTCCCCAACAATGGGCTTTAAGGACGGCTCCTGAATTATCAGTTAGCGCGCCAAAACAGGTAGGCGTGAAAACAGAAACAGGCAGCACCTTACAAGCTGAGCCCCGAAAAGCCACGGAGCCTGTTACAGCAACACCGCCGGTTGAAGAAAATTCGTTTACCGAAACCGCGGCTTTATATACACCTCAACTTTTAAAATGGGCTTTGTGGCTTTATTGGTGTGGCGTTGCGGCCATTGGCTTAAACTTTTTGCTGCAAGTATTTGTGTTGGTACGCCAGGCGTATAAAAGCCCGGTCATTCAGGATGGCCGGTATAAGATAGTGGAGATAGACACAGATAAATCGCCCTGTTCATTTGGCAATTATATTTTTATAAATCCGGCCAAATACGACTGGGAAACCTACAGCCAGATCTTATTGCACGAGAAGATCCACGTGAAACAGGGCCACAGTTTTGACCTCCTATTAGCTGAACTGATGCTGGTGTTCCAGTGGTTTAACCCTTTTGCATGGCTATACCGCAAAGAGCTGGAAAATAACCTCGAATTTTTAACCGATAGCGATGTACTAAACCATAACGAAGTAGAAAAGGAAATTTACCAAATGAGCTTGTTAAAAGTATCGGTACCCAACCTGTCGCTTCGGATAACAACCAACTATAATCAATCACTCCTTAAAAAACGAATTGTTATGATGAATGCGAAAAGATCAAATATCCACACTACCTGGAAATACTTCTTTCTGTTGCCGTTAATGGCCTTTTTAATGTGCGCCTTTAACGAGCCGATGGTAAGCCGCCTGCCTGTGTTACAAACAACAGAAAACAGGGTAGCTAATGCTGCCATGGACTATGAAGGCACCTGGACGGCAATTATAAAAGATGAGAAGATTGACATACAGTTTAATAGCGATGGAGACCGCAACCAAATGAGCAACAGCAATTTTTTGCGTGCTGATTTTAGCCCCTTGCCAACAAAATCGGAAGGCGACTTTAAGCTGGCACGAGAAGCCGGCACCATGAATTTTACAGGTAAATTTACAGGCTACAAAGGCAGTGGCCGTTATAAATTTGTACCTAACCGCGAGTACATTAAATACTTACAGGGCGAAGGAATAAGCGATATTGAGAAAAACGATGAGCTGGCTTTTTTTATGATCAACCTTAAAAAGAGTTATGTAGCCATGATGCACCGCCAGGGGTACAAAAACCTTTCAAAAAGTGACCTGATCGCAACAGCGGCTTTGGGTGTAGATGAACCATACATCGTATCAGTAAAGCAAAATGGTTTCCCCAATATTAGTACGCAAGACCTGATAACCGGCAAGGCAATTGGCATTAGCGGGCCTTATATCAGCGAGATCCGCAAAGCGGGATACCCTAAAGTATCGTTCGAGAAACTGGTTAGCTTTAAAGCGCAGGGTATAAACGGGGAGTATATTCGCAAATTTAAAACTCAAAAGGCGGCCAAACCCGTCCCAACTAAAGCGGTTGCGACCAACGATGATGAAGATAATGCCGATAATATGATAGCTTATAAAGCACTAAACGTTGACGCTGATTTTGTAAACGGATTTAAAAAGGCAGGATATACCAACCTTAGCAGCAGCGATCTTATTGGTATGAAAGCCGTAGGTGTTACCCCACAATTTGCCGAAAGCTTTAAAGCGGCAGGTTATAGCAATGTATCGAATGAGGATTTGGTATCTATGAAAGCCCTTGGCATTACGCCAGAATATTTAAACAGCTTTAAAAATGCGGGCTTCAAAAGCATTAACCCGGAAAAGGCTGCCGGTTTAAAAGCACTTGGCGTAACAGCCGAGTATATTAAGAGCTTCAAAAAGGTAGGTTTTGATAACGTTTCTTTAGATGACGCTACTGCTTTAAAAGCTTTAGGAATTACGCCGGAGTATATCACTCAAATGCGTGAAAAGGGCTTTAAATCTAACGATATTAATAAATACATCTCTTTAAAATCGGCGTTTTAGATTAGGTAGAAAAACACAAACGAGAAAGCCGGACCTTTATGGGGTCCGGCTTTCTCATTTATGTTTACATAGTTATTATGCCGCTAGTTGCACTTCAACCTTATTGATCAGCGCGTGCATATCAAATGGTTTATGCAATATATCGTCGGGCGCTCCGTCCTGGGTCATTGCGGCATCAATATTATCCTCTGCCGAGCAGATAATAACCGGGGTATTCTTGGTATGCTCATTAAGTTTCAAAAACTTGCAAATGTCGCGGCCATCCATCCCCGGCATATTTGCATCCATTATTAAAAGGTCGGGATGTGTTTTGTGGATCTCTTCTATCACATGATCGCCGTTAGGTAACGAGGATACCTCATAGCCGCTATTGATAAGTATGTAGCTCATCACTTCTACTATCAATTCATTATCGTCAACTATTAATATCTTCTTGGACATGGCTATGTATTTCAGGATGTTATGCAAAGCACGTGCCGATATTAATTATAGGTTTAATTTCCGCTGATTTACCCCCAATACCCTGTATAAATAAAAAGCACAATAGTTTCTACTATCGTGCTTTCATTTATAAAATGTGACTGTACAGCCACAAAATTGTATTAAATATGGATGAAAAACTCACTGGCCGGCCGGCGCACTTTGGCGGCTTTGGCGGTGGCGTCATCTTCTGAACGGTAACCAATGGTTGCAATTACAGTAGCGGTTAAGCCTTTTTCTTTTAAGCCTAATATCTCATCAAAACCGGCAGGATCAAATCCCTCCATCGGGCAAATATCTACGTCTTGTTCTGCTGCTGCGGTAACTAAAACACCAAGGCCAATGTAAGCTTGTTTTTGAGCCCAAATTAAAAGTTGCTCGGGTGTGCGGCCATTAATAGCGCCTAATACCATTCCTTCAAAACCAGATAAAGCTTCGCGCGGTATGTTGCGTGTTGCTGCAACATTATCCACATACTTTTTACCAAATTCTTCGTTAATATTGGTTTCAGCAGCAAAAACAATTAGGTGTGATGCATCGGAAATTTGTGACTGGCCATAACCTACAGCCTTTAATTTTTCACGGATGTCAGCATTTTCTATTACCAATACCCGGTAATGTTGCAAACCTAATGATGATGGCGCCAATTGCACAGCATCTAATATAGTTTGTAATTTATCGGCTGCTATCTTCTTAGTGCTATCGAACTTTTTGGTGGCATAACGCCATTTTAATTTATCTACGAGTGACATCTTATTTTCAGTTTAATTGTGTACCACAAAAATGCATGTTTAAACATGCATATTGGTCATGCATAAGTAAATACTATGGTTTACGGGATTAAATAACAGGTTTAAAATTCGTCGGCAGTAGAGGCAGGTTCGGGGGCGTCGCTTGCAAAATGCATTTGGGCTGGCTGCAATATAAAGTTGAAGTTATAATACGAATGCTGGTTCAGATGGTCTTTAGTCATGTCTTCACAGCCAAAGGTTAATTGCATATCATACAATACGCGTACACGGCCTTTAAGGGAAACCAGATCATACCGTACAATCTCAAAGCGTAAATTGCTGATAGTAGCCGGACCGAATTTAGGTTTGTTCTCATATTGCAAGGCTGAAACCAACGTAGCGAACGCTGTTCCCTGCGGAGCAAAGAGCCGCTCCATAAAACGCATTACCGCTTCATCGTTTTTTGAAGCAGCGAAAGCGGCGGGAAGATCAATATCAAACTGTTGCTGCATGGTTTAAGGCATCCTGTCTTTTAGCTCTTTCACCTTCTCTTTGCCCTCATCTTTTAATCGGTTCTTTTCGGCTTTAATTTCCTTTTTAGTTCGGCCGGCGGTATCCACATTATCAACCTTAAGTTTATACTCGGCTTTTACCTTTTCTATTTCCGCTTTAAGGCGTGCTTTAATGGCTTCATTGGTTTCCTCGATCTTCTTTTCCATTTTGGCCTCGGTGGTATCTTTCTTACCAAATAACCGCTGGAAGAAGTTTGGCTTTTTAGGCTCTTCAAAAACCGGGGCAGCGACACCTACGCCATCACCATCGTCTTCGGTTTGGTGCATCAGGCTGTCGGCAGCTGCCGTGTCGATAGGTGCTATGGTTTTGCGCAACCCTTCACGCAAGCGCACTCCGTAAAAGCCATAAGCATTCGAGTCAGGCTGGGTTAAGCCCTTTTTGGCCATTAGCCTACCAATTAGGTTAAAGTAGCCATGCAGGCCCTGCCTAAGGCTGCCATCGGGCTGGAAAGCGTATAGGCCGGCTTTAGGGTTAGGAACAATACTGGCCAGGTAAATACTCTCGCCAATAGTTAGTTCAGAGGGCGATTTGCCAAAATAGTATCTTGCCGCTTCGCCTATGCCGTATATGCCCCTTCCCCACTCAATAATGTTGAAGTAAACCTCCAGCATACGGTTCTTGCTCATGATTCGATTATTCTCTATCAGCCATACTATTAGTATCTCCTCAATCTTGCGCGACAGGGTTTTATTACGGCTCAGGAACGCATTTTTAATCAGCTGCATAGAGATGGTACTGCCGCCCCGTTTAAACTTTTTCTCCTTAATATCTGTGATGATAGATTTACGGATAGATTCATCAACAAAACCGCGGTTTTTGTAAAACGAAGGGTCTTCGGCCGTCATTACAGCATTGCGCAGGTTTGGTGAAATTTGCTCAAGCGGCGTAAAGTTCGAAGCCTCGGGCCCTATAGTATGCGGCGGCATAGGCTTGCCTTTTTCATATGGCACGTAAACAAAGGTGTTGTTGAGTTTACCCAGGTCGGCACGGCCATACTTCAATATCTTAAAATCATTGTCTTTTTGCAGGCGCGAATCAAAAACCAAGTCATCAAGATGCGCGCGGTTAAGGAACATGTTTAGGCTGTAATTAAGCTTACCGGCAACTTTAATGCCCTCTAACGATTCGAACATCCCGGTAGGGAACGAATCAAAAACATCCTGCGCGTTTACCCAGCCTGTGTTAACCTTAACCTCGTAGATCTTAACGGGGTTAAGCGTATATTTTAAGTAAGGCCTAGCCGTTAGTTTTTTGAGGTGGATAACAGACGAACTGTCTAATGAAATATAATTACTGCCCACAAAAATATTGGCATCGATAGAACCATTGGGAACAACTATATCGCTGACAGACAAGCCGGGATGGTTCAGCAATAAATTCCTCACACTCCAGGAGCTGTATATTTTGGTTTCGCCGCTGCTATTTTTAACGTTGCTAAGCCTGGTACTAACGGTATCAAAGTTCAGCTTTAGTTTAAATTTCTTTTCGATGATCGGCAGCTCTACCTTTTTGCCATCGGCATATAAATGCACGTCAATGTCTTTATCAGAGGGTACCATCTTGCCATCTATATGCCAGGTTGCGTCGCCATCATTCACATTAATGGTTGAAGCCAGCTTCCCATCCTTTATAATCGCGGTTTTAGCCAGCATTTTTAATTTAGTGCTGTCGTCCACAAAGCTCATCCTGAAATTGTGCAGCGATAAGTTATCGGGTATTTTGTAGAGCACCTCGTTAATCAGGTTGTTTGATAGCTCAGACAGGTCCACTTTGTTGCCGGTACTGGTCGTGTCCTTTTTCTTTTTGAACAGGAAGTCAAAATTCTTAACCCCCTTGATGCTGGTAAGATTCAGGAAGCCATCCTGCAGTATTACATCGGCCAGTTTAATATTGCCAAATATCAGCGGGAAGATCTTAACGCTAACGCTAAAATTTTTGATAGCCAGCAGGCTGTCGCGTTGAAAGGGGATAACACTTATATCTGTGAAAGCGACAGTGCTTAAACCTGTAAACTTTGCCGAGCCTATTTTTACATCTAAATTATATTCCCTCTTAGCTTTTGATTTAGCTTTGTAAATAGCTTTTTGAAGCAGTACCTCGCGTTTAGAATAGGCAACGTATCCGCCTATTAGCATAATAACTACAAATACAATAAGGGTTATACCTGCAATACGGATATATTTGGGGTTGATACGACGCATATAGGAAATTTGCTTCAAAACTAAACAATACAAAGTGTGCAAACGGTTGCAAACTGCAAATTGTTTTTCATAACAAACGCATGCCGGCACCTGTTTTCGTATTTTTGCGATGAAATAATTATGGAATTTACTAAAGAACAAGTTTTACAAGCCCTTGGAAATGTAGAGGAACCCGATCTCAAAAAAGACCTGGTTACCCTTAACATGATACAGGATATACATATCGATGGTAACAAGCTAAGCTTTTCTGTTGTGCTTACTACACCGGCATGCCCGCTGAAAGCGTTAATAGAAAATGCCTGCCGCAATGCCATCAGCCACTTCATCAGCAAAGAGATAGAAGTTACGGTGAACATGACCTCGCAGGTTACCACACAACGTAATACAGGTGTACCGGGTGTTAAAAATATTATAGCGGTAGCATCGGGTAAAGGCGGTGTAGGTAAATCTACCGTATCGGTTAACCTGGCTTTGGCACTTTCAAAAACAGGCGCTAAAGTAGGATTGATAGATGCCGATATTTATGGCCCTTCAATCCCTATTATGTTTGGCCTGGAGGGTGTGCGCCCCAAAGCAACGCAGGAGAATGGAAAAACCCGCATTGAACCAATTGAGAAATTTGGCATTAAGCTGCTTTCGATAGGCTTCTTTACCGATCCTAACCAACCTGTGCCATGGCGCGGGCCAATGGTATCTACCGCGGTTAAACAATTGTTTAACGATGCCGATTGGGGCGAATTGGATTATTTGGTTATTGACCTGCCACCGGGTACAGGCGATATACATATTACCGTTACACAAAGCTTCCCGGTTACAGGTGCGGTAATTGTTACCACACCGCAAAACGTAGCGCTGGCCGATGCCAAAAAAGGGATAGGCATGTTTTTAATGCCGGCTATCAATGTACCTATTATGGGCGTGGTAGAAAACATGGCTTATTTTACCCCTGCAGAACTACCCGAGAACAAGTACTATATTTTTGGACAGGGTGGTGGCCGCAAGTTAGCGCAAACTTTGGATGTTCCCTTTTTGGGCGAGATCCCGTTAATAAAAGGCATCAGCGATTCGGGTGATGCAGGCAGGCCCATAGTGATGGATGATGATAGCGTAATGACAACCGCATTTATGGAAATGGCTAGGCGCGTTGCCCAGCAGGTTTCTATTTGTAACGCCCAAAAGGCCGATAACTTAAATGTGGTAAATAATTAATAACTTTACTTTATAATTTAATAATAATGAGTTTAACAGATCAGGTGGAAGCAGCGTTGGATACCATAAGGCCTTACTTAGAGGCTGATGGTGGTAACGTTTCTATTGAAGAAATTACTCCTGAAAAAGTGGTAAGGCTTAGGCTATTGGGTTCGTGCGGCTCGTGCCCTATGAGCATCATGACGCTAAAGGCGGGAATTGAACAAGCCATTTTAAAGGCCGTACCGGAAATTACCGGCATTGAAGCAGTAAACCTAACCGACATTGATGACCCCAATGCCGTGCTTCCCGAAAATTTACGATAGTGTTAAGAAGTGTTAAATACCTTATTGATAATGATCAATAATGTATTTTTATCCGCTTGTTTAACGTTAATTGAACATGGCAGGTAAATTGCGTTAACTATATAAATGAAAAGATTAATCGGCATATTGCTTTTACTTACATCTTTATCGGCATTCTCTCAACAAAAAGAGAAACCGCTGGTACAGTTTACGGGTGTGGTATATAATGCCGATAGCGCCGGGGTAGTTGTTCCTTACGTAACGGTTACTAACAAAAGTAGCCGCAATACGGTAAATATTACTAACTACAAAGGTTACTTTTCTTTTGTAGTGCATGAACAGGACTCCCTGCAATTTACTGCTATTGGTTTTGCGCCGGTAACCGTTGTGATACCCGAAAACGTTAAAAACAAAAGTTATACCGTACAAGTAACCATAAAACAGCAAATAATTAATTTACCTATGGTAAGGGTATTCCCCTGGGCTACAACGGATGAGTTCCGTAAGGATTTTGTGAACGCGAAAATTGCTGATGATGACCTGGAAATTGCCCGCAAGAACATCAGCCGCACATCTATCGTAGCCATGACCAATACGTTAGCACGCGACGGACAGGAGATCCAGTCTGCAAACGCGCAGTATATGCACCAGGACATTGTTAATCAACACTCGCGCACCAACCCATTGCTTAACCCACTAGCATGGGGTAGCTTAATTAAATCCATAACGGATAGGGATAGTAAGTAGGGAGAATAAGACATAAAAGAAAAGGGCTTCAAAATTTGAAGCCCTTTTCTTTTATCATTTTAATTGGCTGCTTTTTTAGCAGCATCTTTTGCGGCCTTTTCTTTAGCTTCCTGGGCTTTTTCTTTCGCCTCCCTTATCTTTTTGAGCGAATCCTGCTTAGCCTTTTCCTTCTTCTTGAAAAACCCTCTAAGTAAGAAATTATGTTGTGCGGCCTTTAAGTCTTCATTTAACGTTGCAGTAGTGGCATGTACCCCCTTCATAGTGGTTTTAGCTTGCTTAACCGTACCCTCAAGGTCCCTGGCAATTTTATCGTTGTTTAGCAAGCGCCCAATACTTCCTTTCCCGCTATTTACTTTGGCAACAATTTCTGACAGATCGCTGGTGAGGCTTTCGGCATTATCTGCAACTTTGGTAAGCTTGGTAATTATCTTATCCACATCAACCGGGTTAACAGAGCCAAGCTCGTTACCTTCCTGTACTTCGGTTTGGCTTTTTATGCCACCCGGGGCAATTACAATAAGCTTATCCCCCATTAAACCATCGCTACCAATACTCATTTTAGAGTCGGTTTTGATGAACTTTTTAACAGAGTTGTTCAAAGTAAGGTCAACCCGTACCGAACTATCGGTTACAATATTTATAGCATCAACCACGCCTACATTTATACCAGCAAAACGCACGTTGTTGCCAACGGTAAGCCCACTTACGTTTTTAAACGTACCGTACACCCTAAAGGTAGAGCTGAACAAGCTTTTTTGGTTGCCAATGTAAAATACTGCAAGGAAAAGTACGGCCAGTCCAACTACCGTGAACGCGCCAATTTTTATTTTTTGTGATGATGTGGTTTTCATGTTGTTTCGTTAAAAAAAGACCTTACCAATTCGTCGTCCGAGTTTTTTAGCTCATCAAACGAGCCTTCGGCTATATATGTGCCCTCATTCATAATCACAACACGGTCGGCGGTAATTTTGGCGCACTCCATATCGTGGGTTATAATGATGGCTGATGTTTTATATTTTTTCTGCATGCTTAGTATCAACTCGCTTATTTCTCGCGAGGTAATAGGGTCCAGGCCAGTGGTAGGCTCGTCATAAAGCATTATTTCGGGCCGTACAATCATCGTTCTGGCCAGCCCGGCACGTTTACGCATACCGCCCGATAAATCCGACGGTAGCTTATCTATCGCATCCGAAAGGCCTACGCCATCAAGTGCTTCTTCAACTCTTTTATCCAGTTCGGCTTGGTCGGTTATTTTTAGGATGCGCGTAAGCGGGAATTCAAGGTTGTCTCTAACCGTCATAGAGTCATATAGCGCCCCGCTCTGGAACAGGAAACCAACCTTGGTACGAAGTTCTTTTAACTGTTCGTCGTTCATCTGAGCGACATCCTCCCCAAACACCTTTACAGTGCCCGTATCCGGCGTAAGCAGGCCAACAATACATTGAATGGTTACAGATTTACCCTGGCCCGATTTGCCCAGCACCACCACATTTTCTCCGCGTTTTAGCTGTAGGTTAATATCCTTAAGCACATCCCTGTCACCAAACGATTTTGAAATATGGTCAATATCCACAACAATTTCGTTAGTCGGTTTCGCCACTTCGGGGTTGTTCTCTTTTATCTCTTCCATGGTTTACCTGTAAAATAATAAGCTGGTGACCTGTACTGCAACGGCATCAATAACAAAGATCCATAGCGATGCCGTTACCACAGCAGAGTTGGCCGCAATACCTACGCTCTCTGTCCCTTTGTTAGAGTTATATCCTTTATAACATCCTACAAAACCAATGGCAAAGCCAAAAAAGATAGTTTTAACTAACGCCGGGAAAAGATCTATAAACTCGAGCGATGATATACATTTATGAAAGTATAGCGCAAAGCTTACATCATCTGTAAAATTTAACGCCAAATAGCCACCAAATAAGCCAATAGCATCACCTATTAAGGTTAAAAGCGGTATCATGATACTGGTAGCTATTATGCGCGTTACAACAAGGTACTGTAACGGGTTTGCACCCGATACTTCCATGGCGTCTATTTGCTCGGTAACCTTCATACTACCCAACTCTGCGCCTATGCCTGATGCTACTTTACCTGCGCAAATGATAGCTATTATAACAGGTCCTATCTCTCGGATAAATGATACGGCAAGGGTTTTTGGCAGCATACTTTCGGCACCCATCTCCAGCATGGATGGCCTGAGCTGCAGAATAAGTACCAACCCCATAATAAAAGAGGTGATACCTACCAACAGCATAGAGCGGTAACCTATCTCGTAGCACTGGCGTACAAACTCCGACCATTCAAAACCGCCCCTAAAAATATTGCGTAGAAAGCTTTTGAAAAAAACACCCTGTTCCCCAATGCCTTCCAGCCATTTTTTATATCCGGTTATTGCCTGTTCTGCCATAAGTTATTTATTACTCGCCTGTTATAAACAATTTATTTGCCGATTGTTTTGGCTACCGAAATTTTATATGGAGCCGGCTTAAATCATCGGTACTTCTATTATCAATAACTGGCTTTCGGTGTTAGTTTCTATTGTGAAGTTTTCTGTATCGTAAACGCCGATAGCATCCCTTTTGTTTAAAGCTTGCCCTGCTATAGATACATCTCCGTTTAAAACAAACACATAAGCACCATTGCCCGGCGTTTTAATGCTATAATTTAACTGTTGCCCTGCATCAAAATTCCCCTGAGAAAATGTAGTATCCTGGTTTAACCAAAGCGTATCTTCGCTTTTTACCGGTGATATAAGGGTAGTGAATTGGTTTTGTATAAACTTGTCGCTAAAGTTTTTTTGATCGTATCTCGGTTCAATGTTCCTTACTTTGGGGAACACCCAAATTTGTAACGACAAAGTATCTTCAGTTTCTGATGGGTTATATTCTGAATGGAACACCCCTTTACCAGCCGACATTACCTGTACATCGCCAGCCTTGATAATGCCTTTATTCCCCATACTGTCCTGGTGTTCTAAAGCGCCTTCCAACACTATAGTAGTGATCTCCATATTATCGTGAGGGTGTTGGCCAAACCCGTTGCCCCGCGCAATAAAATCATCGTTTAATACCCTTAAAGCCCCAAAGTGCACCTTATCCTGATTCTGATATGGGCCAAAACTAAAGGAAAAGTTTGCTTTTAACCAACCTATGTCATTATATCCCCTACCGCCTGCTGCATGAAATACTGTTTTCATTTCTTCTTATTTAAATCTTAAATGTTTACTATGTAATTAAATACATGTTTAAACATACAATATCTATTCCACAATTTAATTATACGTAAATTTGCACGTTAAAGCTACCTTAATGGCATACAAAGCAATTATAGCAGGCACAAGCGGCCTAATTGGCAGTAATTTATTAAATATATTACTGGAGTCTGCCGAGTATAGCGAGGTTTTAGCATTAGTTAGAAAAGAATTACCCATTCAGCATAAAAAATTGGTACAGCTTATTATCAATTTTGATGATCTGGATAAACATGGTGAAGCGATAACCGGTCATGCCGTTTTTAGCTGTCTGGGGACTACCAATAGCCAAACTCCGGATAAAAAAGAATATCGGAAGATAGACTACGATTATCCCATGCTGTTGGCACAATTAGCAAAGCAAAATGGCGTTGAACAGTTTCATATCGTTACTGCCATTGGCGCAAACAAGAATTCATCAATCTTTTATACAAGATTGAAAGGCGAGCTGGAGGATGCATTGCAAAAATTGGGTCTAACTACCTTGCACATTTATCAACCATCAATGTTGATTGGTGAGCGTAAAAGGCAAAACGCATTAGAGAAAATAGCGACGGGCTTTTTTAAAGTAATTGACCCGCTATTGGTTGGTGGCTTAAAAAAGTACCGAAGCATAAAAGGCAGTGTAGTGGCACATGCCATGTACAAAAAATCATTAGAGCGTGCAACAGGCACGTTTATACATACATCAGATAAAATACATACTATTTAGTGAGCACTTATATCTCGGCCGAAAATTTAGGCCACTCCTTTCATGATAACTGGTTATTTAAAAACCTAACCATTGGCATTAACCGCGGCCGCAGGGTTGCGCTTGTTGGTGTAAATGGCGCCGGTAAATCAACCTTGTTAAAAATCCTTTCGGGTTCGTTAAAACCTACCGAAGGCAAAGTTGCGCAAGCACGCGACTTGAATGTAGGCTACCTGGAGCAAGACCCCTTCTTTAAAAACGCGGTTACCATTAGCGATTACATCTTTCATGCTGATAATATCCAGCAGCAGCTGATCCGCCGTTACGAGGAGTTGTTAGAAAACGACCCGGAGAATATGAAGGAGATGGATAAAGTGATGGAGGAGATGAGCGAGATCGACGCATGGGAATATGAGTACCAGATCAAAACCATTTTAGGAAGACTTGACATACATCACCTTAACCAGCACATTAGCACTCTTTCAGGCGGCCAAAAGAAACGTTTGGCTTTAGCTAAACTATTAATTGAGGACCCTGAGATATATGTTTTAGATGAGCCTACCAATCACCTTGATATTGACACTATTGAGTGGTTGGAAAAATTATTAACCGAAGGCAGCAAAACCATTTTAATGGTTACGCACGACAGGTACTTCCTCGATAACGTTTGTAACGAGATACTGGAAATAGACCGCGGCAAAATCATCCCGTACGTAGGCAATTACGGTTATTATCTGGAGAAGAAGGCCGAACGGGAAGCTTCTGATGAGGCAACCTTTCAAAAGAACTCGAATTTATTACGTAAAGAACTGGAATGGATGCGCAGGCAGCCAAAAGCCCGTGGTACAAAATCAAAATCGAGGATTGATGCTTTTTATGACCTTGAAGCAAAAACAAAAGATCGCAGTGGCAAAGACAATGTTGAATTAAGCGTAAAGGTTTCCCGCCAGGGCAACAAGATCATGGAGATGCACCATATCAGCAAGGGCTTTAATGGTAATACATATATAAAAGATTTTAGCTATACCTTCAAAAAAGGCGACCGTATAGGTTTAGCAGGTAAAAATGGTAGTGGGAAATCAACCTTACTTAATATGATAACCGGCGGCTTGGTGCCAGACAGCGGTGAGATAGTTAAAGGTGAAACTACTGTTATTGGATACTTTAACCAGGCAGGCTTAAGTTTTAAAGAAGATGAACGTGTTATTGATATTGTAAAAAACGTTGCTGAGTTCATTACCATGGCAGATGGTAAGCTCATATCAGCCTCGGCGTTGCTTACGCTTTTCCTCTTCCCCCCTGCTAAGCAATACGGAATGGTTTCAAAATTGAGCGGAGGTGAAAAGAAACGTTTGCACTTGATGAGCATACTGATCAAGAACCCTAACTTTTTGATATTGGATGAGCCCACTAACGATTTAGATATTGATACGTTGAATGTATTGGAGGAATTTTTAACCAACTTCCCTGGCATTCTGATCATGGTATCGCACGATAGGTATTTACTTGATAAACTTACCGACCAGCTTTTTATTATGGAAGGAGAAGGCAAAGTGCTTATTTATAATGGCAACTACACTTCTTATCGTGTAGAGCTGGAAGAAGCAAAACAGCTTAATAAAAAGCCTTCATCTTCCCCTATTCAGACACAAACTGAATCACCTAAAAAAGCTAAGCTTAGTTTTAAAGAAGAAAAAGAGTTTGAAGGCTTGGAGAAAGAAATAGCAGATATTGAAGCAAAATTAAAAGAGACAACCGATGCTTTAAACATAACGAACATCGACCCGAAAGAGTTAACAAAGCTCACTGATAAAATAACGTACCTAAATAAACAACTGGATGCTAAAACAGCTCGTTGGATAGCGTTGGGTGAACTTAAGGAAGCATAATAGAAATGAAATCATCTGATATCATAGCATCTATAGGAGTAATTATATTGTTAATTGCATTCCTGCTTAACATGTTCAAAAAGGTATCTGCGCAGAGTCGTATATATACAAGCATGAACTTTATAGGTGCTGGCATCTGTTGCTTTTCTTCATATTTAATAAACTTTTACCCATTTGTGGTATTAGAAGGTATATGGGCGGCGTTCGCTCTATACTCCTTGTTTAATGTTCCACGTGGAACATCACATTAGAAAATTACATAATGTTCCACGTGGAACATGGAGGTTTTATGTTTAAAAAATATAATGTAATAGTAGTTGGCGCAGGGCATGCAGGCTGCGAAGCGGCCGCTGCTGCTGCTAATTTAGGTTCATCTGTTTTGCTCATCACCATGAATATGGGCACTATTGCACAGATGAGTTGTAACCCTGCAATGGGCGGCGTGGCAAAAGGACAAATAGTACGCGAAATTGATGCACTGGGCGGATATTCAGGAATAATTACTGATAAAACATCTCTTCAATTCCGAATGCTTAACCGCTCTAAAGGCCCTGCCATGTGGAGCCCCAGAGCGCAAAGCGACCGAATTAGGTTTGCCGAAGAATGGCGGATAGCATTAGAAAAAACACCAAATGTAGATTTTTGGCAGGATACTGTTATGTCGCTATCAATTAAAGGCAACACAGTTGTTGGTGTTAAAACATCTATTGGTGTCAAAATCGAAGCAGATGCTGTAGTACTAACTAATGGCACTTTCCTGAATGGAGTAATACACATTGGTGAAAAGAAATTTGGCGGCGGTCGTACAGGTGAAAAAGCCGCTACAGGATTAACTGAACAGTTAGTAACGCTGGGTTTTGAGTCGGGTAGAATGAAAACTGGCACCCCACCCCGGGTAGATGGCCGTAGTCTTAATTATGCATTAATGGAAGAACAATGGGGCGATGAAGAAAGAGGCCGCTTCTCTTACACTGATGTTGAATTAGCAACCGACCAACGTTGCTGCTGGATCACTTATACAAACACTAAAGTACACGAAACACTTAAAGAAGGATTTGAAAAATCGCCTATGTTTACAGGCCGTATTAAAGGCCTTGGCCCAAGGTATTGCCCATCGATAGAGGATAAAATTAACCGTTTTGCTGAACGCGACCGCCATCAGATATTCGTTGAGCCGGAGGGATGGAACACTTGCGAGATATATGTAAATGGCTTCTCTACCTCGTTACCCGAAGATGTACAATATAAAGCGCTTACACAGATACCCGGATTTGAAACCGCTAAAATGTTCCGTCCGGGATATGCAATAGAATATGATTTCTTCCCTCCTACGCAACTAAGTTTAACGCTGGAAACTAAACAGATTAGCAACCTTTACTTCGCGGGGCAAATAAATGGAACCACGGGATATGAAGAAGCCGCATCGCAAGGCTTTATAGCAGGTATTAACGCGCATCAGAAAATAAACGATAAGCATGAACTGATCCTTAAAAGATCTGAATCTTATATAGGTGTTTTGATTGACGATTTGGTGACTAAGGGCACAGAAGAGCCTTACCGTATGTTTACATCAAGGGCAGAACACCGCTTGCTACTACGCCAGGACAATGCCGACATCAGACTAAGTCCAATGGGGCATGAACTCGGTTTAATAAGCGATGAGCGATTAGATAAAGTAAACCTTAAGATCAAAAATTCTGATGATATAGTTGCCTTTACCAGAAGCAAAAGCATTAACCCATCTGAAGTAAATACTTTACTTGAAGAAGTTGGCACCTCCCCTATTAATCAGAACGCTAAACTGTTTAATTTATTAAGTCGCCCACAAATAGGCTTTGATGAGTTAAAGCGGGTAGATAGCTCATTACAAGATAAGTTATCGGGCTATGATAAAGAAACTATTGAGCAGGCTGAAATAAAAATCAAATATGAGAGTTACTTTATAAAAGAATTGGAAATTGTTGAACGGATGAAAAAGATGGAAGACAGGGAAATTAATCCTGAGTTTGATTATCGTCAATTGGTTTCACTTTCTAAAGAAGCACGTGAAAAGTTAATGAGAATAAAACCACGCACTTTAGGTCAGGCATCCCGTATTTCGGGCGTATCTCCCTCTGATGTATCGGTTTTAATGGTGCATGTGTCAAGATAATTTATAACTAATTGTAAATCAAAACATTATAAAATATCGTTTATAAAGCATTATTTAAGATTTTTAATATCACAATTCATAAAAACAAAAAAATCGTTTATAGGGCATAAAAACAATGTTAAAACCAAAATCAGCCTTTTTAGGTAAGTTTTCACTCTTATTTTTTTTCGTTTTATTATTTTTTGGATGTGCGAGCATTCAAAAACCTATGGGCGGCCCACGTGACCTTACTCCTCCCAAATTATTAAAAGCGACGCCGGAAAATATGACTCGCAATTTTACGGCGAAAGAAATTAGACTGGAGTTTGATGAGTTTTATAAGCTTAGCAACCAGTACCAGGAAATTACCATTAGCCCGGCAATGGAAAAACAGCCTGAATATAAAATCAGCAAGCGCGACCTGATTATTGATTTTAAAGATACCCTGCAGAAAAACACAACGTACGTTATCAACTTTGGGAAAGCAATACAAGATGTTAATGAGAGTAATGTGATGCAAAATTTCACATATGTATTCTCTACAGGTCCTCATATCGATTCGTTAAGCATGTCTGGGTTTGTAATGAATAGCATTACACAGGAAAAGGAAAAAGACGCTACTGTGATGATCTTCCCTGTAAAACAGGACTCTTTGTTATTTGGCAAAAAGAAACCAACCATTTTTGCTACTACCGATTCGGCGGGTAACTTCTCACTCAACAACCTGCACGATGGTGAATATAAGATATACGCGCTAAAAGAGCCCAGCCCAAATAAGATATTTGATAACGATAAGGAATTGATAGCATTTTCTAATCGGACGATTAATTTAAATAAGGATACGTCGGGAATCAGGCTCTCACTGTTTCAACAGATTCCACAAAAGTTTAGGGTGGCCGAAAAGAAGTTAACTAACGAGGGCGTGTTATCGCTTATTTTTAATAAGCGTTTAAATAATCCCTCACTAAAGATCATATACCCGCAAGCTTTAGATGCCCAGAAAATTGTAGATATAAGCAAAACCAGGGATACCGCATTGGTATTTATGCGTAATATGGACTTTGATTCTTTACGCGTAGCCATTTATGACGACAACAAACCTATTGATACCATATACCAGCTAAAAGGGCGTAAAGAGACCTTTACACGCAACCTTACATTTAAATACGGGATAAACAGGGACAATAGGTTAAAACCAAATACCGACTTACGAATAACCACTAACTTACCTATTGAAAACATTGAACCGGGCCTAATTACACTTACGCTCGATTCAGCCAATGTAAACTTTACCGTCCAAAAAGATACGGCTAACCGGCGGGCATTTTTAGTAAAAAACCGGTGGCGGGCAGGTGGCAGATACCAGATCGTGATAAATGATGCAGCCATAACCGATATTTATGGCACTAAAAATAAACGAACAGGTATAAACTTTGAAGCGGATAAGCCGGAAAATTATAGTCAACTTACGCTTAAAGTTAATGTTCCGGATAGCAGCAAAAGATATATTGTTGAGTTACTGGATGAACAGAAGAACTTGGTACATTCCGACCCTATCTCAAAAAACGGATCGATAGTTTATAAGAATTATTTAACCGGTAAATACAAAGTAAGGGTTATATATGATACCAATAAAAACGGACGTTGGGATAGTGGTAACGTAAGGCAAAAAACACAACCAGAAAATATCTGGCTTTATGATAAGGAAATAACCCTAAGAGCAAACTGGGAAGCCGAAGAGCCGGTTGATATCCCAAAAGAACAAATTAACCCATAAACCAGCCGGAGTACATGATATAGTTTTGCGGCAATTTATTTAATAAAGCCTTTTGCTCAGTGGTAAGGGGCTTTATTTTTTTAGCCGGGCTGCCGGCATAAAGGTAACCACCTTCGCAAATAGTACGTTCTAATACTACAGATCCCGCCCCTATTATCACGTATTCTTCCACCACAGCATCGTCCATTATAATAGCGCCCATGCCTATTAAAACATTATCCTGCAGCGTACAGCCATGTACAATGGCGTTATGCCCAATAGATACATTATTACCTATATTGGTAGGCGCCTTAAGATAAGTAGCATGAATAACCGCACCATCCTGGATGTTAGAGTTATCGCCTATTTTAATGTAATTAACATCGCCACGAATAACCGCGTTAAACCAAACTGAACAATTGTTACCTATTACCACATCGCCAACAATGGTTGCATTTTCGGCAATGAAGCAATCATTTCCCCATTGGGGTGATTTATCTTTTACAGGCAGAATGAGGGGCATAATTTAATTAGTTATTTAGTAAAATATTGTGCCGATAGTTATCGGAATAGTGATTAAAATATTTGTTATTTTTGAATCGTTATAAGCGAAAATAGCTCAGTTGGTAGAGCATCAGTTTCCCAAACTGAAGGCCGCGGGTTCGAATCCCGTTTTTCGCTCTTTATACCCTATTTAAACGCCACATCCCAAAAACATTTTCAAACAGCTCAATATCATTATTGGGCTGATTATCCTCGTTCGTTATACGATAGAGTAGTGATTCTAAATCTGGCTGAAAAGTTTGACCAGACCTAATAATAGGTTTATCAATAAGTTGATAAAAACCAAAAGTTGATAGAATTATAACTGATTCCTGAAATTCTTCGCCCTTTATAATGGTGTCTTTTAACCCAAGATTATGCATTCCACATGTATAAACCTCACCCTCTTTGTTCATAATAGAATCCACAACAAAGCATTTATAACAAGCGACTTCCAAACTTAGGCTCAGAAAATCATTCCATTGAGCTGGCTCGGCTGCATTACCGGTTGTTTCCACTTTGATGCCTAAGCCGCCAGCCATTAGTATTTTATTGGCGCATAGCGCCATTTCATACGCGCTATTTATGTTGCCAGTTTTACTTATTAAATATAAAACCGACTTGTGATTACCTATAGTTGCTAAAAATTCATCAGATACACTATTTACGCTACCAGCAACTTTAAAGGCATTCTGCATATTTTTATCATATCCTTCTAACTCAACTTCAAAATGCTGTTGGGCATCATTGTCTACTAAAAAATTACCTAATATCATTAGTTTACCATTCGATGCACTAAATAACTCAACTTTATCGCTCCAAGGTAAAGGAATACAAATTACTGTATCTACAGTTGGCGCATTGTCGGGTATTATTATAGGTTTGTTTTTATTAAACGGCCACATATTAAACTTTAAAATACCGTATCCTCTAAAACTTCCTGATGTTCAGGATAATCCGTTGTATAGTGTAAGCCCCTGCTCTCGTGCCTGGCCATTGCCGATTTTACAACCAAATAACTTACCTGGATAAGGTTACGCAACTCACATAGCTTAACCGATAGCTTAGTTTTCTTGTAAAAATCCTCCGTTTCCTCATATAATAAACGCAGCCTCCGCATAGCCCTTTCTAAACGGAAATCGGAACGAACTATACCAACATAGTCATTCATCAATTTCTGCATTTCGCGAATATTGTGGGTAACCAAAATATCTTCGTTAGAAAGTTGAACGCCGTGTTCATCCCAGTCGGGTATATTACCTGGTATTTCTAAGCCGGCAAAATCAACAATAGCATCTTTATATATGCGGTGTGCAAATACCAACGCCTCTAATAAAGAGTTTGATGCCAAACGGTTAGCGCCATGTAAACCTGTTGATGAGCATTCTCCACAAGCATATAACCTGTTGATAGAAGAGCGCCCCTGGTGATCTACCAGCACACCGCCACACATATAATGGCATGCAGGGGCAACAGGTATCATATCACGGGTCATATCTATCCCTATCTCTAAACACTTGGCATATATGTTAGGGAAGTGCTCCATAATATCCTTCTTCTTTTTATGGCGGATATCCAGGTAAACAAAGTCCTCACCCGATTTTTTAATCTCGGCATCAATAGCCCTTGCTACAATATCCCTTGGAGCTAATGATTTACGCGGGTCATATTCTTGCATAAACTCTTCGCCGTTGGTACGCTTTAGTACACCACCCATACCACGAACAGCTTCAGATATTAGGAATGAAGGATATTCGCCTGGATTGTATAATGCGGTTGGGTGAAACTGGATGAACTCCATATTACGCACTTTACCCTTTGCACGATAAACCATGGCCACACCATCGCCTGTAGCAATAATCGGGTTGGTAGTTACAGAGTATATATGCCCGGCCCCGCCAGAAGCCATAACGGTAATTTTAGATTCTATTTTTTCTACCTGACTAGTTTCGGTGTTAAAAGCGTAAATGCCATAACACTTTATATTATCAGATGATTTATCTACAAACTCGCCAAGATGGTGCTGCGTGATCAGATCTACCGCGAAATAGTGTGTTAATATCTCAATATTAGGTTCGCGGTGTATCTCTTCTAATAGGGATCGCTCTATTTCAAAACCGGTAATATCCTTATAATGAAGTACACGAAATTCGCTATGCCCACCCTCTTTGGCAAGGTCATAAATACCTTCGTTAGTCTTGTCGAAATTAGTTCCGTAATCAATAATCTCGCGGATTCGGTCTGGTCCCTCCTTAACAACCGCTTCCACAACAACAGGGTCGCAAAGGCCGTCACCAGCAATTAGTGTATCATTTATGTGCTTTTCAAAGGAATCTTCTTTTTTATCAACAACTACCGCAACACCACCCTGGGCGTACTTAGTGTTACTTTCGTCTTCGTTAGCTTTTGTAACTATCAGAACCTTACCATGCTTTGCAGCCTTTAGTGCAAAACTCAATCCGGCTATACCCGATCCTACAACAAGGAAATCAACAGTTCTGGTCATGTTTAGTATATGTATTGTGTAAAATTAGCACTTATGTTAATAAGCGGTATAAAACGTGTTAACTTTGTGTAAGTAAAAAAGTACAAAATAAGCAGAACGTTGATAAGTCTGAAAATTACAGTTTTTACGTTTACTTTTGAGCAAATTGTAAGACGATTTTACAACTTAACTAACATTTTATTAAGCAAGCATTTATCAACAAATAAGTTTTTAAGATAATATTTGGTTCTTATACTTATCTTAAAATCAGTATTATAAAAAATAAAAAGTTGTTTATAAATGTTAATAAAATTGGAAAAACAACTTTAAGGTTAAATAGTATTACAACTTTTACACATAACTAACACCTTAATAACAATAGGTTTATTTATATATATAAAAAGAGTTATTATTAATTGAATTGTGGAATGGATATCTTCGAAGAAATAAAAGTGAAAGGTTTTGCCGACGAATACATCAACCCGTCGCTTGATCTTTTCGCCGAAATAGAAAAACTTAAAAAAGAGAAAAATGCCGTTATACTGGCCCACTATTACCAGGAAGGAGATATTCAGGATATTGCCGATTATATTGGCGACAGCCTGGGCTTATCTCAGCAGGCCGCCAAAACAGATGCAGACATTATTGTTTTTGCCGGTGTACACTTCATGGCCGAAACAGCAAAAATATTATCACCAAACAAGAAAGTACTTCTACCGGATCTAAAAGCCGGCTGCTCATTAGCCGACAGCTGCCCACCTCACCTTTTTAAAAAGTTTAAAGAAAACTATCCGGACCATTTGGTGATAACTTATGTGAACTGTACAGCAGAACTTAAAGCTTTAAGTGATATTGTTTGTACATCGAGCAATGCGGTGCAAATAGTAGAGAGTTTACCAAAAGAGCAGAAGATAATCTTCGGTCCGGACAGGAATCTTGGTGCCTGGGTAGCTAAAAAAACGGGTAGGGATATGGTACTTTGGAATGGTGCCTGTATGGTACACGAGATATTTAGCCGTGAAAAGATAACCAAGCTAAAGGAGCGTTACCCGAATGCTAAAATATTGGCACACCCTGAATGTGAGGAGATTATATTGCAGATGGCTGATTATATAGGGTCTACCACCGGGATCTTAAAATACGCTACTAATAGTCCTGAAAAAGAGTTTATTGTAGCTACTGAAGCAGGTATTTTACACCAGATGCAAAAGGATAATCCGGACAAAACCTTTATACCTGCGCCACCAAACAATACCTGTGCCTGCAACGATTGCCCGCATATGAAACGTAACACGCTGGAGAAGCTTTACCTCTGCTTAAAAAATGAAATGCCGGAAATTGAAGTCCCGGCACACATTATTGAAAGAGCGGTAAAGCCTATTGAAAGGATGCTGGAGATATCAGCGAGTTTGGGATTATAAAAGGTTAAGATTCGTCGGTGAAAAGGGAAACCTGAGTGATTACTGACCCTGATATTGAAAATACAATAGCTGAATCTAATGAGCCTATCTGTACACGGATAATATTATTTTTATGATGTGCCCATGAGTTAGGGAATAATTGTTTTAGTTCATCTACCTTACTTCCAACAGTGAAGGCCCGGGTGAACTTATTTTTAATCTTAAATGTAAAAGCCCAGCCGGATCTGTTGACATCGATAAAACTTAAAACGTTGTCTTCAAATACTATCTCACCGTTAGTATATACATAGGTTTTAACAACATCGGCATTGTTAGTTTCCCACTTTTCCTTTTTTATTTTAATGGGTTTACCCAGCAACTTTATAATGCTTGATGTTTTTAGATCAGCGAACTTAATGTTGCTTTTTTTATTGCTAAGGTAAAGCTGGTTATATTCAATAATATCTTCTTCCTCTAGTTTGGTTTGTGCAAAGGCAGCAGTTGATGAGATATATAAAAAGGCTATTATAAATAAAGTTCTAATTTTCATTTTAATATATCATTTTGAAAAGACTGGTTAGTGGTTGCTAACCGGTCTTTATTGTTTAATATTATAAATAATTAAAGGTTATCTTTCTTAGTCTCTATCGCATCCTGAACACTTTGAGGAAGATTTGAAAGCAGGTTATAACCTGTTGCTTTTTCAATATCGCGCACGGTAACACGGTACTGTTTCCAATCGCTGTTAGTGGTATTGATGTTGGGTGTATTAACTGCAATTACGCGGGTATTGCTTGCCACACGGCTTAAATCGCTATCTCCTTTTGGTACAATAACGGCAATCTTCCAAACATTACTGGGTACAGTAATATGGTCGTTGTTTATTTTATTTACGGTGCCTTTAGAACCTGTACCGCCGGTGCCATAATTACCCATAACAATATAAACCTCGTTACCGGCAACCACTTGAGCGCGCAGGTAATTTTCCATATTGGCCCAGGTTTGCTGGTTATTGTTTGGTGCCTGGGGTATCATGTTGGTCATTAAAAAAGTGGCGGAGTTTGCATCTGCAGAACTTGTCCTGTCGGCCGATGGGCAATTATGGCCCCTGTCAAAACCCGAACCTGAATAACTAGTACTTTCTACATGGTAAAAATTATTTGATAAACCTATAAAACCTGCAAAATCGTCTCTGCGGGGTGATGCATTGGTAATATTAGTAGCATCTAAATGCCAACTCACCCAGTTTGGTGTACCGCGGGTGCTGCTGTACGATTCTACGTAATAACCCTGGTCAATAAGGTAATTATCAACCATAACAATAGCGGGCTGTGCACCGGATGGATTGCCAAATAATAAGTTGCTGTTATCGCCGGTAACCGGTGGCGCATCAGCACCAACGGTTACGCCGCGTTCTGCGGCTGGTGTTCCCGTTCCTGTACCGGGATCAGTACTGCCATCTCCATCGCCACTGGTATCCGGTGGGCCAACAACAATACCGGCATCTCCCTTTCCTTTAAAGGTAATGTCATCAATATTAATACGGGTAGTACCCGTTTTTTGAATGCGGAAACGAACCGGTTTAGTAGTAGTTATTTTAAATGAGTCGGCTACTAATGTTGTGCTGGTTTCAGATATATCGGCACCTAATTGGGTAAAAGTGTTACCACCATCATCAGATACCATTAATTGCCATATAGATGCTGCATCATTACCATATTTGGCGTGTTTAATACTGATCTGCTCAATGCCGTTTATATCAAATTTCATCGTTATATCTCCGGTACGTAAACGAACAGATTTTAAACCATTTTAACATCGGCAGCAAGGTTTCCAATTAAACCATCATTAAAACTCCATAACCCCGTGTTTAACTGTACATCCGCTTTGGCGTAAGACGTTTTACTGCCGGTTTCAAAATCTTCGGTAATTGCATAAGGCTTTGGTGCTTCGGGCACAACCACTACGGGCGGGTCTACCGACTGTGTTGGCGTATTATCTTTTTTACAACTTGCTATAGCAAGCACAAGGGCCGAATAAATAAGTAATTTTCTGATTTTCATGTAAATGTATTTAGTAAAGAAAAAGTATAATGTTAATATTAACCAAATGTTAAATACTTTATTGTATGATAAATATTACAGCGGCTACAACCACAGGCTGATAAAGAAATTTGCTTAAGGTTATTGTATTAAGCTTTTGTATTTTTGTGTTGAATTGGAATTGACCGATTTAAGGAAATAATTTTACGACTTTTATAACAGTGTTAATCAATCCATAATCGGTGTAATCATAAGCAGTATGTTTGAGAACGAAGAGAAAACCAATATAGAAAGCCTTGGAGAGTTTGGCCTGATAAGCCACCTCACCAAAAATATAATACTTACCCAAAAAAGCACTACAAAAGGCGTTGGCGATGATGCCGCGGTGCTTGATTTTGAAGGAAAGAAAACACTTATATCTACCGATCTGCTTTTGGAAGGTATCCATTTCGATTTGGCTTATACCCCGCTGAAGCATTTGGGTTATAAAGCAGTGCAGGTAAACCTAAGCGATATTTACGCTATGAACGGTACTGCCAGTCAGGTTACGGTTTCTATCGGTATGAGCAGCAAGTTTCCGTTAGAAGCTATTGAAGAAATATACGAAGGTATTTATCTGGCCTGTGGTAACTACAATGTAGATATTGTAGGGGGCGATACAAGCGCGTCTAAGCAGGGTTTGGTTATCAGCATTACATCTATTGGTTATGCCGATGAAAAGGATGTGGTATACCGTAACACCGCCGAAGAAGGTGATCTGATCTGCGTATCGGGCGACTTAGGCGGCGCATACACTGGCCTGCAGTTATTAGAGCGCGAGAAACTGGTTTATATAGAGAACCCAAATATCCAGCCCGACCTGGAAGGTAAAGATTACATTGTAGAGCGCCAGTTAAAACCCGAAGCCCGTAAAGACATTATAGACCTGCTGAAAGAACTTAGCGTTAAACCAACATCGATGATAGATGTATCTGATGGTTTGGCATCTGAAATTTTGCATATATGCAAGCAAAGTAACAAGGGCTGTAAACTTTACGAAGAGAAAATCCCTATCGACCCAATGACCTACGAAACCGCCCGCGAGTTTGGCCTTGACCCAACCGTGTGCGCCCTAAGTGGCGGCGAAGATTACGAACTGCTTTTCACCGTAAAACAAGCCGATTACGATAAAATAAAACACAAAATGGATTTCTCCATCATCGGTTATATAACCGAACCAAATGAGGGATGCAGCCTGATCACAAAATCAGGCAACCTGCACGAGTTAAAAGCGCAAGGATGGAACGCGTTTAAAAGTGGGCAGTAAGCGGGTTAAATAATCGTCATTACGAGGAGCGATAGCGACGTGGTAATCTTCGATAGAAAGGTCGGAACAATCCTATTGAAGATTACCACACTTTGCAACAATAGTTTTAACTGCAAACTATTCCCCATCCAAATACTTAACATCCAATTGCTTATTGGCCTTAGCGCCTAAGCCTTTAATCTTCTCAGCTGTCTTGATGAGGTTTCCATTACCATCCACCAACTTATTAAAAGCACTGTTGTAAACGGATTGTGTTTGGTTGATGTTTTTGCCGATGCTTTCCATATCGCTCATAAAACCAACAAACTTATCATACATAGCCCCGCTTAGGCGGGCAATTTCTAATACATTACGGTTTTGGCGCTCCTGTTTCCAGATGCTGGCTATGGTGCGCAGGGTAGCCAGTAAAGTGCTCGGACTAACAATTACCACGCGTTTATCCCAGGCATCGCTAAATAGGTCGGCATCCAACTGTACAGCAAAGCTAAATGATGATTCTATCGGCACAAAAAGCAAAACAAAATCGGGAGAGTTTACCTGGTAGAGGTCGTGGTAGTTTTTTGACGACAGGCCATGTACGTGGTTCCGTAACGATTCTACATGTGCTTTTGAATAAAGCTTACGCTCTTCCTCGTTTTCACAATTTACCAGGCGCTCGTAAGCTATCAGCGATACCTTAGAATCAATTATTAAATGTTTTTCATCCGGGAGGTCAATTATCACATCGGGCTGCAACCTGCTGCCATCTGCGTTGTTCAGGCTGGCTTGTACACGGTATTCCCTGTCGCGTACCAAGCCGCTGCGTTCTAAAACTTTTTCTAAGATCACTTCGCCCCAGTTACCCTGCTTTTTATTGTCGCCCTTTAAGGCTTTGGTGAGGTTTGAAGCCTCGGTGCTGATGAGTTTGTTAAGATCCATCAACTGCGTAATAACCCCTTTAAGCGTATTACGCTCGGCAGCTTCCATATTGTAAACCTTATCTACCTTATCTTCAAATGCTTTTAGGTTTTCTTTAAGCGGATTAAGAATAGTATCTATACTTAGTTTGTTTACATCCGTAAACTCCCTCGATTTTTCCTTCAATAATTTCTCGGCCACATTCTCAAACTCGCGCTGAAAATGCTTGCGGGTATTTTCTATATCCTCTTTTTGCTCAGCAAGTTTTTCCTGCTGCGCTTTAAAGTACGACCGGGATGATTCTAACGATTGGTTTGCCTGAGCCAGTTGCGTGCGCTCGTACAAAAGCTCGTCGAGCAGGCGGTTTTGTTCATCTTTTAAAAGCCGTGTTATATTTTCTTTTTCTGATAGCAAACCCGCGGCTTTTTGTTCTGCCTGAGCTACCGATATCTTAAGCGACTCGTTTTCTTTTTTTAAGTCAGAAAAATCATCCGCCGAAATACCGTTTGAAGCGGGGCGCTTCAAAAAAATGGCAACGGCAATAAGTAATATAACGATAGCTGCACCTAAAACTATAACATCCATTTTGATAAAAATATTAGCAAAACGAATATAGTGATTTTACTATTTAAATAAAATAATTAGTAATTTATGGGTTTGTTTTAAGCGTATCTTTCGGTGCATTGGTTGTACCACTACCATTTCCACTGCTATCCTTACCACCCGTTTCGGTTGGTGTTGTAGGATATTTGTTGCTATCTGCAGGCGCCTCATTACCCACGTGTGCCTGGCCTGAATCTGCTACTGTACTATCGACAGAATTGCCCGCTATTTTTCCCTTACATGAGGTTACGGCAATTATAGCTGTTGCAGATAGGTATATCAAAAGCTTTTTCATACTTATTTCGGGTTGGTTTTAAGCGTGTCTGAAGTTGGGTTGGTGGTGCCCTTTCCGTTGCCGCTGGTATCCGTACCGCTGGTGCCTGTTTGGGCAGGGGCGCTGGATGATACGGTAGTATCTGCAGCTCCTGAACTACCTGCATTGCCCGAGTCGGCTTGGTCTCCGCCGGTTTTATTATTACCCGTGCAGGCCGATAAACTTAATGCCGCAACGGCGAATAAATAAACGAATAACCTTTTCATAATTAAGCATAATGGTTTACTTAACTACAAACAGAGCCATTACAGGTTTTAATTATTTGAAATGTGAACTATTTTACTTTTTCTACCCTTAATCCGGCATCAATAACTTCGTGTAATGGGTTATCGCGCATGTTTTGTTCTACCTCAAAATGGTAAATGCCCTTAACCGGAAATTTATAATTGGTACGCAGGGGCAATTGGTAGCTGTACAGGTTGCCGCTACCGCTACCCAGCCACTCGCCATCTTTATTAGCCAGTTTAAACTCGTAGCGGGTAGTATGCGTTTTTTTGCCCGGCGAGGTCTGGGAAAACAGCGCGAACATGTTGGAGTATTTGTAGCTGCCGCTAACCCTCAGGTTAAAATACAGGTTATATGGAACGCTAACATCATCTATCTTAACATCAAACTTTACCCGGTTAACATACGACCAATTATGGTTAGCAATCCCGGTGTTCTGATCAATAACCGCGTTAGGGTCGGTGCAGCCTTGTGCTGTAAAAAGCACAAGGATTATTAAGCCACCGAAAATATATTTTAAAGCATTCATTTATTCTGCACTGCCACCGCCCGGGTTATCTGTGCGGGGTTGGTTGTTGTTTGGGTTATTTGGCCTTGGCCGGTTACGCCTGTTGTTGCGGTTGCCCTGCGGCCTGTTCTCGCCGGCTCCCTCGGGCTTTTGTCCGCCTGCTTGCTGCCCTTCCGGGCGGTTGCCGCCTTGCTGGTGTTGCTGGCGGTTACCCTGTGGCCTGTTGCCCTGCGGGCGATTGCCACCATCCGGCCTCGGCTGCCCATCGGGTCTGTTACCGCCTTGTTGCTGTTGCTGGCGGTTACCTTGTGGCCTGTTATTTTCAGTCCTTTGTCCCTCGGGCCTGTTGCCTTGTGGGCGATTGCCTTCCGCACGTTTTTCGCCTGCCTGTTGGCCGTCGCGCCGCCCTTCGCCACCACGGCGGTTGCGGTCACGGTTATTGTTGTTGCTATTCTTGTTGCGGTTTTGGTTACGGCGATCGTCCAGGCGGGTTAAGCTGTCCTGGCCAACTACGTTTTCGTAATCCAATGCTTTAGCAGGTGTGTTCTCTATCTCAACCATTTCACCTAAGTCGGCCGGGATGATGCCCTCGCGGTTTTGTTGTTGAATTTCTTTAACCTTAGCAATAGGCATAGGTACCCATGCTTCTTCGCGCGGGTAGCTAAACCACATTATCTTTTTAAATATATCTGTTTTTTGCAGGCGCGCATCACCTTTTTCGGTTTTCAGCACGTTCACATTATCAGGAATGTGCTTCAGCGCATCCATGTAGGTATCCAGTTCGTAATTTAAACAGCATTTTAATTTACCGCACTGGCCGGCAAGCTTAAGCGTATTTAAAGATAGATTTTGATAGCGGGCTGCCGATGTAGATACCGTTTTAAAATCGGTTAACCAGGTGCTGCAGCAAAGCTCGCGGCCACATGAGCCAATACCGCCAAGGCGGCTTGCTTCCTGGCGCATACCTATCTGGCGCATCTCTATACGGATGCGGAAACTCTCGGCCATTTTTTTGATTAACTCCCTAAAATCTACACGGCCTTCGGCAGTATAATAAAAGGTAGCCTTGGTTTTATCGCCCTGGTAATCTACATCGCTAATCTTCATAGATAGGTTTAGCTCGAGTGCCAGCGTGCGCGATTTATGCATGGTTTCCCACTCCATATCTTTGGCAAGTTTCCACTTATCAACATCAGCAACTGTAGCACGGCGATAAATCTTTTTAACAACATCGGCTTCTTTTACATGGCGTTTGGTCATTTGCATGCGCACCAGTTCACCTGTGATAGAAACGTGGCCAATATCATAACCCCCGGTGGTGGTTTCAACGGCAACCAGGTCGCCTGCTTCCAGGTATATGTTATCATTATTATGATAAAACTCCTTACGCGATCCTTTGAATTTTACTTCGACAATTGAGTAAGGTTTATAGTTAGTTGGCATATCCATATGCGATAGCCAATCGTGTACATCTAATTTGCTGCAACCATTTGTAAGGCAAGAGCCATTACTTTTGCAGCCCGCAGGCGAACAACCGCCGCCTGTTGAGCAACTTCCGCATCCCATAATTAATTCGGTATATAATGATTCCCCGCAGGGACAGTTTTCAAATTTAGAACTTTTATAATTTGTAAAGATACGTCTAAAAACAAGATTTTAGGGTTAGCATTACGTTCTATATGATAATGGGCCTTTTCCAGCTCAGTTATCATAGCCTGCGCTTGCGCATTATTGATAACCGCCGACATTTTTTTAGCGGTTTCCATTTCCTGCTCGGGCAGCTTTACAATGCGTTCGGCACCGGCACGCAGCAGCGTACACTCTCTAATAAAGCTTGTGCCGTAGCGTAAAAAGTTCTTTTGGTTTTCGCGGCCCATCTTGGCCATCTGATCAACAAAAGTTAATATATCGGGCACTTTATTGCCAAAACATAAGCGCAGCCATTGTACAAACAGTTCGTGGTAGCTTTTGGTATCGTGCTGTAACATGGCCAAAGCCTCGGTCATGTTGCCATTGCTTAAATAGGCAATTTGTGATGCCGCGGTTTCTGTTTGGTGATGCCTGCTTATCAACTCCCCCTTAATGTCCTCGTAGTTTAAGCAGGGTATTTTTACCAACTGAGTACGAGAAAGTATGGTGTTTAGTATCTGGTCCTGGTTTTGGGCAACCAGTATAAACAGTGTGTTTGGTTGTGGCTCCTCTATTACCTTTAGCAAGGCATTTCCTTCTTTATCAAGGTATTCCGGCAGCCAAAGTATCAGTATTTTGTATATGGATTCGAACGGCTTAAAGCTTAATTTTTTGATGATCTGGTGACACTCGGCGATGTTAATGTTTGCCTGTTTGTTATCGGCCTCTAAATAACCACGCCAAATGTCGAGGCTTAGGTATGGATGCGCTGTAAAAGCATCACGCCACTGCTCGATAAAAGTAAGTGCAGTATCGTCTTTATGCTTCGCGAAAAAAGGGTAAGAAAAATGAAGATCGGGGTGCATTAGTTTTTGATACTTACGGCACGATGAACATTCTCCGCAAGAATCATCGGGACGCTTATCCTCGCACGATAAATACTGCGCGTATGCGACTGCCAAAGCCAAACCACCAGCCCCTTCGGGCCCTAAAAACAATTGCGCGTGGCTTACCCTGTTCTCGTTTACCGAACTGATCAACCGTTGCTTAATTGCCTCCTGCCCTATAATATCCTTAAACTGCATTTGGTGCAAAATAGTGAATTGATTTTAGATGTACGATTTTAGATATTAGATTTAACCCGGGCTGCCAACACAAACGCAAATAATCTGCACATTTGCAGCTATATAATTAGCTATGCTTCAATCTAAAATCGTACATCTAAAATCGGAAATCTTATGAGAATAATGGCTTTCGATTATGGCACCAAGCGCATCGGTATTGCCGTTACCGACCCGATGCAAATTATAGCAACGGGACTGGATACCATACACCCGTTAAAGATTATAGATTACCTGAAAAAATATCTGCAAACCGAACAAGTGGAGCGCTTTGTACTTGGAGAACCAAAGCAGATGGACAATACGCCGTCGCAATCGGCCATGCATGTTAGAGGTTTTGCCAACCTGCTTAAGAAAACATTCCCGGAGATCCCGGTAGAAATGTTTGATGAGCGTTTTACTTCTAAAATGGCGTCAGCTACCATTGCTCAAAGCGGCATGGGTAAAAAAGCAAGGCAAAATAAGGAATTGGTAGATACGATATCTGCGGTGATACTGCTACAGAGTTGGATGGACCGTAGATTTAGAGGATTTTAGGATTTCGCTGATTTTTGAAGCATGATAAAAGAGGACTATAAAAATTCTGATATTACAGGAAAAATTATTGGTTGTGCAATGAAAGTACACCGAACAATTGGAAATGGTTTTCAAGAAGCGATTTATCAAAGATGTTTAGCAATAGAAATGCAAAAACAGGGATTGTTATTTAACAGGGAATTAGAAATGACAATTTTTTATGAGGAGATTGAGGTTGGTAAACGACGTGTGGATTTCCTGGTAGAGTCTGTTGTGATGGTAGAATTGAAAGCACTATCTAAATAGGAAGATATTCACCTTTCACAGGTACTAAATTACTTGGAAGCCTATAAGCTTGAAACGGGATTGCTGTTAAATTTTGGCGGAAAAAGTTTAGAGTTTAAACGTGTAACTAACGGATATAAATTGAAGGGAAAAATTTAGCTGTATTTTTAATCAAAAACGAAAAAATCAGCGAAATCCTATAATCATAAAAATCAGCGGTGTATCTTTGCGGCCATGGAAATCCTTGATCCGGCCTTACAGGCTTACCTTGATAACCATTGTGACCCGGAGCCCGAGGCGTTGCAAAAAATAAACCGGGACACTTACCTGAAGGTGCTTAAACCGCATATGCTATCAGGCCATTACCAGGGCCGGGTGCTGAGTATGCTCAGCAAAATGATACAACCAAAGCTTATTTTAGAGATAGGGACCTTCACTGGCTATTCGGCTATTTGTTTGGCCGAGGGACTTGCCGAAGGAGGTGTTTTGCACACCATAGAGGTTAACGGCGAGTTTGAAGAAATGCTTAATTCACACTTCGCCTCAACAAATGTGGATAAAAAAATTAAGCTTCATATTGGCCCTGCAGAGGCGATAATAGCTGATTTTGAGGACACTGTATTCGATTTAGTATTTATTGATGCGGATAAACGAAATAATTTTAAGTACTTTGAGTTAATAATTGATAAAGTAAGGCCAGGAGGCTTAATAATAATTGATAACGTTTTGTGGAAAGGAAAGGTGTTTGGCGCCGATAAAGATGCCGATACAGAGAACATACGCAAACTAAATGAACAGATAGCTGTTAACACACAGGTCGAGAAATTCATTCTGCCCGTTCGTGATGGCTTATTGATCATCAGAAAAAAATAATTATGAAGAAACTCTTAACTATTACACTTCTTTCAGTTTCGGCATTCTTTGCCTCAACAACAGTAACGTTAGCCCAGAGCGCAGCACAATCATACATCGAGAAGTTCAAAGATAATGCCATTCGTATAATGCACGAGACCGGCGTGCCTGCAAGTATCATTTTAGGCGTTGCCATGCATGAAAGCGCAAGTGGAAAAAGCGCAATTGCCAAAAATTTAAACAATCAGTTTGGTGTAAAAGGCGGCGGCGGCGCAGTGTACTATAAAAACAACAAAAAGGTACGTTCATCATACAAACGCTACGATAGCGTGATGGATTCTTTCAAAGATTTTGCCCGCATTATGACCGAGCGTAAGCAGTTTAGCCACCTGTTAGATAAATTTTCTACATCTGATTATAAAGGATGGGCTAAAGGCATCCAGCGAAGCGGCTATGCAAGCAGCAGGAAATGGTCGGCCCAGGTTTTAGGGATCATCAATAAATACGACCTAAACGATTTTGATGATGACGCTACGCCTGACAGTACCAAAAGGGAAATGGCTAATAACCAGTAATAATTATATTTTTAACCTTAAGTTTGGCTAATAAAAGCTAAGACTACATGCGTAGGATATATACATTATTAATTGCTGTATTGTTATTTACATCGTGCTCGGCCCACAAGAGTGTAATTAGCCGGAGCAAAGCATCCAAAAACAACAAAGCTATTCAAAAGCGCAACCGCTCATCCATCTCAGGGCATCGCGATTATACCTCCCTTGAATACATCGAGCGCTTTAAAGCTATTGCCATACAAGAAATGAATAGTTATGGCATACCGGCAAGCATTACCCTTGCACAAGGCTTGTTTGAAAGCGGTAGCGGCAACAGCGACCTTGCCGTAATAGCAAATAATCATTTTGGTATAAAATGTGGTATCACTTGGGCGGGCGAAAGCTATTATAAGAATGACGATAACGAGAACGACTGCTTTAGGGTATATAATAACCCCGAAGAATCTTTCCGCGACCACTCTGAGTTTTTAAAGAAGAAGAACTACGCGCGGCTTTTTGAACTAGACAAAAATGATTTTAAAGGCTGGGCTTATGGCTTAAAAGCCTGCGGGTATGCAACAAACCCCAAATATCCGCAATTGCTGTTAAATATTATTAATAAATACCAGCTTGACCAGTATGATCGCCCCGAAGGAGAACTGGCAAAAATAAAACGAGAAGACCGTGTACTGGGAGAAATAAACGACACGATCAATCAGCCACAACAGGATAGCATCACCAAAACCCCGCCCGACGATAAAATATATACCGTAAAACAAGGGGACACACTATACAATATATCTAAACGTTTTGGTATAACCGTTGATGAATTAAAAGCGCTGAACAAGTTAGCTGACTATGGCATTAAGCTTGGGCAGAAACTTGTTGTAGTGAAATAGTGTGTTAAAGATTGTTAAAGTATAATTTATCCTGCCCCAAACGCTTAGCTTTAAACTTTGTAATGAAGTTATGGCCCGCCTTTTTCTTAAGCATTTTATGCGTTAATGCCTTTGCACAAACCAAAGAGGTAACCGGTATTGTATTTGACAAAGATAGTAAGGCGCGCGTAGCTAAAGTGAACGTGCTTAATTCCACGTCGGGTAAATCAACATATAACAATTTTAAAGGGGAGTTTAATATTGATGCCAAACCCGGTGATATTTTGATATTCTCGAAACCCGACCACTACAACGATACCGTTAAAATTAAAGATTATACAGCCCTGGCAATTTATTTAAAACCTAATGCTATTGCCCTGCGCGAGGTAACCATCAGGGATAGTTTTTTAAGTCCGCAAAAGCGTCTGGCTAATACCCAACGCGAGTATAGCAAGATCTATGGATCTCAATACAATGCAGATCTGCTTAATGTTGGTTCGGGGGGCGTTGGGTTTAGTATTGATGCGTTGTATAGCGCTTTTAGCAAAAGCGGGCGAAATGCTGAGAAATTAAGAGGTATTATTGATGCCGAGTACCGGCAAAACATTATTGACTATCGCTTTAACAAAGCATTTGTGCAGGGCATAACGCACCTGGAGGAGCCAAAACTTACCGACTTTATGCATAAGTATCGCCCTGGTTATTATTTAGTCACTACAGCTAATGACTACGAATTCATAGATTACATCCGTAAGAATTTGAAAAGATACCAGCGGCGGCCCAATGCATACGAACTTGCACCTTTACCACAGGTAACATGGGAGCCGGATACAAAATAGTTATAGCACCCTTCTTAAAGGTTAGCGGGATGGCTATTTTCCCGCTGATATTACTGCAACACAAAGGTTTATTGAACGACGCGGCTATAATAAATCACGAACGCATCCACCTGCGGCAGCAAGCGGAACTGCTGGTTTTGCCTTTTTATATTGTATACCTGCTGAATTACCTGGTTAACCTTATTATTTATAGGGAGCACAACAAAGCGTATCTAAACATCGTTTTTGAGCGTGAGGCTTATGCTAAAGAGCACGATCTGGCATATTTGAAGCACCGAAAATGGTTTAGTTGGCTGAGGTATTTTTAATTAAACCATCGAAATAACAGAATTTTACATTTTATTTGTGGCTATGTTGAAAACCGGTACCAGACTATTCTTTCTACTGATGTTCACAGCGGCGCTTAGCGCTAACGCACAAACTGCCGATACCGTAAAAAAGGACACGGTAAAAATAGACACCAATCTGCTTAATAAATACCGCATTCAAACTAAAAAGAATGCCATACCGGTACCCGCAGCCCCAATAACAATACAGCAGGAACTAGTACCGGTTACTATGCTTGATTACAAGATAAGCTACTGGCGCAAATACATCACCTTTGGGTTAAACTTTAGCCAGGCTGCTTTTAGTGATAACTACGCAGCGGGTGGTGTTACATCGGTAGCCTTAACATCTAACTTTATTTATAGGGTTGTATATAATAAAGCGCCATTCAGCTACACATCAGAGTTAAACCTGCTATACGGTAAATCAAAAAACAAAGGGCAGTCATCCCGCAAAAGCAACGACAGGATCTTCTTTGATAATAAGATAGCTACCCAGATGTCTAAACACTGGTTCTTCTTTGGGTCGCTAACACTGGAGTCGCAGTTTGACAAGGGGTATCAGTACGATGGGAATAATGTAAACCCACCTATTTTGATCTCGAATTTTATGGCACCGGGGTATTTAACAGAGTCGATAGGTTTTGAGTACAAGCCCACAAGCTATTTTGACCTGCGTTTAGGTACCGGTACAGCAAGGCAAACATTTGTATTAGACGATAAGATATTTAACAGCCTGGCCGAAGGGCAGGACGAGCTTTACGGTGTAAAAAAGGGGAAAAGCATCCGTACGGATATAGCATTCCAGATGGTGGCTATTTTTGATAAGGATATTGCCAAAAACATGCACCTTAACGCCCGGTACGATATGTTTGTGCCTTACGGCGAGGAATTAAGTTTTACCCGCCACCGTTTAGACGCTGTTTTAGCCGCTAAGGTAAACCGCTTGATAAATGTATCTATAAACGGCACGGTACTTTACGATAAAAAATCGACAGCAGGTGTACAGGCTACCGAGGGCTTAGCGCTGGGTGTGTTGTATAAGTTTCCGTGATGATTAAAAGGGCATAATATATAACCCAAAGATATTTAACAAAAAGACCCGGTCATTTGACCGGGTCTTTTTTATTATTCAAGTATTACATTTTCGGCATCCGGCGCATCATGTTGGCCATGGCTGCTGGGTTGCTCATTTGTTTCATTACTTTACGCATATCGTCAAACTGTTTCATCAGGCGATTAACCTCCTGGATGTCGGTACCCGATCCTTTGGCAATGCGGTTGCGGCGGCTCGGGTTGATCAGGTCCGGGTTTTCTTTTTCCTTCGGCGTCATGGAGTTAATAATCGCTTCGATGCCTTTAAATGAATCATCGCTTACTTCAACATCCTTCATCATTTTACCAACGCCCGGTATCATCCCCATCAGATCTTTCATGTTACCCATTTTTTTGATCTGCTGTATCTGGCCGTAAAAATCATTAAAGTCAAATTTGTTCTTACGGATCTTGCGTTGCAGCTCGGCAGCCTCTTTCTCGTCGAACTGCTGTTGCGCGCGCTCAACCAGGGATACCACATCACCCATGCCCAAAATACGCGAAGCCATACGATCAGGGTGGAAAACGTCGAGCGCTTCCATCTTTTCGCCGGTACCAATAAATTTAATAGGCTTGTTAACAACCGACTTAATTGACAGCGCGGCACCACCACGGGTATCGCCATCAAGTTTAGTTAAAACAACACCGGTAAAGTCGAGGCGGTCGTTAAACACCTTGGCGGTGTTAACGGCATCCTGCCCGGTCATGGCATCAACCACAAACAATATCTCATGCGGGTTAACAGCGGCTTTAACCTGCTCTATCTCCACCATCATGGCCTCATCTATAGAAAGGCGGCCAGCGGTATCAATAATAACTACATTATTACCGTTCTGCTTAGCCTGGGCAATACCCTCGCGCGCAATGGCAATAGGGTCTTTAGATTCAAGATTAGCATAAACCGGGATGCCTATCTGCTCGCCTAAAACCTGTAATTGGGTAATAGCGGCGGGGCGGTAAATATCATCGGCAACCAAAAGTGGCTTTTTGCCTTTTTGTGTTTTTAGGTAGTTGGCAAGCTTACCGGTAAAAGTGGTTTTACCAGCACCGTTTAAACCGGCTATCAAAATGATAGTTGGCGATGCTTTCAGCTCCAGCTCGGCAGTGGTGCCGCCCATCAGGGCGGTAAGTTCGTCGTTCATCAGCTTGGTTAAAAGCTGGCCCGGTGAAATAGAAGTTAGTACGTTTTCGCCTAATGCCTTTGTCCTTACATCATCTGTAAAGGTTTTGGCTGTTTTATAGTTAACGTCGGCGTCCAAAAGAGCTTTGCGAATCTCTTTCATGGTTTCGGCCACGTTTATTTCTGTAATTGATCCCTGGCCCTTCAGGACTTTAAACGCCCTGTCGAGTTTATCCGATAAATTTTCAAACATTATAAATCTCTAATTTTTGAGGAGACAAAGTTAAGATTTTGAAGCGATTTGGCTAATATATCTGAAAATGAGGGCTGGAATTTATTGTAGCTATTTCCCGGGGAGATGATGGTTGCGTGTAAATGCTCATTATCTATTTTAAATAATAATGAGATTGGTTAAAATGACAACGTGTATAAAGCCCCGTATAATAAATAGAGGGATAAGGCCTTTGTAATATCAAACGTAAAATTTGTAATATTACCACATGCCTAAAATAAGATATCTTTTGTTTGCTGCCGTATTTATGGCAGCCTTTTATGCTAATGCCCAGGCTCCTGGTGCCAATGTTGATATTAAGCATTACCGTTTCGCAATTATCCTTAACGATGCCGATAATGTGATAAAGGGCCAGGCAACCTTAACAGCTAAATTTGTTAAACCGGCAACCATGCTTACGCTCGATCTTTATAAAAAGAACAAGGATGGCAAGGGTATGCTGGTATCGGCCATAACAGAAAACGATCGGCAGGTTAAATTTACGCAGGATAGCGACAAACTTATATTGAATGTAAAAGCCACCAAAGGCTCTATCTATAAATACACCATTACATATGCAGGCGTCCCTACCGATGGGTTGATCATATCCACAAACCAATACAAGCACCGCACCTTTTTTGGCGACAATTGGGCTACGCGTGCACGTTACTGGCTGCCATGTGTAGATAACCCTGCCGACAAAGCCTCGGTTGAGTTTTTAGTAACCGCCCCTGCAAAATACAAGGTTGTAGCTAACGGGCTAAAAGTGGTTGAAAAACCCTTACCGCTTAACAGGAAATTTACTCATTGGAGCGAAACCGCCCAACTTCCTACCAAAGTAATGGTTATTGGCGTTGCCGAATTTGTAACAGCTAATCCTGGTAACCCCGGTGGCACACCCGTGTATAGTTACGTATTCCCGGAAGATAGGGTGGAGGGGTTAAAGAACTATTCGGTAGCTACTAAAATTTTACCATGGTTTGTAAAGCGTATAGGCGCTTTCCCGTATAAAAAGCTGGCCAATGTACAGTCTAAAACCATATTTGGGGGGATGGAAAATGCCGGGGCGATTTTTTACTATGAGAAATCGGTAAACGACACCAAAGGCATTGAGCCACTTATGGCCCATGAAATAGCTCACCAATGGTTTGGCGATGCCATTAGCGAAAAAAACTGGTGGCATGTTTGGTTAAGCGAAGGTTTTGCCACCTACATGACCAACCTTTATATGGAAGGAACCTACGGGGTTGATACACTTAAAAGCAGGCTGGCAACCGACCGCGATATGATATTTGCATTCGAAAAGAAGTATAGGGCGCCAATAGTGGATTCGGCTTACAAAAAGGATATGATAGGAATGCTTAACGCTAACGCTTACCAAAAAGGCGGCTGGGTGTTGCATATGCTTCGCCGCAAAATTGGCGACGGCGCTTTTTGGAAAGGTATACAGGCTTATTATAAACAATATAACGGGAGTAATGCCAATACGGATGACCTTCGGGTTGTGATGGAAAATGCGAGCGGAACAGATCTTAAACAGTTTTTTACACAATGGCTGCGCGAGGCGGGTCACCCTCAACTAAAATTAACATGGAGTTATGATGCACAAAATAAGGCACTCACCGTGCATATAAACCAGTTACAGGATAAGCCGTATCAATTTATGTTCGAGTTTATGGTTGGTGGTAAGCTATATAAAACGGAGGTTAGAGATGCGGTAACTAGTATTACCGTGCCGGCCGCATCGGCAACGACCGTTGTTAAAGCCGACCCTAACACAAATTTATTAGCCACTTTTGATACAATAAATAAACTTTGAGGTTCAAATCCTATCAAACTAATTATAAAGGGACTAATTAATGTTCAAACACATTGCAATTTAGTTTCGACATTTGCAATTATGCGCTATATAATTTTGATTATTAAAAAAAATCAAAACATTATATCTTTTTTAAATGTTTTTCGTATAATTGAACTATGTAACAAACTAATAATAATGTTACAGGAATTAACCCGATCTGTTCACTTAAATTTCAACACCATGGCAAAAGCGTATCAGTCCATTTATGTAATGTTTTACAGGTGGAGCTTCAAAAATTTCGGTCAGGGCTCATTACCCCAATTTAAATCGTTGTTTAACGTTAGCTTTTTGCTGGTTGTGGTGTTAACAAACGCCATGCTGCTTACCAAACTTATGGTAAATGCTAATTGGTTAACGATTAATATGTCGACTTACTTGGCTATATTATTTGGTGCGGTAGGCTTCCTGCTTTTAAACCATTTTATATTGTTAAATAACCGCATGTTCAAAAAGTTAAATATGCGCCTGGCAACAATCAGCGCCCACAATAAAAACCTTTTTTCGATTGTATTATTGGTGAATGTATTGTTTGCCTGCAGCCTTTGTTTTATAAGATAATATCAAGGAAAAGAATAATAAAGCGTTATCTTCCAGTATTTTATTTAAAGCCTTAAGCCTTGCGCTTAGGGCTTTTTTATGCCAAAACCGCGCAATGCTGCTTGGTAATATTCGGTATTACTACGCGCTTTTTACCAATAACTTTAACGGATAAGTTTATATCTTTTAAAAATTTCTCTTGCCTGCCGGGGGTAAGCGTTATCAACAGTTTGCCTGTTTGTGTGCCGGTGTTAACAACACTGTGCATAATGCCTTGTGGTATAAAAATATTTGCACCCTTTTCTGCATCATAGCTTTCACCATTTGCGTAAAGCGTGAATTTACCCTCGGTAACCAGGATAACTTTATCATCATGATTGCAGACTAACGGGGGCGAGCCTGCGCCAACGCTTACTTCTTTCTCTAAGATGGTAAGGTTGCCGCCGCTGCATTCTGTACTCAGGATAACGTTCATTTGTATTCCCGGTATGTCTACATACTCAGCCGGGTTGCGCTGTATAAAGTTTATGGTAGGTGCCATTGTATTAAAGTTTGGTAATAATATGACGGAAATTTATAGCTGGGTGTTACAAATACGCTAATAAAAAAGTTGCGTGTTTAAACAGGTAATGGACTGGCTATGAGATTGTATAACTGATTTTAATTGGAGCTGTATGAATTATAACTAATAATATGCAACTTTAATAAACCTTATTATATGGAATTAATTGATTTATTAGCAAAAGGATATTTTCCCAAGGAACTTCCGCCTCCTTTTAATACGCAATCGCTTGCAAGTAAATATAATATCATTAAAGCAAGTCTTTTTGGCGCAATTGATAAGACACCAACCAGATGTGTAAACTTTTCTTATGCAAAAATTGGGATGGTACGAAAATCAATAAAAATACCAAACCCAATGCATCAGATTGGTCTTTGCGAAGAAATTTCTAATAACTGGTCTCAAATTGAAGCAATTTATAAGTCATCAACAATTTCTTTTAGCAGACCTAAATTGAAAGGAGATAGAGCTGCAAACTTAAGTCAATTTAGAGATTTCAGTCGTAGAACATTTTTGGCATCGTATCCTTACACATTTGAACTTAAAACAGATATTGCAAAATACTTTCCGTCTATATATACACACAGCATTCCTTGGGCGATTCATGGCAAAAGCGTTTCCAAAGCATCAAAGTATGATAAAAGTCTATTGGGTAATAAATTGGACGCGTGTATTCAACAAACGATGTATGGACAGACAATAGGTTTACCTATTGGTCCAGATACCTCATTAATTGTATCTGAATTAATAGGTTGTGCTATAGACGCACAGTTATCTAAGGTTATTCCTGGTATAAAGGGATATAGATACGTAGATGACATGTACTTCTTTTTTAATAGTTATGTCGAAGCAGAAAATGGATTTTTAGAGATTCAAAAAGCACTTAAAGAGTTTGAACTTCAAGTAAATGCAGAAAAAACTGTAATTAGAAAAATTCCAAGAGGAACAGATAATGAATGGGTTATTAAACTTAGATCTTTTAGATTTCGCAAAACAGAAGGTAAACAATACAATGATATTATAAGTTTTTTTGATATGGCGTTTGGATTGTCTAATCAGTTACCGAATGAATACATCTTATCTTATGCGGTTTCAAGGATAAAAAATGTGCAGCCTATCTCAGATGAAAATTGGCTGCTACTCGAAACCATGTTACTAAAAACAATGGTTGCTGAACCAGCCACCATTAAAGAAGTCTTCCGAATATTTTATTCCCATCAGTCTAAGATAAGCGTTAAAAAAATAGAGAAAGTCTTATTTAATTTTTTGGAATATCACTGCCAAAGAGGGTGTGATTTTGAGGTGTCTTGGGGGCTATGGATGGCTAAAACATTTAATATATGTATTCCAGCTAAAACGAGTCTGGTTCTTTCCAATTTTGCCGACACCATATCTATACTAATTATCTTAGATATGATGAGCGTTGGGTTAATCCAAAAAGGAGATTTGGATATTGCCAAGTGGGAGGAAAAGCTGGACAAGCAATCTCTTTTGGATGAGAATTGGTTGTTTGCTTACGAAATTGCTGCCAAAAAATGGATTGGCAGTTCTTATGATTATATAAATGAGGTGCCTTTTTTTAAAATCTTAAAAAAGAGTAAAATATCTTTTTATAATTCAGAATTACAAATTGAGCCGATTCAATTAACTAAACTAGCAAAAGCGGAAACTACAATTCCAGAGAGAGCTCAAGGCAATCCACTTTCTGATTACCAAGACTTTAAGGCGATAGAGCAAGCTGAAATTGTTTACGACATGGGAGAAGATGAAGTTGATATTGACTTTTTTGATGACTACCCACTTGATGATGATTATTATGACGAGTTTTATTAGTAAGTACTGTTATTCAATAAATAGCCTGTTGATGCTAAGCTCAGATTTATTTTACGTCAAATAAATTCTATATCTTTCGCTTAACAAAATCTATCGCGTGTTAGTTAAGACCTTTGGAAGTGCGGTTTATGGTATCCAGGCTATTACCATTACAGTTGAAGTGAATATAAGCGGGGGCAAGTTGGCCTATTTTATTGTCGGCCTGCCTGATAATGCCGTACGCGAGTCGATGCAGCGGGTTGAAACCGCATTACAAACCAATGGCTACCGCATGCCAAGGCAACGCATTGTTGTAAATATGGCCCCGGCTGACATCCGCAAAGAAGGATCGGCCTACGACCTTACCATCGCTGTTGGTATTCTTACTGCATCAGGGCAAATTCAATCAGAAGAAGTAGACAAGTACCTCATCATGGGCGAGCTATCGTTAGATGGCGGCCTACAGCCTATAAAAGGCTCGTTACCCATTGCCATACAAGCCCGCAAGGAAGGCTACAAAGGATTCATCCTGCCAAAGCAAAACAGCCGTGAAGCCGCTATTGTGGATAATCTGGAGGTTTACGGCGTAGAGAACATTAAACAGGTTGCCGACTTTTTTAATGGCACGGGAGTGCTTGAGCCCGAAGTAGTAAACACCCGCGATGAATTTTACAATAGCCTTACCAGTTACGATAGCGACTTTAGCGAAGTGCGCGGGCAGGAGAATATTAAACGTGCTTTAGAAATAGCAGCAGCCGGTGGCCATAATGTAATTTTGATTGGTCCGCCGGGTGCCGGTAAAACCATGCTTGCACGCAGGCTGCCGTCTATATTGCCTCCATTAAGTTTGCACGAATCGTTAGAAACTACGAAAATTCATTCAGTAGCAGGGAAGCTTTCTGCCGCTGATGCATTGGTAACAACAAGGCCTTTCCGGTCGCCGCATCATACCATATCCGATGTTGCTTTAGTTGGTGGCGGCAGTAACCCACAGCCGGGCGAGATCTCTTTGGCACATAACGGTGTTTTATTTTTAGACGAGCTGCCCGAGTTTAAACGCAGCGCGCTTGAAGTGATGCGCCAACCCCTGGAAGAGCGCAAGGTTACCATATCGCGCGCGAAATTTACGGTTGATTATCCAAGTAGCTTTATGCTGGTTGCCAGCATGAACCCCTGCCCTTGCGGCTACTACAACCATCCCGAAAAGGAATGCATTTGCCCGCCGGGCACGGTTCAGAAATATTTAAGCAAGATCTCGGGACCTTTGTTAGATCGTATAGACCTGCACGTAGAGGTTACACCGGTTAATTTTAGTGAGCTGTCATCAGACAGGCTGGCCGAGAAAAGTGAGTTGATCCGCGACCGGGTGATCAAAGCCCGCGAAGTACAGATAGAACGTTTTGGAGCAAGGCCAGATCTGCATGCTAACGCCCAGATGAGCCCGCAAATGGTACGCGATCTTTGTAAGATAACAGCAGCCGGGCAAACCCTGTTAAAGAAAGCCATGGAGAAGCTCGGCCTTTCGGCCCGTGCGTACGACCGCATATTGAAAGTTGCCCGCACCATTGCCGACCTTGCTGGAAGTGAAGAAATCCTATTAGAACACCTTGCCGAGGCCATCCACTTCCGCAGCCTCGATCGTGAAGGCTGGGCTGGTTAGACAGAAAAGCCATCGAGTTATCGATGGCTTTTTATATGTTATTCCCCTAAGGGGTTGCCTTTAGCTTTTCACGCGCTCTACATAAGCGCCGGTTGCTGTATCTACTTTAACCCTGTCGCCAATATTGATGAACAAGGGCACTTTAATTTCGGCACCTGTTTCAACAGTAGCGTTTTTAAGTGCGCTTGTTGAAGTATCGCCTTTAACAGCAGGCTCAGTATAGGTTATCTCTAACTCTGCGGAGTTTGGTATAGATGCCATAATGGGCTCATCGCTTTCAAAAGCAACAATAACATTCATGCCTTCTTTCAGGAACCTCACAGGGGCGCCAAAAAGAGCTTTAGGTACGTTATGCTGGTCGTATGTGTCGTTATCCATTATAACCAGGGCATCGCCATCCTCGTAAAGGTATTGGTAGTTATTCGTTTCTACACGTGCAATTTCAACCTCCTCATCTGTACGGAAACGATACTCGACCAATTTGCCCGATTTAACATTACGCATACGTGCCTGGTAGAATGCGCGCAGGTTGCCCGGCGTGCGGTGTAAAAACTCCTCTACCTGTACCAACTCGCCATTAAAGCGAAGCACGTTACCACTCTTTATATCAGATGCTTTTGCCATAAATTTTATAATTGAGCCTGCAAAATTAGATAATTGATTTGAGATGTGAAAAATGAGAAGCAAGATTTCGCAAGTTCTAAGCCTTATAATCAGCGATACTTAGTCGGTTATCGCAAAAGTTGTACTCATGTTCCTGGTTAGAGCAAACGATAGTAAGGCGGTTCTCGCTAAATTTTTCAACCAGGCTAAGATACCAGTCTATACCCTGCGTATCCAGGTTAGATGTAGGCTCGTCCAACATGAGCATGGGGGTATCGGCACAAAAGGCAAGCGCCAGTTTAAGGCGCTGTTTCATGCCAGAGGAGAAGTATTTAATAAGTTTATTGCGGCTGCCATCCAAATTCAATATATCGGCAACAGCGTTTTTATCCATTCCGGCTTTAAATTTTTTGAATTTAAAGTGGAAGTCTATCATCTCGTTCAGCGAAAAATCTTCAATGACTTCCAGGTAAGGAGCGGCTAGACTCAGGTAGTTAAAAACCTCACCCGGCTCAACTTCTTTCCCGGAATCTTGATATTTAAGTACTCCAACAGAAGGAACCAGGCTGCCGTTTAACACCTGTAACAGCGTTGATTTACCTGAGCCATTTGCTCCAAGCACCGCGTATTTGCCCGCGTTTTCAAAGGTGTAGTCTATCCCCCTGAAAATCCATTCACGGTTAAAGCGGCGGCCAATATTTTGGAGGGTGATATCCATAATGGTTGAGAGGAGATAGTTAATGGTTCATAGCAGCTACGGGTTGCTGAACCATCAACCATAAGCTAAAAGTTTAGCTGCTACCAAATCCCTTCATGATACCGCGTTGTGAGTTTTGTACAAAATTGATGATCTCGTCGCGCTCCACAGTTGGGTTAAATTCGGCCTCGATAATATCCAAAGCCTTGGTAATATTGTATTTTTTCAGGAAGATTATACGGTAGATCTCCTGGATCTCATTAATGGTTTCTGCGCTAAATCCTCTGCGGCGTAAGCCTACAGAGTTAATGCCAATATATGATAGCGGCTCGCGGCCGGCTTTTGTGTATGGAGGGACATCCTTACGAACTAATGAGCCGCCGGAGATCATGGCATGCGCCCCTATCTCAACAAACTGATGCACAGCAGATGTGCCGCCAATAAAAGCATGATCATATACATTAATATGGCCTGCAAGCTGCACGCCGTTAGCTATGATCACGTTATCACCAATAACACAATCATGTGCCACGTGTACATAAGCCATTAACAAGCAGTTTTGGCCGATGGTTGTTGTGTTTTTATCAAGCGCGGTACCACGGTTAAGGGTTACGCATTCGCGGATAACGGTGTTATCGCCAATGGTAACTGTACTGGCCTCCCCTTTGTATTTCAGGTCTTGTGGTGGGGCAGATACAACAGCACCCGGAAAAATGCGGCAATTTTTACCAATGCGGGCACCGTCCATAATAACGGAGTTTGAACCCACCCAGGTACCTTCGCCAATTTCCACATCTTTATGTATGGTAACAAAGGGCTCAATAACCACATTGTCGGCAATTTTTGCCTGCGGGTGTATGTATGCTAAAGGCTGTATCATGCTTCTTTATATTTTACTATTTGCGCCATTAGCTCGGCCTCAACTACAATTTTTTCGCCAACCATGCCAATGCCTTTCATTTGCGCAATGCCACGGCGGATAGGCGCTATCAGGTCGCAACGGAATATTAACGTATCGCCCGGTAAAACCTTATCCTTAAACCTGGCATTTTCAATTTTAAGGAACAGCGTTAACCAGTTTTCAGGATCGGGTACCGTATTTAATACCAATATGCCGCCAGTTTGTGCCATGGCTTCTATCTGCAACACACCCGGCATAACAGGTGCGCCAGGGAAGTGGCCAACAAAGAATGGCTCGTTCATGGTTACCGCCTTTAAGCCTACAACATGCGTTTTGGTAAGCTCTAATATCTTATCAACAAGCAACAATGGTGGGCGGTGCGGCAATATGTTCATGATCTGAACGGTATCGTAAACCGGGGTCATGTTAGGGTCGTACACCTTTACATGCTTGCGGCTGCGCTCTTTCTTAATAAGTGCTTTAATTTTTTTAGCGAAGGCTACGTTTGCCGCATGGCCGGGCCTTGCGGCCATAATGTGGCCTTTAAGCGGCACTCCAACTAAGGCAAGGTCGCCGATCATATCCAGCAGTTTGTGGCGTGCAGGCTCGTTCTGGTGACGAAGCTCGATGTTGTTTAATATGCCCTGCGGTGCAACGTTAATATCTTTACGGTTAAATATTTTGGCCAAATGAGAAAGCTCTTCCTCGTCAACCTCTTTATCAACAACCACAATGGCGTTGTTTAAGTCGCCGCCTTTAATAAGGTCGTGTTTAACCAGCATTTCCAGCTCATGTAAAAAGCAGAAGGTGCGGCTTGACGCGATCTCTTTTTTAAACTCACGAAGGCTGGAAATGGTTGCATGCTGGCTACCCAATACCTGCGAGTTATAATCAACCATACAGGTAAAACGGTAATCGTCATCTAAAGGCATAGCTACCATATCAACCTTACGGTCGGCCTCAGAGTAATGGATATTATAGGGGATGTGGTAATATTCCCTATCTGCAGCCTGTTCTTGAAAACCGGCTTTTTCAATAGCATCAATAAACTGTATCGAACTGCCATCCATTATTGGCGTTTCGGGGCCGTCCATATCAATTAGTACGTTATCTATCTCCAAGCCAACTAAAGCAGCCAATACATGCTCCACAGTACTAACACTGGCACCGTTTTGGGTTAGGGTTGTACCTCTTGAGGTATCGGTAACATTATCTACATCGGCATCAATTACTGGCTGGCCGGGCAAATCAACCCTACGGAATTTGTAGCCGTGCTTTTCCGGCGCGGGGTTAAAGGTCATGGTAACGCTTTGCCCTGTGTGTAAGCCCGTGCCCGATACTGATACAGGCTCTTTAATAGTTCTTTGTTTTACATTCATATTATGAGATGTTCATTGGCCCAATAGCAAAACTACTGATCGCCTTTATTCTTAAGTTCTTTTATTATCTTTTCAAGTTCGTTAACTCTTTTTTCCAGTTCGGGCAAGCGGCTCACCACCACGTTCGATCGCATATCGGCGGTATAGCCAATTGCCGGCGAACCCGCCCATCTTTTACCCTCTTCGGTAATTTTACGGCTTACGCCAGATTGTGCCTGCACTTGCGTGCCCTTTGCAATGGTAATATGCCCAACTACGCCAACCTGGCCCCCAAGCATAACATTTTCTCCAAGTTTGGTGCTGCCCGCAATGCCTGCCTGCGCCGCTACTACCGTGTTTTGGCCAATATCAACGTTGTGGGCTATTTGCACAAGGTTATCAATTTTAGCGCCTTTGCGCACATAGGTTGAACCCATAGTCGCCCTATCTATAGTGGTATTGGCACCCACTTCAACATTATCTTCAATAACAACGTTACCAATTTGGGCTACTTTTGTGTATGTACCGTCCGGGTTTGGGGCGAAGCCAAAGCCATCGCTGCCTATTACAGCGCCCGAATGTATCACCACATTATCACCAATTATACAATCAAAGTATACCTTTACGCCGGGGAACAAAGTTACGTTATTACCCAATTTTACATTGTCAGCAATGTAACAACCCGGATATATTTTACAGTTATCGCCCATTGTTACATCCTGGCTTATATAAGTGAATGCACCAATATAAGGTGTCACACCAATTTTTACCGATTTATGTACAAAGTGCGGTTCTTCTACGCCGGATTTATTTAGCTTAATGGTATTGTATTGTTCCAGGAGCAGTGTAAACGACGAATACGCGTTTTCTACCCTGATAAGGGTTGCCTTTACCGGGGCTGTTAGTTGCAGGCTGTTGTTTACAATTACCAACGAGGCATTTGTTGTGTACAGGTATTGCTCATATTTAGGATTAGCTAAAAATGATAATGAACCGGCACCGCCTTCCTCTATTTTAGCCAGATGATTAGCCTCCACAAGCGGATCGCCTTCAACTGTTCCGTTTAGCATAAAGGCTATATCCTTTGCGGTAAATTGCATCGTACAAATTTAAATGTTAAAACCATAGCAACAAATTATTAATAATGAGTGCAGTTTTGTTGTAAGATAATCCCAAAAACGCTCCTCCCGATAGCTATCGGGACGCCACTTAACTATTCACCAACTCCTTAGCATAGCAAAGTATATATTTTTTTACAGTTTTTGATAAAGCCTCCAGGTTAGAGTTGTCGCTGGCCACGGTAATGTCTGTCATATTACCGTTCTTCCTCAAAATATGGATATTGCCATCCCCTTTGTTATATGCATTATTGCGAATATCATCAGTAAATACAAAATAAGAGGCCTCATGTTCGCTGATGCCATATTTTTCTACTGCGTTGGCTTTCAGTTGCGTAACAAAGGTTTCGTCCGGCGCTTCGCTGGTAATATCTACATGATAAAGCCTGCGGTTAATAAAATTGTGGCAAAGTTTAGATAGCACAAAGTCCGTGCTATCTGCCCATATTTTAACCGCTGCCATTACATCGGTATCATCCAGTAAGGCAAATGTTTTTAAATGCTCGTCGCTGGCCATAAATTCATCCTTGGTAATTAAATTTTCAAGAAAATAACTTAAGGCAGGTGTTAGCGGAAAATGCGTGCCCTGCAAGGCCAGTTCGCGGCTGCGGGTAAATATTTTACAAAGCAATTGCTCGGCAGCTATTACAGTTTTATGCAGGTAAACCTGCCAGTACATCAACCTGCGTGCAATCAGGAATTTTTCTATAGAGTATATGCCCTTCTCCTCTACAGCAATGCTGTCATCCTTTACGGTAAGCATTTTTATGATGCGGTCCGAGCTGATAACCCCCTCTGATACGCCTGTAAAATAACTATCCCTGTTCAGGTAATCCATCCGGTCCATATCCAGCTGGCTGGATACTAACTGGTGTAAAAAACGCTTAGGATAATTGCCCGTAAATATGCTGATGGCTAATGAAAGCTTGCCGCCAAATTCCTCGTTCAGCTTATTCATGAGTAGTATTGAAATATCCTCGTGGTCTATCTCATCTACAATGGTATGTTCTAAAGCGTGCGAGAAAGGGCCGTGGCCAATATCGTGCAGTAAAATAGCGATCATTAGCCCTTCTTTTTCTTCGGGCGAGATCTCTGCGCCTTTATTGCAAAGGGTTTCTATGGCCAGGCTCATTAGGTGCATGGCGCCCAAAGCATGGTGGAAACGGGTGTGTAATGCTCCAGGATATACCAAATGGGTCATGCCCAATTGCTTAATATAACGCAGGCGCTGAAAGTATGGGTGGTCTATCAGGTCATACACCAAATCGGTTGGTATACTGATGAACCCGTAAACCGGGTCGTTTATGATTTTCTTTTTGTTCAAAGTAGCTGTTAAGAATGCAAAAGTGTTGAATTATGACAAAACAAGCACCGTTTAATTGTTAATTTATGTTAATCCTTGCATATTTTTACAACAAAACATGCCGCCTTAAGGTTATAGGTGGGTAAAATTAAATATATTATGCAGGATACCACTATATTATGGGCCGATGACGAAATTGATCTGCTGAAACCACACGTTCTTTTCTTAAGCGAAAAGGGATATAAGATAATAACAGTTACCAATGGTAACGATGCCATTGAAGAATTTAAGAAGCAATATTTCGACCTGGTTTTTCTGGACGAGAACATGCCCGGCCTTACCGGGTTAGAAACCCTGCAACAAATAAAGAACATTAATAACGATGTGCCCATTGTACTCATCACCAAAAACGAGGAAGAGTATTTAATGGAGGATGCCATAGGCTCTAAAATTGATGATTACCTGATTAAACCAGTACACCCAAAGCAAATACTGCTTACCATTAAAAAGCTTACCGAAAACAAAAAGCTTGTTGGCGCTAAAACCACCATGGCTTACCAGCAGGATTTCCGTAACCTGGGCATGACCCTTAACGATAACCTGAGCTACCAGGAATGGGTTGATGTTTACAAAAAACTGATCTATTGGGAACTGGAACTGGAGACGCTGGAAGATGCCGGCATGCACGAGATACTTACCCTGCAAAAGGCGGAGGCCAACGTACAGTTTTGCAAATTTGTAGAGCGTAATTATTTAGGGTGGATAAAAGACCCGGAAAACGGGCCAACATCATCTCCGCAATTATTCAAGAAAAAGGTATTCCCTAAACTGGATGGCAACGGGCCGGTATTTTTTATATTGATCGATAACCTACGTTACGATCAGTTTAAGATCATTAACCCCATCATTTCAGAATATTTTAGGCTGGAGGAAGAGGATACCTATTACAGCATCCTGCCAACGGCTACCCAATACGCGCGTAACGCCATTTTCTCGGGATTGATGCCTTTAGAGATGGAAACCCGTTACCCGCAAAAGTGGCAAAATGATGAAGACGAAGGCGGCAAAAACCTTTTTGAAGCAGATTTTGTTGCCGACCAGCTGAAGCGTGTTTTACGCCGCGATGTTAAACACTCGTACCACAAGATATTAAACATTGACGAAGGCCGCGCCCTGAATGAATCGGTAAATAACCTGATGAATAACGAGTTGAACGTGGTTGTTTACAACTTTGTGGATATGCTTAGCCATGCCCGTACAGATATGCAAATGATACGCGAGCTGGCAAGCGACGACGCGGCATACCGCTCGTTAACCCTATCGTGGTTTGAGCATTCGCCGTTGTTTGATCTGTTGAAGTTCCTGGCATCTAAACAAGTAAGGGTGGTAATAACTACCGACCACGGTACCATTCGTGTAAAGAACCCAAGCAAGATCATAGGCGACCGAAATACCAATACAAACCTGCGTTATAAACAAGGCAAAAACCTAAATTATAACGCTAAAGAGGTATTCCACATTCGTAACCCGCATGATGCTATGCTACCAAAATTGCACGTAAGCAGCAGTTTTGTGTTTGCTAAGGGCGATAGTTACTTTGTGTACCCTAACAACTACAACCATTTTGTTAATTTCTATAACGAAACCTTCCAGCATGGTGGCATCTCGTTAGAAGAAATGATCATCCCGATAGTTACCTACGGGCCAAAATAGGAATTGAAATATGCTCCCCCAATTTGTCATTTCGAACGAGCAAGCGGTGGGAAGAGCGTTGCGCGAGGAGAAATCTTGTTAGATTAGCATGGTCGCTATTAATATCTAACAAGATTTCTCACTATCGTTCGAAATGACACTGTTTTATATTTGCATAAATATAACCATGGACTTACACATTACTTCTACCGCCGAGCTACCACAAGTTGCATCGGATATATTAGAATATGCCGGCGATACCCGCATATTTCTTTTTTACGGAGATATGGGCGCGGGTAAAACCACGCTTATTAAAGCGCTTTGCGCGCAGCTGGGTGTTTTAGATGCGGCTACCAGCCCTACGTTTTCTATTGTTAACCAATACCAAGGGCAGGATGGCTCGGTTTACCACTTTGATTTTTACAGGCTAAAAGACCAGAACGAGGCGCTTGATATGGGTTACGAAGAATACTTTTACTCGGGCAACTACTGTTTTATAGAATGGCCGGAAAAGATCGCTAGTCTTGTTCCGGATAGCTATACAGGGGTACGCATTCGCGTAATAGATGCTACCACCAGGCAAATTACAGTTGAAAACATTTCATAAGCAATCCTGTTTTTTTCTTATCTTCATCAGCCGGAAAAATAACGTATCATGAGCACAGGGAAATACAGTGGGTTTTCAGACGTTGCCAGGCAGGCAATGATGCAGCCCCAGGAGTCGATGCTGGAAGTTAAAAGCAAAAAAGACAAACTATATATTGGCATCCCAAAGGAGATATCCTTCCAGGAAAACCGTATCCCGCTTACCCCGTTATCGGTAGCGCTGCTCATCAACAACGGGCACGAAGTTATGCTGGAAAGCAACGCCGGCCAGGCCGCAAACTTTACAGATAATAATTACAGTGAACAAGGCGCCCAGATAGTTTACGATACCAAGAAAGTTTACGAAGCTGATATCATCATTAAAATTGCTCCGCCTACTAAAGAGGAAATTGAGATGATGAAGCCCGGGCAGCTGCTGATATCCGCGCTACAGCTTTCTACTTTAAAAGCCGATTGCCTGCATGCGCTGATGAAGAAAAAGGTCACCGCGTTATGTTTTGAGCATTTAGAGGATGAAGGCGGTTCGCTGACGGTGGTACGGGCCATGAGCGAAATTGTGGGCGCTACATCAGTACTGATAGCCGCCGAATACCTGAGCAATATTTTCGAAGGCAAGGGCTTAATGTTGGGCGGTATTACAGGCGTGCCCCCTACAGAAATTGTGATACTTGGTGCCGGTACGGTTGGCGAATACGCCGCACGCACCGCCATATCATTAGGGGCCCAGGTTAAAGTATTTGATCCTTCTATTTACAAGCTTCGCCGGTTGCAAAACAATATAGGCACACGCATATTTACATCTGTAGTACAGCCTATAGTATTAGAAAAGGCCATTACTACCTGCGATGTTGCCATTGGTGCCATCAGGGCCGATGATGGCCGCAGCCCGCAAATAGTATCTGAAACCACTGTAAGCAAAATGAAACCCAACTCGGTTATTATTGATGTAAGTATAGACCAGGGTGGCTGTTTCGAAACATCAGAGGTTACTAACCATACACACCCGGTTTTCCGTAAGTACGATGTAATTCATTATTGCGTACCAAACATCGCGTCGCGTGTAGCGCGCACCGCTACTTATGCGCTAACTAATATATTTGCACCCATCCTGTTAGATATTGGCGAAATGGGCGGACTTAAAAATGTGATATGGCAAAAAGCGGGTATCCGCAAGGCGGTGTATATTTACCAGGGGCACCTTACCAGCAAACACATGGGCGAACGTTTTAATATCCCGTGTAAAGACCTGGATTTGTTAGTAGTATCGAATCATTAAGAAATTACTTGCCTTATTAATAATTGGTAAATGGCCTTACCGCTTCCGGGTGGTTTATCTCCGGCTGGTATTTTTCGGGTATTTCGTTTGTGTGATGTTTGTCGCCATAATAATCAATGGCTAACTCCCTTTTACCATTATCTTTTATGGTCACTTTAAAAAGCATATCATAATCTTCTTCATCTAACGATGAGGGGAACGGCACTTCGGCACCAAAGGCTTCTAACAATTTCATTACCGTATTGGAGTGACCAACAATTAAAACATTATTGCCCCTAAAGTTTTTAATAATGGTTTTTGCAAACACATTCAGTGCGGTATCCGCATAAACACGTGGTAATAATTTAGCTTTGTAAGCAAGCGGACGAGCGGTTAAACCCGTTCTTTTATATTTGGTGACGTATATGGCTTTAATGTGCTCGCCCTTTAATTCTTTAACCAATGCTTCGGCACGTTTTATGCCGACTGCACTTAATGCAGGGTCTTCGTCCTGCTTAATATTGGTCACTTTTTCGGCATGCCTAACAATCCATATAGTGGTTTTTTGGGCTGAGGCACTAAAATTGCTTAGTAACAAACAAATAAACATTAACCTTAAAAATTTAGCAGGCATCATTACAATTTTCATAAAATGGTGTTATCTGTTTTAGAACACAAGGTACAAACAAATATATTCGGTTTTAATATGAAGTTTTTTAGCAAAGAATATTTAAAGCAGCTCTGGAAAGTGTTACTGGCTACTTTTAGCGGGTTTGGGTCAGATAACGGCTTAAAGCTTAGCGCATCGTTAGCCTATTACACCATATTTTCATTAGCGCCACTGTTGTTATTAATACTTTCGCTCGCAGGTATCTTTCTAAAAGATGGCAGCTACCGCCAGGACTTTTACGACCAGATCAAACATTATATAGGCGAACAAGGTACTCACCAAATACAGGAGACTATTAAATCGCAGGATATTGCGGGGAAAAGCGGCATTGGTTTAGTTATAAGTATTGCAACCTTGCTTTTAGGTGCCAGCAGTATATTTCTGGAGATACAAGATTCGCTTAATATCATATGGCGTGTAAAGGCCAAACCTAAACGCGGATGGGTGCAGATGCTGAAGAACAGGTTCCTTTCTTTTTCGCTGATTGTTAGTCTTGGTTTCTTATTACTTGCATCCCTATTGGTAAATTTAATAATTAGTGCGGTTAGTGATAAGATAGTAGCGTTTTTACCCAAATTATTGGGTAAGGATATTGCCAATGTAATTGGCGAAACATTCTTATTTACGGTAAATTTTGGCATTACGCTTCTTGTTATTTCTGTCCTTTTTGGGGTTATATTTAAAGTATTGCCCGATGTTAAGATCAAATGGAAAGATGTGCGTTCGGGAGCTATATTTACAGCTATATTATTTATTATCGGTCAGTATATCATCAGCCTTTACATTCAATATACAGCCCAGGGCTCTGTTTATGGTACTGCGGGCTCGCTTATTGTGATTTTGGTATGGATCTATTATACAGCAGCCATACTTTATATAGGTGCCGAGTTTACCCAGGTTTACGCTGAAGCACAGGGCAGCCGTATTGAACCTGCCGATTACGCCGTAGTGGTACAACAAACCGAAGTAGAAAAAAAATTGCAAACCATGCCCTTGCAAAACCCCGAACTACACGGGGCATTAAAATGCGATGAAGATAAAAACGGGAAAAAGCCCGATGGGTGTTAACGCCATGGTGATTGAAGGTTAAGCTTGTGTTATTTATATAAATAATATGTAGATTTAGCTACCAATCCAAACCAGGTGTTAGCCGGTCTATACAGATATTCGACGTTTAAACGTGTATGGCTACTTGTCATCATAAATTGCCTTTTCTTATCGGCAAGCGCGCAATCTTTTGACGTTGACAGCAACCGCAAGTATGTAGATGTCCCCTTTAAGCTTGTTCGCAACATGATGGTTGTTAAGCTTAAAATAAACGGGAAAGGGCCATTCAACTTCGTATTAGATACGGGTGTTGGGTTGATGATCATTACCGAACCCAAACTGGTTGACTCGATAGGTATTGCCTCTAAGCGCACTATCAAATTGGTAGGCCTTGGCGAGGGCGATGCTTTTGAAGCCTATGTTACACCCGTACTGGATATCGACATTCCCGGGCTGGTAAGTGAAGATGTTTCTGCAGCGATTTTAAAGGACGATTATTTTAATTTATCCGCTTACATTGGCCTCCCCATACATGGTTTGTTGGGTTATGAGTTTTTTAATTCGCTGGCGGTAAAAATAAACTTTACCGATACCACCATGAATGTTTGCCGCCCTCAATACCTCAAGCCATTTAAAAAGAGCCAAAAAATCCCCATCACAATTGAGGATAAAAAGCCTTACATGCAAACTAATGTTAGCTTTCATGATGGCACAAGAGCGGTAAACAAATTTGTAATAGACCTTGGCGCCGGGCACCCGCTTTCTATAGAAAATATGCTGCAAAAGCATGGCCTGCCAAAAAAAGCAATCCAGGCAAACCTGGGTGTGGGGCTTAACGGGCCAATAAGCGGCTATTTAAGCCGCGTTAAGGATATTGAGATTGCCGGATACAAGGTTAAAAATATAATTACATCATTTCCTGATAAAGATTACGTGCAGAGAACATCAAGTGTACCCCGCGACGGTAATATAGGTATTGGCATACTTAAAAGATTTAATCTTGCATTTGACTATTCTAACGGACTGTTATATGTAAAATCGAACGAGAAATTCGGGACGCCGTTTGAGCATGACATGAGCGGGATAGAATACTTTATGGCAGGCGACAACTACATGCACCTAATTATTGGCCGTGTGGCGCCCGGGTCACCGGCCGATGAAATTGGCTTGATAAAAGATGATGAAATTACATCCATTAACTTTAAGCCCGTATCAAAAATGACCCAGGAGGAAATAGACTCCTATTTCAAAACATCAGAACGGAGCCTGCTCTTGGAGATCTATCACGATAAGAAATTCGACCGGGTGATCATTAATTTGCGCCGCCGCATATAATTTGCATGTAACTAACATGTTGCGATAGGTTTCTAAAAAAATTATTCCATATTTTTAACCTTTACTAATTAACTTAAACAAATGAATACACCTTTACGGGTAAATACTTACCTGGGCGTTGCATTTTTTGCTATTGCAACTATAGCAAGTTCATGCGCCACCAAAAAAGCGGCAGACCGTACGGTTACGCTAAAAACCACAACTACCCCGGGCGGCTCTACCGCCACAGCAACAGTTGGTGCTGCTAAAAAAGAGGGCATCAAAAAATTTGCTGACCTTATTGGGAAAGCAAAAGCAGATACCGGCCTTTTTAACACCTACAAAGTTGATGGCAAATATTACTTTGAGATACCAGACAGCCTGGTAAGCCGCGAAATGCTGGTTGTTACCCGTTTTGTAAAAACACCTACCGGGCTAAAATCATTTGGCCAGCAATACGGCGGCGAAGAAGTTAATAACCAGGTTTGGAAATGGGAACGTCACGATAAACAGGTTTTTATTCGCGTGCCAAGCTATTCGGTAAGAGCCGATAGCACCAGCGACATGTATCAATCGGTAAAGAACTCAAACCTTGATGCTGTGCTTGCCGCTTTTGATATTAAAGCATATAACAAAGACACAACAGGTGTTTTAATAGATGTGACTGACCTGTATAACGGTGACGTGGCAGCGATCGGCCTGCCCGATAACATCAAAAAGATGTACAAAATTAGCGCGTTGGATAATACCCGCTCGTACATTGATACCATGAGGAGCTTCCCTATCAACATTGAAACACGTACTTTAAAAACTTACCGTGCTGCCGAATCGCCAACTGATAATACAAACGGCGCGGTTACTTTTGAATTGAATACCTCGATGCTATTATTACCTAAAACGCCAATGAAAGCACGTATAATGGATGCCCGTGTCGGCTTTTTTGGCCAGGGACAAACAGACTATGGTACCGATGCCCAAAAGGCGGAAGCTACAGCTTACATACACCGTTGGAAGCTTGAGCCTAAGGACGAAGCTGCTTACGCACGTGGCGAACTGGTTGAGCCCCAAAAACAAATTGTATACTACATAGACCCAGCTACACCAAAAAAATGGGTACCATACCTTATTGCCGGTGTTAACGACTGGAATAAAGCTTTTGAAGCAGCGGGATTTAAAAATGCAATTGTTGGTAAAGAAGCACCTACAAAAAAACAAGACCCTGAGTTTAGTACCGAAGATGCACGTTACAGCGTATTACGCTACTTCGCGTCGGATGTGCAAAATGCTTATGGCCCTCACATTTCAGACCCACGCAGCGGCGAGATCCTGGAGAGCCACGTTGGCTGGTACCATAACGTAATGAGTTTATTGCGTAACTGGTTCTTTATACAAACAGCAGCGGTTAACCCTAATGTGCGCATGGCTAAATTTACCGACGCGCAAATGGGCGAATTGATCCGCTTTGTATCATCGCACGAAATTGGCCATACTTTAGGCCTGCCACACAACTTCGGGTCGAGCTACGCTTATCCGGTTGATTCGCTGCGTTCAAAATCATTTACAGACAAGCATGGTACTGCGCCATCAATAATGGATTATGCCCGCTTTAACTACATTGCGCAGCCGGGCGATGGCGTAACCCACTTATACCCTCAAATTGGCGAATACGATCTATGGTCGGTTAAGTGGGGATACAGTTATTTCCCGGGCAAGAAAACAGCCGTTCAGGAAAAAGAAATGTTGGATGTTTGGACAAAAGAAAAAGCAAGTAACCCACTTTATTACTTTGGCAGACAGGGAACATCTATTGACCCGCGTTTACAAAACGAAGACCTTGGCGATAACGCCATGAAAGCAAGTACCTATGGTATAGCTAACCTGAAAAGGATCCTTCCTAACATCGAAAAATGGACCTACCAAAAAGGCGAGGATTATGATGACCTGGTAACCTTATACAACGAGGTTATTGGCCAATACAACCGCTACATAGGCCACGTTACCATGAATATTGGTGGCATGAATGAAAATTATAAAACGTACGATCAAAAAGGCGCTGTTTATGGTTTCGTAAACAAAAACCTGCAGCATGATGCGGTTGTATTTTTAAACCAACAGGTGTTTACTACACCAAAATGGTTAATTAACAATGCCGAGTTAGCCAAGTTTGATAATGGTGTAGTTATCGGTCGTATCAAATCGGTACAGGTAAACGCGGTTAATAACGTTATTAACCCATCGCGTATGGCGCGTATGTTTGATAATCAATCAAAAAACGGCGCTACCGCTTATACTGTTGCCGATATGTTTAACGATCTGCGCGCGGGTATATTTGCCAAAGCTACGCCCGATGAGTTTAAGCGCAACCTGCAACGCGGCTATGTTGACCGTTTAAAAACATTATTGAATGATGACGCGAGCCAAAGTTTCCCGGGTGCTACATCAGCACAGTTGGCAAGCCTTGGTTTAACGCCTATCAACATTGCCCTATCAGATATTAGGCCGATGGTACGTGTAGAACTCGCTAAAATTAGCTCAAGCCTTCCAAAGGGAGGTGATGCTTTAACAGCAGCACACTATGCCGACCTGCGCCTGCGCATTAAAGAGGCACTAAACCCAACACGCCCTATAGTAAATGTTGGTGGTGGCTCACCCGGCCGCTTAACAGACGAAATTGCACCCGCAGATAATAGCTGCTGGCCGCAAACAAAATAACCAAACATTTAATAACAGAGAAGCCCCCGTTTAACAAACGGGGGCTTCTCTGTTTAAGGCCCTATTAATATTATTTAAGCTGACTAATATTTTCAAAAAATGCGGTTTGCAGATCAAGCAGTGTTTTTACACTTACTTTTTCCCCGTAGGTATCAAAACAAAGGAATTTTGCTTTGGTAGGATCGTTGTCTTTCCACTTTTCAAAAAAGTTGAAGGTTTCAAAAAAGTAATGGTTAGTGGTTATTTTAGTTTTTCCACTCGTTTGGGATGCATTTAATCTGAATCCGAATGCATCCATCCATTTGTGCACTTTATTGTGCAAAGACCCCTTGAAATTATCCATAGGTTAAGTGTTTTTGAGGTTGTACGAAAAATCGTGCCTAAGGTTGTATTCCAAACGAAATACTTGTCAACAATAGTGGAGTATCATTGTGGATATCAATAACATAATTAGCCGCATTCAAAGTATTTGTTATTCAAAACCCCATTAAATTTTGAAACCAAATGTTAATAACTCCGTAGAAGACCCTACACTCACAAAATAAACATGAAGAAAAACAGACTTTTATTAGTAACTATAGCACTTAGCCTTTTAACGGCAGGTGCGTGTAAAAAATCAACAACCCCGGGTCCGGCAGGTCCAAAAGGCGAAGCAGGTGCAACGGGCGCTACCGGCGCTACTGGTGCGCAAGGGCCACAAGGCGCTACCGGCGCAGCCGGCCCTCAAGGCGCTACGGGAGCTACAGGTCCGCAAGGCGCTACGGGAGCAACGGGCCCCGCAGGACCACAAGGCCCCGCAGGCCCTGCAGGCGGCCCGGTTGGCCCAACCGGTGCAACAGGCCCGCAAGGACCACAAGGCCCACAGGGTGAAAAAGGCGAAACCGGTGCAACAGGCCCGGCAGGTGCCACCGGCGCAACCGGCCCAACGGGTGCTACCGGTGCAACCGGCGCGCAAGGCCCAACCGGCCCAACAGGGGCTACCGGCGCAACAGGGCAAACAGGCGCTGCCGGCCAGGATGGTAAGGACGGGAAAGACGGCACTGCTAATGTGCAAAGTTTCTTATTGCCAAGTAAATCGGTAACATTAACCGGTTTAAGCAGGCTAACCGTGCCTGCCATAACACAATCGGTAGTTGACCAGGGTATAGTGCTTGTATATTTTAGGGTAAGCGGATCGGGAACGGGATATTATGCGCTGCCATACAGCGAGGCCGACCGTACCTTAAGCGTATCTAACTATGGTGTTGGTTATGTTGATGTTAAAGCAAACTTTACAGCAACCGGGTTAGACTTTAGGGTTGTAGTAATAGCAGGGACATCATTAACTACATTATCTATATCACACCCTGGTTTAAATGTAAGGAATTTTAACCAGGTAGCTTCTACCTTCAGATTGCAATAGCCTATACATCAGCTGTATATAAATTTATACGGTATATTTAAAAGTTTGTACCAAGCCCTGCACTAGCAGGGCTTTTATATTTAGTTACTGTAACAAATTTATTGCGGCGTATTGTAATATGTAACAATGCTATGATTATTAAATATATAAACTGAATAAAGTGAACATTTGTATGATAAATGTGTCTATACGATACTTTAACAGCCCGTTACGTGTAAAAAGAGATTATGAAATACCTTTATTTAATATTAGCATTCGTTTGCTTTAATACCTTTAACGCATCAGCGCAGCAAAGGTCAATAAGCGGAACTATTATCGATTCTACCAAGTTATCCCTCCCTGGTAGTAACATCAAATTAAAAAACGAACTTGGCGACAGTACTGTAAGTATTGCCGATGTAAATGGCAAGTTCTCCTTCCCTGCTGTAAAAGGTTCTAAAATAACGCTTATTATTAGTTCGATAGGTTATGATGGGCTTATAAAGCATTACAACCTGCCTGCCGATGGTAAAGCCGTTGTGCTTGACCCCATCATATTAAAATCATCTATAAGGCAACTTGGCCAGGTCAATATTGTGGGTGTTAACCCGGTTGTTTTTAAGGAAGACACCGTTCAGTATTCGGTATCGGCCTATAAGGTTCGTGAAAACGCCCCTATTGAGGATGTTTTGAAAAAGATCCCGGGAATTGATGTCGCCAAAGATGGTACGGTATCAGCCCAGGGAAAGCAAATAACAAAAGTGAGAGTAAACGGTAAAGACTTTTTTGGGGGCGATGTACAAAGCGCTACCAAGAACCTCCCGGCCGACGTTATAGAAAGTGTACAGGTTGTTGATGACTACGGCGACCAGGCAAACCTTACCGGTGTTAAAACCGGCGAGCCTAACAAGATCCTGAACTTTACCATCCGTAAAGACAAAAACTACGGCTATTTTGGCCAGGCTACAGCAGGCGACGGCCGCGATTGGTTACCCAAACAAGATGGTGTTGATATAAAGAATGATAACCGTTATATAGGCCTCGTAAACTTCTTTAAATTTAAAGGCGACCAGCAGATCTCCGTTTTAGGTAACCTTAACAATACCAACGTAAACACATTTAGCTATGGCGCGGCAACCGGCGGCGCGGCAGGCGGCGGCGGTTTTGGTGGCGGCGGTGGTGGCCGTGGCAATGCGGCACGTGGCTCAAGCGGCTCTACAACCAACGCCAACGGTATTACCAATGCGCGCTCTATTGGTTTAAACTTTAGGGACCAATGGGGTAAAACATTATCGGTTTACGGTAGCTACAGCTTTAGTAATAATACTACATATACTAATTCGACCACGTTGCAAAACAACTTTGGTAACAACCCAAGCCAAAGCACCCAGGTTAGCCAGGAAACAAGCCAGCCAACCAATCACCGGTTTAATTTTAACCTGGAGTGGAAACCGGATACCCTTAACTATTTAAAGGTTACGCCGTCGTTTTCATACAATGCATCTGACGTAACCAGTTTCGACGATCAGAAACTGGTTAGGAGAGATACTACAAGATTGGCCTATACGTCAAACTCCATAAGTAACTCAACCTCGCCAAACTATGGTTTAACAGGTTTTTTTAACCACCGTTTTAAACATAGCAAGCGTAATTTACTAATAGGTTTTAATGTAAGCACAAACAAAAGCTCGCAGTTTGATAACCCGGTGAATACTTACACTATTGGCGCGGGCACAACCCCGGCAAACCAGGTTATTTATACCGATAGCCGTACCAACACTTACGGCGCTAACGTATCATACCAGGAGCCAATTGGAAAAGTATCGTTCCTGGAGCTTAACTACGCGTTTAACCACAACTTTACATCAAGCGATAAAGAAACAGATACCCTTTACACCACCAATCCCGATCTGTACCGTAACTATTCCTTGTTAAGCAACAACTACAATTACACGTTTACTACCAACAGGTTTGGCCTTAATTATAGGGTAATAGAGAAAAAGTACAACCTAACCTTAGGTGTTGGTGCACAACCGGCAAAGCTTGATGGGATAAACCTGAGCAACAATGTGTCTACCAGCGTATCTACCTTTAATGTTATACCGGCAGCAAGCTTTAATTATAACTTTAGCAGGAGCCAGGCATTGCGTTTTAACTATAATGGCAGCAGCAACCAGCCGGCATTTAACCAGTTGCAGCCGGTTCTTGATTTTTCGAACGCGTTGTACCCGGTACAAGGTAACCCTAACCTAAACCCCGAGTTTACAAACAACCTGTCTTTACGTTATAATGCGTTCAGCTTTCAAACGGGTAATATATTCCTGGTTGGCTTAAACTTTTCACAAACCGATAACAAGATCGTTCAAAACACGGTGAACTATGCGTCGGACTTTAGCGCCGCTGCATTGGCAGCCGACCCAAGTCTGGTTAACTTTAGAAACGCCACACTAATTAAATACTTAAATACAAGCGGCTACTACACTGCAGGGGCAAACCTTATTTACTCTAAGCCATGGAAAGAGCGCCGTTATACTTTAACATTTAACGGTAACGCCAGTTATACCAATAACATCGGCTTTTCGCAGAGCGTAGATGAAAATAACGTAACCACGCCAATAGAGAAAAATATAGCGAAGACCCTTAGCTTGAGCCCACGCCTGGGTTTCAGGACAAATATTACCGATATAATTGACGCGGAGTTATATGGCAAATACACCGTTAGCAAAACAGATAATTCGCTAACTACTTTAGGCAATCAAAACACAAACATCCGCTCGCTGGAGCTGGGCCTAAATGGTAAAAACTATGTTTGGAAAGATTGGACCGTAAGTTACGACTATACCAAAACATTAAACTACGGATATGACCAGGCAGTAAATATTAAAAACCCGAATATCTTAAATGCTTATTTAGAACGCAGGTTTTTAAAAGACCATCGCGGTACCATACGTTTAGCCGCATACGATTTATTTAACGAGAACACAGGCTTTTCTACCGTTACAAATGGTAGCACGGTTACACAAACAAATGTAAACAGGCTTGGCCGTTACTACTTATTAACCTTTACTTTCCGCCTGCAAAAATTCTCGGGCAAGGCACCATCTGCTGATCCGGGACGTGGCATGAGAGACGGCGGCGGGCGCCAGGGTGGTATGGGCGGCGGAATGGGTGGCCCTCCCCCTCCTCCGGGTGGCGGCCCGTTCTAAACAGGTATAAAACAAAAAATCCCATCCGGTTTCCGGATGGGATTTTTTAATGCTTTTATTTTTTAATTTTTTATCAGTACCGAGTTAATAACCCTTTCCAGTTCTTCCAGGTCAAAGGGTTTTGCAAGGTAAGTTTCTGCCCCGGCATGGTCGGCAAGTAACTGGATGTCGCTATTGGCCGAAAAATATACAACAGGTATATTTTTTAATACTTCGTCTTTTTTAAGGGTTTGCGTAGCTATAATACCACCGGCATCAGGGATCCAGTTGTCCATCAAAATTACATCAGGAGAAATGCCCGAAACTTTTTGGGTAATATCGTTACAATCGGTAAAGGTATGAACCTCCCAGCCTTGCTCCTCTAAAATGTAACTACAGATAGATAGAATGTCTTCATCATCATCAAAAATGATGATCTTTTTTGCTTTGTCGTTCATGGGTAAGTAGAAGGGTGAAGCTATAAATAAGTTTTAAAAAAAGCAAATTAATTAATTAGTGCTAAAACAGGGGTTTAGCGCTATTAACGGTTAAATAATATGCCTGCAATAACATGCAATTTTTAAAACTCCAATTCAAGCAGCACGGGGCAATGGTCCGAGTGTTTTGCCTCCGGCAGGATAGCGCAACGCTTAATGTTTTCTTCAAGTTCGTTACTTGCCATGGCATAATCGATACGCCAGCCCAGGTTTTTACCACGTGCGCCCGAACGGAAGCTCCACCAGGTATAGTTATGGGGCTCTTTATTTACATGCCGGAAGGTATCTATAAACCCCGACTCTATAAAGTTCTCCATCCATTCGCGCTCTTCGGGCAAGAAGCCTGATGAGTTTGCATTTGATTTAGGGTTGTGGATGTCGATGGGTTTATGGCATATATTATAATCGCCGCATATTACCAGTTTAGGGTGTTCCACCTTTAACAAGGTAAGGTATTTGCCAAATTCGTCCAGGAAACGGTATTTAAAGATCTGCCTTTCATCGCCGCTTGAGCCGGAGGGGAAATAGGCGCTCATTACCGATACCTCGTCAAAATCTACACGGATACAACGCCCTTCGCGGTCAAAGTCGGGGATGCCGCAGCCATATTCCACATGTTTAGGAGTGATTTTGCTAAAGATAGCCGTACCGCTGTAGCCCTTCTTTTCGGCCGGGAACCAGTAATGTTTATAACCTAATGCATCAACCAGGCCAAGTTCTTTAATAACATCTGGCGTAGCCTTAATTTCCTGTAAGCACACTACGTCGGCATTGGTAGCCTGCAACCAGGCAAGCCAATCCTTATTTATTGCCGAGCGGATGCCGTTAACGTTATAGGTTATGATCTTCATAGTTTATGGGCATCGTGCCTATGTATTTTTCATTTAGAAGTGGTGACAATACACTGTCACCATATTAAACTTAGAACAATTGATAATGAATGAGTTGCAAATTAATGGCTGCATGTGCAAACGTGAACGTGAACACAGGACGTCATTATTTTGCCTTGGGCCATAGCAATTCGTCCATGTGTTTGCATTCCTTTTTACTCAGCAATTCCACCGTCATCGGGATGTTGGTATCCGGCCTGTCGCGTGCATCTTTTTTAACGGCAGCAATCTGGTCAACCATATCAATGCCGGTAACCACTTCGCCATAAACGGTGTAGTTTTGGTCGAGGTGAGGTACGCCGCCAACGGTGGTATAAATATCGCGCTGCCAGGTAGGTATCTTGCGGCCTTTAAGGCGTGTCATTTCTAAGGTATCCAATTTACCGTTGGTCCAGCGTTTGCCCTCTACAATGTAAAACTGGCATGCACTTGATGCCTTTTTAGGGTTGTCTTCGCGCGCGGCGGCCAGTACGCCACGTTTGTGGAAAAGGCTGTCTTTAAACTCGGCGGGTACGGTATATTTCAAATCGCCATTACCCAGCTCAACCCCGGGTTTGTTTTTAGCAGTATCGCGCGAATCAGGGTCTCCGCCCTGGATCATAAAGTTTTGTATGACACGGTGAAAAAGTGTGCCGTTATAAAAACCTTGTTTGGCAAGTTTTATAAAGTTATCGCGGTGTAGCGGTGTCTCATTATACAATCTTATAATTACACTGCCATAAGTTGTTTTGATGCGAACGTATTGGTTTTTGGGTGGTTTGGCAAAGGCAATACTTACAGTAAGCAGCAGCAAACAAAGGGTAAAAAATCTCTTCATATCTTGGTTTATTCAATTAAAATATCCATTCCATTTCCGACTCAAAGTAGTCAATTATCAGCGATTTTATCACCATCTCCTGCTCAAGCAGGGTGTAGTTGGGAACGACCTTTACCAGTTTCCAGTGTGGCCAGCCATCCTGGTCAAGCCCCTCCAGTTCATAAAACCCCATCTTGCTAAATAGCTTGCAATTGGCTATGTGCATCAGCTCTTCCTTTTGCCTTTTGCTAAACTTTTTTGGCCCCTGGCCAAGCTCCTGCACACCTATCAAAAACAACACAACTTTTATATCGGGTTTCTCGTTATCAAACTCGGTAGCAATTTTGTCTTGCAGGGCGGCCCATTTCAAATTGATCTCTGCGGGTTTCATACAGGCAAATATACTGATGTGGCGCGGTTATTGGCATTTATACCCATATACAATTAACAACATTGTTACGTATTTACATTATGATTAGCATTTTATTAACTACTTTTGCCATGTATTATTAAATACACAGCTTGTTTTGAAAAAAGGCACTTATCATATTTTTTGCGCATGGGCGCTAATGCTCTGTTTTATAACGGGGCAGTATATGGTTTTTGCCCATCAGCACAACATCATCAAAACAATACACGCTAAAAATTGCGACGACTGCCATAACAGCTCAAAGCAGGAGTTTAAAGAAAAGTGCCAGCTTTGCGACAGCATGCACCATACATATATGGAGCTGCCCGGCAATAGTCAGTACGCGTTGTTTACTCCTGCCAATCATACCTACGTTACTTTTGAGTATGATTTTACCAGCATAGCCCTCATCCTATCCCAGGGGCGTGCTCCTCCTGTAGTTTCATAATACTACTATTAACTACTTAACGCCGCATCAGGCGGTATTTCTTGTATTTTTTATTTTACTATTATTATGAAACGTAAGCTTATATATTGCTTTATATTTTTGTTTATTCAGATCTCTGCATTTGCAGATGTTATAGATTTTAAGGGTAAGGTTATTGATGCCAAAACTAAAGAGCCGCTTATTGGCGCTACAGTTAACATACCTGATCTACGCCTTTCGGTTGCCACCAATGCCAACGGTGAGTTTTCATTTAGATCCATACCGGCAAAAGGCAGCTTTGTAGTACAGGTGCAATACCTTAGCTATAAAACCCTAACCCAAACGGTAGAATTTTCTTCAAATACCCCTTTAGTGTTTGCCCTGCAACCCAGTGTTATCGAATCGCACGAGGTGGTAATTACCGGTACGCCTATTACATCGGGCAGCCGTAGTAACAGCACATCGGCATCGGTTGTAACTAAAGAGCAATTACAGATATCATCCACCAATTTAATTGATGCATTGGCGAGGCAGGTGCCGGGTGTAAGCCAGATAACCACCAGCCAGGCCATATCAAAACCTGTTATACGCGGTCTAAGCTACAACCGCGTAGTTACCCTAAATGACGGTGTTAAACAGCAAGGCCAGCAATGGGGCGATGAGCACGGTATTGAGATGGACCAGTTTGCTGCAGGCCGTGTTGAGGTTTTACGTGGTGCCGCATCGTTACAATACGGATCGGATGCATTGGGTGGTGTTATCAACGTGATAGATCCGCCGACGCCGTCAGAAGGTAACATAGCGGGAGAAGTACTAACCAACTACTCTACCAATAACGGGTTAAGCAATACATCTGTTATGCTAAGCGGTAACCAGAACGGTTTTGTTTGGAGGGGCCGTGGTACCTATCAAAATGCTTACTCATTTAACACGCCCGCAGGCCGTTATATTAACAGCGGCTTTAACCAGACTAACGCCAGCGGTATGTTGGGGTTGAATAAATTATGGGGTTACTCACATTTAAATTTCTCTTATTTTAAAGACAACATAGGTTTTTACGATTCAGAGCCGGGCGACCCGCTTTACAACGATAACAAAAGCCGCACTATTGATTACCCGCGCCAGGACATACGCCACTATAAAGTTGCATTGAACAATAACTTTCAGTTTGGTGGCAGTTCGTTAAAATTAGATCTGGGATATCAGAAGAACCAGCGCCGCGAGTTGGAGGACAATCCTACACCGAACCTGTTCTTCGATATGAATACTTATTCGCTTGATGCTAAATATTACCTGCCCGAAAGTAATGGATGGCACCCGGTAATTGGCTTAAGCAGTAGCCTGAGCCATAGCGTTAACCTCGGTGAAGAGTTGCTGATACCTGCTTATGACGAATACAGTACAGGTGCATTTGTTTATGCCAAAAAGGTATGGGGCCAAAACACCTTTAGTGCAGGTGCCCGTTTCGATTACATTAAAAATAAAGGTAAAGCCCAGAACGATGAAGCGGGTGACCCGATATTTGTTGGATTCGACAATAAGTTTTCTAACGTTAGTGCGGCCCTGGGTTACACCCACATCTTTAACGACGTACTAAGCTTTAAGGCTAATGCAGGTTCTGCCTTCCGTGCGCCAAACCCTGCCGAACTGGGAAGTAACGGTGTGCACGAAGGCACAAGCCGTTACGAAATTGGCGATGCTAACCTTAGTCCCGAAAGAAGTTACCAGGCCGATGCGACGTTAGAGTACGGCTCGGGCTTTGTTACCGGTAGCTTTGGTATCTATGAAAACTACATTCATAACTTTATTTACGCGTCAAACACCAATAAAGAACAAACAACTGTTATTGATGAAGGAACAGGGTTGCCAAGGGCGTATGATACCTACCGTTACGGACAGGTAAACGCTAACCTTTACGGGTTTGAAGGTAACTTAACACTGCATCCGGTATCATTCATTCATTTTGAAAATACATTTAGCTATACCAGAGCGCAGAATACCACATTTGACAGGCCTTTGCCTCTGATACCTGCCGGTGTATTACATAACGCCCTGCGTTTTGAGCCTAAAATTAAAGGCATTAAAGACTTTTATTTTTATGCGGGTATAGATAACTTTTTTAAACAAAGCCGTGTTGACGCTACATTTGAAACACCTACAGATGGTTACACCTTGCTTAACGCTGGTGTAGGCGCAACATTTAATATTGGTAAACAGCCTTTAAAACTTTATGTATCGGGTACCAACCTTACCAATAAAGCATATTACGATGCCCTTAGCCGCCTAAGGCCGGGCCGCTACAGCCAGGAAGACCCTACCTACGGGGTTTACAACATGGGCCGTAACATAACCTTTGGGGTATACATACCCTTTGGAACCAATAAATAATAAGTATAGTTAGTTAGTTTAGTTAGAAAGAGAGCCCCGGAGTAGTTAACCGGGGCTTTCGCTTTTATTGAGGCCGGTTAATGCCCAAAATTTCGAGGTCTCGCTGTAAACTTTGTGGTGAGGTAAAGTGGATGGATTTGATACCCAGCTTTTCTGCCGCCAATACGTTGCGGAGGTTATCGTCAATAAACAAAGCTTTTTTGGGCGTAACCTGATACCTGTCTAATAGCAGCCTATAAAAAGCGGGGGCTGGCTTACGCATCTTCTCTGTTCCGGATACAACGATGCCATCAAACCAGTTCAGGAAATGGTAGCGCTCTAAAGCAACCGGAAACGTCTCTGCCGACCAGTTGGTCAGCGCGTAAATTTTATACTTGCCACTATCTTTTAATTGTTTAAATATCTCTACTGTGCCCTCAATGGCGTCGCCAAGCATTTCATTCCAACGGCCGTAAAACGCACGGATATTTTCCTCGTGCTGCGGGTGTTGCGCAGCCAATAAGTCCGTTCCCTCCTGTAAGGAACGCCCTGCATCCTGCTCTTCATTCCAGTCGGGTGTGGTGATGGTGGCCAGGAAATGTGTCATTTCCTGCTCGTTGGCAAACAATTTACGGTATAGGTACTGCGGGTTCCAGTCTATAAGCACCGCGCCCAGGTCAAATATGATGGTATCAATCATTTTTTAGCCGCGTTCTGTTTCTCGTGTTTTTGTTTAAGCTTTTCCTTGTTGTCTTTTTCGATGACCTTGTAATCGCTCACAACCGAATCCTTATTCAGGTAAAGCACTAGGCTTTTTGCATAAACCGTATCTATGCCGTCCATCTTGCGGATTATCTCGTATTCAAATTCCTTTTGGGTAAAGCCCGTACGCTGCGGGTACTTTAATAAGCCCACCGCTTGTTTAAAAGTTAGTCCCTTAAGTTTATGAGTAGCCAGCAGGTCATCAAGCATACCCTCACGCCTTGGGAAGGTGAGTCCATCTCCATCATCCCAACCTTTGGTGGTAAATTTTTCCTTTTTAGCCTCACAGCCAGATATGGCTACGATAAAGGAAATTATAGTAATGATCTTTAAAAAAGTACTTTTAAGCATGGTAATATTGCTAAGCATTATTTAGCAAATATCCTTTAAATTCTTCAAAGCTTGTACCTAAACTTGTCGCCTGATGCGCTTTTTTCTCGAGGGCTGCAACCTGTTCGGGGATGTCGATCTTACCAGCCAGCTCCGGTGTAAATACATCCGGAAATTTGCATGGATGCGCGGTTGATAAAAATACACCCGCAGTGTCGTTTGAGCCGTGCTCCTGCTGATACGCTTTCAAAGCCTTCCAGGCAATGGCGGTATGCGGGCAGGCGATATAATTGTACTGTTTAGATACAGCCTCTATGGATTCCAGGGTTTCTTCATCGTTATAAGTGTAACCCACAATAAGTTTATTGAGCGCTTCGGGCTCGTCCTTAAATAAGCCTGCAATGCGGACCCAATTGCTTGGGTTGCCCACATCCATAGCATTTGACAGGGTTGCTACCGACGGTTTTGGCTGATAAACGCCCGTCTTAAGAAAAGCCGGGACAGTATCATTAGCGTTTGTTGCCGCTATAAACTGCTCAACAGGCAAGCCCATTTTCCAGGCTAATAAACCCGCGCCAATATTACCAAAGTTGCCGCTTGGCACCGCGAATACTACCTTGCTGATACCCGCTCTAAACAATTGGGCGTAGGCATTAAAATAGTAAAAGGTTTGCGGTATAAGACGTGCAATATTAATAGAGTTGGCAGATGTTAAACGGAATTTCTCATTCAGCTCTCTATCGGTAAAGGCCTGTTTAACCAGGGCCTGGCAGTCATCAAAAGTGCCATCAATTTCCAGTGCGCGGATGTTTTGGCCATTGGTGGTTAATTGTAATTCTTGTATTTGGCTTACCTTTCCCTTAGGGTAAAGGATGGTTACCCGTGTGTTAGGTACTCCTAAAAAGCCCAGGGCTACAGCACCACCTGTATCTCCGGATGTTGCCACCAGTACGTCGAGCTGTTTTTCGCCATCTTGTAAAAAGTAGCTCATTATCCGGCTCATGAAACGCGCGCCAAAATCTTTAAACGCCAATGAAGGCCCGTGGAAAAGCTCCAGCACGTACACGTTCTCTTCCAGCTTTACTACGGGCGCGTAAAAGTTAATGGCATCTTCAATGATAGCTTTCAGATCATCGGCCGGAATGTCATCGCCCAAAAGGTTTTGTGCCACATGGAACGCGATCTCCGGCAGCGTGTATTGATCAAGATTATTCAGTAATTTGTCATCAAGCCTTGGTATCTCTACCGGCATGTATAAGCCCTTATCCTGCGGCATGCTGTTAAAAACCGCTTCTTTAAACCCAACCCTTAAATCTGTATTGTTAGTGCTGTAGAATTTCATTTTGTATTTTCTTTTCCATTATACTTCTCCGCGCTCATTGCGAGGTACGAAGCAATCTCTTTAAGCAAATCCTTCATGCAAGGTGTACAACTATCCTAAAGAGATTGCTTCGTACCTCGCAATGACGGTTTAGTGGTTTATCCTAAAACCCTCGGCCCTGCGTCATTTATAGTTGACACATAACCGTTGGAGCCTATTTTGATGTTTGTTAAGTGCTTCTGCAGTTTATGGGTGATGCGTTTTGCGGTTTCCTCATCGCGCGTAAACGCAAATACCGATGGCCCTGAGCCGGAAATGCCAAAGCTTACCGCCCCTAAATCCATAGCTATTTGGCGCATTTCATAAAAATCGGGTATCAGCATACTGCGCACCGGCTCTACCAATACATCTTTCATGCTGCGGCCAATCAGGTCAATATCCTGCATAAACAGGCCGCTTACCAGGCCTGCAATATTGCCCCACTGGGTTACGGCATCTTTCATCTGGATGTTTTTGCGGATGATCTGCCTCGCCTCCCGTGTTGGTACATCCACATCCGGGAATACGATGGCGCACCATAAATTGGCCGGGTGCGGTAAACGTACTACATCTAAAGGCTCGTAGCTGCGGATCAGCACAAAGCCACCCAATAAGGCAGGTGCAACATTATCTGCATGCCCGTGGCCGCAAGCCATTTCCTCCCCCTTCATGGCGAATGGCAGCAGCGTTGATGGGTCGGTATCATCACCCAGCAAAGTTTTGATGGCAAATAATCCCGCGACCGTACTGGCCGAACTGGATCCCAGTCCACTTCCTATCGGCATTTTTTTGTGAAGTTCAATATCGAGGCCAATGTCCAGCCTGTCTATGCTGCGCAGGTAATGCTCCACGCTTACGCTCACTGTGTTTTTTGCCGGGTTAAGCGGCAGGCGGCCATCATCGCCGGTAATTTTGCTGATGGTGATACCGGGCTTATCGGTTATGCGCATAATTACCTCATCGCCGGGTTCGTTCACCGCGAAGCCCAGCACATCAAACCCGCATACCACATTGGCGACAGTGGCCGGTGCGAAGACGTGGATACTATCCAGGGCCTTTTTATTTGCCTTCGCCGGCTGTTTTAAATCTTGTATATCGTTACTCATCTTAATTCTATTAATTAACACACCCCGGCCCCTCTCAAGAGGGGAACCCGGCGCTGCACCTTTTTTACCTTGTCTCTCGATTCTTATTTCTCAATTAGCTCCTACATTTATCAGATCGGCAAATACGCCGGCGGCGGTTACTTCGGCACCTGCGCCGGGGCCTTTTACAACCAGCGGGCGCTCTTTGTACCGGTCGGTTGTGAACGATATGATGTTATCGCTGCCGCTAAGCATATAGAATGGGTGGTTCTCATCAACACTTTGCAGGGTGATGGATGCCTTGCCATTTTCCAGTTTGCCTATGTAACGCAATACTTTTTTATCTTTTTCGGCCTGTTGTTTCAGGCTGGTGAAGAAAGCATCTTCGGCTTTAAGGGCCGCGTAAAAATCTTCAACAGTTTGTGCTTCTAAACAAGCTTTTGGTAAAACGCTCTCTATCTGCACATCTGCTTCTTCCATTTCGTGGCCGGCATCGCGTGCAAGGATCAATATCTTGCGCATAAAATCTTTGCCGCTCAGGTCATCACGCGGGTCGGGTTCGGTATAGCCTTTTTCCTGGGCTTCTTTTACCACATCGTGGAAGTTGGCATCACCCTTAAAGTGATTAAAGATAAAAGAAATGGTTCCCGACAAGATGGCCTCGATCCGCTGGATGCGGTCGCCACTACTCATCAGGTCTTTTAATGTACGGATGATAGGCAGGCCGGCACCCACGTTGGTCTCATAAAAGAAATCGACCCCATGTTTGCGCGCGGTGTCTCTAAAGGTTTTGTACTGCGCGTATGACGCCGAGTTGCCGATCTTATTACAGGTTACTACGGATACATTCGCTTTAAAAACATCTTCATAAAACGCTATAGGTGCAGGGCTGGCAGTATTATCAATAAACACACAGTTAGGCAGGTTCATTTCTTTCATTTTGGCGATGAAGCCCGCTAAATCGGCCTCATGGGCTGACGACTGCAGATCGTCTTGCCAGGTATCGAGCGATAGACCGTCGGCATTGAAAACCATTTTACGGGTATTGCTGATGCCTACTATCTTCACTTGGATGCCATTATTTTTTTGAAGGAAATCTTTATGCGCGTTTAACTGGTTGAACAGGGTTTTACCAATGTTGCCCGTACCAAGGCAGAAAGCATGCAGCGTTTTGGTCAATTCTATAAAGAAGGCGTCATGTACCGCGTTTAGCGCCTTAGCCAGATCGTTCGCTGAGATGATCACCGAAATATTGTATTCTGATGAGCCCTGCGCAATAGCTCTTACGTTTACACCATTACGGCCCAGCGCGTGGAACAACTTACCGCTCATGCCGGGCGTTTGTTTCATGTTTTCGCCCACTATGGCTAATATCGCCTGGTCTTTTTCTACTACCAATGGCTCAAGTTTGTTAGCTAATAGCTCCAGTTCAAATTCCTGCTCTATTAAAAACTTTGCTTTCTCCACCTCGTTTGGCTGCACCGCAAAGGTGATGCTATGTTCTGATGAGGATTGGGTGATGAGGATGATGTTGATCTGCTCCCTGGCCAGCAATGAAAATAACCTGCCGCTAAAGCCGGATTTGCCTACCATACCGCTTCCCTCTAAATTAAGGATGCTGATGTTATTGATAGACGAGATGCCCTTGATAGGCAAAGTAGATGCCTTGCAATCATGGCGGATAACCGTACCTGCAAAAGCAGGCTCAAAAGTGTTTTTTATAACAATCGGGATCTTCTTTAAAAACGCCGGGATCATGGTTGGCGGGTAGATCACCTTTGCGCCGAAGTAGGAAAGTTCCATGGCCTCGGTGTAGGTTAGTTCCTCCAGCGGGAAGGCTTTTTGTACCATGCGCGGGTCGGCGGTCATCATCCCGTTCACATCCGTCCAGATCTGGATCTCCTCAGCATTTAACGCCGAGCCAAATATTGCCGCGGTGTAGTCGCTGCCGCCACGGCCAAGGGTGGTTATCTGCCCGGCATCGTTACCTGCAATAAAACCGGTTACAATAAGCAACTTATCGATGTTCTCGTTGTAGAAAGTTTTAATAAGCAGGTTAGTTAAGTCGCTGTTTACTTTCGCATTCCCAAAAGCATTATCTGTTTTTATTAATTCGGATGCATCAACAAAAAGCACATCTTTAAAGTGCTGCGCGGCAATTTTGCTCACCATCAGGGCCGAACATCGTTCGCCAAAGCTCAGGATCTGGTCGCGGGTTTTAGGCGTAAGCTCGCGTAGGGTAAGTACGCCCTGCAGCAATTCTTCTAATTGGTTAAAATGAATTTTTAAACCGGTATAGGCAGGGTTTTGGTTTTGCACATCAAGCAGTGCTTTAACGGCATCAAAGTGGCGTTTTTCCAGTTCAGCTAATTGTGCAGTAAACTCTTTACCGTTTGCAGCGTCCTCGGCCATTGATACCAGCAGGTTTGTTACCCCGCCCATGGCAGATAGTACCACTACCGGGCGGCTGCCTGGCTTATCCTCGGCCTTTAAAATCTCGAGTAATGTTTTTATACTGCTTACCGAACCTACCGAAGTGCCACCGAATTTTAAGATCTTCATTTCCTTTTTAGTATCTGATTAAAATATCTCCTTAAGCCTCACCTAAATCCTCTCCAAGGGAGAGGACTTTAAATGCCCTTCACCCTCTCCTTTGGAGAGGGCGGGGTGAGGCATAAAAAAAGCCTTCCTCTTTGCGGAGGAAGGCTTTCATTTGGTTTGTTTATGTTTTTACACCATACGATTATCTTCCTCCGAAATTTATCCCGGTGGTAATAATGGTAATAATTGTGGTGTTGTTAATTGTCATATATATTATGTCGGTAAAGTAAGTAGAATTTATTTTAAATACCAAATGTAAACGTGTTTTATTTTTTCAATGCCTTTAATCTTTCCTAAATTGCGCACTTATGCAGGGACTGATAACAAAATCGACCGGGAGCTGGTACCAGGTACGGAGTGGCGACGAAACCATCGATTGCCGTATTAAAGGAAAATTCCGGATAAAGGGGATTACTACCACTAACCCACTAGCGGTTGGCGACGTGGTTGATTTTGACATGGAACCCGAGCAAGGCACCGGTGTTATCACCAATTTGCATCAGCGTAAAAACTATATTATACGTAAGGCTATTAATCTTTCTAAGCAGGCGCAGATCATTGCAGCCAACCTGGATAGGGCGATTTTAGTAGTAACGCTGGCGTCGCCACGCACTTCTTTGGGTTTTATCGATCGTTTTTTGGTTACCGCCGAGGCGTATGACATCCCCGCATGTTTGATATTTAATAAGCTGGACCTTTTTAGCGATGAGGGTTTAGAAATCCTCGCCGATTACCAGGCTATTTACCAAAGCATTGGTTACCCCTGTTATTCTGTTTCAGCGTTAGAAGGGACTAACATTGACGATGTACAGGATTTGCTAAAAGATAAGGTAACACTATTCTCCGGACACTCGGGTGTAGGTAAATCCAGTTTGATCAACCGCCTTTTACCGGATCTTGACCTCCGTACCCACATAGTATCTGAATGGAGCGACAAAGGGATGCACACCACCACCTTTGCCGAAATGTTTGAACTGCCGCAAGGGGGCTATATTATTGATACCCCCGGCATCCGCGAATTGGGTGTGATAGATATTGAAAAGGAAGTGCTGAGCCATTTCTTCCCCGAAATGCGCCAACGCATGAACCAATGCCGCTTTAACAACTGCCGCCACATTAATGAGCCGGGTTGCGCGGTGTTGGATGCGTTGGAAGAAGGCGAAATAGCACCATCGCGGTATGATAGCTATTTGAGTATTTATAATGGGAACGATACTAGAGCGTAAATAAAAGTCAAAAGGTTAAAGTCAAAAGTCAAAAATGCGTGCAGTAATACAACGGGTTTCAGAAGCATCATGCAGGGTTGATGGCAAAATCACCGGGCAAATTGGTATTGGTTTTATGGTTTTACTGGGAGTGGAGGATGCTGATACTGACGAAGACCTGCAATGGCTTGCCCAAAAAATAACCGGCCTGCGCGTGTTTAGCGATGAGAACGGTTTAATGAATAAAGGCCTGGCCGATATTAATGGAGATATATTAATGATATCTCAGTTCACCTTATTCGCGCAAACTAAAAAAGGGAACCGCCCGTCTTTCATCCGCGCGGCAAAGCCGGATAAAGCAATACCAATGTATGAGCAAATGATAAAAACGTTGGAAACCATCACCGGCAAAAAAATAGCCACCGGTATTTTTGGTGCCGATATGAAAGTAAGTTTGGTAAACGATGGGCCGGTTACGATTACGATCGATACGAAGAACAGAGAATAGTTGCCTCACTTAAACCATTTGTCATGCTGAGCATGGCGAAGCGTCTAATCGCCGCCAAGCAATCGTCGAGAGGCAAAGTTCAATAATAGATCCTTCGCTATCGCTCAGGATGACAAGAAAAAAGTATACAAAAAAGACCGGGGCAATGCACTGCCCCGGTCTTTTTGTATGTTAAATTTATTAATTATTGAACTTCAAATACATTGCTGAAGCTGCCACCATCAGGGTAGTAACCGGTGATGATCAGGCGGCCGTTTTTAAGGTTGGTGATCACTTTATCCATATCGGCAACGCTGTTGATAGGTTGCTTGTTGATTGAAGTAATAACCGAACCTACAGGGATCTCGGTATCATCAAAAATACCACCCGGGCGTACCTGAGTTACCAATACACCACTGTTAATACGGAACTTAGATTTTTGCGCGGCATTCAACGGTTGGAAACTTGCACCAAGTTTGTTAAACAACTCAGCTGCCGATTTTGACACTGCTGCGGTTTTGTTTGTAGGCGCTTCTGCCTTAAGCGAAATGTTGAATGTTTTTTCGCTGCCGTTACGTAATACGGTGATATTTATCTTATCGCCCGGCTGTAAACGTGCAACACGCTCTTGCAGGTCAGATGATTCATAAACAGGGTTACCTTCAACCTTGGTAATAATATCGCCTGTTTTAACACCGGCCTGCTCGGCACCACCACCTGTTACCAGGCTGGTTACATATAAGCCGTTTGTTTTATCGCTGTTAACTTGTTTTGCAGCCTCAGGGTCGCTTAAGTCGGCGAAGCCGATACCCACATAACCACGTTTTACTGTACCGTATTTTTTAATGTCGTTCAATACCTTTTTAGCCAGGTTAATAGGGATAGCAAAGCCATAGCCTTCGTAAGAACCGGTGTGCGATGCTATAGCAGCATTAATACCAATTAACTCACCGGCAGTGTTTACCAATGCACCACCGCTGTTACCGGGGTTAATAGCTGCATCCGTTTGAATGAACGACTCGATACCTTTTCTGAGTGTAGGGGTTTGTTGCCTAACAGGGTATGGGCTTTCTTCGTCATCCTCGCGGCCAATAATATTGATACTTCTGCCTTTAGCGCTAACAATACCCGCAGTAACGGTTGAGTTAAGTTTAAAAGGGTTACCAACAGCTAACACCCATTCGCCAACGCGTACCGCGTCAGAGTTGCCTAATTTTACAATAGGCAGGTTATTACCTTCAATTTTAATTAAAGCAAGGTCGGTATTAGGGTCGGTACCTATAACTTTCGCCTCAAACTGGCGGTGGTCGTTAGTTACGATCTGGATCTTCTCGGCTTTTGCAACCACGTGGTTGTTAGTAACAATGTATCCATCCGGAGAGATGATAACACCTGAGCCTGATGCCATTTGCGGGCCTTGCGGGCGCATGCGCTGGCCAAACATCTGGCCAAACATTTCTTCAAGCTGATCTTGTCGGCCGTTGCTTCTGTCTGAATATGTTGTACGGATATAAACCACAGCCGGGGTCACATCGGCAGCAGCCTGCGTAAAATCTACCGAACCGGCAGATGATACAACCGGCGCATTAGGGCGATTGCTGGCAAAGTAAACTTTTTGTTTATCCTCCAGGGTCATGCTGTCGGCATACTTGTTTTCTACAAGTTTATATACGCCTAACGCCATGGCACCGCCCACAAAGGCGGTTAATAATGTTAAACCAATTTTTTTCATATTATCTTCAATTAATCTTATGCTTTTTTGATATGGGTTTCAAATTTAATACCATATAGACGATATTATCAATAATAAGGTATGTGTAATATTGTTAAAATTTGTTAAATTAAGAGTAGCAGCCAGCTATATTTGTTACGTATTGCTATACCGAATTATTTAACGAACAATATAAGTAACCATTGTGCAAATAAAATTTTATAAATACCAGGGGGCCGGTAACGATTTTGTATTAATAGACAATCGCGAAGGTGTTTTAAAAGGCCTTGATAAACAATTAGTTGCAAGGCTATGCGATAGGCGCTTCGGCATTGGTGGCGACGGCTTAATGCTACTGGAGAACGAACCTGATTTTGATTTTAGGATGGTCTATTACAATGCCGATGGTAACGAAGGAAGTATGTGTGGTAACGGAGGCCGGTGTATAGTGGCTTTTGCCAAACACCTGAGGGTGATAACAGATGCGACAAAATTTCTGGCTACAGACGGTGTACATCATGCCAAAATTTCAGATACGGGCAATTGGGTTAGCCTGCAAATGATAGATGTCGCCGATATTAACAGAGACGGCGACGCTTATGTACTCAATACAGGATCGCCCCATTACGTAAAATTAACTACCAATTTGGAGGTTAAAGATGTTTATAACGAGGGTTATGCCATCCGTAATAATCCTACTTATAAACAAGACGGTATTAATGTAAACTTTGTTGAGAAAACCGGCGACGGATACTTTGTGCGCACCTTTGAACGCGGCGTAGAAAATGAAACTTACGCCTGTGGCACAGGTGTTACTGCCGTAGCCCTGGCGATGGCCAAACAAAACCAGCAATCCGGAACAATTACTACCCCCATAAAAGTTTTAGGCGGCAACCTTAACATCCGCTTTGATTACGACGGCGAAAAGTTTAGTAATATATTTTTAGAAGGCCCGGCAGAATTAGTTTTTGATGGGGAGATAGAAGTGTAATCCTATAACCCAGTAGGTGTACTTTAATAACCGATTAGAGCATTTACGTATTACCAATCAATCACTATTTAACCGATTAACTAATCTCTTGAAAAAATGAGACCCTGAAATTTCAGGGTCTCATTTTTTTACATTACGTTTGAATTTTTTCTCAGCGTAACTTCCATTAATTTTTTACCTATAAAGTTAATGTTACGCGTAGACAGCACCAAGCCCTGCCAAATAATTTATGCCATTGCCCGGCACGATTACCTGTCGTACGTTATAGAGCCGCATGTTGTTCAGCTAAACCCTAATGGCGAGTTTTCTTTTACCCACCAGCGCTTATTCTCAAACACAGCCGAGGAGTTTGCCGACTGCATTGATGATGCCGACCGCAAGCTGATCAAAATTTTAGAGGATATAGAGCAGGGGAATGTTATCAAAAAATATTACAAGAAACCTATACGCCCGTTCGAGTTTTTTGCCAAGGTCTTTACCGATCAGCTTTTTGATACCATAAGGCCTAAAATCGAAAAGAAACTGGTAGAAGCATTGGCCCTGTTAGGCAGCGGTAACAAGCAAATTTACTTGATGAGCAAGGAGGGTTACCCCGCCGGCCGTAAGGTTCATATTGCAGATGAACCCGCCTCGGTATTGTTTCATTTCCGACGTAGCGAGGAAGAGATCCGCTACTTTCCTACCATTAAGTACCAGGGTATGCGCATCGAGTTTATGTATAAAGATGCCGAGATCATTTGCAACCACCCAGCCTGGATGCTGCTTGACGATACCCTTTACTATTTTGATAAGGAGATAGAAGGCAAAAAACTGCAGCCATTCCTTAATAAGCGTTTTATATCTATTCCAAAATCATCAGAGCAATCATACTTCGAGAAGTTTGTTGCCCCGCTGATAGAGAAACATAACGTATACGCCGAGGGCTTTACCATCAATACCGAAAAGTATGATGCAACGGCATTCCTAAAACCCATATATGTAGAGGGCGGCACATCGCAGCTGCAACTGTATTTTAAATATGCAGGCTATATTTTCCCCTACGGGGATGGCAGGACGGTCTCCGTCCGCATGGAGAAAACAGGCGATGACTATCTTTTTCACCGAATAAAAAGATCGGTAACCTGGGAGAAGGGAAAGCTGGCGCAACTGGAAGCAATGGGTTTAAAAACCGTATCGTCACTGTTTCAGAATTTAGAGGTTGCCAACCACCACGAAGATGGCGACCGATCGTTCCCCGTGTTTGAGTGGTTAAACCAGCACCACGACGAATTGATTGAAAAAGGGTTTGAACTGGAACAACCCGACGGGCAAAAGCGCTATGTTTTTGGTAACACCAAAATAGACCTGGAAATAAGCGAGAATAACGACTGGTTTGATATTAACGCCGTAGTTTACTTTGGCCCTTACCGCATTCCATTCATCCAGTTAAAAAACCACATACTAAACCATAAAAAAGAATTTGTGCTGCCATCCGGCGAGATAGCCGTGATACCCGAGAGCTGGTTTTCACAATACGGTAACTTGCTGCACTTTAGCGAGGGCGGCGACGAGCTAAAACTTCGCAGGCACCATATAGGCTTGGTTAACGAACTTGGCGATGGCGAAATGGCCGAGGTGGCTATGACACGCAAACTGCAAAAGCTTACAGATTTTGAAGAAACCGAAGATGTAGCCATGCCGGTAAACTTTGCAGGTAGCTTACGCCCCTATCAAAAGGCGGGTTATAACTGGTTCCATTTTTTAAAGGAGTACCATTTTGGCGGATGCCTTGCCGATGACATGGGCCTTGGTAAAACCATACAAACCCTGGCCCTGCTGCAAAAACATAAAGAAGATACCGAAGCTGCCGGCAGCAAAGCCACATCGCTGGTTATTATGCCTACCTCGCTGATATATAACTGGCTTAATGAGGCAAAAAAATTCGCGCCGCAACTGAGGCTGATGGTGCATACCGGGGCTTTCCGTTACAAATCGGCAGAGGTGTTTGCTAATTACGATGTGGTGATAACTACCTACGGCATCAGCCGGATAGACATTGAAATGTTTAAGGCTTACTTTTTTGATTATGTGATACTGGATGAAAGCCAGAACATCAAAAACCCGTCGTCAAAATCGTTTCAGTCGGTGCGGCAGTTAAAATCGAGGTTTAAACTTATTTTGAGTGGTACGCCGGTAGAAAATTCGGTTAATGACCTTTGGACGCAGATGTCGTTTATTAATCCGGGCTTATTAGGCTCGCAGCAGTTTTTCCAGAACGAATTTGTAACTCCAATTGAGAAAAAGAAGGAGGAAGATAAAGCCCGCAAGCTACAGGCTATAATTAAACCATTTGTGCTGCGCCGTACCAAAGAGCAGGTAGCCACCGAGCTGCCGCCAAAAACCGAAAACCTTTTCTATTGCGAAATGAGCGAAGAACAGGCCGAGGTGTACGACAAAGTAAAATCGGAATACCGCAACGAATTGCTGCGCAGTATTGAAGACGGCACCTACGCTAAAACGCAGATACAGGTATTGCAGGGCTTAATTAAACTGCGCCAGATAGCCAATCACCCGGCTATGATCGATGGGGAATACGAAGGTGATAGCGGCAAATTTGAGAATGTGGTACATACCCTAGCCAATGTTTTGGATGGCGGGCATAAAGTGTTGGTGTTTTCGCAGTTTGTAAAGCAGCTTACCATATACCGGAACCATTTTGATAAAGAAGGCATCCCTTATGTTTATCTGGATGGTGGTACGCAAAACCGGGGCGATGTAGTTAAACAATTTCAGGAAGATAAAAAAACAAGGGTGTTTTTGATCTCAATTAAAGCGGGGGGTGTAGGGCTTAATTTAACCGAAGCCGATTACGTTTTTATCCTGGACCCATGGTGGAACCCGGCTGTTGAGCAACAGGCCATTGACCGTACCCACCGCATTGGCCAAACCAAAAATGTGTTTATTTATAAGTTCATCACCAAAGATACGGTAGAAGAAAAGATACTGGCTTTGCAACAACGAAAGCTAAGCCTGTCGCGCGCGCTTATCACTACCGAAGACAGCTTTATTAAGTCGCTTACGGCTGATGATATTAAGGAAATATTGGGATAGCCATACATGCAAACCGGGCTCCGTACGACAACATATGTTCACGTTCACGTTTGCACAACCAGGGTGTTTTTTGCAAGCGCCTTATAATCAGATGTTCTGATGTTAAATTGGTGACAGTATTGCGACACCATATCATATTTAAATAATTATATGAGTAATTCCCTCCCTCGGGAGGGTTAGGGAGGGGTTTCTACGCTTTGTTACCGCGCTTATTTAAACGCGCCGAGAAACCCCTCCCTGCCAATGCCCAAGCCAACGCGCCCCTTCCCGGGGAGGGAATTGTAAATACGGGCCAACAATAAAGGCTGATGTTAACATCAGCCTTTATCAAAGTTTAATTATTTCTTCGCTATCCTGTAAAGCTTCCCGCTATCGGTTAAGCCATACAAGGCACCATCTTTACCGGTTACCAGGGCGCGCCAGCGTTCGTTCTTATCCTTTAGTAAACGCTCCTCGCCAACTACTTTATTAGCACGGATAACCAGCCTGGCAATATGCTGCCCGCTTAAGCCGCCAACAAACAGGTTGTTCTTCCACTCGGCGATGTTGCCGGTATAAAAGGTTATGCCACCCGGAGATATGGTTGGGTCCCAATAGTAAATGGGCTGGGTTACGCCTTCTTTTTGCTGTATGCCGTCGCCTACCTTTTCGCCGCTATATTCTATCCCGTAGGTAACCACCGGCCATCCAAAGTTACGGCCGGGTTTTATAATGTTGATCTCGTCTCCGCCACGTGGTCCAAATTCAGCTTCCCAAAGCTCACCTGTCGCGGGGTTCCAGGCAAGCCCGTCGGGGTTGCGGATGCCGTATGCATAAACCTCGGGCAGGGCGTTGGCTTTACCCGCAAATGGCCCGCCTGCAACGGCCTTACCGGCTTTAGTGATGTGGATGATCTTACCTATGCCCGCACTAAGATCCTGCGCCTTCATACGGATGTCGTTGCCGCTGCGTTCGCCGGTGCTGATGAACAAGTTGCCGGCCTTATCAAACACGATGCGGCAGCCATATTGTAAAGTTCCTTTATAAGCGGGTGTGGCACGATAGATCACTTCTACATTCTCTACCTTGCTTTCATCGGCCGAGAGCTTCCCTTTGGCAATAGCCAGTAACGATCCACCTTCTGCTTGCTCGGCATAGCCCCAATAGATCATACGGTTTGTGCGGAATGCAGGGTCGATAGTTACATCAAGCAATCCGCCCTGCCCCTTAAACACTATTGCAGGCAGGCCTGCAATTTGTTTATCAAATTCGCCGCCGGCTTTTAATATGCGCATGGTGCCACCCTTTTCGGTCACCAAAAAGCGGCCATCGGGTAATACATGAATGCCCCATGGGTTTTTAAGCGTGCTGTTGATAACCGTTGCTGTGTAAGGGGTTTTTGTTTTTATACCGCCAATACGCGTTTGCCCGCGAAATGCAGGTTTGTAATTGGTATTAGGGTTTTGAGTTTCTACCGGCGCAAGCGTGGTGTCGCGGGTTTCTGCATAACCTGCCGAGACCATCGCAGATAGGCCCATCAGCAATAGAGCTTTTTTATAATACATCATCATAATTTTTGTTGTATATAATTACCATTTAGCCTTGTTTTAGTTTGAATGGCATGCTTAAGTAACACATATAATACCTGTTAGGGGTAAAGGCACTGCAATATATAAAATCATTTGATAGATGGGTGCGGCAAACAAAAGTTGCGGCCACTTTGTATTAACACAATATTATCACAATTTAAAAGCAAGTACAAAATTAGAGCCCCTTAGCCCCTCCTTATAGTATGCTTTTTGTAACATTGCACAAAGTTTAAGATTGACAGCCGCAGCCAAAAAAATATTCTCGTACCTCATTAAAGCAACCATACTTGTTTTAGCATTCTTGTTTATATACAACAAGTTTTTGGGCAAGAATGATAGCCTTAAACAGTTTGAGGAGCTTGTATCTGTTATTAACCGTAATCAGGTTATCTACACCATTGCCGGTGTTGTATTATTAATGATCATCAACTGGTTTTTAGAAAGTTTAAAGTGGCAATACCTGGCTAAAAAGCTAAAAAGTATATCTATTTGGGTGGCTATTGAAGCGGTGTTTTGCGGACTAACCTGGGCTATTTTTACCCCTAACCGTATTGGTGAATACGGCGGCCGGGTAATGTTCCTCCCTAATCGTAAACGCATACATGGTGTGTTTGCCATGGCCGTTGGTGCCTTCGCTCAAAATGTAATAACTAACGTAGTTGGGGTAACCGCTTCGCTATGGTTTGTTTACTATTTTTTAGATATCAATATATGGCTTTACGTGGCGCTTTTGGGGCTATCTGCGGTGTTTTTAGGCCTGTTTTTGGTTTTTTACTTTAACATAAACTGGCTGGTTGGCTTGCTCGACAGGATCAAATTCCTGAAAAAGTATCATCGTTTTTTTGAGATCATGGGCCGGTACAATTTAAACGAACTTTTGGTTGTAATTAGTTACAGCCTTGCCCGGTTCGTTGTATTCTCGTTCCAGTACTATTTAATAATCCATTTGCTGTTGCCCAATATCCCCTTTGTAGAAATGATGCTAACCGTATTTGTATTCTTGTTTATCCAGTCGGCCATGCCTTCGCTTGATCTTTTAGACATTGGCGTACGCAGTTTTACAGCAATGCACCTGTTTTTATACATAACCAACCAGCAAATAGCTATAATTGCAGCGGTATCGTGTATCTGGTTAATAAACCTTATCATCCCTGCCGTTATAGGTTCAGTATTTGTTTTTAAAATGAAATTCTTTGATCGCACTGTATAGTATTATTGCTTTATTACTAACCGGTTTATACCTTTTAGTTGTCGCTTATCTTATAAAAGGTTGGGCGGCGTTAAAACGCCCGGCAATCAACACCTCCGGTTTTACCACCAAAGTAACCATCCTTATTGCCGCGCGTAACGAAGCCGAGCGAATTAGCTACACCATCGACGATATTATAGCCCAGGATTACCCTAAACACTTAACCGAAATAATTATTGTAGATGACCACTCTACCGATAATACCGCAGATATTATACGCAGCTATGCCAACCATGGCATTAAGCTTTTACAATTAAACGAAGATAAACCGCTTAATTCATATAAGAAGAAGGCTATTGCCGAGGCCATCGCCCTGTCTAACGGCGAGTTAATGGTTTGTACCGATGCCGATTGCCGCATGGGTACTAAGTGGTTGTCATCTATAGTTGGTTATTACGAAACCTATCAGCCGGTTATGATCTCGTCGCCGGTAACATACTTCGAAGAAAAAAGCCTGTTCGAACGCCTGCAAACGCTGGAGTTCTCGTACCTGATAGGGATTGGCGCGGCATTTATTGGCAATGGCCGCGCATCAACCTGTAACGGTGCCAATTTTGCTTACCGCAAAGATATTTTTTACGAGGTTGGAGGGTTTAAGGGTATAGATGACCTTGCATCGGGCGATGACGAATTGCTGCTGCAGAAGGTAGCCGAGGTATATCCGCACCAGATAGGTTTTTTTAAAAACCGGGATGCCGTTGTATTTACCCATGCCAAACACACCTTGCAAGAGTTTTTACAGCAAAGGCGAAGGTGGGCATCAAAATCAACCCGTTATAAAGATAAAAAGGTAGTGGCGCTGGCAGTTTGTATCTGGCTTTTTAACCTGTCGCTTTTGGTGAACGGATTATTGGGTTTTTATAGCCTGGTATACCTCAGGCTTTTTTTAGTGCAATTCCTTTTAAAATACATTATAGAGGTAGCCTTTTTGTTACCAATAACCGCTTTTTTTAAGCGGATAAATTTGGTTAGCCTGCTTATTATACTCGGGCCCATTCACATTATATACTTTGTATATGTAGGCCTTATTGGCAATACGCGCAAATATGCATGGAAGGGCCGCATCGTTAAATAGCGCCATTCTTTTTCCAATAGACTAAAAAAACCTCATTACATCTGTTTAAAAAGGAATATTTCGCTATTTTAGGCTGCCTAAAGTGATAATGCAAAATAACAACGATAGTTCTGGCGAAGATGAATTGATCAGGCTGCTACTAAAGAGGCAGTCGGAATTGAACTCCCTTTTGGAAGTAACCAGGGCTATAAACAAGAACACCCCAACCCCAACATTAATACAGATGCTGGAGGTGATCCTCAAAAACTATCTACAAATAGGAAAATTCCGCTTCCTGGTAGAAAAGGAGGGTGCCTATAGTTGCATATCTAAATATGGCGGCGATATAGAAACCGCCGTTACGCTTAACCATACGTGGGTGCATTTGAGTAAGATAAAGGCGCCCGCCGAGCTTACCAGCCATAGCAATGTGATATTATGTAAATACGATTATTTTATACCCATATACCACAAAAATAAAGCGCTTGCCTTTGCCCTGATAGGTGATTTTAATACCTCGGGCGATATGTTAAATAATGACCTGAACTTTATACAGACGTTAATTAACGTTATTGTGGTGGCGTTAGAGAACAAAAAGCTTTTCCGAGAGCGCCTGCAGGCCGAACGTTTTCAGCGCGAAATGGAACTTGCGGTAGAAGTACAGAACATGCTGATCCCGCTTAGGGAGCACAAAGAAGCTAGTGTTGAAGTGGGGGCCCGTTACCTGCCGCACCAGGATATTGGCGGCGATTACTTCGATTTTTTCCGCATTAACGAAGCCGAGTTTTTTTGGTGTATTGCTGATGTGTCCGGCAAAGGTATTTCGGCGGCATTATTAATGGCCAACTTCCAGGCAAGCCTGCATGGTTTGGCCGCAATTGAGGAAGACCTTACTACGGTGGTTGAACGGTTAAATAAGATCGTGATCCGTAATACCAAAGGAGAGCGTTTTATTACGTTGTTTTTAGCCAAGTATAACGAGCGTACCCGTAAGCTTAATTACATTAATGCGGGCCATAACGCAACCATCTTATACTCCGACGGAGAAGTTATACCTTTAAAATTGGGCACCACCATGATCGGGGCCTTTGATGAACTGCCTTTTTTGAATGAGGGGGAGATAGACCTTGAACCCGGTAGTTTGCTGTTTAACTATACCGACGGATTAATGGATTATGAATCGCAAAATTCAAAGGTGTGGGGAGAAGAAAAGCTGCTTGAGTTTGTTATAGCCAACGGCGAACTTAACCCCGATGAATTTAATGAAACCCTAATGAAACACATTGGCCAGGTGGTAAAAGGCAAACCAATTGATGATATAACGCTGTTAACGCTAAGGATATCGTAAGAACTGTTAAAAGATTTGGGTTTGAGTGTTCATACAATTACTTGTACTCCACTTCCACATCATCCGTTAACGCGTGGCCGGTGCAGGTTAGGATCCAGCCCTTGGCGATGTCGTCTTCTGTGAGCACTTCGTTTTTGGCCATTTCTACCTTACCGCTTTTGCAGAACGCCACACATGCCGAGCATATGCCGCTGCGGCAGCTGTAGGGTAGCTTTATATTGTTTTGCAGCGCGGCTTGTAGTATGGATTGATTTTCGCCTGCTACCAGGTCGTGTACTTCCCCCTCATAATTTATACGGATGTATTTTGGCGGATAATTGGTTTGGCTGCCAGTAACGGGCACGGTTTCCAGCACAAAGTTTTCTTTATGTATCTGCTGCGCTTGGATGCCCATGTACATTAGCGTAAGCCTTATCATGCGCATGTATACAAACGGGCCGCACAGGTAAAAATCAGCTTTGACTTTATCGAAGTTTAATTGCTCCTTAACCAATTGCTCCACCCTTATGTTGGTGAGGCGGTTAGCCCGGCTGCTTAATAAATGCGTAATGTTAAACCTATCCGGGTAAGTCGAGAGCAGTTCATTTAGTTCGTTATTAAACAAAATACTTTGCTCGTTTTGGCTGCTGTAAATAAGGTGCAGTTTACTTTTGTCAGGGCGGTTAAGTACATATTTTATCTGCGAAAATATAGGGGTAATGCCACTCCCCGCCGCAAAAAATACAAGGTCTTTCTCTTCTTCGTATTCTTTAACGGTGAATACCCCGGCAGGTTCTACCACATTCAATACATCGCCTACATTAACTTTTGTGAGCAGGAAACGCGAGATCTCGCCATTGGAAATACGCTTTACAGTTATGGCTAGCCGCTCATCATCGGGAGATGAACTTAACGAGTACGACCGCCTGATTTCCTGGTTATGGTGGTTAAATACCAGGGTAATAAACTGCCCCGCTTTGTATGCCGGGTTGTAACCAACAGCCTTCACCAAATAAAAGGTAGCCGTATCGGGCTGTTCCCATTTTATCCCATCAACACGTAATTGCAGTAAGCGCGCCATTGATCAAAATTATTCTTTTTTTGCTGCCATCGCTTTGCGTAACACGCTATTCTTTTTGCCGTAGGTAAAGTAAATTGCTAAACCAATTGCAAGCCATAGTATCAGTCTTAACCAGGTATCACCGGGTAAAAACGTCATCATGGCAAAGCAGGTTAAAATACCTAATATGGGCACCAAAGGTACCAGCGGTGTTTTAAACGGCCTGTGTACATTGGGTTGCTGTTTGCGCAATATAAGTACCCCGGCGCATACCATCACAAAAGCAAGTAACGTACCAATGCTGGTCATTTCGCCAACAACCCGTATAGGTACAAAGGCCGCGAATATAGATATGAACGCGCAAAGCAGCATGTTTGATTTCCACGGCGTGCGAAATTTATGATGTACTTCTGAAAATACCTTGGGCAGCAAACCATCTTTTGACATGGAGAAGAACACCCGCGACTGGCCTAAAAGGTCAACCAATATCACCGATGTATAACCTATCAATATCGCCAGTACAATCGCTTTGCTTAACCACTGGTAATGCGTTTTTTCGATAGCGATGGCAACCGGCGCGCCGGAGCCGATAAATTCTTTGTAATTTGCCATACCCGTCATTACATGAGCGAAGATCACAAACAGGATGGTACATACCACCAGCGAACCGATGATACCGATAGGCATATTGCGCTGCGGGTTCTTTGCTTCCTGCGCGGCTGTAGATACCGCATCAAAGCCAATGAATACGAAGAATACCAGGCCGGCACCTCTAAGTATCCCCGACCAGCCATAATCGCCCCAAACGCCTGTGTTTTGCGGAATGTAAGGATGATAGTTTGCCGGGTTGATGAAAGACCAGCCCACCGCTATAAATACCAGCACTACACCAACTTTTAAGCTCACAATAATTGCGTTGATAAGCGCCGAGCCTTTTGTGCCACGGATGATGATACTGGTAACCAATACCACAATAAGCGCCGCAGGCAGGTTAATAATACCGCGTACCACATCGCCGTTGGCGGCTTTAGAGGTTTCGAACGGCGACAGGATAAGCTGCGGGGGTAGATAAAGATCGAACCACGACAAAAACTTGGTAAGGTACTGCGACCAGCTGATGGCCACAGTTGCCGCGCCAACGGCGTACTCAAGCATCAGGTCCCAACCGATGATCCAGGCAAAAAGCTCGCCCATGGTGGCGTATGAATAAGTGTAGGCGCTGCCCGCTACAGGTATCATGGCCGAGAACTCGGCATAACATAGCGCGGCAAATGTACAGCCCAACGCGGCTATTAAAAACGATATGGTAACCGCAGGCCCCGAGTGCTGGCCCGCGGCGATACCGGTTAACGAGAACAGGCCCGCGCCAATAATAATGCCTATCCCGATTAGGATAAGGTTAATTGGGCCAAGCGAGCGTTTAAGTGAATTTTCTCCTACTTCTTCCGATTCTTTGAGGAGAAGTTCGATGGGTTTTTTGATCATGCTACAATAAAGTCCACAAAATTAGTAGATAATTGTTTAAAGCCTAATTAATAGTGGGGTGGTTGTAAAACTTGAGGCCAATATGACTAAAAAGAAAAGGCCCCCGATGCGTCGGGGGCCTTTTTCCTGATTAACTATTAACTTGTCTTAGTATTAATTAGTGGCTTGTTTAGCCTGGTTTTTCATGGCCTCGTTTGCTACAATAACGATCTCTACCCTACGGTTTTGTGCACGACCATCAACGGTGTTGTTATCACCAATTGGTTCGCTTTCGCCTTTACCGCTTGTGGTTAAACGTGAGTTAGCTACGTTATTTGCCGCGATATAAGATTTTACAGATTCGGCACGGCGTACACTTAAGTTTTGGTTATACTCGTCGGTACCGGTAGCATCGGTATGGCCTACAATAAGGATGTTGGTTTGCGGGTTGTTTTGTAATGATGTAGCCAGGTTAGCCAGGTTTGTACGTGCAGCAGGTTTTAACTCTGATGAGTTGGTATCAAACAATATACCTGAGTCAAATTTCACTAAAATACCTTCGCCTTCGCGGGTTACAGTTGCACCCGGTACAGTATTTTTAATTTCGGCAGCTTGCTTATCCATATTACGGCCAATAAATGCACCGGCTGTACCACCAACGGCACCACCAATAATTGCACCTAACGCGGTGTTACCTGCGGCTTTGCCAATAAAAGCACCAATGGTACCACCGGCACCCGCGCCAATTGCGGCACCTTTTTGTGTTTTAGTAAGCGAATCACAGCCCGAAGCTAATATGCCTAACGAAGCTAATGCTATACTGTACGTAGCGATCTTTATTTTTAGTGTTTTCATTTTAAAATTATGTGTGTATTTAATAGGTTATTTGCAAAGCAGATGCCAAAAACCAAAACTGCATATTATTACAGCAATCTCCATATTTTGAAAATAAATCTGTACTATAACAACATATTTTTAAGAGTTGAGAAAATAACCCCGCAATTAGTATAATAACAAAATAATACGGTATGCAGTGCTGCCTTTTTTTTAGTACAACGTTTAGTTGCCCGGCGAATTACCGGTTACTTTTATAGGGAATGTTAAGGTAAATGTACTGCCAACTCCCTGCTCGGAGTTCACGGTTATACCAATGTTATGGAAGGTTGCAATAGATTTTACAATTGGTAGCCCAAGGCCAAAACTATCCTGCGACAGCGACTGCTTCATCTTTTTAAATCTATTAAATATATATGGCATTTCGGTTTCGGGGATACCTATACCGGTATCTGCTATGCTAATGGTATAATTGCCTTTAACCCACTGTGCGGTTATGGTTATTTCGCCATTGGGTTTGTTGTATTTAATAGCATTATTAATAAGGTTGAACAGCAGGTTGAACAGCAGGAATTTGTTTACGCCTACCAATTCTACATCGTCTATTATGGATATAGCCATGGCAATGTTCTTATCCTGTAAACGGATAGAGATCTCCTCGTTAACATCTTCAATTAATTCCTTTGCCGTTATCTTATCTTCTTTCAGGAACTGGTCGTTCTCTATCTGCGATATCAGCAATAAGGTTTTGGTGATGCTTTTTAGCCGGTTCAAAATCTTTTGCATCTCCATCAGGCGCAACTTTAGCTCGTCGGCAATATCATCCTGCTCAAACATGTTCTCTATTTTTGATTGCAGGATAGAAATAGGTGTCATCAGCTCGTGCGATGCATTCGAGATAAACTCGCGCTCTTTCTGGAAAGCCGTCTCTATGGTTTCCACCATCCGGTGGATGCTAAGATCGAGCTGTTGAAAATCTGCCGTGCTCGTTTTAACCTCTTTATACACTGTAAACTTAGGGAACTTGTTACCAATTAGCTTTGTACGAATAATGATACTTAGCGGGCGAAGAATGTATGTAGAAAAGATCTGATCGGCAAGAATGGTCAACAATATCATTCCCAGCAGTATCTGGAACGCGATGTTTTGCAGCGGGCCGGTTGTTTCGCCAATACTTTCGGTGCTTTTACCTACCTCCAGCAGGTAGTTTCGTTTACCCACTTTAAACGTGTGGCTAAGTATCCTGTAATCAATGGTATCGCGTTCTACAAGGCGCTGCTCATCTTTAATGGTATCTAAAAAGTACGATGGATCAACCTCGTCAAGGCTTATGTATTCCTCCTTTAGAGGCAGGTAACTACCATAATTTTCACCATCCTCTATATAAAACTTAATGCCATTCTCTTTTACCCGCTCTAAAAACTTGTCCTTTTGTTTTCTCAGTCGGTTATCGGTATAGCTTTTATTAATGTTCTCGATAATGTTGGGCAAGAGCAATATAAACAGGGTTACGATAACCAGTTTAGATATCGCATTAAACAGCGTTAATTTGGTCCTGAGTTTCAAATAGCTAAACGTTTGTTTTTATGCGGTAACCAAGGCCACGCACGGTTTCCAACCAGTCGGCAGGGGCAAAGGCGCTTAATTTTTTACGGATATTTTTGATGTGGGCGTCAATAAAGTTAGAGTCGTAATCATCGTTAATAAGGCTTCCCCATATATGCTCGCTCAGTTGGGCGCGGGTAAGCGTACGGTTCTTATGCAGCAGCATATAAGCTATCAGGTCAAATTCCTTTTTGGTAATAGTGTTTACCGGGTTAACATGATACATAATGGTACGGTCGGTAATGTTCACCAAAAAACCTTCCAGGTCAATTACATTTTGCACTACGCCAAACTTCCTGCGTATAATAGCCTGCATACGGCTTTGCAGCTCCAGTAACGAGAATGGCTTGGCCAGGTAATCATCGGCGCCAAGGTCAAGGCCTTTAACACGGTCGTTAACCTCGGCACGTGCAGTAAGGATGATGCAGGCAACTTCGGGATTGGCTTTTTTGGCTTCCTTTAGCAGGTCCAGTCCGTCGTAATCCGGCAGGCCAAGGTCAAGCAATATAAAGTCGTACAGGTTTACGGCCAGCTTCTCTGACGCGGTTGCGCCGTTATAGCATATCTCGCAGATGTAGTTATTCTTTACCAGGAAAAGTTCCATCTCGTGGGCAAGCGCCTTTTCGTCTTCTACAATAAGTATATTCATTTTAATAAAAGACGTAATAAAAGGTGAAATTAAAAAATGATTCGCGCCTGTTCTTCAAAGCCCCCTCCACATTTACCGGGATAGAGTATTTGTATGATGCTTCCAGCGTATAATGCGGCATGTTGTATGCCAGCGGAATTTTAAAGCTATAGTTAAGCATGTTAAACTTAGCATTTGCACGGGCGCGGCGGCCGTTCTCATTTTGCAGGGCTATGTTATCTATCTCGGGGCGGAACTGGTGATCTAAAGCATAGCGCTGTACAAAGTTTTGTGTACCGAAGATGAGGTTTACCGATGGATTGATGGAAAGATAATCCTGATCGTTAAAAATATTAAAGCTGCTCTCGAAATATTTAGAGTTGCTGATGGTAGTAAAAATATCGTATGATTTACCGAAAAGATAATCTACCGTAGCGCTGGTTTTTAGATATTTCCAGTCATACGTGTTTTTCCAGTTGATATCGTTCGATGCCGACGATTTGATGATGTTGGCTTCTTTATTAAATATAAACCGGGTATAGCTTACCGTACCCGTAAACTTTTTAGATAAGCGGTAATAGTAACCACCACCAAGGTCTATTTCATCAACCAGGGGCTTATAACCCAAAACCTTTAGTGCCGAGCCGTAAATAAAAAAGCCGGGCTTGGTGTTGAAAATCACATCGGTTGTCATGAACGGGTACTTAATTGGCCCGGTACGGCCAAAAAACAGCGCGTCGCTGCCATAAGTTATGCCTGCCGATACCGAGTTTTTGCGCACAATAGAGTCTGTATCCGCCACGGCGCGGGTATCCCTATATGCAATCAGATCAGGCTTAGGTGTAGCCGCATTTGCTGCATTGCATATTATTATAAATATCAGGGCGCTAAGGTATCTCATTAGTCGTTTCTCCTTGGTATTTCTGGTGGGCGTTCCAACCCTTCGGGCCTGCGCTGCCGTTTAGGTTTAACTTTTGCCGGGTCAACTGTTTCTATTTTTTCGGGTTTTGGCATTTTTTTAGCCTTGGCAACCTCTTTAATTTTCTTTTTGTCTTCTTCAGATTGGCGTTGCTTGCCTTTTGTTACAGTTGTATCACGTTGTTGTAACGCAAAATTGGCATTAATTGATACAATACTAAAAGCGGGTGATGAATTGCCGCTATAAGCGGAATTATTTTTAGCGTATGACAAGCGTGGCGCGAATATCATTAAAAGTACAATATACAAAAACCACTTCGTCATTTTAGGAGAAAGAAACGCTGAAAGTTTGCAAAGATATGCCGGCTGCATATACCTGCAATTCAATTAAAAATAAATTTGTGTAAAGTGCGCAAAATATTGGGGGCTTTATCCCTGTTAGATGGCGCGGTAACATTATAATAGGTTATGGCTTAAATATAAGCAAAAGCTTACATCATTAAACTAATATCTTTTGAAGTATAAACGCGGGCCTGGTCATCAACTATAATACAGGCTATTTGGTTTAGCTTATTTATTAAGTATAAGCCGCTGTTTATACCCATGGCAATAACAGGGTTTGCCATAGCATTTGCCATTTCGGCAGTAGGGGTAATAATGCTCACACGCTTAATTTTGCTAACAGGGAAACCGTTTTCGGGGTTTATATCAGTCGATATTTTATTAAGGCTACTGTATTTATCGGTATTGTAAGATGTAGCTACCGCCATATCGCTAATGTTTACATGAGCATAAGGCTGGTTAGCCAACGATGGATCGGCAGTTGCGATGGTCCATGGTGTATTGTCGGGCTGGAAACCCCAGGTAAGCAAATCGCCGCCGGCATTAATAACACCACTGCTAACACCTTCCATTTGTAATATGTATTTAGCCCTGTCGGTAGCATATCCGCGGCTAACGGCGCCAAAACCAATACGCATACCTTTGTTTTTTAGGAACACAGTTTGGGTCGGTTGGTCTAAAATAACGTTTGTATAGTTGGTTAAATTCGCTTTCTTTTTTAGTGTTTTAACGGCAACAACTTCGTTACCTATGTTATTGTCAAGGCTAATGGTGCTTGCTGCAGCATAAGTGATATCAAACGTACCGTAAGTAAGTGCCGAGATCTGCAAGGCCCTGTCAATTAAACGAAAAACCTCTGCATCAACACGTACCGGTTTAATACCGGCATTGCGGTTTATCTGATTTAGTATGCTGTCTTCGGGGAATGCGCTAAGTAATTTTTCTATCCGGCTTATTTCGGCAAAAGCACTGTCTATACGGTTAAGTGCCCAAACGGCATCGGTAGCCACCAGGCTTATTTCGAACCGGTTGCCCATTAAGCGCGCTTCGCGGGTGATAATGGTTGATGCGCCTGTTAAATTTTTTACTGCCAGCATAGGTAATTAGCGTTAAGTACAGTTACGTGTGTTGTACATATCCATTACGGTGAGTAATGAGCAAATGCAACTCCACAAACGCTAAATTAGCCGGCCATTATGAAATTGACATGAAAACCCGTTTATTACAAATAAAAAAAGCACCATAAAGGTGCTTTTAATTTTATAATTACAATACTGTTATGCTGCAGTGCCTTCTTTTAAACGCTCGGCATTCTCTGCAAACTGCAGGGCTTCCATTATCTCCTGCAAGTCGCCATTCATAACGCCTGTAAGGTTGTAAATGGTTAAGCCAATGCGGTGTTCGGTTAAACGGCCTTGCGGGTAGTTGTAGGTACGCACTTTCGCGCTCCTGTCACCTGTAGCAACCATAGTTTTACGCTTTTTAGATGTTTCTTCGAGGTGTTTTTGTAACTCCATTTCGTAAACACGAGAGCGTAATACGCCTAAAGCCTTGTCATAATTCTTCAACTGCGATTTCTGATCCTGGCACTGGGCAACAATACCTGTAGGGATGTGCGTTAAACGCACTGCCGAATACGTAGTATTCACCGACTGACCACCCGGGCCAGATGCACAGAAGAGATCCTTACGGATATCACTCACCTGCAGGTCAATATCAAACTCATCAACCTCGGGCAGTACCACTACCGATGCGGCAGATGTATGCACACGGCCCTGGGTTTCGGTATCGGGCACGCGCTGTACACGGTGCACACCGCTTTCGTATTTAAAATTACCGTAAGCATCCTCGGCGTTTACATTGAAAACGATCTCTTTGTAACCACCTGCGGTACCTTCAGTATAATCTACCAGTTCGGTTTTCCATCCGCGTCGCTCACAATAGCGCATATACATACGGTAAAGGTCACCTGCAAAAAGCGCGGCCTCATCACCACCTGTACCACCACGGATTTCTATTATAGCATTTTTAGAATCTTCAGGGTCTTTTGGTATCAGCATCAAACGGATGCCTTCTTCCATCTCATCCTGCTTAACCAAAAGCTCATCCAGTTCCATTTTAGCCATCTCGCGAAATTCTTCGTCTTTTTCGGTTGCTAAAATTTCTTTGTTGCTTTCAATGTTGCTCATAACATTTTTGTAAATGTTGTATTGGTCAACAATCTTGGCAAGGTCTTTATATTCTTTATTCAGCTGGGCAAAACGCTTCATATCAGCCATGGCTTCAGGGCTGCTTAATTCGCCTTCTACAGTTTTCCAGCGTTGGTATATTAACTCTAATTTCTCTAACATCTTCTTTTTTGAAAATCAATTGCAGCACATTGTGGGTTGCTGCAGCCCCGCTTTCCATTAAAGCTTTTTGCCTGCTAACGAGCCGGCACACAAAAGCTTTTTATTACAATCGGGTTTAGGCTGGTTATTGCACTGCAAAAAACATGCAAAAATACGCATTTATCGGCACATTATAAATTCAGCGGATTGTAAAGAGATGAAGCCCTGAAATATCGAATGCTGAATGTCGAATATCGAGTGTTGAAGTCTTAGTTACTTCATCATTCAAAATTCAGCATTCGGTGTTCATTATTATCCACCTTTTTCAAACCACTTCAGCTCCAAATCCGCCCCGTCAAACACCGCGTAGGTATTGTAGTTTACCCATTCGCCAAGGTTAACGTAGCGGCTATTATCGGGCAGCGATATATCTAATGGCAGGTGCCGGTGACCAAAAACAAAATAATTAAAATGCCGGTTTTTTAACACTTCGAGCGAGTACGCCTCCAGCCATTCCTGCTGGTGCTGTACTTTTTCTACATCTTTGGCTCCTGCAATGCGGCTTTGTTTCGACCATGCGTTGGCTATACCCACACCTAAATTGGGGTGCAGCCTTGCAAACAGCCATTGGCATACCCTACTGCGGAAGATTTTTTTCAAAAATTTGTATTGCCTGTCGCCGGGGCCAAGGCCATCGCCGTGGTGCAGGTAAAATGTTTTGCCACCACGCTCTATGATCAACTCGTTAGTGATAATAGTTGCGCCAAGCTCCTGTACAAAGTAATCAAACATCCACATATCGTGGTTGCCTTTAAACAGGTAAAGCTTTACGCCTGCATCTGTTAGCTGGGCAAGCTTGCCTAAAAAACGCACATAGCCTTTTGGCACTACCGTTTTGTACTCAAACCAAAAATCAAATACATCGCCCATTAAAAATAATTCGGCAACATCATCTTTGATCATGTCCAGCCAGCGGATAATACGGTCTTCCCGCTCGCGAGATGAAGCATACCCAGCAGCACCTAAATGGAAATCGGAAGCAAAGTATAAGTTTTTACCTATCGGCATATTGCTTCAAAAGTACAGGAATAATTGACAGATGGCAAATGAGTGTTTAAGCGAGAATGGTTCGACAGCCTCACCATGACTTGGTTGATGTCACTAATTAAAGGCTCACGTTTTGCGGAGGCATATATTCCAGGCGCCTGGCAAAGTAAATATCCCAGCTGCGTTGCTGCTGGCGGTTAGTCATGTGTTCGGTATCCTCGTCGTAATCGCGGTTTAGCTGTCTGTACTTGGCGTCGATGCGGTTAAATATGGCCATGGCCTCCGCATTGTAATTATACGTAAAGCGCGTGCGCTCAATTGCCCTTAACACCTCCTGCTGTTCTAAATAGGCAATGGTGTAGTGGCCTTGCTCGTGCTTTAGTATTTCGGCAAGTTGCTCGTTGCTGGTTATCCTGGAGTGGTCTATCCACGATTTGTAGTTATTCATATACAAGCGCACATTGGCATGCAGTATATAGGTGTTATTGTTACGGCTGGCCTGGTATTTAAAATCGATAGTGCAATTGGTGTACGCTATAACACCCCTGCCGTTTGGCCGGGGCACCCCCTGGAAATCGTTTGTTGTTATCAGCCTGTGCGGCTGTGCCGAAGCAGGGTTTAACGCGAAACACAGCAAAGCCATAGCGCAAACAGCGCGTAAATATTTAAATATCATTTATGCCAATGGTAAAGTAAAACTTTACTTTTTGACTTTGTCTGACTGTAAAAGGTTTAAGGCCATCATTTCTTTCATGGTTTGCTGCATACCATCGGTAGAGCCATCCAGGAAGATAACGTTGCCGTTAGAGTTTTCGGCGAAATGTTTAATAGATTCTGTCCACATGGTGAACAGGATGACAGAGGTATCCATATTAGCTTCCTGCATCTCTTTGGCGGCAACCGTCATACCCTTGGCTACTTCCTCGCGGAACAAAGCTATACCTTGCCCGCGCAGTTGCGCTGCCTGGCGCTCGGCCTCGGCAGAAATTTTTATGGCGTTACCTTCGGCTTCGGCAGCTTTGGTTTTGGTAATTAGTAATGCCTGGCCTTCGTTCTCGGCAGCAGCTTTAAGGTTGTTAGATGCCACCACCTGGCTCATCGATTTCATGATGATGTCATCAAACGTAATATCATTCAATTGAAGATCCTGAAGATGGTAACCCCAGCCTTCCAATATGGTATCTAATTGTTCTTTTACGTGTTCTACAATATCACGGCGTAGTATCAACACCTCGCTTTGGCGTTTGGTTGCTACAAACGCGCGGATAGAACCTTCTACCGTACGGATCAAAGCCTGCATCAGGTTGCGCTCGTCAACAAATTTAAAGGCCACGTTTTTAATCGCTTCTTCCGACTGGTCTAAAACAGAATATAGCAACATGGCTTTAAAATACACATTGGCCTGGTCAAACGTTACTGCCTGAAATTCAAGTTCCACAGAACGGTTTTGGATCGAGATCTTCGAATAGATATTTTCGATAAGCGGGATCTTGAAATTTAATCCCGGTGTAAGAATGCGGCGGTATTTGCCAAATACGGTAACCACCGCAATGGTGCCCTGCTTCACCGTTACAAATGATGAAAGTGCAACAATAATGATGAAGAATATAACCAGGTAGGTTATAATTGATGATGTTGTCATTTAGGCTTTATATTTTTATAAATATAGGCTTAATAACATTAGGTGCAAGTAGTTCTTTATCTTATAAAGATGGAGCGTACCTACGGCACGCAGGATTTGATCTAAAAAATGCTACAAATCGGCAGTGGCTGACGGCACTTAAATAGGTTACGTAAGCAAGGTGACAAACATGCCCCATCGGGGCTACCGCTTTGTAGAAATAATAGAAGTTCTTTTTTGCTCCGTAGGAGCTACCCATTAGCCGTTTACTCCGCCGTCCAAACCGCGTCTACAAACCATTTTTTGTTATCAAAAAACTGGTTTAATGGCTTAAAGCCTGATAATGCCGCCATCTCATTCACCTGCTCTACAGCATACTTTTGAGAGATCTCCATGTAAATGTACTCGTCTTTCAAAAACGTTATAGTCGCTTCGCCGATCTTCACCTTTTGGTCGGCTAGGCTTATGAGGTAACTTTTGCATGAGCCGGTCTCCGGGTCGTAAGTAGCGTAGTGGTCAAACTGACGGGTGTTAAAATCGCCGCCAAGTTCGCGATTGATGCGCTCTAACAGGTTAAGGTTAAAACGTTTGGTAATGCCTTCGCTATCGTTGTAGGCAGCTAAAACGGTTGCCGGGTTTTTCTTTAGGTCCACGCCGATCAGAAGCATATCGCCTGCTGATAAATTATTACGTAATTCCTTGCAAAAGCCCTGGGCAACCGCTACCGGCATATTGCCAATATTAGAGCCAAGGAACATCACCACCTTGCGTTTATCTGATATCGCCGCGGCCTTTTTCAGCATATCAAAATATTCGCCGTTTAGGCCTTCAATTTTTATTCCCGGCAGGGTAACCGGCAAAGTGATGTTAAGGTATGATATCACATTTTCTGATATATCTATCGGCAGATAGGTAAAATCGGCTTTGTTATCTATCAGGTATTTTAAAAGCTGGGTCGATTTTGTGGCATCACCGGCACCAAGTTCTATCAGGTCGAACGCGTCGCCACCGGCAATAATCGCTTTACAGATCTCGGCTGTTTGCGAAGTGAAGATCTCCATTTCGCAATTGGTGGGGTAGTATTCTTCGCAACCCATCAGCTCCTGAAAGATCTTATCGCCCTGGGCATCATAAAAATATTTCGAGTCCAGCCGCTTAGGGATGGATGTTAAACCAGCCACAACGTCTTTGTAAAATTGGTCGTCGGTTATTGTATTTGCGGTAGTTTGTTGTGTAGCTGTATTGGTAGATGCCATTGGTAGTTTGTTGTGATGTTATTTAGCAAGACGTATGCCAGTAAATTGCCAGCGCAGTTCGGGCTGAAAGAAATTACGGTAAGTAATGCGGCTATGGTTTGGCGACGTAACCTCTGATGCGCCGCGCAGTACCTTTTGCCCTACCATAAATTTGCCATTGTATTCGCCAATGGCACCGGGTGCTTTGGCAAAACCCGGGTAAGGCAGGTAGGCACTTTCTGTCCATTCCCAGCATTTACCCCATTTAAATTGGTTTGCCGCAGCCTCCCATTCAAACTCGGTTGGCAAGCGCATACCTTTCCATGACGCATAGGCATAAGCCTCGTAATAGCTGATGTGGCGTGCAGGCTCGTGCAGGTTCAGCTTTTCTAAACCATTATAAGTGTAGTTATGCCACTCGCCATCGATGTTATGCCAGTACATAGGCGCTTCAATCTTATTGGTGTTTACCCAATCCCAGCCGGCGGCATGCCAGTGGCGGAAATCATGATAGCCGCCATCGTTTATAAATTCAAGATATTCTTCATTAGTAACCAGGTCCGGACTTATCTCAAAGGCGTTCAGATAAACTTTATGGCGGTTAAGTTCATTGTCGAAAGAGAAACCCTCGCCCTCAAAACCAATTTCGTAAACGCCTTCATCTACTTTAATAAATGGCGCGCCCGTTTTTTCTGACTTTGGTGAAAAGTAATGATGCGAATAAGCCGGGAACAGCGGGTTATTACCCAAAATGTACTTTATATCGGTTAGCAAAAGTTCCTGGTGCTGCTCCTCGTGGTTAAAGCCAAGTATCAATAGTTCCCTAACCTCGTTGCTAATATCGCCGCAGGCCAAAAAGTTATACATGGCATCGTCTACATACTTACGATAGCGTTTAATATCAATAACCGTCGGCCTGCTTAAATTACCTCTATCCGTACGGATAACGCGATTGCCAACAGTTTCGTAATAGCTGTTAAAAACGTAGTTATAGTTGGGGTCAAATTCCTGGTATTCGGCAAAATAAGGCTTCAGGATAAATGTTTCAAAAAACCAGGTGGTGTGGCCAATATGCCATTTAGGCGGGCTGACATCAACCACAGGTTGTACAACATAATCTTCGGTTTGCAGGGGCTCGCAAATTGCTTCGGTACGCTGGCGTACTTTCTGGTAACAGTCGGCTAAATCAATCATAATTACTTCCTTTCCAAATACCCTTTAAGGTCCGAAATTGTTTTAATATGCAGGTCATTTGCCTGCTTTTGGCGCATCATTAGCGCGTACGCGTTATTAAATCCTATTGGTTTCAACCACTTTATATGGTAGCGTTTTGCAAATTGGCTTTGCACATAATTGTAAGTACTGTCCTTACTCACCTGCAGACGCGAAACCGTTTGTGGCGATGCCTGTAAAATAGCCAGTAGCCCCGTGCCGGTATACTCGGGGTAAAAATCTATCTGATCATTAGTCATGGCGTCAAAAACTATTTTGGTGCCGCCAAGCCCTGTTTTAGTGGCTACGTTGTAATTTGTATAACCCTTTATCAGCATGGTGTAAATGCCGGCTAATATGTATTGCTCACCAAATATTTTGGAGCCTATGCGCACTATGCCTTCGTTACCGCCACGCCCTGGCTTGTATAGTTTTTTCGATACCAAAAAATCTTTCGCCACCTGCTCAGGCGTTTGGTGAAGATAGTCGGTACGGTAATTTAATTCCGTCATTACCGAGTCAGTAATTGTGCCGGCCAGCAGGTTCAGCGTTTTTTCCAGCTGAGGGAATTTTCGTAACGCGTCCTCCCGCACAATGGGCGCGGCGTAATACGGCGGGAAGATCTTTTTATCATCATCAAGCACTACCAGGTCATACGCCTTTAGGCGTCCATCTGTACTGTATCCACTTATTACATCCAGTTCTTTTTCCTGCGCGGCTTTGTACATTACGGCATCGTTTATCACAATGGTGTGGATCTTTAAGCCATACTTGCTAATAAGCCCAAGGTTACCATCCTGCCGCCCCATAAATTCGGGCGTAAACCCGGCGGTAAGCTTGCTGCCATAGGCCGATGGGATAAAGTACAGGCACGATAACAAGACCAGCAATACAGGCGCAATCTTCACCGCGCCTTTTATCTTTTTAAAATTCAGCTTTTGTAATCGCGACAGCAGGAAATCAAACAATATAGCCAGCGCAGCCGCGGGGATAGCGCCCGCCAATATCATGTTGGTATTGTTAAGTGAGATACCTCCGAAGATAAATTCGCCCAGGCCGCCTGCCGCTATGTAGGATGCCAAGGTTGCCACCCCCACATTGATCACCGTAGCGGTACGGATGCCCGCCAATATCACCGGCATAGCCAAAGGTAGTTCTACTTTAAACAATACCTGCCACTTACTCATACCCATGGCAACAGCGGCTTCTTTAACCGTGGCATCAACCCCGGTAATACCCGTGTAAGTATTGCGAATAATGGGCAGCAAGGCATAAAGTAGGAGGGCCACAATTGCAGGTTTGGCGCCAATGCCTAAAACCGGGATCATGAAACCAAGCAGGGCAATGCTTGGTATGGTTTGCAGAATGCCTGCTATGCCTAATAGAAAGCCCGACAGCTGTTTTTTGCGGGTTATGTAAATACCCAAGGGCAAACCTACCAGTACAGCAATAAAAAGAGATATAAACGTTAGCCCGATGTGCTGCATGGTTTGCACGCCAAGCTTATCGGCCTGCTGCTGCATAAATTCCCATAAGGTTTGCTGATGCTCATTCATGGGATTGGTGGTTTTTATAGCTTGAAAATGCGGCCATCAACTGGTCGAACGTTATCGACTTCGCTTCGTTAGTTTGCTGGTTAAGCACATTGATGTTTTCCCCGGGGTAAAACTTAAAGTTTTCTAAAGCTTCCCAAACGCCGGATGATGCCGGGATAAGCGAAGTATTTATTTTCTCTCCATTATCCGGCAGGTACTCCCAAACATCCCTCAGCTTAATGGTTTTAAATTCCAGATGCAGGTGTTGCTCTTTCAAAAAATCGCGCACAAAATCATTTGCAGGATTAAATAACAATTCGGCGGGTGAACCAATTTGCACAATTTTGCCTTTATCCATCAGGGCTATGCGGTCGGCCAGTTCAAAGGCTTCCTGCACATCGTGGGTAACCATAATAATGGTTTTACGTTTCAACTCATCAAGCGCTAAAAACTCGCCGTGTATCTTGGAACGGGTAACGTTATCAAGCGCGCCAAAAGGTTCATCCATTAGCAACACGGGCGGATCTGCTACCAAGGCCCTGGCCAGGCCTATGCGTTGTTGCTGGCCGCCGCTTAGTTCGTTAGGATAAACGGTTAGATATTTAGTATCGAGATGGAGCTTTTCCAGCAATTCCTCAATCCGCTTTTGCGTTTTGGCCTTATCCCACTTAAGCAGGTTGGGTACAATAGCAATATTTTCGGCAACGGTATAATGGGGAAACAGGCCATTGTTTTGTAATACATAGCCAATGCTACGGCGCAACATCTCGGCAGGTTGATGGAGGATATTTTTGCCGTCGATAGAGACTGTCCCGCTGTTGGGTTCTATCAGGCGGTTAAGCATTTTTAACGTAGTGGTTTTACCGCAGCCGCTTGTACCCAAAAGCACCATGTTCTCACCCTCTTTCACCTCAAAAGAAATATCATCAACAGCTTTTGTTGTACCGAAGGCTTTTACAAGATGCTCAACTTTTATCATGGGTTTTTTAGTCCTCTAAACTCATAAATAAATTATTGAGCGATTCGGAATACGTGGGATGCGCGAAAACGCAATACCTGATCCTGTCATAAGTAATGCCGCCTTCCATAGCCATTTGCAATACTGTCATGATCTCGCCGCCTTCGCTGCCAATAATGGCCGCACCCAATATCTTTTTAGATTTTGGGTCCACCACAGCCTTCATCATGCCGCGGGTATCACCGGTTTCGATAGCACGGGCAACATGTGCCATTGGCAAGGTCGCTACTTTATAATCCAGCCCCTGCTCTTTAGCCTGAGCTTCGGTAATGCCTACGCGGCCCAGTTCAGGGTCGGTAAACATACAGTAGGGCACGGGCCTGTCGTTAATGTTAAGGTTTTGCTTTTCTATAAGGTTACGGTAAACGATGGTATAATCGTTGTAAGAAATATGCGTGAACGCCGGGCCGCCTTTAACATCGCCAAGAGCATAAACACCCTTAACATTAGTTTCCAGCTTGCCATTAACCTTAATGTTGCCTTTCTCATCCATTTTAACACCCGTTTTATTCAACCCAAGTGTACCGGTTTGCGGCGCGCGACCAATAGCGATCAAAACATGGCTGCATTTGATCTTTTGCGGCTTGCCATCTATATCAACCGTAGCTACTATTTTCCCCTTGCCCTTTGTTTTGAATTTAGTGGTTTTGGCATTGGCATGAATGGTAATATCTTCCTGTTCCAGTATACCGGTTATCTCGGCAGATATATCCTCATCCTCGCGGGAAAGCAAACGTGCCGATTTCTCCAGTATAGTAACCTTGCTGCCAAACCTGCGGAACATCTGCCCAAACTCCAGCCCGATGTAATTACCACCGATGATGAGTAAATGTTCGGGTACTTTTTCCAGGTCGAGGATGGTGGTTGATGTAAGGTAATCTATCTCATCAAGCCCTTCAATATCATCCGGAATGATGGTTTTTGCACCGGTATTGATGAAAATTAAAGGCGCTTTAAACTCCTGCGCCTTGCCTTTTTTATTAGGTGTTACACTAATGGTTTTTTTATCGATGAAAGTAGCATCGCCAAAAAGCAGATCGAGGTTGGGGATCTTCTCCATTGCAGCCTGCCCGCCATTGCGTGATTTTAGCACAATATCGTCCTTGTGCTTTTTCACCTGGCGCATATCTACCTTGTACCCTTTAATGGTTACACCCATCTCGTTACATTTGCCGGCCAGGTATGCTACCCGCGCGCTTGCCACCATGGTTTTGGTGGGGGTACAACCATCGTTTACACAAGTGCCGCCAATAAAGCGTTTTTCTACCAGTAGGGTTTTTTTACCGGCTGTTGCCAGCTTTTTTGCCAAAGGCGAACCAGCCTGGCCCGATCCAATAACAATACAATCGTATTCCTTCATTATTCGGTTATTTTAACACCTTTCCAAAAGGCTACATAACCGGCAATATTGGTTGCAGCGGGCTTTGGATCGGGGTAATACCATGCGGCATCAATATTCTTTTGCCCGTCTACCTCAACAGTATAATAAGATGCGACGCCTTTCCATGGGCAAATGGTATGTGTAGGGCTTTCTCTCAAAAACCCGGAATTTACGCTGTCTATAGGGAAATAATGGTTGTTTTCAACCACAACAGTATCATTGCTTTCGGCAATTACCTGGTTGTTCCAAAGTGCTTTCATAAGGCTAAATGTTTGTATAAAGGTACTTTATAAGTATTGGATTTATTAATAGCCAAATGCTTTTTTTGTTTGTTGTATTCTAAATTGAAGTGCTAATTATTAGTATTGTCGGCGGCGCAAAAAACTTTTCAAAAATTTTTCTGAAAAAATATTTTTAATTAATCAGGAAACGTATATCTTTGCATTCCCAAAATAAGGGGAGCTAAATCAAAAATAACCGATTTAGCGCCATTAAAATGGCCCGTTCGTCTAGGGGTTAGGACGTTAGATTTTCATTCTAGAAACAGGGGTTCGATTCCCCTACGGGCTACGGAAAACAATACCAAAAGATGCTAAAAGGCTGCAAATCAAAAGTTTGCAGCCTTTTTTTATTGCACCAAAGCACCATATTAGGCATCAAAACGCAACAAAAATGAGCGTAATTCGGTGCGTACTCAAATGGAAAATAACTACGCACCGAATTGCTTATAATTAATTGATTGTCAACCTGTTCAGCGAGTGAACATCTTGATAAAAGCAGGCTACAAACTTACTTTTGTTTAACTTTTAAGCTTGTAATTATGAGTAATTTCCATCTGCTTTTCTACATCAGAAAGCAAAAAAACTACAAAGGGGGTGCAATGCCCATCTACATGCGCATCACAGTTAGTGGCAAACGCGCGGATATATCCATAGGACGCGATTGTGATCCAATCAAATGGAACAACCATGCAGGACGTGCAATTGGCACCAAAGAAGAAATTAAGGCACTTAACAATTACCTCGACAGCCTGCAAGCCAAACTTCGGAATGCACACCAAGTATTAATTGATACGAACCAGCAAGTAACAACCGAAAGCTTGCAGAATCAGTTCACAGGGAAGAACCAAAAAAGCCGTTTCCTGATGGCATTATTCAAAGAGCATAATGCTAAAGTTAAAGCATTAATCGGAAACGGTTTTGAGCCTAATACATTGAAAGGGTATAATACTTCTGTAAAACACCTTACTGGCTTTCTGCAAGAAAAATATGGTAAAACAGATATAGAGATCAGCCAATTAAACCATTCTTTTATTACTGACTTTGATTTTTACTTGAAAGCTAATTGTAAAATTACCGGCGTATCTGCTGCTAAATACATTAAACATCTTAAAAAAATAGTTAATCATTGTCTTGCTAATGGCTGGCTAAAGCAAAATCCGTTCATCAATTTTAAATCAACTGCAAAGGCAAAAGAGCGCACTTATTTGACGCAACAAGAATTGGATGCTATAACTAATAAAAAATTTGTTGTTGACCGTTTATCACAGGTGCGCGATGTTTTTGTGTTTTGTTGCTATACCGGATTATCTTATGCCGATGTTAAAAAACTAACGAGAAATGAGATTGGGACAGGCATGGACGGTGATAAATGGATATTCACAAGCAGGCAAAAAACAGATACATCTTCCCGCATACCACTGCTCCCAGTTGCTTTAGAAATGTTAGAGCGTTACCAGGATCATCCCCAATGTGAAAATAAAGGCCTGGTATTGCCTGTATTGAGCAATCAAAAAATGAATGCCTATCTGAAAGAAATAGCAGACCTATCCAATGTATTTAAGCATTTAACATTTCACTTGGCCCGGCATACTTTCGCAACGACCGTAACTTTATCAAATAATGTCCCTATAGAAACAGTTAGTAAGATGCTTGGCCACACGAATATAAAAACCACTCAGCACTACGCTAAGATATTAGACATGAAGGTCAGCAAGGACATGGCATTGCTAAAAGAGAAATATAAAGCAGGGGCTTTTTAATGCAGAAACAAGTAAATCAAAAAGAACAAAACATCAATTTACTAAAATAACTATATTTGTATGAGAACACTATATCAAAGTATGAGCAGCACTACCGCAAGCCATGTACATTCAGTTTCGATCTTCGATCTATCAGAAGAAGAGTTGCGGGAAAGGGTGCGTTCCACCTCTGAAAAGATTAAACAGGAAGCTTTCGCAAAAAATAGCTACCTCACTTATTACGATCCATTAGTTTGCCCGGACACCACTTATACTGTACATGAATATCGTGACAGGAAAGAACTGGTCAAACTGGAAAATGGCAAGGCTCGTTTTATTAAAATATTGTAGTCATGCCAAAAGGAAACCCGCAATTAACAATTGTCGGGGGGCCAAACGGGGCGGGTAAATCTATCTATAGTAGAGATTTATCGCCTAAGGGAGCCGTTGTTTTTGATGCAGACATCATAACAGCGCGTGTTGCTGCCCGTTTACCCCAAGACGTTCCCGTCGAAAGTATTCATTTTGCTGTGCAATCAATATTCCTTGACTTTGTAGAAGAAGCGATCAAGAAAAAACAGAATTTTACCATAGAAACGAATTTCAGGGATAATCAGTTGATGGATACTATATCCCGTTTCAAACAGAACGGCTATGATACCAGCATAATCTACATGACGCTTAATGATGTCGAACTTTCGATCGACCGTGTAAAACTTCGAGTGAGCACAGGCGGCCATTTTGTTGACGAGGCCAGCATTCGGTATAACTATGAGGAAGGATTAAAGAATCTGGAGTACTTTTCTGGCCGGTTTGACAATCTTGAGATTATTGACGTTTCAAAAGGCCCCGGTGAATTAAAGTCCTTACTGAAAATTAAACAGCAACGAATTATTTATCTAAACGACGATTTACCGTCAGCCGTTGAAGAAACAGTACTTAATATTGCCAATCGTTTTAACGATATTTCAAGGCGTGAAGAAAATGATAATGATGAAGAACAAGGCTGGGATTATAGTTTAGGACGGTAAGCCATTCATGAAAAGCTGTTTTTCACATTTGGCAATGCTGCAATTGTAAAAACAGCTTTTCCTTGCCCACAGGCTAACGTTCGCTATGCTCACGACAGCCTTTTTGTCACCCCACCGTTATTACATTCGTTTTTTCACCCTTTCGCGAATTTAGGCCAAACCGGGATGAAAATTCAAGGGCATGTAAATGGGCGAAAGTGTTTTTTTTTCAGCGGCCGCCCACCCTTGAGTTTTCACCCGGTTTAACTCAGTTGTTGCTCAAGTTGAAAAAATGAAATGCTTTGTTCAATCCTATTGCAACTTTAATTTATTTGTAATCGAGCCCAGTCGTTGACCTGGCTATTCAGTTTTTCCGGATCCATTCCGGGAAAGTTTATGCTGGCATATTCCCTAAACGCTGCTTGTGTTTCCGGCTGTTCCCATTCCATCACCGTTAATAACAGCATCGGCCATTGTTTGGTTTCTTTCATAAAACCATAGATGGTCAAATAAGGCGGAGCATAGTAAAATGAATGCTCAATCAGTTTATCATACAAATCTTTATTAAACGAGCTTTTCAAGTCCCGGACAGCATCGAAGGCGATCACATTTTTGCTGCCATGCAGCATAATATCTCCCAGGGCAGGCATACCCTCATCCCAGAAGAAGGTATGCAGGTAATTGATAAATCCGCTTTCCATTTCGTCACACAGGTCTCTACTGAAATTGGCATATTCCTTTTTAAATAGTTCCAATGAAAAGTCGTCGGGGTGCCTGTTAGTAATGAATTTAATGACTTCGGTTTCCTTTTTGATAACATCCAGCAGGTCTGGCCTTTTTCGGATACTGGTTCCTGGAATGGTCAGTAAATACCGCTCTTTGGACAATAACTCGAAATAATAACTTTTAAAAAAGTGCGTCTTTCGCTCATAAGTTACCTGCACATATAGCGGATGCGTTGTTACCCCATGAAAGTAGACCTGCTTGAGCCGGTCATTGAAATAGGTTTTAAAAGAGATCTTCAATTTTTTTACTTTTTTTAAAATTATTTTCAGTGGCTTTTAGCGGTTTTTGATTTGCTGCAAAAATTTATTTGCTCTTCCCGTCGCATAATCATCTCGATCGGTATTAAATCAAATGGAAATAAATGCATTGCAAATATATTATAAGTTTTGATGTATTTTAAATTATCAAAACAAATTTTTACATTTGCTTTGGTTGCAAAACCGGCTGATCTTCTATAATCCCTAATCTGGGAGCTTACCCATGCCTTTTCGTGCATGGAGGAATATCAAACTATAATTTATTCATGTACTAAACAACTATTTTATGAATGTGGACCTGTTATCAAAGGAAGATTTAAAAATCTTCAAAACCGAATTACTGAACGAGATCAAAGAAATAATCAAGCCTGGCACCGGGCAATCCAAACAATGGCTCAAAAGTGCAGAGGTCCGGAAGATGCTGAGCATCTCTCCCGGTACCTTGCAGAACCTGCGGATCAATGGAACATTGCGCTATACGAAGATCGGCGGGATGATGTATTACAAGCTGGAGGATATTACCAAAATACTAGAAGGGAACGAGCGCTAATGCAAACCAAAATAAACCTCGCCTTTGCGGATTACAGCAGGCTGATCAGGCGTATGGGAAAAGACCATCGACTTTCCAGTACGCATATCAGCTTATGCGCTGCCTTGTTCGCTGCCTGGCAAAAAAGCGGCTATGCCAATCCTTTTGGCATTACCCGCAAACAACTGATGGTGTATTCCAAGATTGCTTCGGTGGCAACCTATCACAAGTGCATTCGTGAATTGGATGAACATGGGTATATCCGTTACCAACCAAGTTTCAGCCCTAAACAGGAGAGCCTTGTTTACTGGCCGGAGGCCACCTGATGTACAGCCAGGCAGAATTTACAGTATACCAGCACATTCAAAGTTCGATGCGAATCTATTCAATGCAAACAAGTTCGCATCGAACGCCGGGCGTTGACAATTGCTATACTGAGAGCAATTCCCCGCTCAGGCTCTGTAACACTATATCAAGTAAAGAAACAGATTCTAATTAATTTTTATGACAGGACAGAACAAGTTACCAAAATTCATAAGTCCTTTTTTCGGAGGAAAAAAGGAGCAAGCGGAAGCTGGGCGGAGCCCTGCTTTGCTTGCCCTACGCTATCGCTACGGGGGTTTTTCGTATCCTCCGGGGATACTCACAGCCGTTTTTAACACCAAAACAAAAGGAAAAAGAATACTTTTTGGTATCCTGTGTGTCGGGATATGATGACAACATAATGAAATTGGAATGGAAGATATTAATGTCAAATCAGTACGCTATCCAGAAGTAACGGACCAGAAGTTTGAAAAGATCGCCATTAAACTGGGAAGGACAAAGCGCAAGGTCTTTATACAAATGGTGGATTATTTCTATAAAAGCAAGAAGGATCCGTTGGACCTGAATGATGAACTCCTCAAAAACACGTTGATGAAGAACCACCAGCAGTATGTTGGTTTCATCAAAATGCAGGAACAAATGCTGCTGGTTCCAATTAAGTCTTTGATGGAAAAATTAGGTGAATCCCAGCGCCAGATCATCGACCGATTTAATACAGCGGTACTCCATCATAATGTAGATGTGTTGAATAATCAGCAAGCCCTGGCAGCCATGATGGGAGAAATTGCGCGGCTCATGGAAACGATATTAAGCAGTCAAACGGACAAAGAAACGCTGAAAGTGAAGTTTCTCTCCATACTTGAGGCATATATCAAAGCCCGGGAAGCATTTACGATGATGACAGCAGCAAGGGAGAAAGAAGAACTCATTGCCACCACCAAAAAACAAGTGACTTTATTATAAAAACTCGCCGACTAATGTTCATCAATATAAGTGATAGTAAAGAAGCTGCCAATAAAGGCAGCAGCGGCGTTCTGGTGCAATACCTGGAAAAAGAGAACCGGCTGAATAAGAAAAGCGAACCTGAATATTGGTTCAACGGCCAGCAAATAAAGGTAGACCCCTACGAGGTAATGAAAACACTAGACGGGAATATTGCCAAATTAGGCAAGGCAGATGCTAAATTCTTTCTGGTCAATATCAGCCCCAGCCAGAAAGAAATTGCGTTTCTAAAGGAGCAATATGGTGAAGAAGGCGCGAAAGCGCAGCTCAAAGGATTTGCCGTAAGGGTGATGGATGCATATGCGCAGAACTTTAAGCGCGATGGCATCAAAAGTCACGAGGATCTGGTATGGTTCGCCAAGCTTGAAAACCACCGTTATTACACGCATAAAGAACCCGAAGTTAAACAAGGCATCAAAAAACGTGGTGACCGCAAGGAAGGCGAACAAATGCACGTGCAAGTCATCGTTAGCCGGAAGGACCGAACCAATTCGATTAAGCTCAGTCCGATGAATACTTCGCGCGGCAAAAATGAGGAACATTCCAAAAAGATGGGACAGTTTGACCGGCTGGCATTTAAGCAAAGCGGGGAAAGCTTTTTTGATGAACTATTTGAATTTGACAGAGGGTTAAAAGAAACGATGGCGTATGCCAATACAAAAAAAAATGGCAGCCTGGAAGACAGGATAAAAATGGAAACCCTAGAAACCGAAACGGCTGAGCCGCATGCCTTGAATGAACGGGAAAACACTCTTGGTCATCATCAGTCTACACCTCTGGCTTCGTTGTTTGACTACGCTGGGCCTATTGGAATTAGTATCGCAGATGATGTAGATGACGAAGCGGTTTATGGCAAGAATCGGCACAGGAATAAAAGCCGGGGGCGTTAATTCTTAAAAAAAATCTTGACTCTCGACGGTTTTATCCAGTTGATATTATAAATACATCATATTAAGTTCTATTTAGTGAGATAGAATCACTCTATAATATGATTTAAATCATATAAACATTTAAACCACATACGCATTTTTGCGTGATGGAACTTACAATTAACCCGCAAACAAAGATCAGCCAGTTGCTTGAAATTGACCGTGACCTGGTGATCAAGACGCTGATCGGTTTGAATAAAAAATTTTCAAGACTTAAAAACCCCTTGCTGCGGAATCTATTGGTTAAAAGGGTTAGCATTGCCGATGCCTGCAAAATATCAAATACTGAGATCGCGGATTTTATGTGGAGCATGAAGCAGATCGGGTTCAAAGTAACTGATGACACTTCCGTTGAAAATAATATAGCCGTGCTGACTGCTGCTTTCCAGGAGCCTTTGGATTACCTTGAACTTGATGTACGTCCTGTATTGGCACAGGATAAAGACCCGCTAAAAGAAATATTAGCGGCTATAAAAAAACTCGAAGAAGGTCAGGGACTGAAACTCGTCAATGCCTTCGAGCCCCTGCCATTGATCCATTTGCTGGTAGACAAAGGATTTTCCTTCCGTGTGGAACATCCCGAACCAAACCTGGTCATAGCTTATTTTAGCAAAGCAGGATCTATCGCGGAT
>JAZKAL010000011.1:0-323683 GCA_040389205.1 Bacteroidota bacterium
ATTATCCACCCTCAAGTCTCGCTTTAATAACTAATCAACTTCATCTTGCGAATCCGCTGCTGTTACGCTGCATAATTTATTCTCTATCTCTTTTAAGAACTTTTTTCCTCCCCATCTCGGTTCGGTATATGTTTTCGGTCATAGCGACACTAAACTTTCATTTTTTCAATTCAGAAATCATTGCGATTTCTTTGTTTTTCAATGCTTTGCTTCGTTGTAGAAGCGGCTGCAAAGATGTGATTATTTTTAATTCTTGTCAAGTGTTATTTTCACTTTTTTTTGAACTAATTTTCTTCGCTGTTTTTCAATTTAACAACCGCAATTTCTTTCGTTGTTGCGGGCTGCAAAGGTGCAAATAATGTTTTGATTTGACAAGTGAAAAATTCACTTTTTTTAATCTTTTTTTTATTCGCTAAACTTCAAAAAACAACGCCCTTTTTATTTGAGCGGCCACAAATGTAAGCAGAAAACCCCTACCCTTACAAGCATTATTTTAAAATAATTGAAACAATTTTGTAACTCACTGTAAATTAACATCAAATTAACGCAGCCATCATATAGGCTAGCATGTATTTTGCAAATTTATATGCTATTATCCATCAGGAAGGCATTATTTATGGCCCGTAAAAAAATGCGTAAGTTTGATTTAGATATGGAAAATTTCAACTTCCCGCCGCTTTTTTTAGATGATTTAAATAACGAACAGGGCTTTGACCGCCAAAATTTTGTTAATGCACACTTGTCAGAACCAGCCCCAACATCTATCCGGACTAATCCTTTTAAGCAATCGGCCATAAAAACCGACTCGCAGGTACCGTGGTGCAACGAGGGTTTTTATTTAAATGAACGCCCATCCTTTACTTTCGACCCACTTTTTCATGCGGGTGCTTATTATGTACAGGAGGCATCATCTATGTTTATTGGCCATATTTTAAATACCATTCGCCCCAATAAAGACGACGCTATTAAAGTATTAGACCTTTGCGCGGCACCGGGAGGCAAAACAACCTTGCTAAATTCTGCCTTAAACAGCAGCGACCTTCTGGTTGCAAACGAGATCATCAAAACGCGGGTACCTATATTAAGTGATAACCTTAACCGCTGGGGAAAATCAAACACTATAGTTACTAATAACGACCCAAAGGACTTTAATGCCATACACAGTTTTTTTGATGTGGTATTGGTTGACGCACCATGCTCGGGCTCGGGCATGTTTCGTAAAGACCCAGCGGCCATGAATGAATGGAGCGAGGGCAACGTGAACCTTTGCCACCAGCGCCAGGAGCGGATCCTTGCGGATATTTATCCCGCTTTGAAAGAAGACGGATACCTTATATATAGTACTTGTAGTTATTCGCACCAGGAGAACGAGGATATACTGGATTGGCTTTGCACCGAATTTGGTTTAGAAACCGTACGGATACCTATATATAAGGAGTGGGGAATTGTGGAGACCGAATCGCCGGTGAAAAAAGCATGGGGCTACCGCTTTTATCCCGGTAAGGTTAAAGGCGAAGGTTTGTTTGCGGCATGCCTGCGCAAACGGGAAAGCAGTGGCGGCCTATCTAACTATAAAAACAACGGACAGCAAAAACTACCGGCTAAAGAAATGGATATTGTAAAAAGCTACATTACCAATGCCGACGACTTTTACTTTTTTAAGGTGAACGAAGACTGGCTGGCCATAAACCGTGAGCACAAAGAGAGCCTGAACATTTTGCACCGACACCTATATATAAAGAAGTCGGGCGTGAGGATTGGGAAACTGGCGGGTAACGATCTGATCCCCGACCATGAACTGGCCCTGAGCCTTATTATAAATAAGGATGCAGTTTTATCTACCGAACTCACCAGGGAACAAGCCATACAATATCTACGCCGCGACAATATAGATATGGAAATTACCGGTAAAGGCTGGAGTTTGATGACGTATCAGAATTTGGCTTTAGGCTGGGCCAAGTTATTACCGAACCGGATCAATAACTATTACCCGAAAGAGATAAGGATAATGACGCAGCAGGTTGTGTAAAACAACACAACTGTTCTCCATGCGTCATTGCGAGGAGCGATAGCGACGTGGCAATCCTCGATAGACTGGTCTAAGGCTCTGTAGGTAGGGGATTGCCACGCTATCGCTCGCAATGACGCTGGGCAACTCCTAAATATTCTTCCCATCTACAATTTTAAAAAACTCATCTCGGTAGGTATCTCCTACGGGAATTACTTTATCGCCAATGAAAATGCGACTGCGCTCAATACTGTCTATCTTATTAATAGATACGATGTATGATTTATGCACGCGGATAAAGTGTTTGGGCGGCAGGGCATCTTCCATCTTCTTCATGCCTTGTAAGGTAATAATACGTTCGGCGGGGGTAAAGATGGATACGTAATCTTTAAGGCCTTCTATAAACAAGATATCGTGCAGGTAAACCTTTTGAATTTTATGCTCGGTTTTCACGAAGATAAAATCGCTCATAAAATCGTCCTGCTTAACAGGCTCGGCAGCAGCTGTGGGCTTAGCCATTGGCTGGATGATTCCTTGTGCTTTTTGTACCGATTTAAAAAACCTGTCGAAAGCGATAGGTTTTAGTAAATAATCTACCACGTCGAGCTCGTAACCTTCAAGGGCGTATTGCGGGTAAGCTGTTGTAAGTATCACCTTAGCTTTGCCGTTGGCTATGCGGAGGAACTGTATACCGGTTAACTCGGGCATTTGCACATCCAAAAAAACCAGGTCTATACCGCCATCCTGTACCATAGTTAAGGCTTCGATAGGGTTGGTGGTTGCCTTTACCAATTGCAGGGCAGGCATTTTGGAGATATAATCTTCCAGTATATTAAGCGCCAAAGGCTCATCATCAACAACAAGGCAACGAATCATGACTATAAAACTAAGGATAATTGACAAGTGTATGTATCCGCTTCGTCGCGAATATCTAAATTATATTTACCGGGGTATAGCAGATCGAGCCTGCGCCGAACATTGGCAAGCCCTATCCCGCCGGACGAATCGCGGTTGTGCGTATGCTTTTTGTTTTGAATGAAAAAATTCAAACGACCATCCTCAAGGGTAATCTTTAAAACAATAGGCGATTGCTCATCATTTGCAACACCGTGTTTAAAGGCATTCTCTATAAAAGATATGAGCAACAACGGTACAATATGCTGGTTGGTTACTTCGCCCGTTACCTCAAAATTGATGAATGCTTTATTACCAAACCTTATCTTTTGCAGATCGATGTAGTTTTGAAGGTATTGAAGCTCCTTGCCAAGCTCTACCTTATTATCATTACACTCGTAAAGCATGTAACGCATGATCTCCGATAGTTTTAGGATAGCCTCGGGCGTGGTATCTGATTTTTGGTAGGCCAGCGAATAGATACTATTTAATGAATTAAACAGGAAGTGTGGGTTGATCTGCGATTTAAGAAAAGATAGCTCTGCCGATAAACGCTGGTTCTCCAAATCTCGCTGAATACGTTCGTTGAGGAACCAGTCTATCGTAAATTTAAGAACAGTGCTCAGGAAAACGAATATAATACTGGTAAATAATGTACTAAACCCATATTGCCAAAAAGTAATGATCTTACCCCCCCGCTCTAAAGTTATCTGTTTAAATATTACGGCTATGCCATATTTAATAAGCCCAAATACTATTAAAGTGCTTATAATATATATAGCGTACTGCTTATACTTTTTTGCATCTAAATACTTAGGGATAAGTAGCAGGTAATTTAAATAGAATAAGGCGATATTAACTACACCAAAAACCACAAATATAACCAGAAGGGTTTTTATGGGCATTTTACCCCCGCTGTGGCCCAAAAACACAAAAAGCGAGATCATGCTTAACCAGAACAGTAAATGCCAGAAAATTTGCCAGGCCCTTTTCATCAATATATTCTTTTTCTAAAATCTAAACCCAACATTACATTCTTCAAAAGGTGAGTTTATCTCGCATCTAAAGTAATATTTATACCCGGATTTACCTGTGTAATTATATGTAGCCACTGCTGGTTTCGATGAACAGGCCAAAAAAACCGACGAACGGGTTAATCGCGCGTTTTAGCCGTTCATCTACAAATGATGCCTGTTGGTCTAATTGATTTTAGGGGATTAATAATTTAATATTTCTTTGCTCTATCAAAATCACACACACAATGAAAAAGCTAGCTTCAAACTCAAATCCATTTATCTTATTACTGGCCCCAGTAGTTTTTGCCATAATAATGGGCGTTAGCTACCAGTTTGAACAAAAACAATTTACTGCCAACAACTCAGCAGTGCACGCTACATCGTTATTTATTAAAGGTGTAACCGTAATTAAAACCGTTGCTTCAGTTGCTACCGAGAAATTATGGTAATCCAAACAGAAGGCTTATCATTTAGCTTCGGCAACCAGCAAGTTGTTAAATCACTTTCCCTGCAAGTACCGGCGGGGAGCATATACGGGTTTTTAGGGCCAAACGGCGCCGGTAAAACCACTACCATAAAAATGCTGCTTAACCTGTTAAAGACAGGCGAAGGCAGCATTCATATTTTTGGGCTGGAACTGCAAAGCAACCGCATCGAAATTTTAAAGCAGATAGGTTCGCTTATAGAGCAGCCGGCCATATACCTCCACCTTACCGGGCGCGAGAACCTGATGAACCGCGCCATGCTTTTGCAGGTAAACGAAGCAAAGGTTGATGAAATGCTGAAACTGGTTCAGCTTACCAACGCGGCAAATAAAAAGGCCGGCCAATACTCGCTTGGTATGAAACAACGCCTGGGTATTGCCCTTGCATTACTGAACGACCCCAAGCTTTTAATTTTAGATGAACCTACCAACGGGCTCGATCCTAACGGTATCATAGAGATACGTGAGTTATTGGTACGCCTGGTAGCTACCGGTAAAACTGTATTTATCTCCAGCCATTTACTGGCCGAAATTGAGAAGATGGCCACCCACGTAGGTATTATAAACAATGGCCAGCTGATGTTCCAGGGAACTATTGCCGATCTGCAAAACATTAGCCAGCCACTTATCCATATAGAAACAGATAATACCGTTGACGCTGCTAATCTGCTAACGCGTAATAACTATACGGTTACAGAAGTTAATCAGGACCATTTGTATGTGCCGTTTACCTCTAAGCAGCAAATTGGCGAAATAAACACCCTGCTTATTCAGAATGGTATAACCGTTTTCGGCATCAACAAACAACATAAGGACCTGGAAAGATTATTCTTAGATATTACAACCACAACCCACTAATTACAATGAAAGGATTTCTACTATCGTTCCAGTCCGAATTTTATAAGAGCCGCAAAACGCTTGGCTTTTGGAGCGCCGTGCTGTTGCCTTTATTAATAAGCCTGCTTGCCTTTACCATATTTTATACCAAAAGCGACAAGTTTGTAAGCACCCCGCCTATGGGTTTATGGATCCAATTCACGATGGTTGGCCTGGGGGTGATGGGCACTTTGCTTTTACCCATGTATACTATATTTGTTGCCTACTCTGTAAACAATGTAGAGCACCGGTCCGATACCTGGAAAACACTGTTCAGCCTGCCTATATCGCGCTGGTCGGTTTATGGGGCAAAATTCTTTTACGCGGTTTTCCTTATTTTTTTATGCCTGGGCTTGTTTGCCCTATTTACCATAGGCTTTGGTAATTTACTGGGCGCAATAAAACCCGAACTTAAGTTTAATGCCTACCACATGGAGCTGCAACTGATGCAGGTATACTTTAAATTATTCCTGTCGTCGTTAGGCATCCTTGCTATCCAATTTTTACTAAGCCTTTTATGGGCCGATTTTTTAAAGCCTATGGGTATTGGCTTTGTAGCTACTATAGTTGGTGTTACCGTTGCCTCAAAAAACTGGGAGTATAGCTACTTGTTCCCTTATGCCCACCCAATGGTTGCCATAACCAGCATGGTTAAAAATAATAAGGGCCCTGCCCGCGATCTTCAGATAGATGTATTTACCGACGATGTTTATGTAAGCCTGGTTATTTGCGTAATAGTATTTATCACCGGATACTTTATTGTGCAGAGAAAGAGTGTGAAATAGATACTAGTAATTAGAGATAAATGAGGTCTTTTTTTAGTTGATGAATTCCGGTAACTTTAAATTCACCCATTTATCAATTTATGAATGCTATTTTACTGAGCGGTAGTTCGACCGCAATTCTCATCATCGCTTTTTTAATAATAGCTTATTTCGGGCTGATCATATTTTGTTTATTTGATGCTGTTCGTGCTACTTTTAACGGTGCATCAACCAAACTAATCTGGGTGTTGGTGATATTATTTGCGCCGTTTATCGGTTCTATCCTTTATTTAACGATCGGCAGGAATTCGCGGGTTTAATCTTTCTTACCGTTCTCTACCCGTTTCACCTCGTCGCGGCGGTCCTTGTTAAAATCGAAATTGTCAAAATCTTTGGTTTGGGGGATGTCTACCATAAAGCCGTCCAACTGGTCTACCTCAATGGTGATGTCTCCTGCCAGTAAATCGATAATGTGGCCGCCCGCTTTTTTGTCATCACTCAAAAAATGAAAATGGTACCCGGTAATATTTGGCCCGTCCATAAATGTGGGGATACGGTAACCAACCAATGTACCTTTTAAATTCCCGAAAGTAAAAAAGTGTTGCAACGGTATCATGTCGGCAAGTGGCTCGTAAGGCTTATTTTTTACCGGCGGGAATGCACGTGTTTTAACAGATTTAAATGTCCCCGTTATTTTAATGGCATAAATACCGTTCTTGTTGGCCAGTGCGCTATCCAGGTAAGCGTATAATTTTTCTTTTGTCAGGCTAACATTTGGTTTGCTTACTTTATCTGCCTTAAAAAAGTTAACCACTGCAAAGGGTGTAAGCTTGGTTGGTTTAACCTGAAATGTTTTCCCGGTAGATTGTGTCTGGTAAATTTTGCCGTCTAAGATCAGTATCTCGCCGTCGAGTTTGTCGGGCGCTCCTAAACCAAAATCGCCATGCTTTAATACTTTGTTGTACGGGTAAACCGCATCATACAAACCGCCAATAAAGGCGCTGGCATGGCCTGCTGTATACAAGGTGTTATTTTTTGTTTGTGCCGATGCGGTAATGGTTACCAGGCATAAGGCCAACAATACAGCATTTGATTTGCGAAAGGTCATGGGTGTAGGTTTAGTTATTGGGCTAATATACTTAAACTACACGGTTTAAAATTTAACTCCCACATAACATTATTTGCCTATTTTGGGTTAATTGTATATGGCTATACTAAAACCAATATATTTGATCCTGGTGCTGGTGATATTATTTAACCCGCTGCATGCACAACAAAAGTATACCCCGGCCAATATCCACTCCCATAATGATTATTCGCGACCAAACGCTTTTTACCAGGCGTTTAATGCCGGGGCAGGCGCTATTGAGGCCGATGTGCATTTACGCAACGGAAAATTATTGGTAGCGCACGACACCCTGATATCAAAGCAGCCGCGTACGTTGATGCAACTTTATCTTCAGCCTGTATTAAAAGAACTAAAGGCCCACCCCAGGCCGTTGAATTTGGTAATAGATCTGAAAGGCCCTTATGCGCCTATACTTGCCGAGCTACAAAAAGAGCTAAAGCCCTTAAAGCATTTGATAAAAGATAATAACCAAAATCATTTAAGTATTATAATAACGGGCAACCGACCGCCACCTGCTTTATACAAAAACTACCCATCTTACCTTGCATTTGACGACGACCTGCAGTTGCCGCACACAGCTGCCGAATGGAAACGCGTTGCACAGGTGAGCCTAAATTTCAAAAACTATTCGGTATGGAACGGGCAGGGCAATCTGCCAACGGTGGACGAACGCAGGCTTAAGTCCGTAATCAATGCGGTGCATGCCGCAGGTAAAAGAATTCGTTTTTGGGCAGCGCCCGATAACCCGGCAAGCTGGCGAAAATTAATGCAGCTACACGCCGACATCTTATCTACCGACAAAATTGATGACCTGGTTAATCAATTAAAAGCGAAGTAGCTTTAATTTGCCTTTGATATTAGTGACGCCCTTTGGCGCCTGCACATCAATTTTAACTTTCTCGTGGTAGCCGACCGGGGCTTTGCTTTAACAGCATAATGTATATATTTATACCTTATAATATGCTGTACGCTGATGCCTGAGTTTTACGATTCTTTTATACACGTTGTTTTTATTGGCATTATCGCCTTGTTCCCGGTGGTTAACCCCATAGGCTCGGCCTTTATGGTGAGCCCTTATTTTGAGAATCTAACCAAAGGCGAAAAGCGAAAGGCCGTTAACCAGATAGCGTTTTACGCGTTTTTAATTTGTACCGTATCCTTATTTGCCGGGCAATGGATCCTGAGGTTATTTGGGATCTCCATACCTGTTGTGCAACTGGCGGGTGGTATCATGATCTGTAAAATGGGCTGGGATTTCCTGTCATCCGACGTAAAAAAAACCTCTGCCGAAGACCTCGACGGCAAACCCAACGTATCTGCATTTAGCCAAATTGCCAAAAAACTATTCTATCCCATTACCTTCCCGGCTACAACGGGGGCGGGCACCATATCTGTACTGTTCACCTTAAGCGCTCGGGGCGATGAAATTGGCAGCACCCGCTGGTACATGACCACCGGCGCCATTATGGTATCTATTGTGGTGATGTGTTCTATGATCTATTTCTTTTACCTCAACACCAAAACCATCATCCAATATTTAGGCGAGAACGGCGAAAACATTGTAAACCGCATCTCGGCCTTTTTAATATTTTGTGTGGGCTTGCAGATAGGGATTAGTGGGTTGAAGACAATATTTAAGTTGTAGGGTTGACCACAAGCGGGGAACGAGGATACCCAGGGATTGGATAACTCACAAAGTTAAAAGCCCCTAAGACAAATGTCTTAAGAGCTTATCAAGTACTATTTTTTATATTACAGTCCTGTTAAGATGACATCGTCTCATCTTTTGGCTTAGCTTCGTTTTGCTCTTCTTCGTTAGCAATTGCTTCGTATGCTTCAATTGGTTCTTTCTCTTCCGGAGGAGATGAATTAGACGATTGCCTTCCTTTAAATAATTTGCGAATAAAGCTACCCAAGGCAACAAACCCAACAGCTACAATTTTCCAAAACTTAAGTATGAGCGCAAAAAATCCAACCTTGGCTAAGATTTTACCGGCAACAAGCCCCCCAATGGTCCATGCTGCTACTTTATCAATACCCGAGTCAAAATCAGAGTATTTATTCCCGTTTGTAAAATTCACGATGCTTAATACATGAGGGACACCCGCTTTTACTGCGTTAATTTCCTGCATAGTTGATATTGCATTCAATACCAAAACACCTTTACGGCCAAGCACCCTAACATTATAATTAAGTGTATTTATACTGTCGGTACCAAATTTAACCTCTTTAGCCCAATGAAGAATATGCCTGCTCGAATCATAATAAGGTTTTGCAGCCCAACCAACTATCGTTATCGGCTCATAACCTTCTTTCTTTCGATTTGCATTTTCTTCGTTAGTTTCGGTTTGAAGTTTAGTTAAGAGGTCGTCGTAGTTTATTTCATTAGCGTCATCGTCTTTTACGTAACCAAGCGCGTCATATTGAACATTAAAAACGTAACCGTGCGCATCCATAACACCTTGATTTTCGGGCAAAATAAATCCAAGTGTCATGTTAGGGGTTTCGGGATTTCCCCAAAATTTAGTTAGTACTTTAAAGGCCTGTGCAGAGTCTAGGTATTTAAAGCCTGCCGGAACTGTAATTGTTGCTATGCCATTGCCAATGGCAATAGTTCCATGCTGATATTTAAAGGAGCTTTCTATTGCAGCAGTTTGTAATGCGGTACTATCCTGCGCAATCAATGTGTTTAAAGAAAGTGCGAAAAAGACTATTAGAGAATAAAATATTTTCATTTAAAATAAGGTTGGTTGAGGTTTTAAAGATAATCCTTTTACCAATTCTTAAAGTTAAATTTTAAATATATTTAACTACCTCTCTCTTGTAGGCCACTTTTACACGAATCCTTACCTCACCCCTTCGCTATCTCCCTTTGTATATTAAACAAAAACTCAAACAGGTTCATTTCTGTTGGGATCTGGAGTTTTTTGCGGAGGCGGTAACGGCTTATCTCTACCCCACGTACAGATATGGCCATCAACTGGGCAATCTCCTTGCTGGATAGGTTCATGATGAGGTAGGCACAAAGCTTTAGCTCCTGCTGGTTGATGCTGGGGTAGCGGTCTTTTATTACGGTTAAAAAGTTGGAGTGCACCTTATCAAAGTGGATAGAAAATTGTTCCCATTCCTCGTTCACCTTGTTCTCTTCGGCAAGCAGGCGCAATATCTTTTTGATCTCGGCGGTCTCCACCATGTCCCTCCCCGATTTTTGGAGTTGCTGCAATTCGTCTTTCACCTTTAATATAAACTCCTTCTTCTGCACCAGGTTCAATGCCGCCGATGCCAGTTCAGAGGTTTTAAACTCAATTTCGGATTGCAGCTTATCGTTCTTCAGTTTCACCACCTCTTTTTCAGATCGCTCCAGTTCCAGCTGGTGCAGGTAGGCTATCTGCTTCTGCTCTTCCTCGTTCTTTTGCTGCTGTATCAGCAATTGCTTTTGCTGCTTCTTAATATGGCTTTGCTCCTGCAACTTATATACATAATATAAAACACCCGCAATTAATATGGTATAAAGCAGGTAAGCCCACACGGTTTGGTACCACGGCGGATTAATAACAAAAGCATAAACCGCCACCGTCGACTCATTATTTTGGTGATTGCGCGCCTTAATCTTAAAGGTGTAACTGCCTGCGGGCAGGTTGGTATAATCTTTATCCGGCCTTTTAGACCACTCCGACCATTCCTTGTCAAAGCCATCCAGCAAGTAACTGTACTCGGCGTTTGATTGTTCCTCAAATATGGGCGAAGAATACTCAAAATGCAGCGAGTTCCAGGTATGCGCCAGCGAAGGGGTGTTTTCTGCCGCCTGTTTTTTATCATCGCTAACCCCGGCAAAGTAGCCGCCATAGAGCAGGCTATCGGTACGGTAAGTAGCCTTAACCTTGCGAATGTAAACATTTAGCGGCCTTATATTTTGCTTGTACTTGGCGTAGTTAATATGGTAAAAACCATTCTCGCTACCTACAAATACGTTATTGGCATTAACCGGGTAAATATTCTCGAACCCGCTTAGTATGCGGTTATTCAGTTCGGGGATGTTAATAATGGTAGGTGCCGAGGAATAGTCAACCACCCCTACACTCTTACCCTCCACAAACCAGATGTTGCCTGCGGCATCTTCTTTAAGATACCTTAAACTTCTATCACCAAAGATGTTTTTGAACTGTTCTGATTGTTTGAAGCGATCACTTGTTGCATCGTATTCATATATACCTTTCTCCGTTGCGATAACTATCCGCCCCTTTATTTTAAATACAAAATTGTTTAGGGTTGATGGCAGTCCCTGGTCTTTGGTGTACGTTTTAACTTGACCGGTGTTAGGGTCCAGTTTATAAACCCCACGGTAGGGGTGAGATGTCCAGATCAGGTTTTGCCCATCCACCTGCATAAACCTCGCCGACTCGTAATAATTGCCTACATTCCCTTTGTCAACAAGATTGGTGCCCTCGTTATCAAAAAGGCGCACACCATAATAATTACCGGCAGCAATTAATGGCTCGCCGGTTTTACTTTTTAAAGCCTGGAAAGTCCAGAAACCGGTGGCATTATAGATGGGCGAAAGCCTGTCGCCCAGTATCTCGAAAAGCCCATCGTCTTTCCCGGCAAGCAGTCGTCCGCTTACTTCGGCCATGTTCCAGGTTTGGCCCTCGCCGGTTACTTTAAAATCGTTTTTTAGATAGCTAAGGTCGCTTACACCATTTACCGGCAAATGATATACCCCGTTAGATAAGGCGAAGTATAAATTATTCTTGAACAAGGCAGCGCTAAACCCTCCCCCATCTTTAAATATCAGCGGGTTAATGTGTTTAACCGCGTTATTGTAGGCAATGTAATCGATGCCGTTATCTAGCCCCAGCCATACATTGTGGTTAACATCGGTATACATGCAGCGCACGTTTATATTTTGCAGACCTTCTTTTTTACCGATGTTCTCAATAATGTTTCCGTTCCTGTCAAACTGGTAAATACCATTTATGTAGGTACCTACTAAATATGTCCCATCGTTCAGTGCCGTTGCGCCCGAAAAATGCTGATGGTTATCTATCCCATTTAAATTTAAGCCGGATAGTTTATTACCGCTCAGCAAAAGCAGCCCATCCTTAGCCGACGTGACCAAGCCCGTAGTATCGTTAAACCTGGAAATATTGGTAATATAAAAACCGTTCGGCAGATCTTTCTTATTAATAAATGGTGCCCACTTGCCATTGGCGAATGATAACAGGCCCTTTTGCTCATCGTGCGCCAAAAGCTTATTGCCATACATCCCCAAAAACAACCACGAGCGGGAGTGGTAAACAGTTATTTTATGATTGCTATACCTAAATATCTTATCATGCGTGCGGAAGAAAACATCATCCCCAAAAGCGGCGATATCCCATATATCAGAAAAAGCCTGGTCGGATTGTGGTAGTAAATTTTTTAGCGAGGTAAATACAAGCAGCCCGTTTTTAGCCGGTGCAAAGTACCCTATCTCGTCCTGCCCGCCAACGTACAGGTTTTTATCGGCGCCAAATTCTAATGAGCGCACAATGGTTTTGTTGGGCAACGGGTAAAGCTGCCAGTACGATCCGTCAAACACCAGCACCCCTTCGTTATTGGCAAAATACATGCGTCCCTGCGCATCCTGGCGTATTTTCCAGTTTTGGGTACCCGCATTGTACTGCCTTTTCTCGTAATTAACGGTTTTGCGTTGCCCAATATAAGCCTGCGCCATGGCTCCATGCGCCATTACGTTAATTATAATAAAAAGCAGAAGCCTAAAATACAAGGTGTTATAGCGTTTAATCAAAATTAAAAGGGTATTTACAATTGGTTTACTAATATCCGTGTTTTTAAATGAATTTTCAAGGTTGTGTAGTAGTGATGTAGTGCCAAATTTCGCTTTGGATTATGCGTACTATACATTTGATCCCCATAAACCAATTGCTGCGGCAAAATTATAAACCAATTTAAAAACCGTTAACGAATGCTTAAAGCTTAATGTAGGCTGCGCGTGCTTATGCGCCAAAATGAGAACGTATGAATAAAAATTTACAACCAATCAACGTCGCCCTAAACGACCTAATTTTTAAAAACTAAAATTAAACCTATGCAATTAAAACTCAAGTTTTTTATGGGGATTGCTTTGCTTTTCTGTTTTGTTAGCCAGGGTTATGCACAAACCCTGCGCCTAACCGGTAAAGTAACCCAAAAGATGGACGGGCAGGCATTGCCCGGCGCATCAGTAACCCTTAAGGGTACAACAACCGGTGTTGTTACCGATGTGAACGGAAATTACACCTTAACCCTGCCGCAAGGCGGCGGTACAATTGTAGTATCATTTGTAGGCATGGTATCTGTTGAAAGAAACGTAACCAAGGCAGGTATTGAGAATTTCACTTTAGAAGATAACGCTAACAACACCCTTAACGAGGTTGTAGTTGTTGGTTATGGCACACAAAAGGTGACCAAGGTATCGGGTGCGATATCAACCGTAAAAAGCGCCGATATACAAAGGCAAAACCCGGTACGTGCCGAAGAAGCTATACAGGGCCGTGCATCAGGCGTTACCGTTATACAAGGTGGTACGCCGGGCTCGTCGCCAACAGTGGCTATCCGTGGTATCCCTTCTTTTAGGGGATCGGATCCGTTGGTAGTTATCGATGGTGTGCAGCAATCGTTAGGCGATCTTAACGCGGTAAACCCTATCGATATCGAATCGATAAGTTTATTAAAAGATGCATCAGCAACCGCTATTTACGGTGTTAAAGGTGGTAACGGCGTTATAGTAGTAACCACAAAAACGGGCCGCAAAAACATGAAACCCGAGCTTACTGCCAATAGCAGCTACGGCATACAGGAAGTGCCCCGCTACATCGGTGTTCTAAATGCTACCGAATATGGTGCAATAGTAAACGAGGGTAGCGTAGCATCGGGCGGTAATGTTATTTTCCCCGATCTTACAACTTTAGGTGTTGGTACCAACTGGCAAAAAGAGGTGTTTAAAACCGCGCCATTGCAACAACATACTTTAGGCGTACGCGGCGGCAGCGAAACCGTTAACTACTTTTTATCTGCCGGTTACACCGGCCAGGGCGGTATTGTTGGCGGCATCGACAAATCGAAATTTGAGCGTGGCAACTTTACCGCGAACATCGATTTCCAGATGACCAAAAAACTTAAGCTAATCCTGAACACTACCGGTGTAATTTTAAGCTCGAAAGGCATCCAGGAAAACTCATTTAACAGTGTACTTGGCAGCGCGCTAAACTTCGACCCAACGGTATCTATCTTAAACACCGACCCTAATACGGTTGGTAAATACGGTTACAGTAACCTGATATTATCTGAAGTTTACAACCCGCTAACCAAGCTTGATAATACTTACAATACCAGCACCGGCAGCAAGCTATACGGTAAGCTGGAGATGCAGTACGACATCCTGAAGAACCTGAAAGTAACCAGCCGCTTTGGTTACACCAAATATGATAATAACAGCAAAGGCTTTACCCCGCTTGTTTTTTACGGGCCGTTTAACGTTGATAACAGCATGAATGCTGACGGGAGCACCGTTACAGATAAGCACAGCAGCGTAAACCACGATAAAGTGAGCAACTTTAACTATACCTGGGAAAGTTATGCCAACTACAACTTTAAAGTTGCCGAAGACCATACTTTTGAAACTGTTGCAGGTTTCTCTTTAGCCCGCGAATCTGGCAATGCTGCAGGCGCAAACAGGCAGGATGTGCCGTTTAACTCATGGGAGTTTGCCGATTTTACCGCGGCTACAGGTGCAAACACTGCTACCAATCCAAGCGCGGTAGGTGGCTACTATTACCAGTACTTTAAACGCAACATGTCGTTCTTCGGCAGGTTAAATTATGATTACAAGGAAAAATACCTGGCATCATTCACCGCCCGCCGCGATGGCTCTACAGCTTTTGGTGCTGATAATAAGTTTGCCAATTTCTTCTCGGGTTCATTAGGATGGGTGGCCACTAAAGAAGATTTCTTTAACGTACCGGCTATCAACTTCTTAAAAATAAGAGGTAGCTACGGTACGGTTGGTAACGATAATACCCCTACCCAAGCTACAACCATTGTTACAGGTGGCCCCGATTATGGCCCAACCGCAAACAGCAATGGTTATAACTTTAGCAATGTGTTTTACACAGGTTCAACCCTGGGTACTACAGAGAACAAACTATTGGGATGGGAAAGCCAGAAACAAGTTAACGTAGGGTTTGACCTTACCATGTTCAATAACAAATTAAACATCACAGCCGATTATTACGAGAAGCGTGTTGGTGGTTTATTATTCCAGCCGGCTACTGTGCGTACCGGTGGTACAATCCCTGTACCTGATGCTAATATTGGTTCAACCAAAAGTAATGGTGTAGATATTTCTATCGGCTACAACACAAACATTGGCAGCGCGTTCAAATTGGGTAATACCCTTAACATTACTACTGTAAAAAGCGTTGTTACAGCAACCAATACAGATGGTACTGCAAGGGTGTTTGGCGGTAGCTACTTTAACGGGCAATCGCAACAGGTAACCGTGTTTGAGAAAGGCCAGGCCCCTGGTTATTTTTATGGTTACAAAACCAATGGCTTATTCCAAAACACGGCAGAAATTGCAGCATCAGCCACCCAGCCGGGCGCGCAGCCGGGCGATATCCGTTTTGTGGATATTGACGGCAATGGCGTGATAGACGCTAACGACCGTACAAAAATTGGTAACCCATACCCTAATGTTATTTTAGGATGGACACTATCAATGAGCTACAAAAGCTTCGATTTTAACGCGTTTACTTATGCATCAATAGGTAACGATATTTACCGCGCTTACGAGCGTAATGGTAACTACACCAACAAATACCGCGGTGTACTGGCCAGGTGGACAGGCGAAGGAACTACTAACGATGCACGTTACCCAAGGTACTCGTTCACTGATGCTAACAGCAATATCCGCGCATCAGACAGGTATGTTGAGGATGGCACTTTCGTGAAGATCAAAAACATACAATTAGGCTATACCTTCCCTCGCTTATTGCAAGGCAAAGTATTTAAAAGCATAAGGCTATACGCGCAGGTACGTAACGCGCTTACTTTCACCAAGTACTCTGGTTACGATCCTGAGATATCTAACGGTGGTGTGCTTGAAGTTGGTGTTGACCGTGGCGCATACCCACAGCCAAGAACTTATAGCATGGGCCTTGACATTAAATTATAATTCATTAAAAAATAAATACGATGAATAAAAGATATATAAAGCTAATTGCGATGGTCATGCTACTGACCTCGTTTACAGCATGTAAAAAATGGGTGGAGAGTAACCCGCACGACAGGTTCCTGATCACTGACCTTGACTACCTGAAATCTGAAACAGATTACCGCACTATGGCTATCAGCGTTTACTCGCCGGTGCAATGGTTAAACCAGGCTGTTGTTGTGGGCGATATAGCATCAGACAACTCGGTAGCAGGTGGCGAAAGCGCGTCAGACGTTCTGCCGTTGCAACAGATAGACGACTTTACATTAACCCCCGTAAACTCAACCCTTGCCGATTTATGGCAGGTTGCCTACGAAGGTGTAAACCGCGCCAATTACATGACGCAGTATAAAGACAAGAATAAAGCAGGCGAAACCGTAAACTTTACAGGCAAGGATGCCCTTTACGGCGAAGTTTACTTTTTACGCGCTTACTACTATTTTACCCTGGTAAAAATGTGGGGCGATGTACCATTGTTTATTGATAAACGCCTGGATAACAACGACGCAAAATCGTTAACAAGGGCTCCTAAAGCTGAAGTATACGCGCAGATAGAAAAAGATCTGAATAATGCTATCGCTGTTTTACCAACTACACAAAGCCAAAAAGGCCGTGTAACCAAATATGCTGCACAGGCATTATTAGGTAAGGTTTATTTATACGAGAACAAATTTACCGAAGCGGCAAATGAATTAGAATCTGTTATTACATCGGGTGCTTTTAGCCTGGTTAGCGACTACGCCTCTATCTATTTAGCAGCCGGCGAGAATGGCCCCGAATCGGTATTTGAGATTCAATATACAAACGGCTCGCCATATTATAACTGGGGCGGCACAACCCGCGGGCAGGGCAATTATGCTGTTCAGCAAAATGGCATCCGTGGTTTAAACGGCATTGGCGGCATGCCTTATGCGGCTGGCTGGAGCACCAACCTGCCAACGCAAAACCTTGCAGCAGCCTACACCGCGGGCGATCAACGTAAAGCAATTACCGCATTTAATATAGAAGATTACAAAGCGGCGCACCCCGAGTTTAACATCACCTACCAGGTAGCGCCATACAAAAACACAGGTTTATACAATGGTAAATACCTGCCGCGCAAGGGCGAAACATCCGGCCAGGTTGAACTTAACTACCTTAACAATTTTAGGGTTTTAAGATATTCGGAGGTATTGTTAATGGCTGCAGAGGCAAACAACCGCTCTACCGCACCAAATGATACCAAAGCGCAAGGTTACCTTAACCAGGTACGCCAGCGCGCATTCGGTGATGCTAACCATAACATAACCGCTTCCGGCACTGCCTTAAGACAAGCCATTTGGGATGAAAGAAGACTGGAACTTGCTATGGACGGCGACCGTTTCTTTGACCTGGTTAGAACCGGGCAGGCGGCTACTAAACTTACAGGCTTTGTTGCCGGTAAGCATGAGGTGTTCCCGATACCGCAAGAAGAAATTAACGTTACGGGTTTATCACAAAATCCGGGTTATTAAACCTTAAAAAACTAAGATGATGAATGCAATAAAATATTTTTTGAGCATAACCCTTATACTGGCTGTTATTACAGGCTGTAAAAAGGAAAAGTTTGATGACGTATCGTTCATAAACAACGTATCAGACCCGGCAAAGCTCTCCGTATTATTTGATATTACGCAAGATAATACCGGTTTGGTAACCATTACCCCTAACGGCGAAGGTGTATCTACCTACGATGTTTATTACGGCGATGGCGGCGAAACTTTTGTAAAGGTTGCCGCGGGTAAAAACATACAGCATAAATATGCCGAAGGTGTGTATACCGTTAAACTTGTGGGCCACAGCATCTCCGGCAAAACCACCGAAGTTACCCAGCAATTAACGGTATCGTTTAAAGCACCGGCAAACCTTAAACCTACCATCACAACAAATGGCCTGGTGGTTACTGTTGGCGCAACTGCCGATTATGAAACCATGTTCCATGTTTACTATGGTGATGAGACGGCTGCAAACCCCGAGCCTTATGACACCTTCTTACAGGAGCAAACCGCTACACACAATTATGCCAAAGCAGGCACTTATACCGTAAGAGTAGTAGCTTTAAGCGGTGGCGTGGCAACAACAACTGCCGAGCAAACCATAAAAGTTGGTAAACAAATAGACCTCCCGTTAGCGTTTGATGACCCTAACTTTGATTATACTACCAGCGATTTTGGCAATAATCAATCTGCATTAGCTACCGATCCTGCAAACAACGCCAACAAGGTTTTAAAGATCACTAAACCTGCAGGTGCCGAGGTTTGGGCAGGTACTACCCTGGGTACTGCAACCGGCTTTGCAACTAAAATTCCGGTTAGTTCGGTAAACAACAAAATGACTATGCGTATCTATTCGCCGGCAGCAGGCTTAACTATCAAACTTAAATTAGAAGAGCATGCTAACGGAAACAATGCGGTTGAAACTGATGCAAAAACCACAGTAGCCAATGCATGGGAAACTTTAACGTTTGATTTTAACAATCAATCTACAGGTACCCCGGGTTTAAACGCAGCTTTTAATTACGATAAAGCTTCAGTATTTTTTGACTTTGGTACGCCGGGCAGTGGCAAAGTGTTCTACATGGATGACCTGCAAATGGCCATCCAGATAGCACAAATCAACCTGCCGGTTACATTTGATGGCGCAAACATCAACTACACCGTTACCGATTTTGGCAACAACGTAACCGTTGATGCCAACGACCCAACAGATGCATCAAACAAGGTTAAAAAAACCACTAAACCAAATGGTGCCGAAACATGGGCAGGTACTACAATAGGTACACCTGCTGGTTTCTCTGCCAAGATCCCGGTAACAGCTTCATATGCTAAAATGAGCATGCGTGTTTACTCGCCGGCAGCTGGCCTGCACGTCCGTTTAAAAATTGAGGACCATACCAACGGTAATATCTCGGTAGAAACTGAGGCTATTACTACGGTTGCTAATGCATGGGAAACCTTAACGTTTGACTTTACCGCACAGGTTGCAGGTACATCTGCACTTAACGCGGCAAATACTTACGATAAAGCCTCGGTATTTTTCGACTTTGGCACAGCAGGTAACGGCAAAGTATTTTATTGGGACGACGTAAAATTTGTGCCTCAACCATCGGCCATATTAGGTATCCCGCTCGATTTTCAATCATCAACATTAAATTACGCCTTTACCGATTTTGAAGGTGGTGTAGTAACTGTGGTAAATAACCCATCGGCTACCGGCATCAATACCAGCACTAAGGTTGCTAAAATGGTTAAAAATGCAGGCGCTACCTATGGCGGTAGCTTTATTACTCTTGCAGGGCCAATAGATTTTACCAAAAAGATCCTGAAGATGAAAGTTTACTCACCAAGGGCAGGAACTAAAGTGCTTCTAAAAACCGAAAACCTTACCAACGGCGGTATCAGTTTTGAAAAAGAAGTTACTACTACCAAGGTAAACGAGTGGGAAGAGTTAACCTTTGATTATAGCGGTATCAATACAGCAAACTCCTACCAAAAAATTGTATTGATATTCGATAACGGTACAGCAGGAAATGGCTCTGCAAACTTTACCTGGTATTTTGATGATATCACACTTAATTAATTTATATAGCGATGAAAATTAATATAAAAACATTATTAACGCTCTGCCTTGCCTCTATTATTATAGTGATAGGCTGTAAAAAAGAGAAGTATTCGTTTGGTGACATTGTTAACCCAACGGATGTAACCGTAACAACCGTTATTGACGGCGTTAGCGCAACCAACCCCGATGGCGGCGGCTCGGGCAAAGTGGCTATCACTACAGCCGGCAAAGGTGTCATATCATACAAGGTTGATTATGGCGATGGTATCACCGAGATCGTTCCGGGTGGGGAGAAGGTACACAAGTACTCGGCCCCCGGTACTTTTGATTATACCATTACTGTTAGCGCCATTGGCACAGGTGGTACAACCTCTACCGTAAGTAAAAAGATAAGGGTATATGTATCTTTCGAGATCCCTGCGGCAATTACACAAAACCTAACCAATGGCGCTTCCCGTACATGGGTTATAGACCGCCTTACACCCGGCCACGTAGGCGTTGGCCCGGCAGATGGTTATACACCAAGCTATTACGCGGCAGAACCAAACCAGCGCGCTGAGTGTTTGTATGACGATGAGATCACGTTCACTAAAGACGGCACCGGTATCAATATGGTTATAAACAATAAAGGTCAGTCGTTCTTTATAGCGGGCGCTACTGTATTTTACGGTAAAGCAGGCGGCGACAACTGCTATGATTTTGATGCAACAGGCACCAAAAAGCTTGCCTTTATGGATGCTACCTCCGGTTCAACATCGGCAAACTCTACCCGTATACAATTTATGGTTCCAGATAAGGGCTTAATTGCATTTGGTACAGGTGGCAACACATATGAGATACTGGAGCTTACCGAAACAAGCATTACCTTACGTAATATTGGTATAGACGGGCTTGCATGGTATCAAAAATTTAAAGTAAAATAAATAAAGACATGAAAAAATTAAATGCCTTTTTAATGATCGTGTTGGTAGCCTTGTTTACCAACTGCTCAAAAAGTAATGATACCAGCGGTAGCGCTACTGCCGGCACACCTACCAATATCACCGTAACGCCAACTGTAGCTACTGATAACAGCGGTACAGTAACATTTGCTGTAACGGCAGATAACGCCGTATCGTACGAATTTGATTTTGGTAACGGTGTGTATCAAACAAACACAACAGGCTCGTTAACTTATAAGTACCCGGTTGCGGGTACTTATAACGTAAAGGTTACGGCTAAAAGTGCAACGGGTAAAACAAGCACAAAAACCATTTCGGTTAATGTCTCTGCTGCAGAGGCACTGATCTGGGCCGACGAGTTTAATACCGCCGGCGCGCCTGATCCTGGCAAATGGGGTTACGATTTGGGTAACAACAATGGCTGGGGTAATAACGAATTAGAGTACTATACCAACCGTACAGATAACGCGGTTGTATCAAACGGTACTTTAAAGATCAACCTGAAAAAAGAGAACTACAATGGCTTTGGTTACACATCGGCAAGGTTATTAACAAAAGGCAAGTTTGCCTTTAAATATGGCCGCGTAGAGGTTAAAGCTAAGCTGCCTACAGGTGTTGGTACCTGGCCGGCTATTTGGGCATTGGGTGGCAATATTGATAGCACACCATGGCCGGGTTGTGGCGAAATAGATATTATGGAGCATGTGGGTAAACAGCAAAATACCATTTTCGCTACCATGCACTATCCCGGCCACTCTGGCGGCGGCGGCGTAGGTGGTACAACGCAAAACCCTACTGCATCTACAGCGTTCCACGTTTATAGCATGGAGTGGACACCAACCGCTATGAAATTTGCAATTGATGGCGTAGTTTTCTACACGTTTGCAAACAGCGCCGATAAGCCGTTTAATCAGGATTTCTTCCTGATATTGAATGTGGCTATGGGTGGTAACTTTGGCGGCCCCGCGGTAGATCCTAACTTTACCGCCGATTCGATGGAGGTAGATTACGTTCGCGTATATAAATAACCAATTAAACGGAAGGGCCATGTAACGATGGCCCTTCTTCTTAAAATATAAATCCCCTAATTAATATAATGCTTTATAAAAAGTGTATTTACTTTACGGCCATAACAGCCGTAGTAGCTATTGCTGCGTCGTGTTCGTCGGTAAAACATTCGCCCGCGGCAAACAATGCAAAAGGCAATGTTATCTTCTTTGATGACTTTTCGGAAAGTAAGATCGACCGTACCAAATGGAGCCCTATAGTTACCGGTTTCCATACCAACGGCGAGCTACAGGCCTATGTAGATTCATCGGCAACAACCTATACCGAAAACGGCGCGCTGGTGCTAAAACCGCAATATTCGCCAAACTTTAAAACGTTCGATAATCAGCAATTCAATTTTATTTCGGGCAGGCTTGTTACCAAGGGTAAGTTTGATTTTACCTATGGCACAGCCGAAGCACGGATTAAAGTAACTGCCGGCGATGGCTTATGGCCTGCCTGGTGGATGCTGGGCAACGGCATGTGGCCAAACGACGGAGAGATAGACATTATGGAGTTTATAGGCGAAGCCGACTGGGTGAGCGCTGCCGTGCATGGCCCTGGCTATAGCGGCGAAACACCTTTTGTAAACCGCCTTTATTTCGACAAAAATAATGATGCAACCCAATGGCATATTTATGGGGTAGACTGGACACCCGACGCCCTTATTTTTAAATACGATGGTTTGCCGATGTTCCGCGTTACCCGTAAAATGGCCCAGCATTATGGCAAGTGGGTGTTTGATAACAAACAACATCTTATCCTTAACTTTGCTGTGGGAGGCATTTACCCATTCAAAATAAACCAGATCAAACAACCTTATTACGGCCTGTCAGAAGCGTCACTAAACAAGATAAAAACCGGCGAAGCCAAAATGTGGGTAGACTGGGTTAGGGTAACCCAAAACAAATAAAAGCATACCCCTGCTAAATAAAAAAGCCTTTCGGACGAATCTGAAAGGCTTTACTTTTATATCAACCCTGGGTTAGGCTATAATTGCCTCTGGGTACATGCCTTTTAAGCTGCTAAAGTGCGGACAATTACAATCCTTCTTAAAAATACCGCACGATGTTAGCACAATGGTCGCCGTTAGCAGTGCTATTATATATCTAGCTTTTTTCATGATTTAGCGCGTTACTGGTTACTATAACTCCAAAAACCCCCATACAACCACCAATAGCATCGGCTAACAGGTCGTTCCAGTCGCCGCTGCGCCACGGGAAGAACCGCATTTGCAGCATTTCTATCAACGCACCAAAGCTAATAAGCACTATGGTGTTCTTAACGGCTATCTCTATACGTATACTACGGGTGTTCCACTTACGGATGCTGCCCGCGCAGTACAAAACAGAAAGTACAAAAAATAGCACGCAATGCACCATCTTGTCAAACCCCGCGAAAAACAACCCCGGAGGGCCCGGCGTATGGAATGGCACCGCGCATATTATTAAAATAAAGAGGGCCCACAAAATAGCAGGCCCGTAATATTTTAGTGTACGTTTCATTTAAAAATTAGTGGCCTATAACGCCTTTATACGCGTCAGCATCTAAAAGGTTCTCTGCATCGGCAGGGTTGGTTAATTTAATTTTCACCATCCAGCCATCGCCGTAAGGGTCGCTGTTAACCAACTCTGGCTGGCTATCCAGTTTGCTGTTCACCTCAAGCACGGTACCATCAACCGGCATAAACAAGTCAGATACTGTTTTAACGGCTTCTACCGTACCAAAAACAGATTCTTTAGTTACATCCTGGCCAACAGTGTTGATGTCGATGTAAACAATGTCGCCTAATTCGCCTTGTGCAAACTCGGTGATACCGATGTAAGCCTCGTCGCCCTCAACCCTGATCCACTCGTGGTCGCTTGTGTATTTTAACTCTGCCGGAAAATTCATATCTGTTATTTTATGTGCCCAAAAATAAATAAAACTTTAAGGTATAACAATAATATCATCAACAAACTATAAGTGTAGCTTTTAAAACTTTTTGGCATAATAGATGTTAATATTTAACTATAAAAACTAAAAATATCTACAAAATGAAAAAATTAAGTTTAGTGGCAATGATGGCTGTTGCAGCCTTATCATTCCAGGCGTGTAACAATGCCGCAAAAGACAGTAAAGAAAGTGCCGACAGTGTAAATGCTGTTAAAGACACCACCACCAATGGCTCTACGGGCATTGCTGTTGACGAAAAAGACGCGAAATTTGCTACCGATGCGGCTAACGCAGGTATGGCAGAAGTTGCTGCCGGTAAATTAGCTTCAGAAAAAGCTGTTAACCCACAGGTTAAAGAATTTGGCGCTATGATGGTAATGGACCATACCAAAGCTAACGAAGAGTTAATGGCTATTGCTAAAACTAAAAATATTACTTTACCAACCGAACCTGATGCTGATCACCAAAAAATGGCATCTGACCTTGCGGCTAAAACAGGTAAAGATTTTGATAAGGCTTATGTAGACGCCATGGTTGACGGCCACAAAAAAGTAGCATCAATGTTAGAAGATGCTTCTAAAAACTGTAAAGATGCCGATTTAATGGCCTTTGCAACCAAAACTTTGCCAACAGTTAAAGCGCACTTAGCTAAAATTGAAGCTATACAATCAAGCATGAAATAAGCTTAGGCTATTTTTATACAGAAAGGGATAGGCGAAAGCTTATCCCTTTTTTATTTAGATAATTTTATGTTGATACATCATAATATGATAAATTTACCACCATGCAAGCACCAATAGTTACTGGCTTAATGGCCTATGGTATGTCGGGGCGTATTTTTCATGCGCCGTTCATCAGCACCAACCCGGGGTTTAAGTTAAAGGCTATTGTGGAACGTACACATAAAAAGGCCGCCGAAATTTATCCGGATATCAAAAGCTACAGCTCTATAGATGAGTTACTGGCCGATGACGAGATAGAACTGGTTATTGTAAACACGCCAAGCAATCTGCACTTTGAACACGCCATGTTGGCCATGAAAGCCGGTAAGCATGTATTACTTGAGAAACCTGCGGCCGCAACATCTGCCGAGGTAAAAGAACTTTTTGATACCGCCCGCAGTTTAAATAAACACCTGATGGTTTACCAAAACCGCAGGTTTGATAGTGGCTTTTTATCTACCAAGGAAGTGATTGAAAGCGGGCGGTTAGGAAACCTGATTGAAGTTACCTTCCGGATGGATAGGTATAAAGCTGCCATTGGTGTAAAAACGTTTAAGGAAACTAAAGGTGTACCTGCCGGAGGTTTAGTTTATGACCTTGGAGCACACCTTATTGACGGCACCATCGCTTTATTTGGCAAGCCTCTATCATTTCATAAAACTACAGGTATTTACCGCGAGGGATCTGAAGTGCCCGACTATTTTCACTACCATTTAATTTATCCTAATCAGCTAAATGTATACCTAACATCGGGTTTACAAATAGCCGGCGATACACCCGGTTTTTGGGTCAACGGCACACTTGGCAGTTTTATTAAAAACCGCAGCGATGTGCAGGAAGCACAATTAGATAAAGGCATGATGCCAACAGACCCTGCTTACGGCATTGAACCTGCCGGTAATGAAGGGCAATTAACTACCGTTGGTATAGATAACCAAAAATGTACCGAACTGGTGCCATCAGTAAAAGGCGATTACAACCAGATTTTTGACGCTGTTTATCATACAATACGTAATGATGCGTTATACCCTATAACAGAAGAACATATTGCCTGGCAATTAGAACTGCTGGAAGCATAATTATACCATGACCATAAAAGAAATGAAAAGAGCTTTACTCATGTTAACCCTGCTTATTGCAGCGGCTTGTACAAGTGCGCAAACCACACCACCGGTAATTGCACCCTATAAAATATTAACCACCAAAGATGTTTACAGCACCCCTGCCGATCTTAAAAAGAACCAGCCGGTAATGCTTATATATTTTGCTACCGATTGTGGGCATTGCCAGAAACTGGTTAACGATATGAAACCTTTTATGAAGGACTTTAAAAACATCCAGGTGGTGATGATCACCTTTAGCGATATAAGGATGGTTAAAAGCTTCCAGAACGATTATGGTTTAACCTCCTGGCCTAACTTTACCCTGGGTACCGAAGGCTACACTTATACCGTACAAAAGTATTATCAGCTTAAGCATACCCCTTACATTGCTATTTACGACCATAAAGGCAAACTGTTGCAAGCCTACGAAAAACCACCGGAGATAAAGGAACTAATTGCCACGGTGAAGAAAGCCTAGGGCAAAAAGCGTCTAAAATAATAAAACCCGGTTGCAAGATGCAGCCGGGTTTTTTATTTAAGTTAAATTCTAATTCAGATTATTCGCCGCCGGTGTGGTCGTGCGCGTGCTCTTCGCGGAATAATTTTGCGCTGAAGAAATCGTTGTTCATGAACGCTATATTATTCAGGGTGATCTCTTTAGGGCATTCAGCTTCGCAGGCACCGGTGTTAGTACAGTTACCAAAACCTTCCTGGTCCATTTGGGCAACCATGGCTTGTACACGGCTGTAACGCTCGGGCTGGCCTTGCGGTAATAAACCCAGTTGGGTGATCTTAGCCGAAGTAAACAACATAGCCGATGCGTTTTTACATGCGGCAACGCAGGCACCGCAACCAATACAGGTAGCAGAGTTAAAGGCCTCATCGGCAATTACCTTAGGGATAGGTATCACATTTGCATCAGGCACACCACCTGTGTTGATAGATACATAACCACCGGCTTGTTGGATGCGGTCGAAAGCAGAACGGTCTGTTGCCAGATCCTTTACTACCGGGAACGCAGCCGAACGCCATGGCTCAATAGTGATGGTTTCGCCATCGCTAAAGGTACGCATGTGCAACTGGCAGGTTGTAATTGCCCTTTTAGGCCCGTGCGGGTGGCCGTTAATATATAATGAACACGACCCGCAAATACCCTCGCGGCAGTCATGATCAAAGTAGATAGGCTCCTCGTTCTTGCGGGTAAGGCTTTCGTTCACCACGTCAAGCATTTCCAGGAACGACATATCAGGCGAAATGTTCTCGGCCTTATAGGTCACAAACTTGCCCGGTGTTTGTGTATTTTTTTGGCGCCATACTTTCAGCGTCAGGTTCATGTGTCCACTCATCTTTTATAGATTTGAGATATGAGATTTAGATTTGAGACGGTTTGTTTAACATTTGTTGAAATGCGTAATTCATTTTTTGCAATTCTTCAATCTGTCCTAATAAGCCATTCAGCAAATCGGTATTTAATAAATTTAACTTGTTTGATATAACCAGTTGGGTCTGCACTTCGTAAGATGATCCGTTGGCTATACCTAAAAAATTACAGAATTCTTTATTAGAGTTTCTGCCAGCACCCTCAGCAATGTTTGAAGGTATTGAAACTGCAGCGCGTCTTAACTGGCTTGTTAAGCCAAAACGTTCATCATTTGGAAAACTTGTGGTCGCCTTGTAAACGTCAACCGCTAGATCAATTGCCTTATTCCAAATTTTCAGTTCCTTCAAGTTATGCATCTTGTTTAGATATGAGAAGTGAGTTGTTAAATATGAGGAGGCAAAAGTCTCAAATCTCATATCTAACGTCTCAAATCTTATTTATAACTACGTTGTGTTAACTTAACATTTTCAAAAATAAGCTCCTCTTTGTGCAGCACTTCTTCCTGGTTTTCACCGGTAAATTCCCATGCAGATACAAAAGCAAAGTTCTCGTCGTCACGCAAGGCCTCGCCTTCTTCAGTCTGCGACTCCAGGCGGAAGTGACCACCACATGATTCGCGGCGTTCCAAAGCATCGGTAACCATCAGTTCGCCAAGCTCGATGAAATCGGCCACACGGCCTGCTCTTTCAAGGGCTGCATTCACTTCTTCATTCTCGCCGGTTACTATCGCGTTCTTCCAAAAATCGGCTTTAAGCTCTTTTATCAGCGTTTTAGCTTTGGTTAATCCCTCTTCGGTACGCGCCATACCACAGTACTCCCAAATAATGTGGCCAAGTTCGCGGTGATACTCAACAACTGTTTTATTACCTTTTAAGGCAAGCAACTTGTTATTGTATGCAATTACATCCTGTTTGGTTTGCTCAAAAGCAGGGTGACTGGTATCAACCTTTTTAGGGCCGATTGTAGCCAGGTAATCGCCAAGCGTATAAGGGATAACAAAGTAACCGTCGGATAAGCCCTGCATCAGAGCAGATGCACCGAGGCGGTTTGCACCGTGGTCGCTAAAGTTACATTCGCCCAAAGCGTAAAGCCCCGGTACGGTTGTACTCAAGTTATAATCAACCCAAAGGCCACCCATGGTATAGTGTACCGCAGGGTAAATACGCATTGGCTGTTTATATGGGTTCTCATCCGTTATTTGATAATACATGTCAAATAAGTTACCATATTTGGCGCGTACGGTATCTTCACCTAAACGCTCAATGGCTTCGGCAAAATCCAGGTACACAGCTAAACCTGTTGTACCTACGCCTTTGCCCTCATCGGCCATTTCCTTGGCGTTACGTGAAGCCACGTCGCGCGGTACAAGGTTACCAAACGATGGGTATTTTCTTTCCAGGAAGTAATCCCTTTCATCTTCCTTAACTTGTGAAGCAGTGATTTCTTTCTTCCTAAGCTTTTCTGCTATTTCAACAGTTTTAGGCGCCCAAACACGGCCATCGTTACGTAACGACTCAGACATCAGCGTAAGCTTGCTCTGGTGGTCGCCGGTAACCGGGATACAGGTTGGGTGAATTTGGGTATAACATGGGTTAGCAAAGTAAGCGCCGCGTTTATGCGCGCGCCATGCTGCTGTTACGTTACTGCCAATTGCATTTGTTGACAGGTAGAAAACGTTACCGTAACCACCTGTTGCTAAAAGCACCGCGTGGCCAGCATGCGTTTCTATTTCGCCGGTTTTTAAGTTACGGGTAACAATACCTTTTGCATGGCCGTCAACAACAACCACGTCAAGCATTTCGGTACGGGTGTACATTTTTACCTTACCTAAATGGATCTGGCGGTTTAATGCCGAGTATGCACCTAATAATAATTGCTGCCCTGTTTGGCCACGCGCATAGAACGTACGTGATACCTGCGAACCACCGAAAGAACGGTTATCCAGCAAGCCGCCATATTCGCGGGCAAAGGGTACACCCTGTGCAACACACTGGTCTATAATATTTACCGATACCTCTGCAAGGCGGTAAACGTTGCCTTCGCGGGCGCGGTAGTCACCACCTTTAATAGTATCGTAAAATAGGCGATAAACGCTATCGCCGTCGTTTTGATAATTTTTTGCAGCGTTAATACCACCCTGTGCAGCAATAGAGTGCGCACGGCGCGGGCTATCCTGAAAGCAGAATGCCTTAACATTATAACCAAGCGCGGCAAGTGATGCCGCTGCCGATGCACCGGCTAAACCTGTACCAACAACAATAATATCGTACTTACGCTTATTGGAAGGGTTAACCAGCTTTAAGTTAAATTTATGCTTGCTCCATTTTTCGGCTAATGGGCCTTGCGGAATTTTAGCATCTAAACTCATTTGTTTCTATTTAGTGAGTGGTGAGCGGTTGATTGGTGAATGGATAAACTATTCTCTATTCACTTAATCAACCATTCACTTATTTATGATAAACTCTTAATGTAATATATAATTGGCATCAGGGCAAAGCCTACCGGTATAATAACCGCGAACAGCCAGGTGCCAAAAAAGTAAATAATTGGTTTGTACTTTTTATGTACCCAGCCCAGGGTATGGAATGCACTCTGGAAACCATGCAGCAAGTGAAATGCTACCGCGCCCATGGCAATTACATAAAATACCACATACCATAAATGGCTAAAGCTTGATGAGATACGCGCGTGCAGATCTTTTACCCGTACTATTTCTACATTGTTTTCGGTAGAGATAGAACGCTCAAAATCCGCAATCTCAGGCTTGTAGTCAGAAACGGTTGTTTCATTAGTAGCCAGGTTGGTGCGGTACTCTTTAAAACCCAGGATGTTGTTGTACTTGTAGGTAAACCAAAAATCGCCCATGTGTATTACAATGAACAAAAACAGGATAGAACCCAACAGCCCCATGTTTTTTGACGACCATGATGCGTGAGATTTGTTATGCACGGCATAAGCTACCGGCCTTGCCCTGCGGTTTTTAATGGTTAATACCAGCGCATAAATACTATGTACTATTATAGCCAGGTATAAAAGGTAAGCAATTACCTCAATAGGAGGGAAATGCGTCAGGAAGTTTGCGTAACTGTTAAATGCAAAACCCTGGTCGTCCTTAAATAATAAAAGGTTACCGCCAAGGTGCACAATTAAAAAAGTACACAAAAACAAGCCCGTTAAAGCCATAATCAGCTTCTTTCCCAATGATGAGTTAAAGGTTTGTTTAAATTCGCTCATTATTTGATCAGATTTATTTACGCAAAAGTATCAAAAGATAGAAATGGTTTCGACTTAAAGCAGGGATATTGGCTATTTAGAAACAGTCTAAGGAGATTGCGGTGACATATACCTTTCAAGACTAAAAATTTACATGCAAGTGCTAATGATTTAACCGTGCGGTAAAAATAATTTCAATAATTTAGGGGCATCCTGTCACAATATAATTTTATGAAACATTTATATTACTTCGCGCTTGTTCTACTAGTTGTATCTGCATGCAATACTCAACCCAAATTAGAGCTTAACTTTAAAACCGGTACAGTCAAGAATGGCACCATCACCCTAAACCAGGCAAACGAAATGCTTTTGAGCCAGCCTATAAAAGATGGCAGCGCTACTGTTAGCAAGCCTATCGAAAAACCGGGATATTATACCATAACAGTTATAGATAGCGATAAGCCGCTTAACACCAAACAAACATTCGAACTATATTTAGAAAACGGTGCGTATACTATCGAGACCAGATCCGCCGGACTTTATCCATCGGTAACGTCGGCATCTAAAATGCAGCAGCAACTTAGCGACTATTATAAAATAGAGAACGAAATGGCCGGTTCGCTAAACAATGCCATCAGCTCGGGCCTAAACTTCCTTGAATCGGCAGAGGCACGCAACCAATCTGCAAAAGAGCGTTCGGCACTTATTAAAAAAACGGGCGGCTATCAGGTGCAACGCCGCGAGCTGGAACCAAAGATCCTGGATGCTTACATAAACAAGCACCCTAATAATGTAGTTGCAGCCCATATTATGGCTCAGCAATACATGGACGAATTCCCTGCCGAATACAATAAGATCGCTGCAAAACTTACAGACGAGGCCAAAAAAACCGACGACGGCTTAAAAATAACCGACAAATTAAACTTGTTGGTTAAATTACTGCCCGGGGCTGATGCCCCCGAAATTAGCGGCGTGATGCCCGATGGTAAAGCCTTTAACAGGAAAGCCATAAAATTCAAAGCCATTTTGGTAGAGTTTTGGACATCAAACAGCCGCCTTAGCGAAATGAACCACTCCCGTATCCTGAATGGCCTGATCATCGGCGATAGGGATAAGCACAAATTTGGCGTGGTAAGTGTTTCTACCGATACCGATGAAAAAACTTGGAAACGTGCCATAAAGCAAAGCAACCTAAACTGGCCGCAGGTAGCCGATTTTAAAGGCGACGCCTCGCCTAATGTTACTAATTGGAAAATAACTAAAGTGCCAACCTACTTTTTGGTAGATGCCAACTGGAAGATCATTAAACCCAATATTGATATACTGGATGTAGACGATGTGGTACACGAATACTTTAACAAGCACTAAAGCAAAACGCCCTTTAATAATTTAGAGGGCGTTTTAGTATTATAAGTTTGGCTTTCGTACCATTTCTATATGTTCTATCCCGTCTTCATCGTATCGCTCACCCTCGGCAACAAAACCAAGTGATTCATAAAACGGCAAGGCATATGTTTGCGCGCCTATGCGGATGTTTACCGGGCCAAACAGATCGTGGCAAGCTGCTATAGATAATTCCATTAGTTTGCGGCCCAACCCACTACCCCTTGCCTCCGGCGATGTTATTACCCTGCCTATAGAAACTTCGTTATAAGATATACCCGCAGGTACCAGCCTGCTGTATGCAGCCAAATTATCATCGGCATATACTAATATGTGATGACATTTTTGGTCTTTGTTATCCTGATCCAAAAACACACAATTCTGTTCAACTACGAAAACCTCGCTGCGTAGACGCAATAGTTCATACAATTCGTTTACATCTAAATTGGCGAAGGTTTTTATTTTGTGCGTTATATTCATAGCTATAATATATAGCAAAGCTAATTTTTCTAAACCTAAAGCTGTGTTAAATTTTACAAAGCGCTGCAATACCCTTATTTGGATTTGTTTTAAATAAGCTTACATTTGTGGTCTAATATTTACGCACATGACGCTTGAGCAGCTTGGAGTAGGAGAAACAGGAATTGTAAAGGAATTTACCGATCTGGAAATGTCTGTTAAGCTGATGGAAATGGGTTGCCTGCCCGGCGAAACTGTAAAGGTATCGCGCATTGCCCCTCTTGGCGATCCTATTGCCATTCATGTATCGGGCTACCAGCTTAGCCTGCGTAAATTTGAAGCATCAACAATTATTTTGCAATAGTATCTTAGCACTTGAAAGCCGATATAAGAGTAGCGCTTGTAGGAAATCCAAACACCGGTAAATCCACGCTATTTAATGCATTAACCGGGTTAAATCAAAAAATAGGAAATTTTCCGGGGGTTACTGTTGATAAAAAAGTTGGTTATAGCCAGTTGCCTGATGGCCGCAGTGCCGAAATTATTGACCTACCCGGCACATACAGCCTTTACCCTAAAAGCCGCGACGAAGCTATCGTGTTCTCGGTATTGGCAGAAAAGAACACCGAGCTTACACCCGACCTGGTTGTGGTTATACTTGATGCCACCAACCTAAAGCGTAACCTGCTTCTTTATACCCAGGTTGCCGACCTGAAGATCCCGGTAATTATAGCCCTGAACATGATGGACATGGCTAAAAAGGCGGGCATCAATATTGAGATAAATAAACTGGCAGAAAAACTTGGCGTACCTATTATCCCCGTATCAGCACGTAAGTTAGAGGGTATCGATGCGCTGAAAGCCGCAATATCATACGCCAATAAATTTGCCTTACAGCAGGATAGTATTGATGTAAATGCTATAGCACCCGGTATTATCGAAAGCATCAGCAAAGAGACAAACACCGATAACGCCTACTTTGCCCTGCAACTGGCGCACCAGCACGAAACCCTTAAGTTTTTAACCCCCGCCCAAAGCGACCGCATTGAGGAACTGGAGAAAGAACATGGTTTTCATACCCAAAAGGCTCAGGCCAGCGAAACCATTGCCCGTTACAACTATATCAATGATCTGCTTTACGACACCGTTAAAACGCCCGTAACCGCGCACGATGAATCGGTAAGTAATAAAATAGACAAGATACTTACGCACAGGGTATTTGGCTTTATCATTTTTATAGGCGTATTGCTATTCATGTTCCAGTCTATATTCGCCTGGTCAGCATACCCTATGTCGCTGATAGAAGACTTGTTTGTATGGATCCAGGGAAGCTTGCGCGATGTACTGCCTGCCGGCCCGCTTGCCAGCCTGCTTATTGATGGTGTTGTTGCCGGCCTTAGCGGGGTATTGGTATTTATCCCACAGATAGCTATCCTTTTTGCTTTTATATCTATCCTGGAAGATACGGGCTATATGTCGCGCGTTACGTTTATGATGGATAAAATCATGCGCAAGGTTGGCCTTAACGGCAAATCAGTAGTGCCGCTGATTGGTGGTTTTGCCTGTGCCGTGCCATCTATCATGAGTACCCGTACCATCGAGAACTGGAAAGACCGGATGATCACCATTATGGTTACGCCATTGGTGGCATGCTCGGCCCGTTTGCCAGTTTATACTTTACTGATAGCCCTTGCTGTACCCAATAAAAACATTTGGTGGGTCTTTAACCTGCAGGGGCTTGCCCTAACGGGGATGTATGTGCTGAGTTTATTATCGGCCGTTATAGTGGCTTATGTAATGAAATTTGTACTGAAGGCTCGCGAACGCGGATACTTTATTATGGAACTGCCCGTGTACCGCATGCCCAGGTGGAACAACGTTTTGTTTTCGATGTATGAGCGTGCAAAAACATTTGTGCTGGAAGCCGGCAAGGTGATCATCGCGGTATCGGTTATCTTATGGGTGCTGTCATCTTACGGCCCGGGCGACCGCTTTAAAAACATCGAACAAAAATACCGGCAGCCACAGTACACCAAAACCATGACGCCCGATAGCCTTACCCGGGTAATATCTACCGAAAAGCTGGAAAACTCTTACGCAGGTGTTTTAGGCCATACCATAGAACCTGTTATTAAACCTATCGGCTTCGACTGGAAGATAGGTATAGCCCTCATCACATCCTTTGCCGCGCGCGAAGTATTTGTAGGCACAATGGCCACCATTTACAGTGTAGATGGCGATGCCGACCGGATAGATTCGGTACAGGATAAAATGCGCAATGCCAAAAACCCAAATACAGGTGGCCCGGTGTTTACCCTTGGGGTAGCCTTTTCGCTGATGATGTTTTACGCGTTTGCCATGCAATGCGCCAGCACCGTAGCCGTAGTTTATCGCGAAACCAAAGACTGGCGCTGGCCCGCCGCGCAGTTTGCCTACATGACCGTACTGGCTTACGGTGCAGCATTTTTGGTGTATCACCTTTTGAAATAGCAGAAAGCGCAATGCAGAAAGCAAAAAGCGTTTGTTAACGTCATTAAGCTTTGGCTTTGGACTTTTCGCTTTCAGCCTAAACCGCTATCTTTGATACAGAGGTAAAAATTGGATAAAGTAAAAGTTTTAGAGCAGTATCTTCCGCCGCAGGCGGCACCGCTTATTGGCCGCTGGATAGATTACTTTAAATGTGAGTTTAAAATTTCGCGCAACCGCGGCACCAAGTTTGGCGATTACCGCGCACCTTATGCCGGCAAAGGCCACCGAATATCGGTAAACTTTGACCTTAACCCCTACGCTTTTTTGGTGACTACCGTACACGAGTTTGCGCACCTGCACACCTGGAACGAGCATAAGCATAAAGCAAAACCCCACGGCACCGAGTGGAAGAATAATTTCAAGAAGATGATGCAGCCTTTTTTTGAAAAGGATGTGTTCCCGCCGGATGTTAAACAAGCAATAACCAGCTACCTCAACAATCCCGCTGCATCCAGTTGCTCGGATCTTACCCTTTACCGTTCCCTCCGCAAATACGACGCACCTAAGGAATCAGTCCATACGATTGAAAAGCTGCCCATAAAAGCAATTTTCAAACTGAAAGATGGCCGCGTGTTCCGTAAGGAAGAGAAACTACGCAAACGCTATAAATGTGTTGAGATAAGCACCCGCAGGGTTTATTTGTTTAGCCCTGTTGCTGAAGTAGAGGTGATAGCGGAAGGGAGTTAAAAAAGACCTTTGTAACTTATCATTAGAAAACCCGCGTCATTGCGAGATACGAAGCAATCTCTAATAAGTTACCTAAAATTTCAACAAAGTATCCATTACTTCTTCCAATCTAGCTTTGGCCATAAACTGGTCTTCGAGTGCTTTGTTCATGGGGATGGCGGTATCAAGGCTGGCGCAACGCATTACCGGGGCATCGAGATATTTGAAACAGTGTTCGCCTATATAGGCAGCTATCTCGCCGCCGAAGCCACTGGTTAGGGTATCTTCATGCAGCACCAGTACCTTAGAGGTTTTCTTTACGGTTTTAATAACGGCTTCTTTATCCCATGGTTGTAAACTGCGCAGATCCAGGATCTCGATAGATTGGTCGGGGCGGTTGTCGGCGTATTCAATTGCCCAGTGTACACCCATGCCAAAAGTAATAATACTGGCTTTGGTACCTTCGCGCACTACACGGGCTTTGCCAATTTCTACATAATAATCATCATCGGGTACGTTACCGCTCATGCTGCGGTAAAGGTTCTTGTGCTCAAAGTAAATAACGGGGTTAGGGTCATCCACCGCCGACATCAGCAAACCCTTGGCATCATCAGGAAATGCCGGGTAAACCACCTTTAAGCCGGGAGTTTTAGTAAACCAGGCCTCATTAGTTTGCGAGTGGAACGGACCTGCGCCACTGCCACCACCTGCCGGCATACGTATCACCACATCAACCGTTTGGCCCCAGCGGTAGTAAGTTTTGGCCAGGTTGTTTACAATTTGGTTAAAACCGCAGCTCACAAAATCGGCAAACTGCATTTCAACAATAGCTTTGTAGCCATTAATAGCCAAGCCCATTGCCGTACCCACAATGCCCGATTCGCATATCGGCGTATTGCGGATGCGGTCTTTACCGAACTCCTCTAAAAAGCCTTGTGTTATTTTAAACGCGCCGCCATATTCGGCAATATCCTGGCCCATTATTACCAGGTTTTGGTGCATCCGCATGCTTTGGCGCAGGCCATCGCTTATGGCATCAATGTAGCGTTTGTTGGTACTAACATCGGATACGGCATGCCTTGGTGGATTAAAGAAGCGATACATAGCCTGCTCCTCGGTTTGTACATGCGGTATAATATCGGGTTCGCTAAAAACCTTTTCAACTTCGGCATCTATTAGCTTGGTAAACTCATTTCTTAAATAAGGCACCCACTCCTTACGCAGCACACCTTCGTCTAACAGGTATTTTTCAAAGGCATCCAGCGGGTCTTTCTGCTTCCACTTCTCAAATAATTCCTGCGGTACATATTTAGTGCCCGATGCTTCCTCATGCCCGCGCATCCTAAATGTCATGCACTCTATAAGTACCGGCCTTGGTTTCACGCGCATTTCTGCTGCAAGTTCGTTTATGGTATGGTAAACTTCCAGCACGTTGTTGCCGTCAATTTTCCGGCCTTCCATGCCGTAGCCAATCGCTTTGTCTACGATGGAAGCACAGCGATACTGCTCGTTAGTTGGGGTACTTAAGCCGTAGCCATTATTCTCCACCAAAAATATAACGGGCAGATCCCATACAGCGGCAATATTTAAGGCCTCGTGAAAGTCTCCTTCACTTGTGGCGCCTTCGCCGGTGTATACCAAGGTAACTTTTTTGTCGTTCTTTAATTTATCTGCAAGGGCAATACCATCTGCCAGGGCCAATTGCGGGCCAAGGTGCGATATCATACCGATGATCTTAAACTCTTGCGTGCCAAAATGAAAGGAGCGGTCGCGGCCTTTGGTAAAACCCGATGCCTTGCCCTGCCACTGGGCCATTAAGCGCGAAATTGGAATATTGCGGGAGGTAAATACACCCAAATTGCGGTGCATAGGCAGGATATATTCGTCGGCATTTAGCGCCATGGTACTGCCCACAGCTATGGCTTCCTGCCCTATTCCCGAAAACCATTTGCCAATACGGCCCTGCCTGAGCAGGATCAACATCTTTTCTTCAACCAGGCGAGGCAATAACAGTTTCTTATAAAACGTTATCAAACCATCGTTATCTATCTTTTTCCGGTCAAATATCATCACGTAAAGCTAAGAAGTTTTTAAAACTTTGTATGTTTGAGCAATCCATCTTTTCGCTATGAAGCAATTGTACGTTAAATCCCTTGTAATATTCGCGTTTTTAGGTTTGGTATCTTTCATACCTGATCATTTTTTGATGCCCGAAAACTTTTACCTGCACAAGGGCAACAAGCTAAACCTGCATCTGTTGTCGGGCGAAAACCTGGTGAAAGAGCGCGAAGTGCCATTCACGGCTAAGCAAACTACTAAATTTATGATCTACGAAGGATCTAAAAAAACCGACCTTTTGCCTGTTACTAAAAATGATGCTACACCATTGTTAAATTATGGCATCCAAAATAGCGGTTTGGTATTGGTGCAGCTCAACAGCAACGAACTGAACGAAATACCCCGCGAGGATTTCCTACCCTACCTTACCGAGCAGGGCTACGATGAAATCGCCGAAAAACTTAAAAACAGCAATGCCCTAAACTTCACAGAAAAATATAACCGCTACCTAAAAACGCTTGTTACAGTTGATGAGCCAAACGGTAACACGTACGAAAAGGTATTGAATGATGACTTTGAGATCATCCTGAAAAAGAACCCGTACAAGTTAAACTATGGTGATGATATTACCGCGCAGGTAAACTTTAAAGGCAAACCCTATACCGGGCAGGTAACACTTTATATCCGTACAGAATCTGGCAACGTATATCCGCAAAAACTAGCCAGCGATGCGGCAGGTAAGGTTTATTTTAGCGTTAGCCGTGAAGGTGTTTACCTGTTAAGGGCTACTAAGTTTGAAGAGTCAAAAGGAAAAGATGCGGATTACGAATCATGGGTAGCCAGCTACACTTTCTCGTTCAGTAACCATAACGATGAGCCTAACACTTATAAAGAGTTTGGCTTTGGGGATAAACACTAAAGAGGAGCCCCTCCAAACCTCCCCGAAGGGGAGCTTTAAATGCTTGTGCAACAACTTTCTAAGTATGACTTTAGCCCAACATCTACCCCAAAAGCTGAAGCTTCTCCGGGTCGAACCAGGGTTTAAGCTGGTAGCGCACTTGCAGCAAGCCGCTGTCATAAGCTTTTTGATCTACTAATGTGAGGTCTACCCGGTTTTTAATATCTTTAAACAATGGTTTGCCCTCCCCTAATATAACAGGGTGAATAGCCAGCAAAAGCTCGCCTATCAGTCGCTTTTCCATAAAAGCCGATACCAGTTCGGCACCGCCAAACAGCCAGATATCGCCACCATCGGCATTTAAGATCGCATCAACCTTTTTCTCAAAATCAGCAGCGTTTATCACCTGAAACGTTTCTCCGGGTTCCGGTACGATGGTGTCAGAAAAAACATAGATCTCCTTCACCGGGAACATTCCCGCGTCATCACGGATCATATCAAAACTTTTGCGCCCTATAAAAATAGTGTCGGTATGGCTAAAAAACTCTTCCATGCCGTAGTCCTGGTCGTCAAAGCACCAGTCGTATTCGCCGTTTGGCCCTTCAATAAATCCATCGAGGCTCACGGCCAGGTTCAAAATTACTTTACGCATAAGGAGGGTTTTTATTCGGGGCGTTGCCCGTTTTGCCATTGCTGACTAAATGATTGCTCGGAAACTTCAGGCATTCCGCGTTTATCGCCCCACGCTTTTTTGAAGAACATTCTCATCAGTCGGTTTTTCATTTTGCCACCAAAAAAATCGGTAAGGCTGCGTTTAAGCATACCTTTCTTCCAGATGTTCCACCCCCACCTTTCTTTGGTGGTTACCAGTCCCAGTCCCTCATTTACAGCATCGCGGCGGTTAAGCAGCAGCATCTTGTGAATATCTATCTTAACGGGGCAAACCTCGGTACATTTACCGCAAAGCGTTGATGCATAACTAAGGTGCTTAAATTCCTGCATACCGCGCATGTGAGGGGTAATTACAGAACCTATTGGCCCGCCATAAGTAGTATCATAACAGTGGCCGCCAATATTTTGAAAAACCGGGCAAACGTTTAAGCAGGCACCGCAACGTATGCAGTACAAACCTTGCCGCTGTTCTTTTTGGGCAAGCAGGTTGGTGCGCCCATTATCCAACAGTACTACGTACATTTCTTCGGGGCCGTCGGTTTCATTAAGCTGGCGCGGGCCGCTAAGTATGGTATTGTAAACAGTAAGGTTTTGGCCCGTGCCATGGGTAGCTAACATTGGCCAAAACACATCCAGATCGGTAATAGATGGTATCATCTTCTCAATACCTACAACCGCGATATGTATTTTAGGGAAACTGGTGGTTAACCTGGCATTGCCTTCATTTTCGGTAATGGAAATACTGCCGGTATCCGCAATAATAAAGTTAGCTCCGGTAATGCCCACATCAGCCTGCAAATATTTTTCGCGCAGCAGCTCACGGGCTTTTTGGGTAAGTTGCTCGGGCGTGATATCCAGCGGGGTACCAAACTTTTCATTGAATAGTTTGGCTATATCTTGTAACGACAAGTGCATGGCCGGTGTAACCATGTGGTAAGGCTTTTGACCAAGCAGTTGTATGATATACTCGCCAAGGTCGCTTTCTAATGATTCGATGTTATTCTTTTCCAGGAACTCGTTCAGGTGAATTTCCTCGGTAGCCATCGACTTTGATTTGATGACCGTTTTGGCTCCTGCCTTTTGAATAATGTTCAGGATCTCGCGGTTGGCTTCTTCAGCATCATTCGCCCAGATCACTTTACCGCCACGCTTTAGGAAGTTGGCTTCAAACTCGGGCAAAAACTTGTCCAGGTTCTCCATTACCCTCCACTTAATGGTATGCCCTTTCTTCTTGGTATTATCGAGGTTTATCATCCGCGACAGGCCCTTACCGAAAGCGACATCATACTTATCAATACTTTTATTGATAATGGCGCGATGCTCCGGTTCAAATGCCTTTTCTGCAGAGGTTACCAAAAAATCTTCGGCGGTGTTTCCCATCTATGCGAAAATAAACAAAGCGATCAAGAGTTTTACATTGTGTTTAAAAACAGTTGTAACAACAAAAGAAGGCACTTATGTTTTTTGCAAAACAAGAAGAGCGGCCTTTACGGGCCGCTCTTCTTGTTTATAATGGGTTGTTATTATTTTGTTGGTGTAGCCGGTTTTTTATCAACTACGGGGCGGGCATCGCGGTTAGCAAGGTCCCAGCCGGTATAAAATGCAAGCTGCGCACGTTTAACCAACAGCGGGAAGTTAATTTTGCTTACTTCGTCGCCAAGGCCGTGGTAATCGGCATGTACACCGTTAAAGTAAAATATTATCGGTACGCCATGTTTAGCGAAGTTATAATGATCTGAACGGTAGTAAAACTGGTTAGGATCGTTAGGGTCATCGTATTTGTAATCCAGCTTCATTTTGGTGTAGTTGTTATTAGCAGCCTCTCCAATGTTATGCAAATCAGTACTTAACATGGCCGAACCAATTGAGTATACGTAGTTTGCAGAATCGGGTTTGTTGATATACTCTTCGCCAACACGACCGATCATGTCAATGTTAAGGTCGGCAATGGTGTTAGCCAACGGGTAAACCGGATGATCGGTATACCACTCAGAACCTAACAGGCCTTTTTCTTCGCCAACGTTACCTAAGAATAATACGCTGCGGCGCGGGCCTTTACCATCTTTTTGTGCTTTAGAGAATGCGCGTGCAATTTCAAGGATACCGGTAGTACCAGAACCATCATCATCGGCACCGTTGTTTACTTTATCTTTAGCATTAGGATCGGGGTTTAAACCAATGTGATCGTAGTGGGCAGAGAACACCAATACTTCATTTTTAAGCTTAGCATCTTTACCGGGCATAAAGCCTAATACGTCAACCGCTTTTACATCAGTAGTTGTGGCAGTAATGGTAACATCAGCAGCAGTTTTAACAACTTGTGTTTGCTTTGCGGCTTTAGCAGACTCTTTAAGCTCGGCAAATGTTTTACCGGTTGCTTTTAATGCAGCATCAGCCACAGCGCCGTTTACAATAAACAATGGGGCAGCGGTATTTTTAGCTGCATCGGCACCTGTTTTCTTAATTGCTATCTGGCCACCGCCGCTTGGGTTTACACCCTTAAAACGTGCAAGTACGGTTGAAATACCTTCGTTAGCAGCTAATATTAATAATGGTTTTTTGTCCTGTATCGCTTTTACTATTGCCCTGCGGCCTTCGGTCATGCGGTAGCTTGTGTTTGGTGTTTTACCTGCTTCAGGTTTGTCTTCATTTATCCAAAGCACAACTTTGCCTGTTATATCAACACCGGCAAGTTCATCAGCGGTACCAAAACCAACAAATACGATGTCGGCAGCAGCTACTTTAGCATCGGTAGATCCCTGGTAAACAAAATCTTTCCAGTTAGTAAAAGCCTGTCCGTTAATAGTTAAAGGACTAACGTTTACCGAGTTTTGGGTTAAAGGTACATCTAAAAAGTATGAGCCGTTTACAGGCGCCTGCAGGCCTAATCTTTTAAATTCGGCAGCAATGTAGTTTGCGGCTTTTTCGGCACCGGGCTTGCCGGTCTCGCGGCCTTCAAACTCGTCTGACGCCAGGATGCTCAGGTGTTTTTTAGCATCGGTAACGTTAATGATGTTACCGTACTTAAGCGCGGTAGGATTTTGCTGGGCACAGGCAGCGGCGCTGAACGCCAAACCCGTGATCAATACTGATAGTTTCTTCATTTAAATTGTTTGTAATAAATTAATGTTGGTTAGCAGCCAATTTTGTTAACGCGGGTGGCATGGCGTCCGCCTTCAAATTCTTCGGTCAAAAAAATCTCTATTATTTGTTTAGCCTCATCAGTAGTAACGTGGCGGGCAGGGATACAAAGCACGTTAGCATCATTATGGGTACGGGCAGGAATGGCTACCTCGGGTTTCCAGCATAAAGCCGCGCGGATGCCCGGGTGTTTATTAGCCGTCATGGCTACGCCGTTGGCACTGCCGCAAAGCAGGAAACCAAAATCGGCCTCACCGTTTTCAACAGCTGTGGCAACCAAGTGAGCAAAATCGGGGTAATCGGCCGACTCGGATGAGTACGTACCAAAATCTTTAAAGGTAATATCATCAAACATGCCTAATATGGCTTGCTTTAAATCGAAACCCGCGTGGTCGGCACCAATAGCAATAGTTAACCCTGTTTTCATCAGCCCAAATTTAAAATATTATTGTGTTGCCGAAGGTAAAGATTTTGTTAGAATTTGGGAGGATAGTGTAATGGATTTAAATAATAGCGAATGATGAATTTCGAATAGTGAATAATTAAGTAAGGTTTTAGTCGTAATAACCAAACAGCCAAAATGCAAAATGATGAATGTTGAACTTCGGTGTCCGAAATTCAACATTCATCATTCAATATTTATTAAAAAGTTATAGTGCCGCTTCGCGTGCTGCCCGGCGCTTGTCTACCACGGCAGCTACCAGTATACCTACTTCATAAAGAATGAATAGCGGGATACTCACTACGGTCATGGTCATCATATCCGGCGTTGGGGTTACTATCGCTGCTATAATTAAAATGATAACTACTGCATAACGCCTGGTCTCGCGCATAAATTTCGCGTTAAGAATGCCTAATGATGATAGTACGTAAACGATTATAGGTAGCTCAAATACGATCCCTGTAGCGAGTGTTAATGTAGAAACAGACGAAAGGTAAGAATCGATAGAAAACTTATTTTCAATCTGGGTGCTTACGGTATATCCTGCAAGAAAGTTGATCGACTCTGGAGTGATAACGTAATAGCCAAACAACACGCCCAAAATAAACAGGAAGGAAGCGTAAATAACAAAACCTGATGCGGCTTTACGCTCCTTTTCGTGCAGGGCTGGCCTGATGAAGCGCCACAGCTCCCAAAGTAAATACGGGAAACCAAGGGTTATACCAATAAGCAGCGCCGAGTTAATTTGCAGGGTAAACTGCCCGGCCATTTCAGTATTAAGCAGGCTGATGTTGATCTTATTGATACAGAAACCATCGCGGTGCAGGTAGTCGCCCAGTTTACACAGCATACGATAAGTCCAGAAACTTGGCCTTGAAGGGCCCATGATGATGGTTTCGAAGATAAAATCGTAAAAGTAAAAGGCGCCACAGGTAAAAATAACAATAGCAATGGCGGCACGCACCAGGTGCCAGCGAAGGGCTTCCAGGTGATCGAAGAACGACATTTCGGCCTCCATTGTCTGGCCTTTTTCCTTTATTGCTTTTATAATTTTGTTATCGCTCATTACCTTATTTACCGCACTATTAACGCCGGAAACCTAATTACGTTGTATTAACCCTTTAAGATTTGTATAAATATTAGTATTCAAACGTTTCCATAAACTTTGTGGTAAAATTACCTGCGCGGAAGTTAGGATCCTGCATTAATTTTAAATGGAAAGGAATAGTAGTTTTAACACCTTCAATAACAAATTCGCTTAAGGCACGCTCCATGGTTGCCAAAGCCTCATCGCGGGTTTGGGCCATACAAATAACCTTAGCTATCATCGAATCGTAGTTTGGCGGGATAACATAGCCACTGTAAACGTGTGTATCTACACGTACACCATGGCCACCCGGCGAGTGGAAGTTTGTTATCTTACCCGGTGAAGGGCGGAAGTTGTTCGCAGGGTCTTCGGCGTTGATGCGGCACTCTATGGCGTGCATGGTTGGCTCGTAGTTTTTACCCGAGATAGGGATACCCGCTGCAACTTTAATTTGTTCTTTTATCAGGTCGAAGTTGATCACCTCTTCGGTAACCGGGTGCTCTACCTGGATACGGGTGTTCATTTCCATAAAGTAGAAGTTGCGGTCTTTATCAACCAAAAACTCTACCGTACCGGCACCTTCATACTTAACAGCTTTAGCACCTTTAATAGCAGCCTCGCCCATTTTTTTACGCAGCTTTTCTGTCATAAAAGGTGATGGTGCTTCCTCTACCAGTTTCTGGTGACGGCGTTGTATAGAACAATCGCGCTCAGATAAATGGCAAACTTTGCCGTACTGGTCGCCAACTACCTGTATTTCGATGTGGCGTGGGTCCTGTACGTATTTTTCAAGGTATAATCCGTCGTTACCAAATGCAGCGCCAGATTCGGCACGGGCGCTATCCCATGCGTTCTCAAATTCATCGTCTTTCCAAACAATGCGCATACCGCGGCCACCACCACCGGCAGTTGCTTTAAGTATTACAGGGTAACCTATTTTATTGGCAAGTGTAATGCCTTGTTTAACACTATCAAGCAAACCTTCAGAACCCGGCACAATTGGTACGCCGGCCTTTTTCATGGTTTCTTTTGCAGATGCCTTATCGCCCATACGGTTGATCTGATCTGCAGTGGCACCAATAAATTTAATACCATACTCGGCGCAAATGGCCGAGAACTTTGCATTCTCAGATAAGAAACCATATCCCGGGTGTATCGCGTCGGCATTTGTTAATTCAGCAGCTGATATGATGTTGGGGATATTAAGGTACGAGTCGCGGCTTGCAGGGGGGCCAATACAAACAGCCTCATCTGCAAAACGCACATGCAGGCTATCACGATCGGCGGTTGAGTATACAGCTATGGTTTTAATGCCCATTTCTTTACAGGTGCGAATAATTCGCAGGGCAATCTCACCTCGGTTAGCTATTAATATTTTTTTAAACATGTCTGTTTTAGTTAGTGGTTGATTAGGTTAAGTGGTTGATTGAGTTTAAAAACTACTCACCATTAACCATTCAACTTAATCAACTAACAATTACTTAGGTTCTACTAAAAATAAAGGCTGGTCGTATTCAACCGGTGATGCGTTATCTACCAAAACTTTAACAATACGGCCCGATACTTCAGACTCTATCTCGTTAAATAATTTCATGGCTTCGATGATGCAAAGTACGCTGCCGGTGCTTATTTCATCGCCCACGTTAACAAACAAAGGTTTATCCGGCGATGATGAACGGTAGAAGGTGCCTATCATTGGCGACCTTACGGTGATCAGGTTAGAAGTATCTGCAACCGGTGCAGCTTCTGCAGCTGGTGCCGCCTGGGCAACAGGCAAACTTGGTTGTGGCGCAGCGGCCGCAGCAAGTGGCTGTGGTGCAGGTATAGAAGCGTTTACATACGTAGGTGCTTCATTGGTTTTTATAGTGATCTTAAAATTTTCCTGCTCGATCGATACTTCGTTTACGCCCGATTTTGAAACAAAGCGTATTAGATCCTGAATCTGTTTAATATCCATAATAAGCGACAAATTGGTTTTGGATAAAAGTATTTATAATTATGCAAATGTGCAGAATGCAAATATGCAGATGATTTAAAATGAATTAGTTATTTAACATGTACAATTTTAAGATGTTTTAATTAAAAATATGCATATGTGCACATTTAAAATCTTACAAATTTAGTAAGCCCATTTCAAATAGATAGAGCCCCAGGTAAACCCGCCGCCAAAGGCCGCTAAAATAAGGTTATCCCCTTTTTTGAACTTGCTTTCCCACTCCCACAAACATAGCGGAATTGTTCCGTTTGTGGTGTTGCCATAACGCTCAATGTTTACAATAACCTTATCGGCAGTGATACCGGTGCGGTTAGCGGTAGCATCAATAATACGCTTGTTGGCCTGGTGTGGTACCAGCCATGCTACATCATCGGCAGTAAGGTGGTTGCGCTCCATAACTTCGGCGGCAACTTCGGCCATGTTGGTAACGGCAAATTTAAATACCGCCTGGCCTTCCTGGTAAGCGTAATGCTCTTTATTGGCAACGGTTTCTTGCGTAGCAGGACTAACAGAACCTCCCGACTTTTGGAACAACAGGTGCGAACCCGCGCCATCGCTCTTCAGTACCGTATCCATGATGCCGTAACCTTCGGTATTAGGCTCCAGCAATGCGCAACCGCAGCCATCGCCAAATATGATACAGGTAGCACGGTCTTCGTAGTTAATTATCGACGACATTTTATCGCCTCCAATTACCAATACTTTTTTGTGCTTGCCGCTTTCTATAAACTGCGAACCGGTAGCCAAGCCAAATAAAAAGCCCGAACAAGCGGCCTGCAGATCGTATCCCCAGGCATTGTTAGCGCCAATTTTATGTGCAAGTATGTTTGCCGTAGCCGGGAAAGGCATATCGGGTGTGGTGGTACAAAAAATGATCAGGTCGAGTTCATCGGCGGTGATGCCGCGCTTTTTAAGCAAACCTTCAACAGCCGGCACGGCCATATCTGAGGTGCCCAGGCCTTCGCCCTTTAGTATCCTGCGCTCTTTAATGCCGGTGCGGCTGGTTATCCACTCATCGTTAGTGTCAACCATTGTTTCCAGTTCCTGGTTGGTTAAAACGTACTCGGGTACGTAACCATTTACAGCGGTAATAGCAGCATGAATTTTGCTCATTCTATATTTTTTTACTGAAAAGCCAGTTTAATTTTTTCTATCAGATTGGTTTCGATCATGTTTCTTGAGAGCAGCACCATGTTCTTGATAGCTTCGGGGCTTGATATGCCGTGGCCCACAACAACAGGGGCGTTAACACCAAGTATAGGGCTGCCGCCGTATTGCTCGTAGTTAAAGCGGTCAAAAAACTCGTCTTTTAATCTTTTCTTAAGGGTAATAACGTAAAAAGATTCGGCAAGTTTAAGAATCACGTTGCCTGTAAAACCGTCGCAAACAACAACATCGTTATTGTCTTCAAAAAGATCGCGCCCCTCCACATTACCAACAAAGTTAAACAGTTTGGTCTCTTTCATTAAGGGGTACGTAGCCAGCGAAAGCATGTTCCCCTTTTCCTCTTCTTCGCCAATGTTCATCAGCGCTACACGAGGGTTGGGGATGCCGTAAACACTTTCGGCAAGCAGGCTGCCTAAAATACCAAACTGCAAAAGCACATCGGGCTTGCAATCGGCATTGGCGCCAACATCCAAAATAATACCCAAACCACCTTTAAGCTTGGGTACAATGGTTGTCATGGCCGGGCGTATTACACCTGGTATGGTTTTTACGCTGAACATACTGCCCACCAGCATAGCACCTGTATTACCTGCCGAAGAAAAGGCCTGTATATCGCCGTCCTTCAACAGTTTAAACCCTACGGCAATGCTGCTGTCGGGCTTTTGTACAATGGCCTTGGTGGGGTGTTCGCCCATACCAATAACCTCGGTTGTGTGTACAAACTCGCAGTTATCGGGGCTAAAATTATTTTCCTGAAGAATACTGAGGGCTACTTCCTTGTCGCCAATCAGCACAAGTTTTTGCCCGGCATCTAAAACTTTATAAGCTTCAATTGCCCCTAAAACTGCTGCCTTGGGGGCGAAATCACCGCCCATAATATCTAAGCCAATCTTCATTTTCAGAAAATTAAACTTAAACTGCTACTGCTTTCTCAATAAGGATTTTTCCGTTGAAGTAAACGTTACCATCAACAGTATAAGCGCGGTGAGGCAAGTGTACCGCACCAGTAGTTTGGCAAGTAGTTAAAGTAGGCGCTTCGGCTTTGTAGTGCGTTCTGCGTTTATCTCTTCTTGATTTTGAAATTTTCCGTTTTGGATGTGCCATAACTTTTAGTTATTATATTATTTTAATTTTTTGAGAGCTTCCCATCTCGGGTCGGTGCTCTCGGTTTGTTCATCATTTGCGGCAAGCTTATCTAAGTTCGCCAGCATTTCCTCGTCACATTGTTTACCATCGCCCTGGTTGCTGCAGTTTGCAATAAACGGCAGGGCAACGTTCACATATTCATATATCAGCCCGGCAACGTCAATCTCATGATCGTTTTTGCCGAGGGTAATTATCTCGTCATCTTCGCCCATTTCCTCTTCTGTAAAGCGGGCAATCTGCTGCTCGTGGATGTCCACGGGTTGCAGGTATTCGGCCAGGCACCTGTCGCAGGTGGCATTTACAGTGCCGGTAATGTCAAAGTTCAGTATAAGCATTGTTTCCTGCTTATCCAGCTCTAACTTACAAACAAGGTTGGCTTTCTTCACCAGCGAATACTCAAACTCGGCAAAAAATGCATCGTTTATTTCGTATTCAAAATAATGCTTGCCCAGCTTTAAGCCGGTAAAAGGTATTGAATATGTCTTTAGCGATTTCAATGAGCAACAATTAGCCCGCAAATGTAGGTAAATTTTCTAAATCAGGAAAGTGTTTTTTTTAATTGGATTTTAGGTTATTAACAGGGGAGGTGAAAGCTAAAAGGTTAAAGCTAAAAGGTAAGATTTTAGGCCCGGAAACGACGCAATGCTCTATTCCCTCCTTGGGGAGGGGTGTGCTGGACGGCGCAATTGCAGGGAGGGGTTTAGCCGCCATGTTTAACAGGCGCAGAAACCTCTCCCTAACCATCCCGTGGGGAGGGAATTTTAAACCGCTTCTTTAACAAACGTCGATACCGTTAAACGATGTACGCCAAGTATGCGACCAATGGCGCTATAGGAAACATTTTTATCCCGAAGCTCCTTAATGCGTTTTTCCTGTCCCGTCAATTTTGTTTTGGAGGACTTGCGCCCTTTCGGGCGACCGAGTATTACGCCCTCTGCCCGCTTACGCGCCAGTGCTTCTTTAGTACGTTGCGAAATTAAGTTACGCTCAATCTCCGCAGACAGGCCGAATGCAAAAGCCAGTACTTTGGAATTAATGTCACTGCCCAGGCGATAATTATCCTTTATCGTCCACACTTCGATCTCCTTGTTCATACATTCGTTTAGGATGCCCATTATCATCAACAGGTTCCTGCCGAGCCTCGATAGCTCGGAGCAAATAAGGATGTCTCCCCTCTTCATCTTTTTTAAAAGTTTACCCAGTTTGCGGTCTTTTAGCTCTTTGGAGCCCGAAATGGTTTCTTCAATCCACTTATCCACAAAACGTGCGCTGTTTTGGCAAAAATGGCTGATCTCGTAGCGTTGGTTTTCTACTGTTTGCTTGTCGGTACTTACCCTGATGTAACCGTAGGTCATAATAATGTGCTTTAGTTAAATTGATACCTTGTTTAAATTAAACCAAAGCTGCATAAAATAAACCTATCCAATTTTTTAACAGGATATAAGCGCTTACTATTAGCCCCATTATTGTAACATCAAATTGTTTCCCGAAAGGCTGGAAATAAGCACTCATTTAACAAATTAGTTAGTCGCATAAAATGCCCCTAAAAGGAAGTATTGAGAGAATAATTCTTGTACTGAAATTACTATTTAAGTACGTTATCAGTAAGCAAGACAGCATCTAAAGTTTTAAATAAAAATGGTTCAAAAAATATGACCGATTTTAAGGGGGCGTGATATTAAACGTTTTGGGTATCAATATGCAGATTTATGGATAATATCAACTTTCCCAAGTTTAAAAATCGACATAGATAAATTTCCTTCTGTAAAACAGCATCTTCTATCTTTTGGATATGATAGATTAAAACAAACAGGGGGTGTCGGCTCGAGAAAAAAAACAAATAATAAGTGGTTTGAAACGCAAGATAGTATAAGTTATTGGGACGATTTCTCTAAACAAAAAATCATCTGGATTGAATTGGTCGATAAGGGCCGATTTGCTGTTGATCGTAACGAAAATTACTTAACCTTAAACGGCACATTTATAATGACAGGCGGCGATTTGGAATACTTATGCTGCATTCTGAATAACCCTGTTACAAGTTGGCATTTTAATACATTTTGTATAAGCTCTGGCGTGGGGACTAATCAATGGAGAGAGCTATATGTAAAAGAATTATTTATCCCCCATATAAAACTTGAAGAAAGATTAAAAGTTCTTGAATTATTTAATAACGATGATTTATGTTTTGATGAACAGCAACAAGATAAATTAAATCACATGGTTTACGACATTTTAAATTTAAACGAGGAGGAGATTGCTTTCATCCAAGACACTATGTAACAGGCTTTTTTTATACTGAAATATAAAGTCTCTTTCTTCGCTGTTCAGATTAATTATGTCAGCCCAAATTAAGTTAATCTCGTCATTAATATCTTCTTCTTTCTTTACAAGCGACATTATTTTGCGAAGTGATAGCGTTTGTTTGCTATTTGACAGTGGTATAAAAGTTTCATCCAAATACGATTTTTTGTATCGAAATCCTGTTGCATCAAATTGTGGTCCAGTGTAAAATTTAGAAAACGCGAAAAAGCCTAAATCAGAAGTAAGAAATAAGTAGATTAAATCAATATCTTCCCCAGTCATCATGAAGTTTGTTGCTTCAACAAAGAAATCCTTTTCGTCGAAATAAAAATAAGGATATTGTTTCAATGCATCTTCCTGTCTTGGCATTCGCATAATATCAGGGTATACTATTTTTTGTTTAGAGAAATCGTCCATATAAGCACAGTTTCTTAAGTTATAAACTGTATAGCCCTTGTCGGCACGCTTTTCTAATTGCGGATAATACCTATCGAGATGTTTTTTTATAGCTGGGTAATCGTTTACATTTATGGCAGTTATACCTTTTTCTTTAATCCCATTATGGGTGTTTATAAGCCATAAATCCGCATACTCATATCCGTATTTTTTTATGTCTCTGCCGCGTAAAATCGGTCGTATAATTTCTTCACTTTTAGGGTCCTGTGCGATTAACTCTTTCCTCTTTTCTCCTGTTATAATGAAGGCTTCATTAAATCCTGTTTTAATGCCATAGTTTATAGTAATATCCCAATCCTTTAAAGGCTTTCCAATTGCCTCAATCTTCTCCTTAATACCTCGTTCAATGGCTGATAAAATCACCCAACTATTGATGCTTTTAAATGTAACAACTGAACCACGTTGCTTAACAAAATCCCTCATTTTTTCTAAGCTACCCAAACTCTTATCCAGCAGGCAGGTTTCGGTATGGCCGGCGTAGGGCGCTTTTTGTGATATAAGCATATTGGCATCTACCGTTGCCGATTCAAACACCTGGTAGCCGCCAAAGTCAACCAGTAGCAAAGGGTTGGTTTTTTCCAGGAAAAATTTGCGGGTTGCTTCGCCGTAGTTGGCGCGCATCCACTTGTTTGAGGTGATATATCCAAAAAAGTAGCCGGGCTTTAACAACCTAATGGCTTGCTCATAAAACAAGCAATATATATCGCCGGTACGGGTAAAAGTTTCGTAATTGCATTTTTGCAGCACATCGGCATCGGCACCCATTTTTTGCAACTGTATGTAAGGCGGGTTGCCTATAATTACCTCGAAGCCCTCAAAATCACCTTTCTCGTCCAACACTTCGGGGAACTCAAAACGCCACTCAAATGCATTACGGTATAATGCGTTGTTCTCAATCTCCTTTATTTCCAGCTCAATTTTTTCAATACTCAATTCAAATCTCCGCACTTCCAACTCCATTTCTTTTTGGCTGCGCTTTTGGCCAAACAGGTCGAAGTTGTTCTGGGCTAAAGAAAGGTTTCCGCGCAGATCTGCAAGTTTTTTGCGGCGCGGATCGCGGCGGCTTACGGTTTCATGGAACTGAGCTTTTATCTTTTTAATAAATTCTTTCAGCTCTTCCTTTGCTTCTTTATCAGATGCCTCTTTATATGCCTGTACCGCGGTTTGGTAATCAACCACGCTAAACTTTTGCTTCTTAAAAACTTCGGAAAGGTCTTCGGTTAACGAGTATTTGCTTAGCAGCGAGTTACCTTGCTTTATGTTAATATCAATATTGGGCAGCGTTTCTAACTCGGTAAAATTACCGGGCTTGTAATACGTGTGCTTCAATAGCTCTATCCATAAACGCAGGCGACAAATTTTTACCGAGTTTGGGTTTATATCAACCCCAAACAGGCAGTGCTCAATTATCTTTCGTTTCTCCTCAAACAGGGTACTTTGTATGCGCTGTTCCTTTGGCGATATACTGTTCTCTTTGTCGCCCGACGACTGTATCGTGTATTCAAAAAACTGGTTGTCATGGTAGGTAACTACCAACTCATCGTTGGCGATACTTACTTCTATATCCGACAGTCGACTGCCTGTATCATCGGCTAAGATCCCTAATTCAGATTTAGTACTGATCAATTCGTTTAGTGCCGAAACCAGGAAGTGGCCCGAGCCAACAGCCGGGTCGGCCATGCGGATGCTGTTTATCAGTTTGTTAAAATCTAAAATATCCTTGGCGTTACGCTTATCCTGGAGGTAATTCTTTACATCCTGAATGGTATTGCATTGCCAGTTATAGGCATCATTAAACTTTTTGATTACTGCTTTACGAATAGTTTCGCGGCATAAAAAAGTAGTGATAGCGCCCGGGGTATAAATTGAGCCATCTTTATATCCGTTTATTTTCTCGAAAACCAAGCCTAAAACAGCGGCATTAATAATGGTTTTATTCTCTTCCTGCACCTCTTCTTTACCAACTGAGGCAAAATTATAGGCATCCAAAAAGTCGAATAAATAATGCAGCGTTGTTTTAGCATTTGGGTAAGTATTGTTCTTCCCCTTTTTAAGTACCGAATTGCTGTAAAGCTCAATAACCAGGTTATCATCAAGGCTATTAACTTTTATGGTGTGCTCTTCAATATCTGTAAATTCAAATAACGAGCTGTTTAAGTAAGGGATATGGTTATACTTACTTTGTATAATGGCGCTCCTGTCTGCAGGTTGCTTAGCCAGTACCTGGAAAAATAGTTTGTACAGTTCGTCGTAATCGTTCACAACCTGCTGGTTCAGGAAACGGTATCGGCGGTCGCCTTTATGGTACTTTATTAATTGCGCCTCCAGCAGTTTCAGGAATAATACACGGTTTATCCAGGTTATAGATAGCTCTAAAGCTACGTTAAACAACTGTTCATCGGCTGTATTGCCCTGCAAGTTTGCCGCCGGCACTTTCCGTACAGCGTTTTCTACCTGGAGTATATCAATTGCATTTTCTATTAATGATGCTGGGTGGCGCTTACCCTCGGGTAGCCTCCTGATTATTTTACGCCCGCCATCTTTAATTTCTTCCAGGCCAATAATGTGTAACAACTCCGAAAAGAAGCCTTTATCTAACGAATTGCTATCATTTAAAAACGGAAGTTTTAATAAATGTACCGGGGTAAAAAATTTATAAAGTGGTATTAACTGGTTATCCTTTGTGTTACTGCTCTCTAAAAGGGGGATATATTTCTTAAGGTCGAAATAAGTAAAGCTGATCTCTTTATCAAAAATATCCAAAAAGGGTTTGGCTATTTCCTTGTAAAAAAGGTCGGTAGAACTGCTTACCTTTTGCTTGTTTGTCCACTCGTTATATGCTTTTAAAAGCTGTTTGTTTTTGTTAAAAATGTTTTCGAAGATGGTTGCATCAAATATAAACCACTCGTAAATATTGGTAATTACCAGGTGTGTAAGCGAATTGTTTTTATCCTTAGACCGCTCGCGCAGGTAGTAAAGGATAAGCTCGTGCATGGCCTTTGTATTCAGATTGGTTTGGGTAACCATATCTGCTTTGTTTGTTGGCCTTTTCACCTCAAACAAAACACCGGCAGGGCTGGCAGCATCCTTACCTAAATATATTACAAAATCAGTCTTTCCTTTTGTAGCTATCAGGTGATCGGGATGGTAAAAGGTGTTTTTAAGAAAATCCATCAGGTGAATCTTCACATTCTCTTCGCTTTCCTTTTCATCTATTAAACCCAGCATTAATTGCAGGTTCTTTTTAAACTGATCAAGATCAACCCGTCGCGGACTAATAAGGCGGTAAGCTTTGTTTAAACTGGCTTTTAATTCTGCGATGTTTATAGTCATTTAGGTTGCTGGAATGAGGCACTTAAATTAGCTATAAATTACTGCCTAACAAAATACCCCGTATAATTTGAGCAGCGAAAAAAATATTATCCTCTGCACAACCGCTGCAACAAACCTTCATGCTGCGGAAACTGCTTCAGCAACTCACCCTTCCTGGCCATTTCAAATTCGGCGAAGTCGAAGCCGGGGGCTACGGCGCAGCTTACCAGGGCAAAGCCTGTGGCAGCCGGGAGTTGGGCCGCGAACCAGGTATTGGGCGGGATAGCGGCTTGCAGGCTGCCGGTATCGGTGCCGCTTAGTTCTATAGTGGTGTGGTTGCCCTCGCTATCCAGCACGTGGATGTGCAGCGGCGAGCCTTTGTGAAAGTACCAAAGCTCGTCGGACGCCAGGCGGTGAAAGCCCGAGAAGTCGTTCCCCTCCAGCAGGTAATAAATAGATGTGCAGGCCTGTTTGGGGTGGGTAGCCCCGGCCCGTGTAACCTCGTTAACCGAGCGGAAAACTTCTTTGTAATAGCCACCCTCGGGGTGCGGTTGCAGTTGCAGGTGGTTTATCCAGTATTGGGCGTTGGCGGGCATGGCTTTGGTAATTAAGCCCACAATATAAGGCGAAAGCAGGGCGAAAAAAAGTGTAAATCAGCCGTAGTACTAACAGCCAATAGTGTAAAGCTAATCAAGGCCGAAATACGTTAAAATAAATCTACAAATCCAATCCCGATAGCTATCGGGGCGTATATCTAAAATCCAAAATTGCAGGGTGTCCCATTCTGTCCCGTTTTTTAACAAGTGGGACACCCTTTTAAAAAGTTAAAAAACTAATAATCAATATTTTATAAATTTAAACTGACTAACTTTATAAAAAAGTCAGCATTGCATGTTATTCATTATCAATGCATTAATGAAAATTTCCCGTTTGTGTCATAAATAGTGGGACACCCCGGGAATTGTGCATGATTGCACCTGGCCGAATGCCTGTTGAATCAGATCTTGAGCCTTACGTTTATCTTTTGTAGCAGGCCGGTTAGCCACACCATCACAAAGGAAAAGATGACGCATTTGATGAGTCCGCCGGTGCCCTGGTCAAAGTATTCGGGGTAGCCCAGGTCGGTCATCTGGTAAAGGGGGTAAAACAAAAACGGCAGCAGGTAACAGGTAAAGGTGTTGGTGCCCGCGGGCTCTATCACCTTAAACCAATTAAACTTGTGCTTAAAATCTACCAAAAAGATGAAAAAGGCATATACCACCAGGCTTATCCCGGTGCAGATGAGCACCCATGAAGGGGTGTCGCGCGCTTTAGAGATGCCGCCGCTAAAGTAGCGTACAATAAAGCCAAGGTTAAATAATATTACGGCCATCAGCAGCATGGCTACCCACAGCATTTTAAGCTGTTTGGTTTCGTTAAGGCGCATGTACAGTACCGATACAAACACCCCGGCCATGGTAAAGGCCTGCATGGCCCCGTTGCCGGCAATCCACATGTATTTTTGAATGGGGCTCAAAAAATTGAGCATCCCAAAGTGGAAATCGATATTAAAGAACATGAAGAAGATCCACGCCGCGGCCTGGATCCAAAGCTGACCGTTGCTGTAATAATATATAAACGCACACACCAGGTACGACCAGCCTATGAGCCCCAGTATGCCCCACCAGGTAAGGTGCAGCCAGGGGTGGGCCGGGTCGGTACTTTTGTAAACGATACATACCGCTATCAACAAGGCCACACCAAACCCCTGGAAAATGTATTGCCGCAGTTTGGAGGTGGTTTTGCTGTAATCTAAAAAAATGAAGAAGAAGCTGAAGGTTGCCAGGCTATCCCAAACGGGTTTTGGCAGCACGGTGGTAGCATCGTTATAGGTTTCCATATTGGCATGGAAAAACCCGATAAAAATAAGCGCGAATGAGCGGGTAATAATGCGCAACGGAAGCTTAGCATCCTCGTTATAAAGGCGCTTTTTAAAGGCGTGTGGTATGGATAGGCCTACTATAAACAAGAAGGCGGGGAAGATAGTATCGGCTAGTCCTAAAGCGTCGGCATTTACACCTGCATGTTTGAGCCACTCGGGGGTATTTGGCACACCATCCAGATCGTTCACAAAGATCATCAGGAACATGGTAACCGCACGAAACGCATCAATTGACCTGATGCGGTTAATTAAATTACTCATTAAACAGGGAAATGTTTTTTAGCGATAAATGTTTTAATTTAACGGCAATTATTTCAAAACAGTATCTGCCAACGGGCATATTAATCCCTGTCGCGGCTAAGTTTAGAGAACAGCAGCGGGTTTTCGTTAAGTTCGGCGGTTTCGCGGCGGTGCTTAATTACGTGTAAAGCGGTAAACAATGCCTCGCGGAACGAGATCTCTGACGCCATGTTTTTCCCGGCAATATCATACGCGGTACCGTGATCCGGCGAGGTGCGCACAAAGCTTAACCCGGCAGTAAAATTAACCCCCGACTCGAACGCTATCTGCTTGAACGGAATAAGCCCCTGATCGTGATACATGGCCAGTACGGCATCAAATTGCAGGTAGGTACCGTTGGCAAAAAAACCATCGGCAGCGTACGGACCAAAGGCCAATACGTTATGGTTGCGGGCCTCTTCTATAGCGGGGATAATGGTGGTTTGCTCTTCGCTGCCAATTAACCCGTTATCGCTGGCGTGTGGGTTAAGCCCCAATACCGCAATTTTTGGTTTACGGATCCAGAAATCGTTCTGCAAGCTTTCGTTCATCAACTTTAGCTTATGAACAATTTTATCGGTAGTAATACTTTCCGAAATTTTTGATACCGGGATATGACCGGTTACCACCCCCACACGCAGGGTATCGCTCACCAAAAACATTAACGATTCTGGTTTGCTGTCGCGATGCTGCAAGTATTCGGTATGGCCTGGGAAACTGAAGTCGGTGCTCTGGATATTATCCTTATTAATTGGCGCGGTAACCAAGCCGTCGATGTTGCCTGCAAGCAGGTCGTCGGTAGCGCGTTGCAGCGAGATGTAGGCATATTTGCCTCCATCGGCAGTTACCTGGCCGGGCTCTATCTTCACATCCTCTTCCCAGCAGTTGATCATGTTGGGCTTACGCTGCTGCGCGTTTGCCGGATGGTCGATAACCGTAAAGTTAAACTCGCCTATTTCGGTAGCGCGGCGGTGGAATGACGCCACCTTGGTATGCCCGTAAACAATGGGGGTACAGTACTCGTATATTTTAGCATCAGAAAGGGTTTTAAGAATTATCTCTAACCCTATCCCGTTAACATCGCCAATACTTATGCCTAATTTAGGTTTGTTGCTCATGATCGTATGATTTCACCGATTTTGAAGCTAGATTTCACTGATATGAAAGCTCCAGGAAAAACGGTTTCATTTATAATTTGCTTTGTGCTTTAAGCCTTTAACTTAGCGCCCAACATGCAAATAAAAAGATTTTAAGTTTATAATTTCTGATTAAAGCACAAATATGCCGTAATTTGCTCAAATAAAAACCGATAATGACATTAGTAAGGGCAAAAAAACATCTGGGGCAACACTTTCTTACTGATAAAAATATCGCGTCAAAAATTGTAGATAGCCTGCGTCCCGAAGGCCGTTACAAACAAGTGCTTGAGGTTGGCCCGGGTATGGGCATCCTGTCCGACTTTTTGCTGCAAAAGCCCGAGTACGAAACTTTCCTGATAGACATCGATACCGAGTCCTACATCTTCCTGAAAAAGAAATACCCCGCCCTCGGTGAGCGTTTGATAAACGACGACTTTTTGGAACTTGATTTTAAGGCGAAATTCGATAGCCAGATGGCCGTTATAGGTAATTTTCCCTATAATATCTCCTCACAGATCCTATTCAAGATACTTGATCACCGCGATCAGGTGCACGAGGTGGTGGGTATGTTTCAAAAGGAAGTGGCCGAACGTTGCGCATCCAAACCGGGAAGTAAAGAGTACGGCATTTTAAGTGTGTTTTTGCAGGCTTATTACAAAGTTGAATATTTGTTTACTGTAAAGGCGGGGGTATTTAATCCGCCACCAAAAGTGCTATCGGCTGTTATCCGCCTAACCCGTAACGAAACCGCCGACCTGGGTTGCGACGAAAAATTGTTTTGGCAGGTTGTAAAGGCCGGATTTAATCAGCGCCGCAAAACTTTGCGTAATTCGGTATCGTCACTTATCAACAAAGAAAAAATGGTCGATAACAAAACCCTCGACCTGCGTGCCGAACGACTGAGCGTGGCAGATTTTGTGCAATTGACGAATGAGATAGCTGCAAACAGGAATTAAACTACCGGCACAACTACCCGTTTATCCACCCTGTTCAATTCTTTAACCTTGGCTGCCATTCGTTTTACAAAAACGTAGTTTGCTGTACCGCCCATAACTGCGCCAACAACAGGCACCAATCGTTCTGCCGCACGAACACCAAATGCAAGTAATAATTTTTCGGCAATGCCTTCCATCATGTTTTTGGTAACGGCTACCCCAGCTTCAATTTTAAATGATGTGGCAACTAACTGCATAAATTCGTCGAAGCCTATCCTGTAACTGCCTTTGGCGTAATACATGATAGCCATTGTAACCCTAAACTGCTGGGTTATCAGGTTCACAAAATCTACCGGCATGCCTATCAGCATCGTCATGAAACCACCGCTGCCTGCAATAGCGCCGCTGCCCGCCGCTATATAAGCACATTGGTTAATAAACCTGTCCAGCCCCATCTTGTCAACGCTTTTTTTGATGCTGATCTGGTCTATCTGCTCAAAGATCTGCTTAAAGCCATCGTGCGATAGCTTATCTATGTATTGTTTTATATCGCTTCGGGTATTTTTGAATGGAGATATCATGTTATGATGTATAGTCGGGGTATTGCTATTTACGTGCCAAAGATGTAACGCAGAATTTACTCACCCGGTCATTGCTTCGCTCGTCCACCCTCTTCGCTGCGCGGAAAGAGGGAAAAGAAGTTTGCCCCCCGAACGAGCGAGCTGGGGAGAGGCTTTTTTTCTTAATTTTGCCTCATAAAAACCATACACCCTTGAAAAACCACATCCTTATAGTCGACGATCTGCACCCGGCCTTTATGGAACAGGCCGAAGCCCTTGGCTTTACCTGCGATTACCAGCCTACCATGAAATTGGAAGAAGCCTTCGCTATCATCAACAATTATGATGGACTGGCCATCCGTTCAAAATTTCAGGTGGATGAGGCTTTTATTGATGAGGCCAAAAACCTGCGCTTTATTTGTCGCGCCGGTGCTGGTATGGATAATATTGATGAGGATTATGCCATAGCCAAAGGCATTAAACTGATAAACGCGCCCGAAGGTAATATGGATGCTGTTGGCGAACATGCTATAGGTTTGCTACTATCATTAATGAATAATATTAACCGTGGCGATGCCGAGATCCGTGCGGGTAAATGGCTGCGCGAGGAAAACCGGGGGCACGAGCTGAAGGGTAAAACAGTGGGCATTATTGGCTATGGCCATATGGGCAGCAGCTTTGCCAAACGGCTGTCGGGCTTTGGCGTGCTGGTTATTGCTTACGATAAATATAAAACCGGCTTTAGCGACCAATATGCCCGCGAGGTAAGTATGGAAGAGATAGTACGCACAAGCGATGTGCTGAGCCTGCATATCCCGCTAACTAAAGAAACCAACGGACTGGTTGATGACGAGTACCTGTTCCATTTTAAAAAGCCAATATTTTTCTTGAATACCGCCCGTGGTAAGGTAGTAAAAACCCAGGCAGTGTTAAATGCCATAAAACAAGGTAAAATAATAGGCGCCGGGTTGGATGTACTGGAGGTTGAAAAATTCCCGGCACTGTCTGAGCAGCAATGGTTTGATGAACTGCGCCAAAGCGGCAAGGTAATATTAAGCCCCCATGTAGCCGGATGGACGTTTGAGAGCTACCGTAAAATAAGCGAAGTAATGGCGAGGAAGCTTTCCGAGCTTCGGTTGGTTAGTGAGTAGTTGATTAGTTAATGGTTTTTATTGATGAATGAGTGTAATCATCCCGATGGCTATCGGGACAAATCGGTGTAATCTCAAATTAAAAAATTTGGATATTAAAACTTAATTATATTATCTTCGTTTTACACTAAACAAGACTATGCAGGTAATACCCACGTAGTCTTGTTTGTTTTTAAGGCCATCACGCTCTTCTATGGAAAAAGTAGGGGGGCGGTTTTTTTTGGCTCGAACTGATAATAAATATTAATTATATTGTGTTATGGCAGAGGTATCTTACTATACCAAAGAAGGTTTAGAAAAATTAAAAGAAGAATTACAATATTTAAAAACTACAGGCCGCGCTCTTATAAGTGCTGCAATTGCTGAGGCGCGCGACAAGGGTGACTTATCTGAGAATGCCGAATACGACGCGGCAAAAGAAGCCCAGGGTTTACATGAAGGTAAAATTGCCCAAATGCAGGAAACGCTTGCAAACGCGCGTTTGCTTGATGAATCTAAATTAGATACATCAAAGGTTTTGGCGCTATCTATCGTGAAGATTAAAAACGTAAAAAGCGGTGCTACCATGAGCTACCAACTGGTATCAGAAAGCGAAGCCGATATGAAAGCAGGTAAAATATCGGTAACATCACCTATTGCAAAAGGCTTATTGGGTAAATCGGTAGGCGAAGTAGCCGAAATAACTGTGCCGGCCGGTACAATAGAATTTGAGGTTTTAGAAATTAGTAGATAGAGAATGGTTTATTGGGTGAGTGGTTATTAATCGCTCATCCAAACAGCCGTTTGACTATTCTCTACTCACCCAATCAACCACTCACCAAAATGAGCATCTTTTCAAAAATCATATCAGGCGAAATACCGGCGCATAAGGTTGCCGAAACCAACGAATTTTTGGCTTTCCTGGACATTAGTCCGCTGGCTGAGGGGCACGTACTGGTTATCCCCAAACAAGAAGTTGATTATATTTTTGATATCGACGATGAAACCTATATGGGTTTACAGATGTTCGCCAAAATTGTAGCTAAAGGCATTAAAAAGGCTATCCCCTGTAAAAAGGTTGGCGTAGCAGTAATAGGTTTAGAAGTGCCTCACGCACACATCCACCTGATACCTATGAACCGGGTTGACGATATGAATTTCGCCCGTCCTAAACTCACCCCCACAGCAGACGAACTTGCTGCAACAGCACTTAAAATTATTGAAGCGCTAAGGGAAGTGACCAACGAATAATCAGCCCAAGTTCGGCATGACGAATTGATGGAGGATCAAATCTCCATTATTTCTTTCTTTTTCTTGGTCCTAAGCCTTTTTGGTATAAAGTCAAGTATCTCATTTTTCAGGGCTTCTATCATCCGTCGTTTTAAAAAATTGCGGTGTATAGCAATGCTTACTTCGCGGGCAGGTTCGGGGCTTTTAAAGTAACGTACCCGGTCGCGCTGGCGGTCGCTCATATCGGCAAGCGCCAGTTCTGGCAGAATGGTAGCGCCATTGTTCATATCTACCATACGCTTAAGGGTTTCCACACTCCCTGTGTTATATTCAAAATGCTGGAACCCTTTTGTGGCCTTACGGCGCTGGCATATGTTTAGTACCTGCTCGCGCATACAATGCCCCTCGTTAAGTACCCAAATTTCTTCCATATCAATATCATCTGGTGTAATGGTTTTCTTCTTATAAAGCTTACTGTTCTTAGATGCATAAGCCACAAAATTCTCGTAAAAAACCGGGATCTCCGTTATACTGCTCTCGTGCAACGGTGTAGATAGTATCCCGCAGTCAAGTGTCCCCATTTTTAACTGCTGTACAATTTGCTCGGTAGTTTGCTCCCAAACTATGAGTTTAACCTGCGGGTACTTTTCAATAAAACCATTCAGTATCTTAGGTAATATATAAGGGGCAACCGTAGGGATAATGCCCACCTTTAATTCGCCGGAGAGTTCCTTTTGCCTATCGGTTATAATTTCCTTTATCTTCTCGCTTTCGGCAAGCAAAACCCTTGCCTGTGCAATAATTTCTTCCCCTATTTCAGTAGGGATAACCGGTTGATGGCTGCGGTCAAAAAGTTTAACCCCAAGCGTATCTTCCAATTTTTGTATTTGCATACTAAGCGTTGGCTGGGTAACAAAACATTTATTGGCGGCGGCCACAAAGCTGCGGTAAGTATCAACCGCAATTACATATTCAAGCTGAGTTATAGTCATTATCAATATAATCTATCTAAAGATAGTAATTATTGATTTTTTCTATCGAAGTTTTTTATTGAAGTTTGATTTTATTAAACACACAACATGGAACCTATTAAAAAGAAGCTTACCACTGCATCCGGAAAGCCTTATGCAGAAAACGAGAATTCTCAAACCATAGGACCTCGCGGCCCTATTCTTCTGCAGGATTTTATCCTGCATGAAAAGATGGCCCATTTTAACCGCGAGCGCATCCCCGAACGTGTTGTACACGCAAAAGGATCTGGCGCTTACGGCACATTGACTATTACACACGATATTACGAAATATACACGGGCAAAAATTTTTAGCCAAATTGGTAAAGAAACCCGGGCATTCCTCCGCTTTTCAACCGTTGGCGGCGAAAAGGGCTCGGCAGATACCGAGCGTGACCCTAGAGGCTTTGCCCTTAAATTTTATACGGAAGATGGCAACTGGGACCTGGTTGGTAATAACACCCCGGTCTTTTTCATCAAAGACCCTAAAAAGTTTGGAGATTTTATCCATACACAAAAGCGCGACCCATACACAAATTGCAAAAGCCCAACCATGATGTGGGATTTTTGGTCGCTTAACCCAGAAAGCCTGCACCAGGTAACTATACTAATGAGCGATCGCGGCACACCATACGGTTACCGCCACATGGATGGTTTTGGCAGCCATACCTTTTCATTCATTAATAAAGACAACGAGCGCTTTTACGTAAAATTCCACTTTAAAACCCAACAGGGTATTAAAAACTTTACCGACGAAGAAGCGGGCGAAATGCGTGGTAAAAACCCCGATTTCGCACAGCACGACCTGCTAACGCATATTGATAACGGCGATTTTCCGAAATGGGACCTGAAAATACAGGTGATGCCTGAGGCAGAAGCTGCTACTTATCATATTAACCCTTTTGATCTTACTAAAGTTTGGCCGCATGGCGACTACCCGCTTATTGACGTTGGCGTTTTAGAGCTAAATGAGAACCCCGATAATTACTTTGCACATGTTGAGCAAGCTGCCTTTGCACCGGCTCACGTTATAGATGGCATTGGCTACTCGCCCGATAAGATGTTACAGGGCCGCATACTTTCTTACCCGGATGCGCAGCGTTACCGCCTTGGGGCTAATTATGAGCAAATACCGGTAAACCGTTGCCCGTTTATGGTAAGCAACTATCAGCGCGATGGCCAGATGCGTATTGACGGCAATGGCGGCAAAAACCCAAATTATTTTCCAAACAGCTTTGATGATATAGTTGCTGATCAGCATTACAAAGAACCTGCCTGGGATGTTAATGCACAAGTAGCTGATTGGTACGACCGTAATGCCGATGGAGAGAACGACCACTACACCCAACCAGGCAATTTATACCGCCTGATGAGTGAAGAGAGTAAAAAAGACCTGATCAACAATATTGTACATTCTATGAGTGGTATAGATGGCCCAAAAAAGGAAGAAATAACCAACAGGCAGCTTTGCCACTGGTTCCGTGCAGATATTGGGCTGGGTATGGCTATTGCGCAAGGCCTGCAGCTTGACCTGAGCGAAACCATGATGCAGATGCCAGCCTAAAGAGTGATTAGTTATTTGAGAATAGAGATTTGTTTTAAAAGAGCCACCCATTAGCGAGCGGCTCTTTTATTTCTTGGATTTTCGTTTAGAAGATGAAGCTGACTTGATACAATTAGGTACTTTTTTGCCATTCTTTTTCTTCATCCCGGCTATTTTGTATCCTGCCCAGCACGGGCCTCTTTTACCACGATGCGCCATAATATTAGTTTTAGTTAAATATTTATGGCAAGGATTGTTCCAATTCTAGATATGAGATGTGAGATTTTAGATATGAGACAAAAAAAATGTGAGATCTGAAACCCCTAAGGGTCTCAAATCTCACATCTAAATCTCAAATCTGAGTTTATTACTCCACCGTTACCGATTTTGCAAGGTTACGTGGCTGGTCGACATTACAGCCTCTCATAACCGCTATATGGTATGATAATAACTGCAATGGAATGGTAGCCAATAACGGAACAAAAGTTTCGCCTGTTAAAGGTATTTCAATGGTATAATCGGCCATTTCTTTAACATCGGTATCACCTTCGGATACTATGGCAATAACATGTCCTCCACGTGCTTTAACCTCTTGGATGTTACTGATCACTTTCTCGTAAGATGAGTTCTTGGTTGCAATAAATACCACCGGCATATCCGCGTCAATTAAGGCGATTGGGCCATGTTTCATCTCAGCGGCAGGGTAACCTTCGGCATGTATGTACGAGATCTCTTTAAGTTTAAGCGCACCCTCAAGCGCTACCGGGAACGAACTGCCACGGCCAAGGAACAGGCAGTTAGCAGAATCTTTGAAACGCTCGGCAATGGCTTTAACCACATCGTTACATTTCAGGGTTTCTTCCACCAATGCCGGTATTTCGTCAAGCTCGGTTAAGTACTCAACAAATTTGCTTTGCGTAATGGTGCCACGCTGCTGCGCGATGTAAAAAGCAATAAGTGTTAACACTGTAACCTGCGCGGTAAATGCTTTGGTAGATGCCACACCAATTTCGGGGCCCGCGTGGGTATAAACACCGGCATGCGTAATACGCGGGATAGAAGCACCTACTACGTTACAGATACCAAATATGGTAGCGCCTTTTTCTTTAGCCAGTTCAATAGCTGCCATGGTATCGGCAGTTTCGCCTGATTGTGAAATAGCTATTACCAGGTCTTTTGATGATATGATTGGGTTACGGTACCTAAATTCAGATGCGTATTCAACCTCAACCGGTACACGTGCATACTCCTCAATCAGGTATTCGCCCACCAGGCCGGCGTGCCATGATGTACCACAGGCCACAATAATAATGCGGTCTATGTTCTTCATCTTTTCTATATACTCTTTTATACCTCCAAGCTTAACCAGGCCCTGTTCGGGGTAGATACGGCCACGCAGACAATCGCGGATCGAACGCGGCTGCTCGTAGATCTCCTTAAGCATAAAGTGATCGTAACCACCCTTCTCAAGCATTTCCAGTTTAAGTTCAAGCTCCTGTATGTACGGGGTTTGTATAGTATTGTCGATGTGCTTGATCAACAGATCATCGCGCCTAACGTAGGCAATTTCGTTATCGTTCAGGTAAATAACATTCTTGGTGTACTCTACAATTGGCGTAGCATCAGATGCTATAAAGTATTCGCCTTTGCCAACACCAATTACCATTGGGCTACCTTTACGGGCGGCTATCAGTTCATCGGGCTCATCATCGCTCATAATAACAATGGCGTAAGCACCCACCACACGGTTAAGGGCAAGCCTAACCGCTTCGCGCAAGCCAAGGCCTGTAACGTCTTTTATCTCTTCAATAAGGTGTATTAAAACCTCGGTATCGGTATCACTTTTAAATTCGTGGCCTTTTGACGAAAGCGCTTCTTTAAGCGTAGCGTAGTTTTCAATAATACCGTTGTGTATAATGGTAAGTTTACCATCGCCTGAAGAATGAGGGTGAGAGTTTCTGTCGCTTGGTGCACCGTGGGTGGCCCAACGGGTGTGGCCCATACCTACCGAACCTGCAAGATCCTGGCCCTCTACATGAGCTTCCAGATCGCTCACTTTTCCGGCCTTTTTAAAAAGTTTTAACCCATCATTTGCAAGGGCAATACCGGCACTGTCGTAACCACGGTATTCAAGCCTGTGAAGGCCCTTTATTACTATTGGATAGGCGTCTCTGAAACCTATATAACCTACTATGCCGCACATAAATAAATAGAATTTTATTGTAATTAATAGAATTAGATGTGCGACAAAAGTAAGTAGATAAATAGCATTATCAATACTAAAAGTACTTATAAAAAAAAACACCCCATTTAGGGGTGTTTTTAAAATGCTTTAAAAAGTTTTTTATTGATTTAGCTTGGTATAAATAATGTTAAGCTTAATGTTATATGGTGTAGCATTTTTGCCACCAACAATGCTACGCTCAGCAAAATTGGCTGCGGGGGTAATATCAATACCTGTTGTAACGGTAGGGTCTACAGGCGCCAGGTAAGTGCCGTAATCTACCGTTTTACCGGTTATTAGGTCTTGCAGAAAAGCTGTTACTATAAAATGGTATTCGCCTTTAGTTGCGTCGTAATTACCTCCGAAAACCGAGGCCCGTGGATCTGTTTGACTAGCATCCTGTAGTGCTACACGCTGGTGGGCAATATCATATTTGTACAAGGTTAGCCTTTTGGCCGGCGCATATGGTATACCACTTGTAGGCTTAACCGTAACTACCAGTTCGGCGCGATTTATAACTACTTGGTTGTTCTGCGCGGAGAAAATATTTTTCACATCAGGGAAAGATATCTTGGCCCTTAATCCTGCAAGCCCCTGCAAATAAACCAGGTTGTCTGTAGACGTTCCTGCTATCGCAGCTTTGATGTTTTCTGTATAAGTATGCTTTATTTCGGTAACCGTTGTAGCGAAAGGCAGGGCTACGTTAGATGTATCAATAACACCGGCGTTGTTGCGGCGGTAATAATATTGTACCCGGGCAGAATCAAGCCTGAAAAATACATTGCCCCCCGCTCCTGCTGTTTTACCAAGCGTTAATGACAAGCCTTTAAACGTATTCTGAAAAACGGCATTATTAGCCAATGATGAGGCAGGCGCGCCAAAAAATGCAAAGTACATCGCTTCAGGATCAAGCTTAACACGTACCTGAGGCCTTACTTTCATTAAAGTATCGGGTCGGCCTACTGCCATACTGGTTATACGAATACTATCGTTGTAGCGTGGTTTAAAAGTTTGGGTACCAAGAATAGTACTGTTTGTACTAAAATGCTTTGTGTTATAATACGATTTTGTTGGCAAAATGCGCTCGCTAAGCTGGCGCACATCAATTTTAAAAACTGATCCTGTTGAATCTCCATAAAAACCATTGGTAGCATAAGGCAGTATAAGCACTGCCGAATCTACCGTGATAACACCTGTTGGCGGCGTATAAGCTGCAGAAGCAGGTAACGATACAACAGCCGCCGCATTTACTTCGGTGAGGCCAAAATCAGGATCTTCAAAATAGGCTAAAGGCGACCTTGTATTAATATTATTGGTAATTATCGAATCTTCGTATGCTGTAGTAGCCACAACATCGTTATTCGTTAAAAGGGTACCCTTTATCTCATTGGTAGGGTCTAAGCCAATACCATCCTGCGTTTTACAGGCACTCAAAATAAAAAGACTTATTAACAGGGTTAATAAGCCTAATTTGTAAAATTTCATATATAATTTTAAAGCTTAAGCAACATCCTCCAACTGCTCGCTGGTGATTTCTTCGTAAAAATTGTAATAATTTTCGTAATCCGAAGTGGAAACGTATTCCATAACCGATTTATTGCTGTTTTTAACATTATTTAACACATCAGCATCAATATCGGCACTGCCTAAAACAATAGCATCGCTGTACTGGATAGCACCTGCGTACATTGCTGTATTGGTACCGTCTTTGTAAACTTCGGTATTGGCTTCTGTCATATCGCCCATTACTGCTTTACTTGCAAAGTCGGCATCCATCTTCTCGGTAAAATCATTTCCGTAGATAGAGTAAACCACTTTAGAATTTTTGAATGTAGGGTCGTCTTTGTAGGTGGTTTTTAAGTAAGCCGGCACAAGAGCGCTCATCCAGCCATGGCAGTGGATCACATCCGGCGCCCAGCCAAGTTTCTTAACGGTTTCTAAAGCACCCTTGCAGAAGAAGATCATGCGCTCATCGTTATCGGCATAAAATTTACCGTCTTTATCGTTAAACACATGCTTGCGTTGAAAATACTCTTCATTATCTAAAAAGTAAACCTGCATACGCGCTGCGGGAATAGAAGCTACCTTGATGATCAGCGGATTATCATTATCATTAATAATAATATTCATCCCTGACAAACGGATAACTTCATGTAAACGGTTCCTGCGCTCATTAATATTCCCAAAACGTGGCATCAAAATGCGGATCTCGAAACCTTTATCCTGCATAGCTTGCGGGAGTTGGCGCGTTATCTCAGCAATTTTAGTTAATTCGAGAAAGGGAGACATTTCATGAGTTATGAACAGTAGTTTTGATTTACCCATCACTAATCTATTAATAAATGTAAAGAAGTTCAAAAAATTTGAGTTTGCAAATATAAGCATTATTATATGAACTGGCAACCACTTGTGCAATAGCGTTTGGTAGTTTTTAAGTAATTGTACACCTTTGCCAAATTTTTGCAATCTTTATTTAGTTTGAAAACATTTACCACCCGCCGGCCCCTCCGCGAATATTTATCTGCACAGGGCAACGCAACAATTGGCTTTGTGCCCACTATGGGGGCGTTGCATAATGGCCACCTATCGCTTATTGCCCAGGCAAAGCAGGATAATGACATTACCGTTTGCAGTATTTTTGTGAACCCCACCCAGTTTAACGACCCCAAAGACCTCGAAAAATACCCCCGCCCGATAGAAGCCGATATGGACAAACTGGAACAGGCAGGCTGTGATGTTTTGTTTAATCCGGCGGTTAAAGAGATGTATGACGATAATGAGCAATGGCATTTAGATATAGGGCAGCTGGAGCATTTACTGGAAGGCGAATTTAGGCCGGGGCATTACCAGGGTGTTATGCAAATAGTGTATAAGCTGCTTGATATTGTTAAGCCAACCAGCCTTTATATGGGGCAAAAGGATTACCAGCAATTTATGGTAGTAAGCCGCATGGTCGAGCTGATGAACATCCCGGTAAAAATGGCAATGTGCCCTATAGAGCGCGAAGCCGATGGCCTTGCAATGAGCTCGCGTAATGTCCATTTAACCGCGCAGGACAGGCAGCATTCGCTTGTACTATCTAAAACGCTTAACTGGGTTAAGGATAATTTTAGCATCGGCGATATCGTAAAACTACAACAACAGGCACTGGAGAAACTAGCAGCCGAAGGAGGCGTAGAGCCCGAGTACTTTAGGATTGTTGATGGCCAAACACTTTTACCAGCCACTGAGAGCACACAAAACGTTGTTGCCCTTACAGCGGTCCGCGTTGGTAAAACAAGGCTGATTGATAATGTATTGATACGTTAGTTGATGTTTAATAGATCATAGAACCGTCATACATATATTACAAATGCAAAACATTACCATGAACTATCAACTATGAACCATCAACCAAATATTCCTACCTTTGCACTATGATTATTGAGGTATTAAAATCAAAGCTTCATCGCGTTAAGGTTACACAAGCCGAATTGAACTATGTTGGCAGTATAACTATTGATGAAGATCTTATTGAAGCGGCTAATATCATCCCGAATGAGAAGGTGCAAATTGTTAATAATAACAACGGTGCACGTTTCGAAACTTACGTTATAAAAGGCGAACGTGGCAGCGGTACTATATGCCTCAACGGCGCTACTGCCAGGCTTGCCCAAGTTGGCGATATCGTGATCATTATGTCGTACGCTTATATGGAAGCCGAAGAAGCCCGTGCTTACGAACCTATATTGATATTCCCCGACGTAAATAATAAATTAATTAAATAAACTAGCGGTCCCCGAGCATCATTGACTTTAGGAATCGACCGGGAAAGAACCGCGCGACGCCGGTTTTACCAATATTCGCAGATGCGAGTTTAACGACTCGACCGCCCCATGTTAAATGGTATAAAACCCAAAACGACGGAAGTTGATAGTGAAATTTGAGTGTATAAAATAAGCTCTACCCACAAAAAATTATTGCTAATATTACATTTTAATAAATCTGCCGGCAATGAAACATTATGGCCTAATCGGGTTCCCGCTATCGCATTCGTTCTCTAAGAAATATTTTACCGAGAAATTTTTAACAGAAAAGATCGCGGATTGTACTTATGAGCTTTATCCGTTAGAAGACCTGGCCGACCTGCCAAAGTTACTACACGCCAACTCAAACCTTTGCGGCCTTAATGTAACCATACCCCATAAAGTAAACGTTTTACAATATCTGGATTGGATAGAGCACGATGCGAAAGGGGCCGGCGCAGTAAACTGCATCCGCATTACATCCGAAAGCCCGTTAGAGGCAGCATTCTCCGGCGAGTTGGGTATAAAGGGCCACGATTTTAGGCTGGAGGGATATAATACCGATATTTATGGCTTCGATATGTCGTTAAGTCCGCTGTTAACTGATAAGCACGAAACCGCTTTGATATTGGGCGATGGTGGCGCGGCGCGGGCAGTTAAATGCGTTTTAGATAATAAAGAGATACCGTATAAATGTGTTACCCGGAAACCGGTTGAGGGCAATATTTTATTTAGCGACCTAACCGTAAAAGATGTTGCTGATAATAAACTCATTATTAACACTACCCCTATTGGCACCCACCCCAATGTTGATGAATGCCCGCCTATACCTTACGATGGTATAACAGAAGACCACTTGCTTTTCGACCTCATATACAACCCAGAGCAAACACTCTTTCTCAAAAAAGGTGCAGAGCAGGGTGCGGCTACAAAAAACGGATATGAAATGTTAGTATTGCAGGCAGAAAAGGCTTGGGAGATATGGAACTCGAAACAAAAACACCCGTGAGATATTTTGCGTTTATCATCATAGCGTTATGCTTAGCCGCTTGCGGTGGCAATTCCGACTATTCGCCAAAACCACGTGGGTATTACCGCATTGTTTTTCCGGCTAAGGAATACCAGCCCTACACCGAAGGTTGCCCGTTTACATTTGATTACCCTAAGTACGGTAAAATAGAGCCCGACAGATCAAGGGACGCTAAGCCCTGCTGGCAAAACATCCAGTTCCCACAATTTAATGCTACGCTTCATTTGAGCTATCAGCCTGTTACCTCAAAAAAAGAGTTTAACGAATTGATTGAGGACGCCCACAAGCTAAGCTTTAAACATACCATTAAAGCAACCTCTATTGATGAAGGTGTTATTGCATACCCCGACCGCAGGGTTTACGGCATTTACTACACTATTGATGGCAACGCGGCATCATCAGCTCAATTTTATTTAACAGATAGCACCAAACATTACCTGCGCGGTGCCCTTTACTTTAACTCCGAACCCAGGCTCGACTCGATACAACCGGTTCTTAATTTTATAAAAAAGGATGTGGATGTAATGATCAAGAGCTTTAGGTGGAAATAAGCGTAAAGCTTAAAGACTAAAGCTAAAAGCTATTAACGCCAAAAAGCTTTCGGCTTTCACCTTTCCGCTTTAACCTTAATTAACCTACTTTTGCATCATGGCAACCGTTCAATCCTTTGTAAATAACCCCTACCAGGAAAACACCTATTTATTATTTGACGAAACAGGCGAATGCGCTATCATCGACCCTGGTATGTACACCGCTGCCGAGCAAAACACGGTTACTAATTTTATAAAAGATAATAACCTTAAGCCTGTTTTACTTTTAAATACTCATTGCCATATAGATCATGTGCTGGGTAACAAATTTGTTTTCGAGCAGTATGGCTTAAAACCACAATTCCACAAAGGCGAATCTGATACTTTGGCTGCCGTGGTGGCCTATGCGCCGTCAATGGGTTTCAGGTACGAGCCATCTCCCCTGCCGGATACTTACCTGCCTGAAACTGGCACGGTTAAATTTGGCAATACCGAGCTAGCACTGATCTTTGCTCCCGGCCATTCGCCCGCGCATTTATGCTTTTACGATAAAACGGCCAACATCCTGATAGGCGGCGACGTATTGTTCCGCAATAGTATTGGCCGCACCGACTTGCCGGGCGGTGATTTTAGCACGCTGGTAAAAAACATCGAAGAAAAACTTTTTGCCCTGCCCGATGATTGTATAGTTTTCCCCGGCCATGGCCCCGAAACAACCATAGGCTACGAGAAACAAACCAACCCATATTTGTAACACAAACGCATTTGAACACCTCTGTTTATATAGCCAAAAGGTACCTGTTCTCTAAAAAACAGACGCATGCCATCAATATCATATCGGGTATATCTATACTGGGTGTGCTGGTAGGCAGCGCGGCGCTTATTATCATCCTTTCGGTTTTTAACGGGTTGGAGAGTGTTATCCTGTCGTTATACAGCAACTTTACGCCCGAGCTTAAAATTGAGCCCCGTATGGGCAAAACATTCGACCCTAACACGCCGTACTTTAACGCCCTGGGGAAAGATAAACGCGTGGCATCGTACACACAGGTATTGCAGGAGAAGGCATTGATCCGCTATGCGGATCGTTCTTTTATTGCAACCGTAAAAGGCGTAAGCGACGATTTTTTAAAAGGCCGTACTTTAGATAGCACTATTCAGTTTGGCTCGTTCACTTTAAAAGATAAGGGCGAAAACTTCGCGGTTATAGGCGCAACCGTTCAGGGTAGCTTGGGTGTAAGTATAAAAAACCAGTTCGTGGGCTTACAGATATTTTCGCCGAGGCGCAATGCGGGTAACTCTACCGACCCCATGAACGATTTCGTTTTCCGCACCATCCAGCCATCCGGAGTGTTCGGCATTCAGCAAGATTTTGACGACCTTATTATCACCCCAATAGAATTTACCCGCGACCTGCTCGACCAGCCCAACCAGGTATCGTCGCTGGAACTTAATTATAAAAAAGGCACCAACCTTGAAGACGTGCAGGAAGCCATTGAAAACCGCATAGGCAAAAGCTTTACCGTACGCAACCGCAAGGAGCAAAATACCGAGCTTTACAAAACTATTAATTACGAGCGCTGGTCGATATTTATGATATTAACCTTTGTGCTTATCATAGCCATATTTAATATTATTGGCTCGTTAACCATGCTGGTGATAGATAAGCGGAAAGACATTGCCATACTAACCAGCCTTGGCGCTGATAAAAATCTGATAAGACGCATTTTCTTTTTCGAGGGGATGATGATCTCATTCATAGGCTGTATCATCGGCCTTGCACTGGGCTTAGTTGTTTGTTTAATACAAAAGCAGTTCGGCTTTATCAAAATGGGCTCGGCCTTATCTGTTTTAGATGCCTACCCAGTAGCCTTTAAACTAAGCGATATTGGTTTGGTATTTTTAACCGTTACGGTAATAGCCGTTATCGCATCGGGCATTAGCTCGAGCCTGAGTGTTAAGAGGTTGGATGAGATAAAGACAGACCTTTAAAGGTAAAAGGTTTCGCTTCTTTGTGAGTTTACTCACCCCTGCCCCCCTCTGCTTCGCAAAGAGGGATGTTTTAAGTACAGATTTTTCTTCACCCTCTTTCCGCGCAGCGAAGAGAGGGTCGACTAGCGAAGCGATGTCGGGGTGAGTAAATTATCACGGAGACACCCGGCACTACACTTTTTACCAACACTATTTTGCCACCTACTTTCAATTCATTAGCTTTAACCATTACCTTCGCAAAACAAATTAAAAACTCATTCGCCTAAGCAGCGTTACTAAATACTATGGAATCTAAACGTCAGCAAAAATTTGCCGGGGTAATACAGCAGGACCTCGCCGCCATATTTCAACGCGAGGGGATGAATTATCTTCCGCATACTTTGGTTACTATTACCAAGGTTCGCGTTACGCCCGATCTGGCCATCGCCCGCATCTTCCTGAGCTTTTTTAATAATACCGATAACCAGGCCGCCCTGCAAACTATTAAGATGCACGCGTCCGAGATCCGCTATAAGCTTGGCGCACGCATTAAAGACCAGGTAAGGGTAATACCCCAACTAGAGTTTTTCGTGGATGATACCAGCGAATATGTAGAGCGGATGGAAAAAATATTCGACAAGATTAGCCACGAGCCACGCCAGCCCGATACAGAAGAAGAGAAATAAAACACTATGCTCGCTACCGAAAAATTAGCAGCTTATATCAAAGTCCGCCCCGGTGCCATTGGCAAAGTGGTGGACTTTGATGCTAAAAGCGATAAGTTATACCAGCTGGACCTTACCGCAGCCAACGCCGAATTAACACCGCAACTTATTGCCGATATCGAGGCTTTTAGCCAATGGATCAACCAAAAGCTTAGTGATAATAATGCCCGCTATGGCATTGGTGGCTATATGGAACACCGCACCATTTACAACCGCAGTGCATTATTTGATACTGATGATGAACCCCGCCGCCTGCACCTTGGGGTAGATATTTGGGGCGATGCCGGTACATCTGTTTACTCGCCCCTGGCAGGAACCGTACACAGCTTTGCCGATAATGATAACTTTGGCGATTACGGGCCTACTATCATCCTGCAGCATGATTTGGATGGATTAACACTTTATAGCTTATACGGCCATTTAAGTCGCGCAAGTTTGTTAAACTTAAAGGTTGGGCAAGCCATCAGCATAAACCAGCAGATAGCCACCTTAGGCAACGCTATCGAAAACGGCCACTGGCCGCCGCATCTTCATTTTCAATTGATGCTGGATATTGGTGATGCCTTGGGAGATTATCCCGGCGTGGGGCAATACTCGCGCAAGGCAGAATATCTGCTCAATATACCCGACCCGGAATTGATTTTACAATTTGCTGATGCGAACAAAGCGTAACGCTCAATTGTAACTACTTTATTATATCTGCCACCCGATTGCATTTTACACATTAGTGATTATATTTGCGGTCGTAAAAAACTTCATTTTAACAACATAATGAGAGAAATACAATTCAGGGAAGCGCTAAGAGAAGCCATGCAGGAAGAAATGCGCAAGGACGAGAACGTATACCTAATGGGCGAGGAAGTTGCCGAATATAACGGCGCTTACAAAGTAAGCCAGGGTATGCTTGACGAGTTTGGTGCAAAACGTATTATTGATACGCCTATCTCTGAATTAGGCTTTGCCGGTATAGGCATAGGTTCGGCTATGAATGGCTTAAAACCTATTATCGAGTTCATGACGTTTAACTTCTCGTTGGTAGCTATCGATCAGATCATCAACGGTGCGGCTAAGATCATGTCGATGAGTGGTGGCCAGTTCTCGGTGCCAATTGTATTCCGCGGGCCAACCGGTAACGCGGGTATGCTTAGCTCGCAGCACAGCCAGTGTTTCGAAAACTGGTATGCAAACTGCCCGGGCTTAAAAGTGGTTGTACCATCAAACCCTTACGATGCAAAAGGCCTGCTAAAATCGGCGATATTAGATCCGGATCCGGTTATCTTCATGGAATCTGAATTGATGTATGGCGATAAAGGCGAAGTGCCCGAAGAGACTTACTACATTGAAATAGGTAAAGCAAAAGTAACTAAAGAAGGCAGCGATGTTACCTTAGTTGGTTTTGGTAAAATAATGAAAGTGGTTAATGCTGCTGCTGCCGAACTTGAAAAAGAAGGCATCCACGCGGAAGTTATCGACCTGCGTACCGTGCGCCCTATCGATTACGATACCGTAATTGCTTCGGTTAAAAAAACAAACCGTTTGGTAATTATAGAAGAAAGCTGGCCTTTAGGTTCTATAGCTACCGAGGTAGCGTTTAAAGTGCAGAAAGACGCGTTTGATTACTTAGATGCACCTGTATTGCGCATCACCGGTGGCGATGTACCATTGCCGTACGCCCCTACCCTGATCCAGGAATACCTGCCAAACCCAGAGCGCGTAATTAAAGCGGTAAAAGAAGTAATGTACGTTGCAAAATAATTGCTAACGACTAAATATTATTAATAAGGCTCCGGTAACCCGGAGTCTTATTTGTTTCTATTCCATCAGCTTACACGTCAATTGTGAGCGAGAGCGTGGCAATCTTCGATAGAGCAGTAGGCGATTTGTATAGCTAGAGGATATATGTAACTTTGCCCCCATGGAAGAATCTAACGTAAAAGACAGCAACGGTAACATCCTGAACGACGGCGACAGCGTTACCCTAATTAAAAGTTTAAAAGTAAAAGGTGGCGGCGTTACCCTTAAACAAGGCACACTGGTAAAAAAAATCCGCCTTACGGACGATGACAAGGAAGTGGACTGCAAAATTGACGGCATGAGCATTGTGCTTAAAACGGAATTTTTAAAAAAGCGGTAATAACCCAGTCGCAGATCACCGGATTGTAAACCTGCAAACTGCCAGCCGGCAACTGCAAACTAATCGACTGCTCTGCACGTTATACTTACATGGCCGATAAAAAAACACTGATACTGGGCGCCACGCCCGACGCAAGCCGATACGCTTACCTTGCCGCCAACCGACTGGTTGGCAGAGGGCACAGCATTGTGAACGTTGGTATTAAAACCGGCGAAGTTGCAGGCGTACCTATCGAAAAGCCCGAAACCATCCACACCGATATTGATACCATTACCCTGTACGTAGGCCCGCAAAACCAGCCGCCTTTGTACGACTATATTATTAACACCCATCCCAAACGCATTATATTTAACCCCGGCACCGAAAACGCCGAACTGCGCCGCTTAGCCCACGAAAATGGCATAGCTACCGACTATGCCTGCACCCTGGTGCTGCTGAGTACCGGGCAGTATTAATATTTGAGGCGAAATTTAAAGCCAAAAATTTTACAGTGTCCCACTATTTGAGACACTACACGTTGCAAAAACGGAACACCCTGTAATACAATAACTTACATTTTTACAATTTGCAACTTTAGTTAAAGTTTAACTTAGCTGTTTTGACAGCAACATATTAAATATCAATTGCTTATTGATTTTCGAAGGGGTGTCCCACTTGTTAAAAAACGGGACAGAATGGGACACCTTGTTTTTTGTGAGAAAATACAGCTTATATAACTCGAGATATCGAACAAGCTAAACGCTAAAATATTATTATATTGCAAATATTAATTTAATTAATGAGAGCAATAAAAGGGATAAAATCAGGCATATCTAATAAAGATAACTCAGATTTAATCGCAAAAAAGTTATACCTTTCTTATTATACTGAAGTTTTCAAAAACAATGAGGACAAGGAATTTTATATCAAAAATAGCATAAGTAAAGAATTTGATATACCATTTTCGAGCATTGCCATATCCGGTTCAAGTAAAACGGGATTAAGCTTTTTCAAAGACAAATTATTTGTTCCTGGCGAGTCTGATTTAGATATAGCTATAATAAGTTTACCCCTTTTCAACAAATTCTCTGAAATTTCTAATGAAGTTACTAAAGGCTATTCGGACTTATCTACATTCCCTATCTATAAGAAAAGTCCAACAAATGGTCAATTTAAATACAATCTAATGAAAGGATATATAAACCCTTTCTTTATGCCGAATTGCCCCTTTAAAACAAAATGGCTCACTTACTTTAATACACTATCAAACTCTCATTTCGATTTATTTAAGAATATAAATGGATGTATTTATGCTTCGGAGTATTTTTTTCAGTACAAGCAAATAGAATGTATAGAACAATATCTTATTAACAGTGAAAAATATGATAAAATATCAGGTACGGTCTAAAGATTTAATAGACGTTGTTAATGAAGTTAAAAATAGAAGATTAATAATGTCGCCGTATTTTCAAAGAAATTTGGTTTGGCGTCAAATTCATAAAATCGATTTTATAAAAACAATACTCCTTGGATATCCTTTTCCACAGATTTTTATTGCTAAAGGAAATATTGATTTGGCAACAATGACTACAACATCATGCATTGTAGATGGCCAGCAAAGGATGAATACAATTTTTGAATACGTTAAGGGAGACTTCAAGGTAGATAACAAACATTTTTATGATTTGGAAATAAATGAAAAAGAAGCATTTCTAAAGTATCAAATTCCTATAATTGATTTAGATATAGATAACCATGATCCTCAAATAATAGATATCTTTCAAAGACTAAATAGAACGTTCTATTCATTATCAGCAATTGAACAGCTATCAACTGAATATGCACCTTCAGAATTCATGTTACTTGCTAAATTACTAACGAACGAAATTAAATTTTCTATTAACGACGACGACGACGAAACCCTTCCGCTACAATATGACCCCAATATTCCACCCATATTTATTGAATGGAGCAAATTGAAATCAATCAAATATTATAATAAACTGATTTTGGAAGAAGGAATATTTAGTTTATACGAATTAACGAGACAAGTTCATTTGATGTTTACTTTGAATCTATTGGCTACTTTTACAAGTGACTTTTACAATAGAAACGAATTGGTTATAAATTATTTAGATGACTACAAAGAAGCATACCCGTTAAAAGACGAGGCATTAATTGCTTTAGAAAAAGCTGCAAACAAGGTTCTAAAATTAAAATTAAAAAAGAAATCATATTGGCTGAATAAAGCAAATGTGTTTTCAATAATCACTCTATTCGCTAAAAATTTAGACAAAATTGACACTTTAGATGATAGGGTAATAAAAGAAAATCTTGAAAAATTTGAGGAAAATTTACCTCCTGATTATCAGTTAGCGGCAAAAGAAGCTGTAAACAATAAACGAGAACGTCTTATAAGAAATCAACATTTACAAAAGGTTTTGCTTGGATAATTTAATACCGCTGAACTTATGAAGGAAGGCCAAACCCTCTGGACAAAAGACCAATTACTTTTAGCGATCAACTTGTACTCAAAAATTCCTTTTGGAAAGATGAGTGCTGGCAATGCCATTGTTAAGGAGTGGGCTGTGCTTATCGGTCGGTCGCCTGCGGCGGTGGCACGTAAGCTGGGTAACTTCGCAAGCTTCGACCCAAAGCTTTTAGAAAGAGGCGTCAAGGGGTTGCCAAACGTAAGTAAGCTGGACAGGGAGGTTTGGAACGAATACATGAACAATTGGGATGAATTGTTTATAGAAAGCGAAACGTTACTTGCCCAAAAAAAGCATACTACTATTGAGCAGCTTAATCCAATTGAACTGATAGAGCCTGAAACAATGGTAGGAAGAGAAGCTATCAGGCAAGTTGTTGTTCGGTTAGACCAAACGGTATTCAGAAAAATGGTGCTTAGCAATTTTGCAGATACCTGTTGTATTACCGGCATCAATCAACCAGAGTTATTAATTGCAAGCCACATTCTTCCATGGAGTTTAGATGCAGGTAACCGGCTTAATCCTCGCAACGGCTTAGCATTAAACACCCTACACGATAAAGCATTTGACCGAGGCTTGATAACCATTACAGAAGACTTAAAGATCAAAGTAGCTTCTGTATTGATGAACAGCGCTAACATCCAGAGCATCCAAGATAATTTCATAGCCTATGATGGCAAATCATTAATCGAACCAAAAAAGTTTTTTCCTGATGTTGAGTTCTTAAAAATTCACAACGGGCGATTTAAAGGCTAACTTCACTTATATCCGATTGACACCAAACCAGCATTAGGCTAACTTAGCCTAATGCCAAATATTAAATTTTCCTACCGCTATCGCGATGGTGCCAATTACAAAAATCATGGGTTCCTAATATTTAAGAATCCCACTAACGTCACGTTGGCAGAAATTGAGGCAAGTGTCCTGTCAAAGCTCATTGATGAAACCTGGTTTTACGCAGATAAATGGAACGTGCCCGACTTGCATTTCGGCACTTGGGACAATGAGATAGACCATACATGGCACGAGTTTGAAAACATTGAGCTTACTGATGACTATGGCCAGCAGGATATTTGGGATTTTCTTAACGCTATCAGGAATTAACACTCTTTTTCCCATTTCCGCAATTCTTCCTACATTTAATCAATCAACACCCTAACCCCTAATGAAACTATTATTACCCATTCTCCTGCTGTCGGCTGCAATGGCGCAGGCAAACCCTGCGTCAAGCGTTAAGGCCGCCAACCCCGCCATCAGCTACGATAAAATAAAGCATCCCGAAAAGGCTATGCCTGCCGAGCAAGCCAAAGCCATCCTGAAAGAGATGCAGCAGCAACGTAACGACGAGGAGAAGATAGCAGTTATAAAAGCCCGGCTTAACAGCAAAGAGGCAGGCATCACCATAAACCAACTGGCAACCTTCATGAACCAGTTCCTGACCGATGATTCAAAAATGGCCGTCGCCAAATATGCCTTTGAGTACACCACCAATTACAAATCGTTTTTAGACCTTTCAAACCTGTTCAGCCGAGAAGAGTATAAAGACGCGCTGGAAGATTTTTATAAGAAGAATAAGTAAACCGGGACTTTTTCAACACTTAGTTGTTAAGCCTTTTTAAATGGCTAACTTGCTGTAAATCTAAAAAGGTGAAGAAAGAAGTAATATTAGAGCTGCTTAGTAAATTTGAACAAGCCTGCTATGTAATTGAAGGCGTTGAATGTTGGAGTGCAAGAGAACTTCAGCCAATACTTGGATATACACGTTGGGAAAATTTCTTAAACGCAATAAGCAAAGCTAAAAAAGCAGCAGAAAACGCCTCTACTGATGTCTTAGATCATTTTCGTGACGTCACGAAAATGATCGCGATAGCAAAAGGTGCCCAACGCGAAGTAGAAGATATAGCTTTGACAAGATACGCTTGCTACCTTATTGCGCAAAATGGCGACCCATCAAAGCCCGCAATAGCTTTCGCGCAAACTTACTTTGCTGTACAAACCCGCAAACAAGAAATAATTGAGCAACGTTTAATTGATGTTGAGCGTGTATCTGCGCGCGATAAACTAACCAAATCTGAAAAGAAACTGTCGGGCATTTTATACGAGCGTGGTGTTGACAGCGCGGGCTTTGCGCTCATCAGATCTAAAGGCGACCAAGCGCTATTTGGCGGGTTCAGCACAACGGATATGAAGAAAAAGCTTGGGGTGCCGGCGGCTAAACCCCTTGCAGATTTTTTGCCAACACTCACCATTAAAGCTAAAGATTTTGCAAACGAGCTAACCAGCCATAATGTTATCGAAAAAGATTTAAACATGCAGGCGCAGATCTCACAGGAACATATTGACAATAATAAAGCCGTACGCGATATTTTATTAAAGCGCGGAGTAAAACCAGAAGCCCTTCCACCTGTTGAAGATGTGAAAAAGCTGGAAAGGCGTTTAGAAAATGACGATAAAAAAGCAGCTAAAGGTTCAAAATAATATGTTAATGAAAAACCGCCTGCTATTGCTGCTTATTGCTGCAACTACCATAACTGCCTGTTCTAAAAAAGTAACCAATCCGCATACCAAAACAAACAGTATTTACACTACGCAAGCCGATAGCCTGAGCAAAATATTACTGGCCGAAAACCCTGCTACGCTTGCCGATAGCCTAAATCAGCCCATCCCGTCAGAGTTTATTGGCACGGTTAACTTTAACCTGCGCAAGCCCAACTATGTTATTATCCATTATACCGCGCAAGATTCGGTAGCACAAACCGTGCGCACCTTTACGCTGGTAAAGCCGCAGGTAAGCGCGCATTACGTAATTGGTAAAGATGGCCGGGTGATACACATGCTTAACGATTATATGCGCGCCTGGCATGCCGGCATAAGCAAATGGGGCAGCATCAGCGATATGAATAGCTGCTCGATAGGGATAGAGCTGGATAATAAAGGCAACGAGCCCTTCGCCCCGGCGCAAATCAACAGCCTGCTTATACTGCTGGCCAAACTAAAAAAGGATTACAACATCCCCACAGCAAATTTCATAGGCCATGGCGATATTGCCCCCGGCCGCAAACCCGACCCGGGCATCTTGTTCCCTTGGGAAACACTGGCTAAAAAGGGTTTTGGCTATTATTCGGACATGATCATTGTGCCGGCACCCGCAAACTTCGACAGCGCCACAGCGTTAAGATTAATAGGTTACGATACCAGCAACCTCCCCGCTGCCATTGGCGCGTTTAAACGCCACTTTGTACAGCGCGAAGGCTCAAACATCCTAACAAAATTCGATCTGGATGTGCTGTTTAATGTGTATAAGAAATATTAACGTTCCGGAGTGGGCACCGGTGCAGTGGCTCCTATCGGATAAAAGCCTTCGTCCATTAATGCGAGCCTGCCGTTCTTAAAATAATAAAATTTGTACATCCCGCCGCGGCCCCGGTTGTATTGCTTGTAAACCGTACGGTTTTCAGATAGCTCTACCACAGCGGCAGATGCATGTTCTTTTTTAAACTGATCTTCGGGCATGTTCACCAAAACAGCTTTTGGTATACTGCAGCCCATTAACAAAACGACTAATAAGGGTAGGATTAATTTTTTCATACAGTTAAGAGCCGCCAAATGCCCGCGGGTTTAACCCCTAAAAAAATTATCCTGCAAAAAAGGCGAAAGATCTTACAAACCTTTCGCCTTTTACATTCAGCTATAACCCAAAAAAGAGCCTTTCGCCTTTTACCTTTCAGCTTTAACCTTTCTTAACCCACCCATCCTTTAGTGTCACCGTGCGGTTAAACACCAAATTATCCGGGGTCGAATTTTTATCGGGGGTAAAATAACCTTTACGCATAAATTGCACCGGTGTGCCCACTTTGGCGTTTGCCAGGTCGGGTTCAACATAAACGGTTGGCAATACATGCAGGCTGTTCGGGTTTATGTATTCTTTAAAGTCGCCATCCTCGCTGCTTGGGTCTTCCACCTGGAACAGGCGGTCGTACAGGCGCACTTCCACGCTTTTGGCATGGTCGGCACTTACCCAATGGATGGTACCTTTAACATTAATGCCGCTGGTATCGTTACCACTTTGCGATTCGGGGATGTACGAGCAATGGATCTCGGTGATGTTACCTTCCGCATCTTTAACAATGCTTTCGCCTTTAATAATATAGGCGCTTTTTAGGCGCACCATCAGCCCAATACCCAGGCGGAAGTATTTCTTGGTAGGCTCTTCCATAAAGTCGTCGCGCTCTATCCAAAGCTCGCGCCCAAACGGAAACTCACGGCTGCCATCGCCACCTTCCACCTCGGGATTATTCTCGCCGTAGAATATTTCGGTTTTACCTTCGGGATAGTTATCAATAACCAGCTTAACCGGGTCGAGCACGGCCATGCGGCGCCAGGCGGTTTTGTTCAGGTCCTCGCGGATGCAAAACTCCAGCAAACCAACGTCTATCATGTTCTCGCGCTTGGCCACACCTATCCGCTCGCAAAATTCGCGGATGCTGGCAGGCGTGTAACCACGGCGGCGCAGGCCGCTAATGGTTGGCATACGCGGGTCGTCCCAACCGTCTACATGGCCTTCTTCTACCAGTTGCAGCAGCTTGCGCTTGCTCATAACGGTATAGTTTAGGTTAAGGCGGGCAAACTCGTATTGCTTGCTCGGGAACAGGTTCAGTTTCTCAATAAACCATTCGTATAACGGGCGGTGAGGTATAAACTCAACCGTACAAATAGAATGGGTAATATGCTCAATAGCGTCGCTTTGCCCGTGCGCAAAATCGTACATGGGGTAAATGCACCAGGCATCGCCCGTACGGTGATGATGCGTATGCTTAATACGGTACATCAAAGGGTCGCGCAGGTGCATGTTGGTAGATGCCAGGTCAAGCTTGGCGCGCAACACCTTGGCGCCATCAGGGTATTTACCCGCTTTCATATCGGCAAAAAGCTGCAAATTTTCTTCTATCGATCGGCTGCGGTATTGGTTAGCCACACCCGGCTCGGTAGGCGTACCTTTTTGTATGGCAATTTCCTCGGCAGTGCTGTCATCAACATAAGCAAGGCCCTGTTTTATCAGCTCCACAGCCAGGTTATAAAGCTGGTCGAAGTAATCAGAAGCGTAAAGTTCCTCGGCCCATTCAAAGCCAAGCCATTTTACATCCTCTTTAATGCTATCCACGTATTCAACCTCCTCCTTAGCAGGGTTGGTATCATCAAAACGCAGGTTTGTTTTGCCATTATATTTTTTAGCGAGGCCAAAGTTAAGGCATATGGATTTGGCATGCCCAATGTGCAGGTAACCGTTAGGCTCCGGCGGGAAACGCGTTAAAACCCGCCCATCGTTTTTACCCGCGGCAATATCCGCCTCAACAATTTCCTCTATAAAATTCAGTGATCTTTCTTCGCTCATGATGTTTGTAACAGGTGGCAAAAGTACGGAAATTTCACGTTTTTTCACAGTTAGATATATGGTGTATAGTAGCTATAAACGCCAATTCGCTTCTCGCTTTTCACGTATTAATGGCGTTACCTGCGGCCCGGGCTTTACGCTCATACGCCTGCAGGCCTTAAGCGCAGGCCGGTATCCGCTGCAATCCCTAACGCGGGTTATCCTCTCCATATCCATCGTTTTGACCCCTTATGAAAGCAACTGCTATAGCACTGTCCCTGCCTTCCCCTTAAAAGGGGAAAACTACTGCCTATGCTAATTCCACTGCCTTTAATAAGGGGTATTAGAAACAAGCAGATTTTCGCTACCTTTCATTCAATGAACCCTGTTACACAACTCTGCCGACTGCTGCGCAATAATCAAACGTTATCTGAAAGGCTGCTTTGGGACGAACTACGACGCCGCAATATCAATAAGAGGAAATTCTTACGCCAATATCCAATCTTTGTAGTTAACGGTTTTGGTAGGCGGTCATTTTACATCGCCGATTTTTATTGCGGCGAATTGAAATTAGTTATCGAGGTAGATGGACCTATTCATTTGCAAAAGAAAGGTTATGACGCGAATCGGGATCTGGTAATGCAGGACCTTGGTTTAACCATATTACGTTTTACCAATGATGAAGTAAGTGAAGATCTTAAAAGCGTTGTCGACAAAATTGCTGGTTACTTATAATTCTTTCTCTTAACTTTGATATACCTTTTACTGCCTTAAAAAACCATGAGCGAAAACCAATTTAACCGCCCAATACGCGTATTAGTAGCCAAAGTAGGGCTGGACGGGCACGACCGCGGCGCACGTATTATTGCCACCACCCTGCGTGATGCCGGAATGGAAGTAATATACACCGGCCTGCGCCAAACGCCCGAAATGGTGGTGAACACTGCCCTGCAAGAGGATGTTGACGCCATCGGTATCAGTATACTCTCGGGCGCGCATATGACAGTTTTCCCTAAGGTGATGGCATTGATAAAGGAGAAAAAAATGGATGATGTGCTGCTTACGGGCGGCGGCATTATCCCCGCCGATGATATGGCCGAGCTGAAAAAGATAGGTGTGGGCGAACTATTCCCCCCCGGCACCAGCACTGCCGATATTGTAACCTATATTACCAACTGGGTACACACCAACCGCAACTTTTAATTACCATCCTTTATGTCATTCGAAAACATTCTCGTTCAAAACAAAGGCCGCATACAGTATATTATCATCAATCGCGAAAGCAAGCTTAACGCGCTAAACAAATTTAGCCTCTGCGAATTGCATGAGGCCCTTACCGATGCTTTTAAAAACAGCAACGTTGGTGGTATTATCATCACCGGGGCGGGCACAAAAGCGTTTGTGGCCGGCGCGGATATCTCCGAATTTGCCGACCTTGACGTAAAAGGCGGTACCGAACTGGCGCGCATGGGCCAGTCGACCGTTTTTGACGTAATAGCCAATGGCAATAAACCTGTAATTGCAGCCATAAATGGCTTTGCCCTTGGTGGTGGTTTAGAACTGGCTATGGCCTGCCACATCCGCATCGCGTCGGATAACGCTAAAATGGGCCTGCCCGAGGTTACGTTGGGTTTAATACCAGGCTATGGCGGCACACAACGCTTAACCCAACTGGTTGGCCGTGGCAAAGCGCTTGAACTGATCATGACAGCAGATATGCTTACTGCTGCGGACGCCCTTAATATAGGCCTTGTTAACCACGTTGTTTTCCAGGATGACCTGCTACCCAAAGCCGAAGAGATGATGAACAAGATATTATCCCGCGCGCCGTTGGCACTGGCATCTGCCATAAAAAGTGTTAACGATTTTGGCACCGAATGCATCAACGGCTTCGAGACAGAAATGCGCGAATTTGGCAAATGTTTTGGTACCGAAGATTTTAAGGAAGGCGTATCAGCCTTTATGGAAAAACGCAAGGCTGAATTTAAAGGGAAATAAAAAACTCGTGCCTTTTAATGGCAAATCGCCTCTGTTTCAAACAGATGAAAAATTCCATTTTCATCCAAATTTCATACTACAGGGCGGTTTTTAACATTTTATTTACACTATCCTGACCATTTATCCAATCGGGTCAAATTTAATTCACTATCAATCAATCGATTGAATATTCGTGACATTTGGATGAAAAAATCGTAACGATTTCATGCTTTACTTTGCTCTGTGCGATACAAAAAAGCACATTATCTAAATATTATTATATCATGAAAAGATCATTAAAATTCGCAGCTCTTGTTTTAGCATTCGCAGGTGTATCTGTAGCCGCTAAAGCACAAACAACAACTACTACCACCACTACTACAAACGGCGGTATACGCTACAGCATTGGTGTTGATGCAGGTATCCCTGTTGGCAACTTTAAAGACACCCACAAATGGAATCTTGGTGGTTCTGTACAGGCAGACATCCCTGTAGCAAACCAGTTATTTGTTACTGTTAACGCGGGTTACAACAACGTATTTGGCAAAAAAGATCAGGTAATAGGCGGTATCACTACAGATTATCCAAACGTGCAATTATTACCCGTAAAAGCAGGTTTAAAGTACTTCGTTATACCTAACTTTTATGTACAGGGCGAAGCAGGTGCTGCATTTCTGTTAAACAAATCTGATTATTACAACGATAAATCTGTAGCATTTGCTTATGCGCCACAAATTGGTGTTCAATTCCCGGTTAGCGCAAGCGGTAACTTTATTGACGCAGGTATTCGTTACGAGGCTACAACTAAATACGCAAGCAACTTCGATAATAGCAAGGTGCAATTTTTAGGCGTAAGAGTTGCTTACGGTTTCTAAGGCACAAACATCTACCCAAAAAACAACAATTAAAAAGGGAGGCTTATAGCCTCCTTTTTTGTTTAAAAGCCTTTTTTTATGCACTGTAAACAATTAATCTAATAACTTAGCAATTATTTGTAATTTAACCATCAAATACATTTTACCCGTACACCGTATACTGTTATGAAGAAAATACTCATCATTGATGATGAAGTTAACGTTGGGCTTTTACTATCAAAGTTTTTGGTACGTAATGGCTTTGAGGTAAGTACTGCTGCCAATGGCAGTACAGGTATGGAGTACCTGAAAAAAAATGAGTTTGACCTGGTACTGTGCGATTTTAGGCTGGAAGATACCGATGGCCGCGAGATGCTCAAAAACATAAAAGCGCTGTACCCAAAAACAGGTGTTATTATTATAACGGGCTACTCGGATATTAAGATGGCCGTTGAACTCATTAAAATGGGCGCTTACGATTACATCACCAAGCCCCTTTACCCCGATGAGATCCTGAATACCATTAACAAGGCTATTGAAACCCAGTATGCCCTGCAAGAAATCGCTTCTCATGATTACAGTGCGGATAATAGCGATAAGCCGCAGAAAGAAGGCAAAAAGCAGATCTTATCCGGCGAGTTTGTAGTGGGTACCAGCCGTGCATCAAAAGAGCTTTTAAAACAAATTGAACTGGTTGCGCCAACCAATTACAGCGTAATTATATTAGGCGAAAGCGGCACGGGCAAAGAGTCGGTTGCCAAAAGCATCCACCTTAACAGCCCCCGCCATAACCAGCCATTTGTGGCTATGGATTGCGGGTCGCTTACCAAAGAACTTGCCGCTAGCGAGTTTTTTGGTCACGAAAAAGGATCGTTCACCGGCGCGTTATATACTAAGATCGGCCATTTTGAAATGGCCAACGGCGGTACATTATTTTTAGACGAGGTTGGTAATTTATCTTACGAGATACAGGCCGCCTTACTGCGTACCGTACAGGAACGCAAGGTAAAACGTATAGGCAGTACCAAAGAGATAGACCTTGATGTACGCATTATTATAGCCACCAACGAGAACCTGCAGGATAGCATAAGCAAAGGCCGTTTCCGCGAGGACCTTTATCACCGCTTTAACGAGTTTAGCATATACATGCCGCCATTGCGCGAGCGTGGCAACGATATCATGATGCTTGCCGAACACTTCCTGAAAATTGCCAACCAGGAGCTTGACCGTAACGTAACAACCTTCTCGCCCGAGGTGGTAGAATGTTTTATGAATTACCGCTGGCAGGGCAACATCCGCGAGATGAAAAATGTGATACGCAGGGCTGCCTTATTAAGCGAAGGAAATGAGGTTACCATGAAAACCCTGCCGCTGGAGATCTCTAACTTCAGGGTATCGGCATACGAACCTGCAAACACATCGGTAACAAATGAGGTTAAAGAGCCCAAACACGACCTTAAAAACGCTGCACTTGGCGCCGAGCACGAAACTATTTTAAAAGTGCTGCGCGAGGTAAACTTTAATAAAACCAAGGCTGCCGAGATATTGAATATTGACCGCAAAACGCTTTACAATAAAATGAAAGCCATTAACCTGAAATAATATGGGCGAGGGCGAGCAAAACACATCGGTAAGCCGCGAAGCAGTGAACATGCTTAAGCACGATATTAAGAACCAGCTATCAAACATTTACCTCGCCTTAGAGGGTTTACGATATGAGGTGGAAGATAAAAACGGCGACCTCGACCTGTATATGGATAGCATCACACAATCGGCCCAAAAAATTGATAAGCTACTGGGCAATTATTAACAGAAAATATGAAGCGGCGCTAAAAACTTTCCGCCGCTTTTTTGTTATATATTCGTATCGCAATTAGCTATTTCCGGGGTAAAAAATGTCCATTTTTAATCATAATCAGCGCAACAACATTATACTGGTAAGTATTATTGTGCTTGGCTGCTTTTTACTTTACGCCCTTAGCGATCTTTTCAGCTCCATATTAGGGGCTATTGTACTCTTCACCATCTTCAGGCCGTTTTACATCTACATGGTAGATCGCAGGAAGCTTAACAATTCGCTGGCTGCGCTTGTTATTATCTTTATATCGCTCATTGTTATCGTTATACCGTTCTTATCATTAAGTATAATGGTGATAGGTAAAATTGGCAGCATTAACCGCAACGCTATCAATATTGATAAATGGACAGAAAAGATAGATGCTTTTACCGGTGCCAATATTAACCAACCGCATTTTGCCGAAGACACGCTACAAAAACTTGGCGCTTACGCTGCCGATCTTTTTCCATCGTTATTAAGCAGCGCGGCAAGTATTGTGCTTACGCTGTTGGTGATGTATTTTTTATTGTACTTTATGTTTGTGCAGATGCGCGAGTTTGAGGTAGGCCTTTTAAAATACGCGCCCTTTAGGGAGCAGCACGCCTTAAAATTTGCTACCGAGCTCCGTAACTCTACCTACTCTAACGTTTTGGGCCAGGGAGTAATTGCCATAACACAGGGAGTACTATTGGCAATGGGCTTTTATGCTTTTGGTATTCCCGACGCGATATTTTGGGGGGTAATCGGTTCGTTCCTTTCCTTTTTACCCGTAGTAGGCGCGCCTACTATGTGTATCCCCGCAAGCGTTATACTATTTGCAGGCGGGCATAATTTAAAAGGCGTTTTGCTTTTAGCGTACGGCCTGCTTTTTATTGGCAATGTAGATAACGTACTGAGGCTCATTATAAACAAACGAATTGGCAATACACATCCTATAATATCCGTTATTGGTGTATTTATAGGCTTGCCGCTTTTTGGTATTCTTGGCCTGGTTTTTGGGCCTGTGTTGCTTTCATATTTCTTATTATTGTTGGAGATTTATGAAACTAACCGCATGGCTGCCGACAGGATGGAGCGGATACGCACCGGGCCGGAGATGCCATAAAACCGGGAATATTTAATAAGGAACAAAATTTATTTAATAATTAACAAAACAAATATCCAACTTAAAAATTAATACAATATGAACGATAACACAAAAGTGGTTGTCGCCCTACTTGCAGGATTAGCGGCAGGAGCGGCACTGGGAATCTTATTTGCACCAGAAAAAGGCACCGAGACACGCGACAAACTGTCTGAATCATTAGCAAATCTTGGCGATACTATCAAAGAGACCGCTGCCAATGAAATTGACAAGTTAGTAGGCATTAAGGATAAGGTTGTTGAAAACATAAAAACAAAAATACAAGGCGCCGAAGCTGAGTATCAGGACGACCTGGAACACGCATAACTTACCGTTACGGGCTATTAAATAAGCCGTAACTAATAACACGATATGGAACACGAAAAAGAAGAAGCAACACGCCCGATAGTCGACCAGATAAAGGACTATGCTGAAACACGTTTTAAACTTTTGAAATATGAAGTTATTGAGCGTAGCACCTCTATAGTAGCCGATATTATAATTGATATCATTATTGTTATAACAGGGGTGTTAACCTTTTTATTCGCAAGTTTTACGCTGGCTTTATTCCTTGGCGATGTATTAAACTCGAATTGGAAAGGCTTTGGCAGTGTAGCCCTGCTGTATCTGTTAATTACCGTTTTAATTTTGGTTGCCAAACGCAGTTTTGAGCGCCCTTTAATTAACGCGATGATAAAAAAGCTATTTAAATAAGCCATGGAAACACCAATTAGAAACATATTTGAGCTACAAGCCGAAATTGGCCGCCTAAAAGTTATAGAGGCCGAACAAGCCATTGCTGTGAAAGCACGGTTTAGTGGGCCATCGGCCATATTTTCTACCGTATTATCGCTATTCCCCGGCTCACCAACCGTTGATGGAATTAAGGGTGCCGGCTTTTTTAAACAGGACTTTTTAGGCCTTATATCCAGGTTTGTGTTGCCACTGGCATTAAACAAAACATTGTTTAAGCACTCTAACTTTATTGTTAAAACGCTGGTAGGTATCCTCTCACAAAAAGCCTCGCATTACGTTAGTGAAGATAACGTAGTAGGCGTGTGGGATAAAGCCAAAGGTTTGTTCAATAACCTGTTTAAAAAGAAAAAGAAAGAAGAGAAGACAGCAGTACCGTTGCAAGACGACGAAGTACCGGCCTATCAGCCATATTAAGACACCGGTCACTGTTGCGAAACACGACCTTAAGGGGATAGACTCACAGAGTTTATCCCCTTTTGCTTTAATATGTGTTTAAATTGCGTTTATAAAAATTATGTACTTTTGCCTTTTTATGGGAAAAGATAAGATAAGGCGCTTCGCCGAAATAGAAACCTTTAGCAATGTTTTGCAGCTGGATGCCGGTAAACCTTTTAAAGCCAACTGGGCTGCCGGGTTTTTTAAAAACGACAACCCCGTGGTTTTAGAGCTGGCCTGTGGTAAAGGCGAGTACACCGTTAACCTTGCAACCATGTTTCCTGATAAGAACTTTATTGGGATAGATTATAAAGGCAACCGCATTTGGCGCGGGGCGAAAACAGCCATAGAAGATGGCGTAAATAACGTTGCCTTCCTGCGGATGCAGATAGAAAACCTTGTTGATTATTTTGCACCGGGCGAAGTCGACGAGATCTGGATCACCTTCCCCGACCCGCAACCCCAGTTGAGCCGCGAGAAAAAACGCTTAACCTCTCCCCGCTTTTTAGATATGTACCGCATAGTACTTAAACCGGATGGCTACATGAACCTCAAGACCGACAACGACGGACTGCACGCCTACACCGCCGAAAAAATAGCAGAGCTGGGTTTAAATTTACATGTAAGAACAGAAGACCTTTACCACTCTGAATATGCCGACGAGGTGCTATCGATAAAAACCTATTACGAGAAAAAATATCTTCAGCATAATAAGAATATTAACTACCTTAAGTTTACATTCTAATATTGCAAAATGGCCGACTACAACTTTTATGATAACGTATATGATGTAGTTAGGCAGATACCTAAAGGCAGGGTAACCTCCTACGGGGCTATCGCCGCTTACCTGGGTTCAAAGCAATCTTCGCGGGTGGTAGGTTACGCCATGATGGCCTGCGGAACGGCTAACCCGCCTGTGCCTGCCCACCGGGTAGTAAACAGGCAAGGCCTGCTCACCGGCAAATTCCACTTTGGGGGCGATACTATGGAGCAAATGCTGCAAAACGAAGGCATTATGGTAGTAGATAACCAGGTGCAAAATTTTAAAGCAAAATTTTGGGACCCGGCTATAGAACTGGCGCTTTAATAACATCGCGCAGTTGTTGTAGTTGCAAAAAGTGTAACAATAAGCCAAAACATGATATGCTATTGAAGTATCTGCAACAGTTCCATCCTGTTACCAAACGGGTCTATAAATGCAAAACGCCTGCGGCCGGGGATAACGGGTTCTTCAACAATTTCAACGCCGTTAGTAACCAGGTGCTTTCGGGCCGCATCCACATCCAAAACCTCCATGGCAGTATGGCGGGTGCTGCGCGGCAAAGCGGGTTCTACACCAATATGCAACTGCACGTCGCCGATATTTAACCAATACCCGGCGGACGAAAAAAGATGATCGGGCCGGTCAATCAATTCCAACCCGACCACCGTTGTATAAAAATACTTTGCCTCCTCCAGCCTTTCGGGCGGTACGCAAATATGGAAATGATCTATGCGTTTAAACTGTATCACTTAGGCGTGTTGGGCAAAGGTTAAAACGTAGTTGTTATTATCGATAATCGAAAACTCGGTAGCGCCGTAGAAAGTAATTTCAAGGCCTTTTAATACAGTAACCTTATCCTTTATACTATCAAATAATCCGTTTATATCAGCAACATTAATATACAGCAATAAGGAGCCGCCATCAACACGTTTGATATCGGGCAGCTCTTCGGCCAGGCTTTCAAACGTTTGGAACATAAAGGTAACCTTGCCATTGGTCATCATGGCCCAAACCAGGTCATCGCCGGTCTCGGGTACACTCATGGTTAATTCAAAGCCAAGTTGCTTATAAAATGCAACTGTAGCCTTCATGTCGCCGGTAAAAATATTGGGTGATAAGCTTTCCATAGGATTTTAATTATGCGGTAAATTTATAGATTATCGGCCACATCAAACAAAACATTTATACCTTTAAAAATCAATCTCCCGATAGCTATCGGGACACTAAATAATATTCCATGGGACAATTAATAAACGATTTTGAAGCCTATCGTACTAAAATGAACGATAGGATAATGGAAACGGCCAATACCAATATCAAACGCTTCTTCGCGCTGGATACCACCACCTATGCCGACGGTGCTTTAGACGTTAAAACAAAAGAAATGCTGGGCCTGGTAGCATCAATGGTTTTACGTTGCGATGATTGCATTAAATACCACTTGGGCAAATGCCACGAAGCCGGCGTGAAGCACGACGAGATGAACGAGGTATTTATGATAGCCAACCTTGTTGGCGGCTCAATCGTTATCCCGCATTACCGCCGGGCGGTGGAGTATTGGGATGAGTTAAGTCTTGAGTCTGAAGTCTAAAGTCTTTAGTAAAAAGTCTTCATTAATTCTATCTTTAAACCAACTTAAATCTATTACTATGAGTTCGTTTAGAGACTTAATTGCTTATAAAAAATCCTTTGCCCTTGCTATGGATATTTTTTGGCTAACGAAAACTTTTCCAAAAGAAGAGACATACAGTTTAATTGACCAGATAAGAAGATCTTCAAGATCAGTCTTCGCATGCATCGCAGAGGCTTATAAGAAACGGAAGTATCCAAATCACTTTGTAAGTAAACTTACAGATTCTGATATGGAAAATGGCGAAACCCAATCATGGCTTGATGCTGCATTAGCTTGCGAATACATCTCACAAGAGAAATATGATGAACTTAACAAGAAAAGCGAAGAAGTAAGTTATTTGCTGATATACATGATTAATAACCCTGATAAATTTAAATAAGCGATGACTTCAGACTCAAGACTCTCGACTTCGGACTTAAAAAGGTGTACCTGGTGCGGAACCGACCCGCTTTATATGGAATATCACGATAAAGAATGGGGTAAAAACGTACACGACGATCATATATTTTTCGAATTTCTCACCCTTGAGGCTGCACAGGCCGGCCTAAGCTGGATAACTATTTTGCGCCGGCGCGATGGCTATCGTAAAGCCTTTGCTGATTTTGATGTAAAAAAAGTGGCGGCCTTTGACGAGACTGATCAGGAGCGGCTGTTAAATGATGAAGGTATCATTCGCAACCGTTTAAAAATAAGTTCGGCCATCAGGAACGCGCAGCTATTTATTGATTTACAAAAGGAATTTGGCTCGTTTAATAATTACCTGTACAGCTTTATGCCAAACGGCAAACCCATTACCGAATACACCGGCCCGCATGTAAGTACGCCGGAATCTGATGCCATTGCTAAGGACATGAAAAAGCGTGGCTTCAAATTCTTTGGCACCACTATTTGCTATGCCTTTATGCAGGCTACGGGGATGGTGAATGATCATGTGCCGGAGTGTAGCTTTAGATAAATAATATCGCATTTCGAATCCTGAATTTCGAACTCCGAAGTATTTCTTCGTTCAATATTCGACATTCTGCGTTCGGTATTAACACCGTGAAATTGTATTTTTGAAATCGTCGGTGTAATCGATGCTATCGCACCAAAAATGGTGCAATCAAAAATTATGAAGAAGCTTTTTCTATTGGATGGTATGGCCCTGATATACCGGGCGCATTTTGCTTTAAGTAAAAACCCGCGTTTTACATCTGGCGGCATGAACACTTCTGCGGTGATGGGTTTTACCAATACCCTGCTGGAGGTTTTGCGTAAAGAAAAACCAACCCACATGGCCGTGGTTTTTGATACCGATGCCCCTACCGAACGCCATACCGATTTTGCAGGGTACAAGGCCCACCGCGAAGCCATGCCGGAGGACCTGAGCAAAGCCCTGCCATACATATTTAAAGTAGTACTTGGCTTTAATATCCCGCTTATTACAAGCGATGGTTACGAGGCCGACGACATTATAGGCACCCTTGCCAAAAAAGCCGAACAGAAAGGCTACCAGGTTTACTGTATGACGCCCGATAAGGATTTCGCGCAGCTGGTATCCGAAAATATTTTTGTGTATAAGCCCGCCCGCATGGGTAACGATATGGAGATATTGGGTGTAAAAGAAGTACTTGCCAAATGGGAAATTGAACGCCCAGAGCAGGTGATAGACATCCTTGGCCTTTGGGGCGATGCGGTAGACGGCATCCCCGGCATTCCCGGCGTAGGCGAAAAAACGGCTAAAACACTCATTAAGCAATACGGCTCGGTCGAAGAAATAATTGCGCATAGCCACGAGTTAAAAGGTAAACTTCGAGAAAACATAGAGAACTTTGCCGAGCAGGGCCTGATGTCGAAAAAGCTGGCGACCATCAACCTAAACTCGCCTGTAGAACTGGATGAGGAAGGCTTGGAAATGTGCGCCCCAAGTAAAGATCTGTTGGAGCCATTGTTTGCCGAGCTGGAGTTTCGTACACTGGGCCGCCGCGTGTTTGGCGATGATTTCAGCATTACCGAAACCCGCGCCGTATCGGTACAAACCGACCTGTTTGGAAATTCTGTGGCCGATGGCCGCACAACCCTTACGGTTGAAACCCAGGATATTTACGAAGCCCCGACCCCGGTTGAGATCAAAAACATCAACACGGTTGAACACGAATATATTTTGGCAGACACGTTTGAGAAACGCGCCGAACTGATTGAGATATTAAAACAACAAAAGCATTTTTGTTTTGATACCGAAACCACCGGCACCGATGCCAACCATTGCGAACTGGTTGGCCTGTCATTCGCCATTAAGCATAACCATGGCTGGTATGTGCCTGCCCCGCATGATGAGGCCGAAGCCAAAAAACTGGTTGCCGAATTTAAGCCCGTATTTGAAGACACCAACATTGGCAAAACAGGCCAAAACTTAAAATTCGACATATTGATGCTGAAATGGTACGATGTAGAAATGAAGGGCGACCTGTTTGATACCATGATGGCCCATTACGTGATTGACCCGGATACCCGCCACGGCATGGATATCCTGTCAGAAAATTATCTTCAATACAAGCCGGTTTCCATTACCGAGCTTATTGGCCCCAAAGGCAAAAACCAGGGCAACATGCGCGATGTGGAGATAGAAAAAATAAAAGATTACGCCGCCGAAGATGCAGATGTAACCCTGCAACTCCGCACTGTATTTGAACCAAAAATTAAAGAAGTACAGGCCGACGACCTGCTGCATAAAATTGAAAACCCGCTGATATACGTACTGGCCGATATTGAGCACGAAGGTGTAAAGATCGACCACGAAACGTTAAAAGAGTTCTCCAAAGAACTGGAAACCGATATAGCCAAACTGGAAAAAACAGTATTTGAAAAGGCCGGTGTACGTTTCAACATAGCATCGCCAAAGCAACTGGGCGAGGTGTTATTTGAGAAATTACTGCTCGACCCAAAAGCCAAGAAAACCAAGACCGGCCAATACCAAACCGGCGAGGATGTGCTGCTGGGCCTTGCCGCTAAAAGTGATATTGTTAGGGATATATTAGATTTTCGCCAATTGCAAAAGCTAAAATCTACTTACGTAGATGCTTTGCCAACTATGGTAAACCCTAAAACAGGCCGTGTGCATACCAGCTATAACCAGGCGGTGGCTGCAACAGGCCGTTTAAGCTCAAACAATCCCAACCTTCAAAATATCCCTATCCGTACCGAGCGTGGTCGCGAGGTGAGGAAAGCGTTTATCCCGCGCGATGAGAACCACAGCATCGTATCTGCCGATTATTCGCAGATAGAACTGCGCATTATTGCCGAGATCAGCAAAGACCCTAACATGCGCCAGGCTTTTATCGATAATATCGATATCCACACCGCTACCGCCGCTAAAGTATATGGTATAGGCATTGAGGATGTAGATAGCACCCAGCGCCGCAATGCCAAGGCAGTAAACTTTGGCATCATTTACGGGCAGTCGGCATTTGGTTTATCGCAAAATCTGGGCATCCCGCGTAAAGAGGCGGCCGAGATCATCGAGAATTACTTTGCCCAGTACCCCGGCATTAAACAATACATGGCCGATACCATGAACTTTGCCCGCGAGAACGGATATGTAACCACCCTGATGGGCCGCCGCCGTTACCTGCGAGATATTAACAGCGCCAACCAAACTGTACGCGGCTTTGCCGAACGAAATGCCATCAACGCCCCCATACAAGGCTCGGCTGCAGATATGATCAAGATAGCCATGATCAACATCCACCGCGAGTTTAAAGCCCTTAAACTGGATGCCCGCATGACCATGCAGGTACATGATGAGTTGGTGTTTGATGTACCCAACCACGAGATAGAAATAGTAAAACCTATCATCATGGAAAATATGAAAAACGCCATCAAAACCGAAGTACCGATAATGGTAGAGATAGGTACGGGGTTGAATTGGTTAGAGGCGCATTAATTCGATGAAATACTTTTTCCTGCTGGTGATGGTTATTTTATTTGGTTGTCACCAGCCGAGGGAATCATCTTTGCAAAATAATAAAACAGTTAAAAAAGATTCGGCAAAGCTTAATCGCGCCGCAAGGCGAATGAAACTTGAAAAAGAATGGCACCTTGATAGCTTAAAAGATGAGTCTGTAATTAATGATGCAATTGCGTACATCAACAGTAATAAACTTGCAAAAGCGAATAAACAACTTAGGCTTTGGAAAGACACATCTATTTCAGTTCATATTCGTTTAGGTAAGCTTTTCTCTAAAAATTTAAGCCATTTGATATTGAGAAGTCATGTAGATTGGAGAATGATCTTATATATTTATGATTGCCATCACCTTTATCATTTTCACAATAAACGCTGATCTCTATTTACCATTTATACATTAATTGTAATTAACTGCTATTTCTGATTAAATAATATCACTTTTTTAAACACATTTTTCAAATTATGTGTTTGTTCATTTGGGGAAATGTTTAGTACCTTAACCATAATATAATCCCGAATGAGAATTTTTCACCTGAGTGCCGAATGCTACCCCATTGCTAAAGTTGGCGGACTAGCCGACGTGGTTGGCGCGCTGCCAAAATACCAAAACCTGGCAGGGTTGCAGGCTGCCGTTGTGATGCCTTCTTATAACCGTAAGTTTGTGCACGAGAATGCATTTGACATTGTTTTCCAGGGCACTACGCTGCTGGGCACCCGCAGGATCTATTTCGAGATATTAAAAGAACAAACCGACAAACTGGGCTTTGAGCTTTACTTAATAAAGATTCCCGGATTGCTTGACCGTGAAAATATTTACAGCTACCTGGACGAACGCGAACAGTTCCTGGCCTTCCAGATCTGTTTCCTGGACTGGATAAACTGGAGCGGCCAAACGCCTGATCTGGTACACTGCCATGACCACCACTCGGGCCTGGTTCCATTCCTGATGTATAACTCTTATTTATACCGCAGGCTGTCGCACATCCCAACGGTATTTACCATCCACAACGGGCAATACCACGGTGCTTTTGGCTGGGATAATTTGCACTACCTGCCCGAGATAGATTTTTACAAAACAGGTCTGCTGGACTGGAATGGCGGCATTAACCCACTGGCATCCGCCGTAAAATGCTGCTGGAAGTTCACCACCGTATCGCCAAGCTATCTGCACGAACTAAGCATAAGTTCTAACGGGTTAGAGTACCTTTTCTATGTAGAGCGCGATAAGGGAGTAGGCATCATAAACGGTATTGATACCGAAGTTTGGAATGCCGATACCGATCCTATGCTGCCCGAGCATTTTACGGCTGCAACCGTTGCCAAAGGCAAACAAAAAAATAAAGAGATACTTTGCGAGCGCTTCGGCCTTGCGGTTGATAAACCGTTAATAGCATTTATAGGCCGTTTGGTTACCGAAAAAGGATCGGACCAGTTGCCTGCTGCCATTGAGCGAAGTATCAACGAACATGGCGATAAGGTAAACTTTTTGATATTAGGTGCCGGCGATAGCGCTACAGAAATGGAACTACACCTGTTACAACAAAACTATCCGCAAAATTGCAATGTGTTTATCGGGTACGACGAGGCGCTGGCGCATTTAATATACGCAGGGGCCGATTTCCTGCTGATGCCATCGCGGGTAGAGCCTTGCGGCCTAAACCAAATGTATTCTATGCGGTACGGTACAATGCCAATAGTGCGCAGTACCGGCGGTTTAAAAGATACCGTAATTGATTTTGGCGACGAAGGCGGTTACGGCATACGATTTGAGAATGTTAGTGTTGATGATATTTGCGTATCTATCAACCGCGCTGTTGTCCTATATCAGGACACACGCAAAATGCAAACTTTACGCAAACGCATGATGGCCCTCGATTTTTCGTGGGACCGCTCGGCAAAAGAATATATAAACCTATATGAAAGTTTAATTCCTAAGATATGACATCAAAAGTAATCAGTATTGTACTTGGAGGCGGCCAGGGCAGCCGTTTGGCACCACTTACACTAACCCGTTCAAAACCGGCAGTGCCAATTGCGGGTAAATATCGTTTGGTGGATATCCCCATCTCAAACTGTTTACACTCCAATATCAGCCGCATTTTTGTGTTAACACAGTTTAACTCGGCATCGCTTAATAAGCACATAAAAAACACCTATCACTTCAGCACGTTCAGCACGGCTTTTGTTGATATTTTGGCAGCAGAGCAAACGCCCACAAGCGGCGGCTGGTTCCAGGGTACGGCAGATGCTGTTAGGCAGAGTTTACACCACCTGGCCACGCATGAATTTGATTATGTACTGATCCTCTCCGGAGACCAGCTATACCAGATGGACTTTGAAGAGATGATACAAAAGCATATAGATACCAATGCCGATATCTCTATAGCTACAATACCCGTTCATGCCAATGATGTACCGGGTTTTGGTATCCTAAAAACAGACGAGAACAGCATGATAACCTCGTTTATAGAAAAGCCTAAAAAAGATTTTGAAAGCTGGGCATCTGAGGTTAGCGATGAAATGAAGGCCGAAGGCCGTATTTACCTGGCATCAATGGGTATTTACCTGTTTAACCGCAAGCTCTTATATGAACTATTAGAAGGGAACGAGCACCCCGACTTTGGTAAAGAGATAATACCCCAGGCTATTACCGGCCACAAGGTGCTAAGCTACCAATACGAAGGCTACTGGACCGATATTGGTACCATCCCATCGTTTTTTGAAGCTAACCTTGGCCTTACTGATGATATCCCTAAGTTTGACCTGTTCAATAAAAATCAGATCTACACACGTGCGCGCATGCTGCCGCCTACTAAAATATCGGGCACACTGATAGACCGCTCTATTATTGCCGATGGATGTATTATTAACGCGGCGCATATCATTCACTCCATCATAGGTATCCGCACCCGTATAGGTGTAGAAAGCGAAATTGAAAGCTGCTATGTAATGGGTAGCGATAATTACCAAACGCTGGAAGAAATTGCCCTTGCCAAAGAAAGCAAGGAACCAATTATGGGCATTGGCGACAGGTGCTGCATTAAAAATGCCATTATAGACAAAAATACCTACATAGGCGATGATGTAAAAATAAACTGTGGTGAGCCTTTGCCTGATGGTGATTTCCCGATGTATACGGTTACCGACGGAATTGTTATTGTGAAGAAACGCGCGGTGATACCGAGCGGTACAGTTATATAAATTAATTTAAAGGATAGTAGAACAATCAGAAGTTAACAAACGTTCTTTAAGAAACTAAAAAACTTAAAATTAACTTATTATGAAAAAAACTATCTGCATGATCGCGGTTGCCGCCATCTCTTTTGGTAGTGTAAATGCATTTGCTGCAACGCCGGTGCAAACACAACAAGACACATCGAAAACTAAGAAAAAACCGATGAAGAACAAAAAGATGAAGAAGGACACCTCGACGAAAAAAGACACATCGATGAAGATGTAATTCTTCATCGATTCTTAAGTATTTTATTCTGTGTAACAAAAATGCCCCGCGGTAACCGCAGGGCATTTTTGTATATATATAAAGTTGATTACAGATCTAAGCTCTCGCCTATGGCAGGCAGTTTTAAGTTTAGTCCGGCTTTTAAGAATTTCTCAGCTACTTCGTTCTTGTCTATTTTAATAACCGGGAACGAATCATAATGTATGCCAATGATATTTTTGCAGTTGATGAACGCAGCCGCTTTTATAGCATCATCGGCACCCATGGTGTAATTATCACCTATTGGCAACAGCGCCCAATCCAGGTTTTCATCGGCCAGTAGTTTCATGTCGTAAGTTAGCGCGGTATCGCCTGCAAAATAAACTACCTTACCTTCTGAATGAATAAGGAAACCCGCAGGATTGCCGCCATTGCTACCATCGGGTAATGCGCTTGAGTGTACCGCGTTTACCATTTTAACGCGGCCAAAATCAAAATTAAAGCCACCGCCTATATTCATGCCGTGTACGTTGTCTACACCCTGTTTACCCAACCAGCCTGCAATTTCGGCAATGCAAATAACTTTTGCGCCGCTGCTTTTGGCAATGGTTACCAGGTCGGCAACATGGTCGCCGTGCCCGTGCGATACCAGGATATAATCGGGCTTAAGGCTATTTACATCAATGTTTTTAGCCAACTCGTTAGGCGTAATAAATGGGTCAAATAATAATGTTTTGCCATCGGCCACCAATTCAATGGTCGACTGGCCATAATATGTAAGTTTCATAGTGTATGCAATTTTAGATGTAATACTGTTTATTTACCAAACAGGTTGCCTAAGCCACCCATGCCGCCAAGCATGGCTTGAGTCATGGCTGCCATCTCGGTTTGGCTAAGATTTTCGGCTTGTTCAATGGCTTTGTTTATGGCAACAACCAAAAGTTCTTCAAGCTCTTCCTTATCGGCATCTTTTAAAAACTCCGGGTCGATGTTTACAGATTGAACTACTTTATTGCCATTAGCCGTAACTGTAATTTTACCGCCTTCGGCAGTACCGGTAACCGTAATGGCATCCAAACGTTTTTTTACTTCGCCAGCCTTTTGCTGGGCTTCCATTAATTTATCGAACATATTGTTGTAAGTTATTGGTTGACTGAGTGAGTGGTTAAGTGGTTTGAATGGATAACTATTCACCAATCAACTTAATCAACCACTCACCAACATTTAATCTTCCGCGGTATCTCCCGCTCCATTGTAGGCGCCCTTACGCACCACCGGCATACCTGTCATTTTAAACAGGTCATCCAGGTGCAGCAGACTGCCGTTCACTACATTACCTAACAAAACAATGGTAACATCGTTTTTCATATCGCGCAAAAATATGTGGCGGAAACCGTGCCACCAGCCGGTATGGTAAACTACCTTTTGGCCGGGGCTTTCAAATATCCGCCAGCCGTAGCCATAGTTAAAGTGGCCGCGTACCATTGGGTTGCGCCCTGTATAGGCCGAATCTTGCGTGGCGGGCTTGATTAAGCGGCCCGCCTTAAGTGCCTGGTCAAAAACAAAAAGGTCGCCTACGGTGCTATAAATACCCTTATCCCCTACCGGGCCATCCAAAAAGTTTTGCGCTACCGAGTATTTCCAGCTGTTGCGGTCGTGCCCAACAACATCAGCCGGTATTTTATCGTAAACCGCTTTAGAGTAAACGGCAGTATGCGTCATCCCTGCAGGTTTAAAAATATTTTCTTTCATGTAATCGGCATAGCTCATGCCGGTTACTTTTTCAATAATTGCGCCCAGCACCATAAAGTTGCTATTGTTATACAAAAAGCTGGCGTCGGGCTTGTTAAAACGCGCCGGCTTGTACTTAGCTATCATGTCCATTACCTCTTTATTGGTAATGCCTTTCTTTTGATTGAGGTGCTGGCTACGGTAAATACCATCAACAAAATAAACGTAGTTCATCATACCGCTGCGGTGGGTAAGCAACAAGCGGATGGTTACACCATCGTACGGAAAATCGGGAAAAAAGTCCTTTACATTTTGGTCGAGCTTTATCTTACCCTTTTCCCATAGTTGCATAATGGCAGTACCCGTCATGGTTTTGGTTACCGATGCCAGTTCGAACTGAGAGGAAAGCTTAAGGCTATCGCGGGTTAAATGGTTAGCCCACCCAAACGAACCTTCGTAAACTATTTTACCTTTCTTTGCTACAAGCACATTGCCGTTAAAGCCACTCACCTTATGCAGGTGCTGCATAAATTCTTCAATCTTTTTATCGCCTTTTGCAGGGTCGTATTTAAGAAGTTCGGCAGTATTAAAGGGTTTGCCGTTATCGGCGATGCCCGGTTTATTTTTGCCGCCCGACGAGCAGGAAGCCAAAGAAAGTAAAGAAAAAGCAAGGGAAATGACAGTTGTGCACACTTGTCTCATACGTAAAAAATCAATCACAAAACCAAAGGCGAAAATTAAAAATTATATAAGTGGTAAAAGATTAAAATTGGATTAATGTTTCAACAATATTAAATTTAGGCATGAAAACCCTCCGCCTTATTTTCCTACTTGTTATTACACTAACCTGTTCTAAACTCGCGCTTGGCCAGGCAAAAGAAACAGCCGATGCCCTTGTTAAGCAAGGCGTCGCCCTGCATGATGAGGGTAAATACCGCGAAGCGATAGATAAATACAAAGACGCATTAAAGCTTGCGCCAGATAATGGCCTTGCGCTGTACGAATTAGGATATACACTTTTTTCATCGGGCAAAGGCAATGATGCAATCCCTTATCTTGAAAAAGCACTTCAAATAAATCCCGATGCAGGCGGTGCTTATGATCTGCTCGGCAGTATATATGATGATGATAAGCAGCCCGATAAAGCAATTGAATATTACCTAAAAGGGATTAAAGAAGACCCCGATTACCAGCGGTTATATTATAACCTATCACTTACCTATTACCGGCAGCGTAAATATGCCGAAGCTGAGGCAAATGCGATAAAAGCTATAACGCTGGACCCTAAACACCCAAGCAGCCAAAGAATGTATGCGTTGGCAACGTATAGCCAAAATAAGCTTGGCCGTTCTTTACTGGCTTGGTGCAGTTTTTTATTGATCGAACCACAAACTAAGCGATCTTTAGAAGCAATGACATTTGTGAAGACTATCATCAATAGTGGCATTAAGGTAACTGGTGAAAAGAGTGTAACATTAACCATAAACGAAAAGGATCTTAACACTCCAAATCTTTTAATGCCTACAGCTGTTTTAGCCGCTACCTCAGATAAAAGCAACCTTGGTACAGTAGACTCCTTAACGCTTCAATTGAAATCACTTTTTGAAATAACGCATGAAATTACAGGCGATAAAGGCCAGCCCTTCGTTTCTGCTTTCTTCAGCGATTATTTTTCCGCTCTTGGCAAATCGGGTAATATGCCGGCATTTGCACGCCTCATGACTATCAGCATCTATCCAGATGAAAATAAAAAATGGTTTACAGAGCACGACAACGAACTTACAGCGTTAGATAAGTGGATAACATCAACAAAAAGAACATTTTAGCATGGCGAAGATAGGAAGATTACTTGCGCTATTATTTTTTATAACGATAGCGGTAAATGCCTTGGCACAAGATGCGGCCGGCCTTACCAAAGATGGACAGCAACTGTACCGGCAAAAACAGTATGCCGCCGCCATAGAAAAGTATAAGGCTGCATTAACTGCCGAGCCGGATAATGCGCGCGCCAATTACGAGATGGCCCTCACGCTTTTTAGCAGCGGCAAAGGCCCGGATGGTTTGCCCTTTCTTGAAAAGAGCGTCAAAGCCGGTTCAAGCAAAGTGCTTACTGCTGCATCATACAGTTTAATGGGTAGCATCTATGGTAATGCCAAGCAATTACCTAAAGCGATTGAAGCTTATAAAAATGGCCTTAAAACAGATAGTACCAACCAGCGCATTTACTATAACCTGGGCATTGTGCAATACCGCAGCAAACTATACCCCGATGCTGAACAAAGCTTTATAAGCGCCATTAAGCGCGACTCGCTGGATGCTGGCAGCACCAGAATGTATGCGCTTGTTACCTTTCATGAAAACAAACGTGCCGATGCTTTACTTGGCTTTTGCAGGTTCCTGCAGTTAGAACCAAATTCCGCACGCAGCAAAGAAGCATTTGGCAACCTCCAAAATATACTGCAACGCGGCACACTGGAAGCTGAAATTGGCTACCAACCAACTGCAGCAACCAAAGCCGAAGCCTTTGCACAAAACAAAATTATCACCAAAGTACTGGCTAGTTTTATGACGCGCAAATACGCTTCGCAAACCGCCTTGCTTACCGCTCAACTTAAAGAGTTGTTTGCAGCCTTTGCTAACCAACCCAGGCCTTATAAGTATTCGCAGTACTTTTATAAGTTATCTCAAACGGACAACTTTGATCCGTTTATTCGATTGATGAGCCAAAGCAACATACCGGAAAATGCTACCTGGATAAAGGATAATGCGGATAAGGTGATTGCATTGCAGGAGTGGTTTAAAACAAACCCACTAAACTAAAAAAGCGACGGGTTTACACCCGTCGCTTTTTGTAAAGTTTTTAAACTTCCTTATTTCTGCCTGAACCAAACCTGGATAGGCGCGCCCGAGAAATCGAAATTAGCACGAAGCTGATTTTCGATAAAGCGATAGTATGGTTCTTTTACATACTGTGGCAGGTTACAAAAGAACGCGAACATCGGCGATGTACCCGCTATTTGCGTAATGTATTTAATTTTTACGTACTTGCCTTTTAATGATGGCGGCGGATATTTTTCAATTATCGGCAGCATCACTTCATTAAGTTTACTGGTAGGTATTTTACGGGCGCGGTTCTCGTAAACCTGGTTAGCGGTCTCTATCACCTTTAACACACGTTGTTTTTCCAATACCGATGTAAACACAATAGGTACATCGCTAAACGGCGCTATCTTTTGGCGGATCTGCTCTTCAAATACTTTGATGGTTTTGTTATTCTTTTCGATCAGATCCCATTTGTTTACTACTACCACAACGCCTTTTTTGTTCTTTTCGGCAAGGTGGAACAAGTTCACATCCTGCGCCTCCAGGCCCTCAACGGCATCTATCATGATGATCACCACATCAGCTTCTTCTAAAGCTTTGATAGTACGCATTACCGAGTAAAATTCGATATTCTCTTTTACCTTGGTCTTTTTACGCATCCCGGCAGTGTCAATCAGCATAAAATCGTGACCGTACTGGTTGTAATGGATGTGGATAGAATCGCGCGTAGTACCGGCAATTGGGGTAACTATGTTACGGTCCTGGCCAATAAGGGCGTTAATAATAGATGATTTACCTACGTTAGGCCTGCCTATAATAGCATATTTAGGGCGTTCGTTCTCTTCAAACGGCACATCCTCAAAATGGGTGACAACCTCGTCAAGCAGTTCGCCTGTGCCCGAGCCAGTCATGGATGAGATAGTGTAGATCTCGCCAAGGCCGAGGCTGTAAAATTCGGTAGCATCAGCTAACTGAGCGTTATTATCCAGCTTGTTTACCACTACACATACCGGCTTTTTGCCTTTGCGGAGCAGGTTGGCAATCTCGTCGTCAAGATCGGTGATGCCGGTAGTAACATCAACCATAAATAAAATAACGGTTGCCTCTTCTATGGCTATCAATACCTGTTCGCGAATGGCTACTTCAAATATCTCATCGCTATTGGCTACGTAGCCGCCGGTATCAATTACGGTAAATTTTTTGTCCAGCCACTCGGATGTACCGTAATGCCTGTCGCGGGTTACGCCGCTAAAATCGTCAACAATAGCTTTGCGGCTTTCGGTTAAACGGTTGTATAAAGTGGATTTCCCAACGTTGGGCCTGCCTACTATAGCTACTATATTACTCATTTTCTTAGATATGAGATGTGAGATATGAGATATGAGACGGAATGACCCCCTCATATCTAAACTAACATCTAAATTAATTTTTTCGAGTATCAAACGCCAATTTATCTCAAATCTCACGTCTAATGTCTCAAATCTTGTTTTATTCGTACCCGAACTTTTTCAGGTAATTTTTTTTGCTGCGCCAGTCGGGTATAACTTTTACAAACATCTCCAGGAAGATCTTCTTCTGGAAAAAGTCTTCCATATCCCTGCGGGCGTATGTACCTACAATTTTAAGCATGTCGCCCTTGTTGCCTATAATAATGTTCTTTTGCGAATCACGCTCAACAATAATTTCGGCACTAATGCGGTGCAGCTTTTCACCCTCAACAAAGGCGGTTACAATAACCTCTGTGCTGTATGGGATCTCTTTTTTGTATTGCTTAAAAATTTGCGCCCTTATCATTTCCGATGCGAAGAACCTGTCGTTCCTGTCTGTCAGTGCATCCTTCTCATAATAAGCAGGGTGCTCCGGCAAGCCATCCAACACAAAATCCATCACGGCTTTTATGTTATGATCGTGCAGGGCAGATATAGCGTAGATGGCTTTAGGGTTTAATTTCTCCTGCCAGTACTCTACCTTCTCTTTTACCTCTTCCTCGCTGGATAGGTCGATCTTATTAATTAAAACAACCAGTGGCGCGGTAGAGCCTTCCAGTTTTTTAATTACATCCTGCTCGTTAAACTCTTCATGAATATCAGTAACAAGCAAAATCAGGTCGGCATCTACAATAGAGCCATCTACCTGGTGCATCATACTTTCGTGCAATGCGTAGTGCGGTTTAATGATGCCGGGCGTGTCCGAAAACACGATCTGGTAATCGTCGGTATTAACAATCCCCAGTATACGGTGGCGGGTGGTTTGCGCCTTTGGGGTAATGATCGACATTTTTTCGCCCACCAATGCGTTCATAAGGGTTGACTTACCCGCGTTGGGCTTACCAATTATACTTACAAAACCTGCCTTATGCGCCATAAAAAAATAATTAAAATATTATTTGGACTGCAAAGAAACGAATTATATCTTTGCAGTCCAATTAAAAGGAACAGCAAATTGCTTTTTTGACAATTGGGACAAACATTACGGAGTTATGCCCGTTGTGTAATATACCAAAAAGATAGTGCGGGATGGAGCAGTTGGTAGCTCGTCGGGCTCATAACCCGAAGGTCGTAGGTTCGAGTCCTGCTCCCGCTACCGAATCGGACAAGCTTGAAAAATCAAGTTTTGTCCGATTTTTTTTTGCTCCTAACTTGCTGTTTATCAAGTAAATTAAGTGTGCCGCTTCATTCACCCGAGCGGTTCGATAAGCACTTCCGTCAAAACACAGTTTTTCAGGGTATATCGAACCGATGATGCTGCGTTTAATAGTAGTATCTGCTTCTAAGTAGGTTGTATTCAAACATGAAAGTGTGTTTAAAGCCTTGTCAACACACCCGTCTATGTCATATGCCGGCTTGCCGAAGCCCGTTAATTTGCCTTCAAGGATTAGCAGCTTTTTCTCACATTCCATTTTGATAGTTTTGTAATCACCGCTATCTATCGCATCATCAAGCAGAAGTTTACGGGCCTTTGCCAGTCGGTTATTCTCGGATTCTATCTGTGAAAGCAACTCTTTTCGTCCGTTTGATTGAGATCCCGACTGCTGGCTATAAATATCCTTAATGACCATTCGGTATAATTCCGCAACTCCAGGCTTAGGAACAAACCGTTGCAACTCGCTAACAAAGCTATTGTTAGCCTCCTCGGCCTTATATCTTGTCCCGCACTTAGCAATACAATGGTAATAGTAATAATAGCTGTGGCGACCCTTGGAGGCGCTCCCTGTAAGTTGCTTGCCGCACTTCGGGCAAAGCAAATAGCCTCGTAAAGGTAAACTGTCATCGGTTGTCATCTTAACAAATTGAATTCGCTTTTTACCCTCTAAAATGTCCTGTACGCTATAAAATAATGATTCAGGCACAATGGCATCATGCTGGCCTTGCACCAGGTGCCTTGGTTCGTCGCGATATTCAGGCACTACAATTTTACCGCAATAGACAGGATTCCTGATGAGCGTGTAAAAATTGCTTTTGCTAACCATAAATCCCCGCCGGTTTAACTCCTGCCTCACATCATCAACGCACAATTGCCCTTTGGCAATTTCTTCAAATGCCCATCTAACTAAACCCGCCTGCGGTTCTGCGGGTATTATTGTCTTCTTGCCTGCATCAGTTGTACGGTTTACATATCCGTAAGGGCCGGTTGTAAGGTACCTTCCTTCTTTTCGAGCCCTGCGCATTCCGTAAAAGGTATTTAGTGCCCGCCTGTCGTTCTCAACTTCGGGGGCAGCAAGGTAGAATGCCAGCATCATCTTATTTTCAGGTATGGTAAGGTCGAGGGGTTGTTCAACAGCCTGCGGATCAATAGCCAGTTTACGCAATATATTGATCATTTGATAGGCATCCCCGGCATTGCGGCTAAACCTGTCCCATTTGGTAAAAAGCAACAGGTCAGCACTCTTTCCTTTTTCCTTTTTGTATTTATTGAGCATATCCGTCCAAGCCGGGCGGCTGAAGGTTTTTGCGGAAAAGTCCTCGTAAATTACCTTTCCAACGGAGATATTCTGAAGGCTACAGTATTTCCGCAAAACTTCCTCCTGGCTGCGGATAGAATAGCCTTTATCTGCCTGCTCATCTGTACTTACCCTAACATATAAATCTGCCTTTTTCATATTGCTGTCTATAGATCCCTTTCGGGCGAATTGTCTTTAAGGTATTGATTAACAGTTAATTTACCTAAAAAATATAAGAAATCCAAAATTTTTTCGGCATCTTTTTCAGTGATATTAACTCCTTTAGCACGCAGAACCTTAACCGCCTGAGCAGGCGAAATATTCTTTTTGACGTTATCAGAATCCGTTGCAGCCATAGGGCTGCAAATATTTGAATACCGATGCTGGAGGCTTGACAAGCTTTTCGGTACTACCGAACAATAAATACCGGCCGGCCTATGCCTTAAACACTTGGTGTCATTGCTCCGCTTAAACAACCGGCAGCGCTAAGGCACGAAATTGTCAAGGGTGGCGCATCCATATCAAAATTACATGCGCCATTTACATGCTCTTGACTGTTTCGGGACTGGGCTAATTTTGTGGGAGCGGTGAAATGCAACGATAGGCAAAGAGAGCGGGTTTCTTTATTCGTTTAACTTATAAATTACAGGCCGTAGTTATTGGGTTTGTCACTATAACTTGCACAATACGGTTTTAATTGTTATTCTTTTCAGTCAGTGCTCGGGTTTGCAGGTGTGACGAGGTACGAGTTACTCCTGCTTCCGCAGCGAGGCTGGCGGCGAATGAATATAGCGTGTATACGCGTGATGTAAAGAGCCGCTTGCCGCAGCTGCATGTTTTCAAAGAGCAATTATAAACTGCTTCTAACTAAATGTTGCTCATAAACCCTTGCAGCCACATTCAACAACTGTTTAACCGTAGTGAATAAAGCCTTTACATTTTCCCTTTCAGCTTCGTACCCGTCTTTATACCTCACATTCACATAGGCATGTTTAAGTTCGTTAAACAACGCCAGATTATGCACATTGTCGAGACCAAAAACATTGCTAAGATCAGCCGTAAACATTTCGGTAATGGTAAGTAACCTCGACAGGTTATGATTGTTGATATCATAGTTCAGTACCGCCCGTACTAAAGCGACCAATAAACATTCCACGCATTGGTGAAGGCAGAAAAACGCAGCGTTATCCGCTCCTTGGTTTAAATGAAACCCTGCACCGCTATAAAAGTCGTTTGCTAAATTATACCAGTGCTGCCATTGCGATGACGATGATGTATGTTGAACAGCAGATAAGGGCATTGCGGCAGGCAATAGTAGTTCCCCTGATAAATAAACAGCAGGGCGGCTTAAAGCCGTATTGAAAAACAGGTTGCCACGCTTTAAGGCTGTAAACATTTCAGATGCGTGATGTACTAAGGCTACCACGTTTGCTGTTTCCCTGCAACTGTCTTCTATCATGCCTGCAAGGTTTTGTGCTAATCGTTGTTCCCCGTTATCGGTCAACACAAGCAAATAAAGTTTATCATTAGGTGCAGCACCTAAATAGATCACTGCATGAACAGAACTGACTTTATGAATGATAATTGATATGAGGCTACTAATCGTAGCCGCTTGCCGATCAGGCAAATTGCTGTCCAGCGGGTATAAGGTAACAAAATGAGCCCCCCGTTCTGCTTGCGAAAGATTAGCGGATAAAGAAAAAGGCCCCCTGCTTACAGGGAAATCGCTTTTGAGTGATGGCTTAGGAGATATTCGCTGAAAAATAAACCATGCCGCACCAAATAGTTTTTGCAGGTTCTCGTGTACCGTGAGCAGGTCTAACGGCTCTATAAACTCACGGGCAGGCTGTATGGATAGCCCATGCTCCAGCCAGTCGTAAAGCATAGCACGGTATTGTGGTAAGCTGTATTGATCAAAAAAATCATCCAGCAGCAAATAAGGGTTGAACTGTTGTTCTTTGCTTAGCGATACCGGATAATAACTCCATTCCCTTTGCTCAAAGGAAAGGTCACTCGCTGATACCATTACGTTAGGTTTGTCCGGCATATCTTTGATCAAATGCGCCGCTTCTACCAGGCAAAGCGTAAGCTTATGGAAGTAAAGCAAGCCTGACGGGCTGCCTTTCTCATCGCGGTAAAAGTCCGGCTTCAATATCGTGAAACACCAGTTCTGTAACGTTTCCAAATGACCCGGCAAGCTGTCGTGATCAAAAAATGTAGTAATAACGCTTAGCGGATTATTAACCTGTTCGGATGTCAGGTTAAACGAGTGGAAATCCCAGGGGTTAAATTCTTCAGCCATAAAAATAGATTATGCCTGTCTGTATCGGCAAGCATAACAAAGTTCCCTTGAACCTGATTTCTATCCTATTCCACGGGTATCTAACGTAGAATTATCGGGGGATAAGTTATCCGCCTGAACGCTTGTTGATGGCATTAACCACCATCTTTGTTTTTTTATTATCTTTGTTCAACAGCCCTATAAGAACAATGAGCACAACAGCAGAAAGACCCAATATCCATCAAGGAAGAAATGTAAAACGCTTCCGTGAAATGCTCGGACTTAAACAGGAAGCCCTTGCCATTGAACTTGGCGCAGAGTGGAATCAGAAGCGTGTATCATTATTAGAGGCTAAAGAAACAATTGAGCCGGAGTTACTATCAGAGGTGGCTAAAGCATTAAAAGTTCCGGAAGATTCAATCAGAAATTTCGATGAAGAAGCGGCAATAAATATTATTAATTCCACTTTTACAAGCAACGATAATTCCACCTCCATTGCCTATCAATCAAACTTCACATTTAACCCAATTGAAAAGGTTTTAGAATTATTCGAAGAAAACAAAAAATTGTATGAACAATTGCTTGCCAGTGAGCGCGAAAAAATAGAGTTAATGAAAAGGGATAAGTAGTAACCTAACCTATTCATCTTGAGAACCCGCGAAAGCGTTGCCTATTGATATCTAATGCCATGATCAGCCGGTTCCTGATATAATTGGCATCAACACCGCCATAGCCACCGGCGAGGTGCGCGTATAATCCTTCTTCAAAATCATCACGATCAAGCAAGGGCTCAAATTCGCTTTTTAAATAATTGATCAGGTGTTGAGGTGCGGCTTTCATTTGATCTTCGAAATCATCTGCATTTTCAAACACATACAGAAGATCTTCAAAATCCGTGCTCGTTCTATAATCTGTTCCCCTTCCTTTAAATGCTTCCCATTTGGTAGCGACAAAATACGGCAGTGAGAATATTTTGATATCCGTATCTTTTTCCAATGGATAATTGATAGCCGTTTGAAACCCTTCAGGATACCATTTATTACTAAATCCCATTACCTCGGGATTTGTAGGCATAACGTCTACGGTGATCCCTTGAATTTTATACCTGCAGATAACCCCGGATGTCATATCGTTTCGAAAGCCTATATCTAATAATCTTTGGTCTAGCTCCGCATACCCTGCATAACTGGCCAACTCTACAAGGATGTCCACATCGTCTGTAGGCCTGATCGCAGTTGCTGCATGAGAAGCAGAAGCATATAAGGAAACAGTGGCTCCGCCCACAAACACATATTCCTGGTTCAAATCTTTTAGAACCTGGTTAACTGCCTTGATCCTGATTATATTCTCATGCATAAACTGACTCGAAAGATTGCCTTAATAACTCTAATGCTTTTTTTTGCTCCCTAACTTTGCCGACACGTATAGCATCTACTAAGGCCAGCATATCGTAAAGCTTTTCATCAGCTAATGCTGCTTTAGCCTGGTTAGGGTAAAGCGGGTTTATTGCCTGGCCTTTTGCTTTACCTTCGGAGCTTGCCCAAACGTAATGATCTTCTGCAATAAAGGAATCTTTGAGAATAGGCGCACTATGTGCGGTAGGTACTCCCCTTACAACCGCGCCGGGTTCGGCAGGGAAAACAAACTTCAAGCCATGCTCAATAAAGTTATATAAAGCTGTTTTAAAAACCACCCGCTTATCAGGGCTGATTAGTTTGGCGATCATGGACCGGTTTAAAGACTCACTTATCTCGGAATTACTAATAAATAAACTTCCGGCAAGGTCTTTATTTAACCAATTCCTATCGGATGCAATGATTTTCAGAAGCACCACCAGATCATGTGGCCTCATACCGTTATGTGCTTTCATATACAAATTTACCATTTATTCCTCAATTTGCAAATCGCGAATTTGAACAATATTTTAATTATGCCTGCGCTATCTTCTGTTCGTTCTTGCCTTTCTTTGCCTATGCCTGTTCCTGCCATGGATCGCTTCATCATCGATATCATCAGCTATCTGAATACCTGGGTTGCTTTGTAAATCAATACCAGTGTAACTATTGCTATCAGTATCAATATAACTATCGTCCTTAGTATCTTTAGCGCTACCTGCTGATTGGCTACCATCGTCTCCAAATCGGTTATCCGTTGTGCGGTTATCTGCTGGCTGTATTTCATCTCCCGAAGAACCTTCGTGCTTGCTGTCGCGTTCAGCTGCATTTGGGCTAATGTTTGAACCAATATTGCCTGGTTGTCTTCCTGCTGCCGGTTGTCCTTCAACTGACTTTCCGGCTGCAGGGAGTTCCCCGTACCTTGCTTTTGTAAGATCGTTTGTGCGGCTAATTGCCTTGCGGTCTCTGTCTTGCTCATAGTCGATAAATTTGGTTACCTCCGCCCATTTAAACCGGTTCCCTAATGCCTGGCCCTTTATCTTAAAATCATTAATAAAATAGGTTATGCCACTTATCCTGCCTGTACTGGCTTGGTTAAAGAGAAGATAAATCCCTGCTTGCTCACAAAGTTTAATGAATTCCTGAAGGGATTGATGCTTTTGATATATGATCGGCTCCAGCATGGCTTGTAAAAGGCTTTTATCTGAAGGAATACCAGTACGCACCGCCTTTTCGATTTCGTTCTTAGTCAGAGAGCGCTGGGTTGCACGGTTACGCGGTTCAATTGTTCTTTCGCGATAAAGTTCTTCCGTTAGCTCATTACTTTGTTCTCTTGCTACCTGGTTATGTTGTTTCCTTGATCCAATGTTATCTTGTGCTAATGGTATCAAGTTATATTGTTTTTCCAGTTTCCTCAACACAGATAAACTTTTCCGGTAATTATTGCTGTCCGATACGACGCTGCCATCGTAGCGGATACGGTTGACCAGTAAGTGAACATGCGGGTGGTCGGCGTCATGGTGCCGCACGATCAGGTACTGGTTATCATCGTAACCCATGGATTTCATGTAGTCAAAAGCGATATCCAACAATTTAGAGTTGGTTAGGTTAGATGGCTTCTCGTCGTTCGAGAAATTGAGGCTGGTGTGCCAGACGTATTTGCCGAGTGCCAGACGCAATTGCCTGATCAGTTCCACCTCTTTCTTTATATCGCCCGGCAATAGGGAAATGAAGCTGGTCGCTAATAACTCGGCTTGTTGCTTCCTATCCGGGTGATTCAGCTTTTTTAGGTTATAAGCTAACGCACCTATAAAGTTTGATCCGAACTTTTCAACCGCGATCATCCAGTAAGTGCTTAATGATGGTTTGCTGCTGGGCAAACAGCGCATTTAGTACCTGTAGCAATCCCACTGCCAGTTTGCCGGAATTCACCTGCCTGGTCAGTTGGTTCAGATTTACGCCGATGCGGTTGAGTTCAGCGTATAGCTGGACGGTGATTTTCGGAGGCAGGGCTTTAGGGTAATTGCCCGAGAAAAGTCGTTTCCTGACCATTAAGGAAACATGCTGGCGGCACATGATGCTGAATTGTTCCAGTTGCCGCAATTCGCTTTCGGTCAGGCGAACTACGAGCACTTTTGATAGCTTCTGTTCTTTCTCTTTTTTCGGCCGGGCCATTTTGCTCGTTTTGATTCGCAAGCAAAACTGGGGATTAGGGAAAAGCTTTTATGACAAGTATTTCGGTAGTACAGAAACATAATTATCTGGCCGAGGTAAATCTGCTGGTAAATAAATCTTGTTTTTATATGTCTGCGGAACAAAGTGAGGTAGCAAATTGAGCATCGCGAACCCGGAGGCAAGTCGTTTTGGTATTACCAAAACATAACTTGCTTAGCTTAGACTTATGGATTCAAAGGAACTCAAACGTCCGCATATTATTTATTTATACCAATATTTTTCTTACCCACATTCCATCCGCTTATTACAACCTTTGCCTCCCCATGCTTTAACATATCCGTAGGAGCAGAGACCGTGAGTTTTGCATTGCTGTTAGGTTCCAAAGTGATGTAATTCGCGCTCCAATAACTTGGTGCCACCTCTTCCTGACCTGACATTAGTTGTGGGCGCACGAAAAAGGCGATCTTGTTTGTATTGTTAGTTAATAAAATAGACCACTTAACTTCTTTACCTTCAGAACGCTTATTTAAAACCTGCGCATTTATGTTTGTCCCGGGCAATTTGTTTAGCACTTTATAATCATTATTAGGTGCCATCCAATAAACGTTATGTGATATAAGAGTGCCCTTTTTATCTTTCAGGTTTAAAACCACAAAGCTTAGGCCTTTTTGCTGATTTAATATTACAGATAAGGGCAACACTGATCTAACACCTTCATCAGCCAAACTAACAATTGCCTGCTGGTGGTATATCAATTTGCTGTTCACATCATAAATATCTGCCTGCAGGCTTAATGCTCCTGTGGAATGGTGCGTGCGGTTCAGCACCGTAATTGTCGAATCGTTTTGGTTGAATTGTGCATGTATGGGCTCAACCGCGTTTTGCATAAAGTAATAACCGGCGTTTGGCTGTAAGTACCAGTCGTAAATTTGCCAAACCACACTTGGGAAAGCCGCGTTTAGCTTCCACAACATTACCCCTCCAGTCCCTGTCAACCTATGTCCGGCGGCTTCAAATATCCCCTGGTAACCGGTGGCGTTCATCAGTTGCATTTTATTGGAGAAATCTTCGCGTGTAGCAGGCTGCCCATAACGGTTTACCATATCTTTATAGTACTCATCGTACTTACCCGCACCGGTTGCTGCATCATGGTACCCCCACATATTATTAAGTGGGAAAGGCAATTTTTTATCCCATGTAGTATCAGGAATATTTTTAGCTAAAGTATTATAAGGTGGTTGCGATGGCAGGCCTGTTTCGTCTTTAAAAACCCAATCGCGACCTGCTGCAGCTAATTTGAAATATATTTTGGGGTCCTGCCAGGCATACGGCCCGCTGCTGTAAACACCTGTTGGCTTGTTATCCGGCCAGGCGCCATCCCATCCGGCAGGCAATTTTGCAAAGCCGGATGAGCTTGGGATATACGGGCGCGTACCATCCAAACTGATGATACTGTGGCGCATTATATCGTAAAGCTCCTTACGGGCATGGCCTTCGTTGCCGCCCGTCCAAACTAACAGGCTTGGATGGTTACGAATGCGATAGATGGTGCTTCTAACGTTATCAATAAACACGTTGCTTTCCAACGGCCAGTCCGGCGAGCCTTTAAATTCGCCCTGGGTATCACCGGTGATCCAAAAGTCCGACCAAACCATCAACCCGTATTTATCACAATCGTTCCAAAACTGATCGGGTGGTGTGATACCGCCACCCCAGATACGCACCAGGTTTACGTTTGCTGATTTACAAAGATGTAATTCATGGTCATACCTTGCCGAGTCGCGGTTAACCATCAGGTCGGGCACCCAGGCGCCGCCGTTTAAGTGCACACGCTTACCGTTCACAAAAAATTCGCGGCGGGTAAAGCCGTTTACTTCTGTTGCCTTAGAACTTACGGTACGGATGCCAAAAACAAACGTTGTATCATCAGTTATCTGACCCTGATTTACATATTGTAAACGAATCTGATATAAATTTGCCCGGCCGTAACCATTGGGCCACCATAGCTTCGGGTTCTTAATGACTAAGGACTTTACTTGTTTAGCATCTAAGTTTATGCCTTTAGCTTCACCTGCGTTTACGGTAAAAGGTTTAGAAAACCGGATACCAGGCCCCTTGAAATTCTCTGGGTTGATACTTACCCGCAACTCGCCTTTAGTGGTTTTTTTGGTGTAGTTTGATAGCGTTAACGCTAAAGACAGCGAAGCTTTACTTGCATCGGGCAAAGCCGGTAATGTAGTGACCAATTTAGGCCTGCCGATAGTTACCGCACCTGTGGTACGTAGATAAACAGGCTGCCAGATCCCCATATTACGGTCGCGCACGGGTGGCATCCAATCCCAACCTGCCGAACATAGCATTGTTACATTTTTACCGATATCGCCTGTGGGCCCGCCATTTTCATAAAATGGGCCAAGTGCCTCCAGTTGTTCTTTTGAAGGCAGCCCGGGATAATCTAACGGATATATTTTTACCGCTAAGTTATTGCTGCCGCCTGCTATAACCTGGCCGCTCACATTTAAATTATGCTCTGCAAACATGCCCACCATTTGAGAGCTGTCTGCTACCCGTTTCCCGTTCAGCCAAACTTCCGCGCGGTAGTTAATACCTTTAAATATCAACTGAAATACCTTGCCTTTATCTGCTTTGGGAACCGTAAAGTTTGTACGGTACCAATAAGGCTTCTTCCATGGGTTATTTACGCCGGGGATGTGGCTATATTTTTCGAGCTGGTATTGCTTGTTAAACTCGTCTGATGCGTCAGGTATAAGCATATTATTTAAACCCTGGTATGGGCTTGGATAAACTTTGTTAGCAACCAGGCCCGTTAGCACGGTGGATGGCACAGTAACCGGATACCATTTTGCGTTTGATGAATACGATGCTGAAGAGAGCAGTTTGCCTCCTGCCTGAATCAACTCTGATGATTGCAGTTGGAAATTTTTTATTTGCACTTGCTTAACACCGCCCAACTGAGCGAAAAGTTGCTGTTGAAAGCTTAATGCTAATAAGCAAAACAGCAGAGTTGTTGCAATCCGTCTATTTGGAATAATTGACATTTCTTAGTAATAAGTTTTATAATTATTGAACAGGCATATACTTGCCATACAAAGCAAGTGGCGTTATATTTTTTTGAAACAATGTTTTGATTGCAAATTCCTTAAAATCTGCCTCGCTTACCTGCCCGGGATAAGGGGCGTAAAAATGGCCGGGATTGTCATTACGCCAAGCCATTACGTATGATGTTTTATATTTCAATAAGGTTTTTAATAACACTTTCGTCCACCAGTCTGCTTGTGGGATGCGTTCGTAACCGGTTTCGGGTAGGCAGGCTACTTTGTGATTTTTTGCTGCAATAACATCCAGCAGCGCCAAACGCTTATCGAGGTTCTGCTTATACCGATCAACACTTTTAACGCAATAGTTATCAAACCCAACAAAATCCACGTAATCATTACCGGGGTATCGGGCCATAAAGTCTGCTTCAGTATCAAAATCGGCTACAGAATAAACAATAAGCAAATTATGTAGCTTTTTATTATCGCGCATATAGCTAATAGTAAATTGCCAAAGCGCTTTAAACTCATTGGGGGTGCAGGTGTTGGCGCACCACCAAAACCAATTACCTGTAAGTTCGTGAAACGGCCTGAATAAAATTGGGATTCGTTCGCCCTCGGCACCTTTCATACTACCGAGGTATGCCGCTGCTTTGTCCAGATATTTTTTATATTGGTCATGAGCAACCCCGCCCGGCAAAATATCCTTCACTGTTCGCTGCGTAGTGTCCCAAGCCGATCTGCCGTTTACCGGGTTATCCATATGCCAGCAAAAGGTGTTTATCCCTCCCCGCTGGTATGCCTCTTTTACAAGTTCTTTTTGCCGTTTAAACGGGATGCGATTAATATCTTTTGTGCTGTCGTGCTCAATTTTAGCCAGATCCCATCCGTACATCGCCGGATAACTTCCAACCGTACTTTTCACGTCCGAGCGCTCGTCATCCAGCCGCCAGCCAACACCATAAGCGGTATCATCATGGTGTCCAAATATTACACCTGCACCTACGAGGCGCTGCATACTATAGAACAATGCACGCGTTTCTGCAGTAGCTTGTTTATCGGCAGGCGCGTAGATCTGGCACTTTGCATTAAATTTAAAGCATAGTATTAACGCTGTAAAAAAAATAAAGACAGTTTTTTTCATTTTTATTGATGATGGGCAAGCTTTAACATTATTACATCGTGGCTGCTTATGGGTTGCCGATATTCCTGTTTAAAATTTCCAATGGTTTTATGCTGCCAAAGGTCGCGCAGAAAATAATGTTCGCCTGATATTGACAACTGTGCTCCCGCTTGTTTTGCCTTTTCCTGTAGTTCAATCCAATTAATATATAGCTTTTGAGGCTTGCTGCTGCGGTTTAAAAAACACATCGCCCATTCACTATTCTTCAGTGGTTTCAAAAATACGGTTAGGCTGTCCGCCAAAGGAATTTTGTAGGCTGCTATACCTAACTCATCCTGATCAATGGCAATCACCTCTTTGTTTGTAAGGATAGCCTTCGTTTGTTCGGACATATTACGCAGATCGTTTCCTGCGGTAAGCGGGGCTGCTAACATGCACCACAACGAGAAATGAGCTCTATCTTCTGCATAACTCATTCCGTTGCCTACTTCCAGCATATCAGCATCGTTCCAATGGTTGGGGCCATTGTACTGGCGAATGGGATCTTGTTTATCTAAGATGCTCAGTACACTTAAGGCCGACCAGCTACCTAAATTTTTATCCCGGGAAAAGTTTGCCGTTATATCCCCTGTGGTGCGATACATTTCGCCAACACCTTTTGCCCAGAGCCAGGGCTGGTGGTTACCCCACTCGCATAAATTCAATAATATAGGCCGCCCGGTGGCTTTAAGTGCCGAACTCATGGTAATATAAGCCTCACGTGCATTGAGGCTGTCGGTATTACACCAATCGTATTTTAAAAAATCAACTCCCCAAGAAGCATACAATCTTGCATCCTGATATTCATGCCCACGGCTGCCGGGATAACCCGCGCAGGTTTTATTACCGGCACAATTATAAATTCCAAACTTTAACCCTTTGCTGTGCACATAATCTGCAAAAGCTTTCATTCCGTTTGGAAATTTAACAGGGTCTGCAATCAAATTGCCTTCCTTGTCCCTTTCCATCATCATCCAGCCATCGTCCAGCACAAAATAACGGTAACCGGCATCCCTCAAACCTGACGCTATATAAGCTTCAACCATTCCTTTCAGTAATGGTTCGTCAATTTTAGTTTGAAATGTATTCCAAGTATTCCATCCCATTGGGGGCGTAGGTGCTAAATTCACCGTTTGTAAATCTGTTTTTGCAATTGCTACAGGTGCGGCGGCATCCTGAGCAATTGATTTTACGGATACTCCAACCCCAATTATCGTTGATAATAAAAATCCTAATACTTTAAATCTATCCATTGTTATTTTCCTTCTGCAACCAAAAAAACCGCGCCAAGCGCAGGGACATTAACGGTTATGCCACCATCAATATCGTTGGTTTTGGCAGCAACATCTGCAAAGTTTAACGGGCCGCCGGATACGCCTGCATGGCCTGATCCATTTACAAATACCTTGCGGGAAAATGGCATATTATCTGTCCCACCGTTTAGGGTATGATAATAGTATTTAGTGCCCGAAACAAAGTTTTTAAATTTAATTGTCACCACGTGATCTGTATTGCCCTTATTTATCAAAACGGCACCTGCATGTCCTGAAGAATAAGAGGACGCATAACTCACAATATCTCCGCTTCCTGCTATGCTTGAGTTAACCATACGGTCGCCAAAATAACGCTGAAAAAAATACATGTAATAATAGGCCGGCCTTGGGTTCCATTTATCCGCTCCCGGCTCATCGCCCTTATTTAATAAACCATGGTCGTTGCCATCGTCCCAGCCGTTTGCCAGGTCCCACCGGCTGGCCATACTAAACTGGCTTTTCAATAATTCTCCTAAAACCATAGCGGCATGCAACCCTGCGACATTGGATACCATTTGCTTTGACCCGGTCGCGAAAATATTCCATTCGTCTAAAGCCACCGGCTTTTGAACAACGCCGGCTGATTTAACCGAAGCCTTTACCCAATCCATTGTAGATGTAGTGACTTTGGGTGCAGTTGCCAGTATCTCTGCAGGCGTAGAATTAACCAGGTATGGCGTGTAGTAGTTGTGTACTACGTAAAAATCTGCTACGTTGCCTGCTTGTCTCAAAACATCCGCATTCCAAGCTGGGGTAATAACGGATGGGTTCAGGTGCTCATCGGCTTCTGTTATAACCATTCCTATTTTGATACCTGCGTTACCAACTTCCGCCGCTGCTTTGCGCATCGAGTCGGCAAAAAGCTTAAAGTGAGTACCGTATAACAGCCCGGTCAAAATTTGTAGCTGCCCGTCTTTATTATCAGCCATATCTATGCGGTAACCGGCTTCCCAATTACCCCAGTTCTCGTTTCCAACTTCCCAGTATTTTGTGCGGCCTTTATCGTAACGCACCCATTCAGCAGCTAAATGAGCCGCCGTTTGATCTGGATGCGGACCTTTACCATATCTCGCATAACCATAATTTACGGTTATTATACCAGCGCTGTTAGTTTGTTGTAGCACTTTGTAGTAATTGTCGAGCGTAAACGCGTTACCACCGGGGCTATTACCGTACCAGTAATTGGCGTTTGTCGCCACGCCCTTAGCATCCTGTAATGTGGCAGGGGCATCTGCAGGTGGCGTGTTGTCGCTCCTGTTCCAAAAATAAACGTCGGACAAACTACCACCGGGGAAACGCAATATGTTTGGCTGCAGGGTTGTTAAATAGCTCATAAGCAATGGCTCGGTAACATAAGGCCCCATATATGGGTTTGTGTTGTTACCGTATATCTTTTTTGATGCTTTTGTAATCACTTGGGCTACATCTACCGTGGCAATAATGTTACCCGCTGCAGGTTTGGTTTCTTTTACAATACTTTTAGATAGTGTAAACGTTTTTGGCTGCCAATCGTCAAGGAAAAAGCCTTGGGTAGCGCCTAATGTGGGGTCTACCGGCTTGGTAATTACATCTCCATTTGTTGCCGTGGTATCAGCCCTATTTACTACCGAAGCCGTAGCACCATCCTTTTTACACGCCGTCAGGGCTATAAAAGTCGCTAAGGTTACAGCGGTCACCTTTATTATACTCATTCGTAACTCTTGTTTTAAGACATAAAAAGCCACACCGGTAAGCCTAAGGCCCGGAACCGATGATGGCATAACTTAACTATAACCAGTACTAAATAAACCCAAGGTCATCAACATAGAAGGTGCCGGGTGCGGCAACGCCTAATGTTTGGAAAGTTATTTCGCTGATTGTTGCAGGGTCACCCAGGTCACTCAGCTTAATAGTGTAATCGGTATAAGCGCCTACCGTTACTTCTACCGGGTAAGCTTTTCCGTAATTACCGTTTATAACCACCTGCACCCTATCGCCGGCTTTGAAACCTGCGCCTCCATAAATAGAGAATTTCAGTGATTTTAAACCAGCCGTGGTTACGCTTAAAGTGGCACCACCGTAACCTAATTGTAAGGCTCCATAGCCATTGTCGACAGTTACCGCGATAGCGTTAGCGCCACGTTTGGGGTGCTCGGTGCTGTTGTATTTACGGGTACTGCCGTATCCGTCGTAACCGCCGCTACCCTGGCCGCCCCAACCTGCTGATAGAACATCGTCATAAATAATATATTTAAAACCAAATGATGCTACCGATTTGGCTGTACCGCCTGGGGTAGTAACATAAATGTACGACTGCACTACGCCCGCCGGAACCTTCACCTGGATCTGGGTATTGGTAGGTGTACCAACGATCTCGGCCGGCACATCATCAAATTTCACACCTGTAACACCATTAAATATTTTACCATTTATAGTTACAATATCGCCTGAGCCTGCCGCAAGCGGGTCAAAGTTTGTGATGGACGGCGGTGGTTGCTGAATGCTGAAATCAAAATCAACTTTGCCATATTTAGTTACTACGGTTAGCTTGTTACTCTGGCTTGGGCCAAATGGCGTGCCATCCGGGATGGTAATGATGATTACCTTATCGGTTACCAGCGCCGGGTTAAAATAAACCGATGCCCCGTTGAATAATACCGCATTGGTGCTTAACAGGTTTTCGCCAAGTATAGCGTATTGATTGTTTAACTTTCCGTTAGTAACGGTCGAATCGGATGCAATAACGGTATGGTCATCATAAACACTGCTCGAATCGAGCGTGATGCGATGCTCAACACCGGCTATGGTATCAGCCTTGCTTACCGTGCGCACCCTGGTAATTACCGGCGCGCCTTTACCACCCTGCTCCTGACTGTCTTTTTTGCAGGATGCGATACTGATAATCATCAGCAAGGTTAATATCCCGTAATATATTTTGAAATTTTTCATCTTCTTTAAATCTGGTTGTTATTTAAAAGTATATGGTACCGGTGCTTCGTTCAGTTTTGGATTAGCTGCAACCTCCGTAGTTGGATACGGGAACAAGAAACCGCTTGAGCTGATAGGTATTTTTTGTGAATACACAACAGGCGGCGTATCGTTGCTATAGGTACCGCGCTCCTGGTTACCAATTATAGCGGCAGCCAACGGGTGCGATGTTACATTAAAGCCATCTAATCGGCCAAGATCAAACCAATAGTCGCCTTCGATTGCAAATTCAATACGTCGTTCATGATAAATATCAGTCTTAGTTACTGCCGGTAATGGGTTAAGTCCCGCACGTGCCCTTACTTTATTAAACGGAACCAATGCCGCGGGGTCACTTGTAGTTGCAGCTCCGGCCAATACCGCTTCCGCTTCAATTAGCAACACATCGGCATAGCGCATAATATAAGTGTTATTCCCTGTAGATTGCGCTCCGCCTTTGCCACCGTTATCAGCTGGTGTACCGGTTACATATTTTTTAATACCGGCTTTGGTATTTTGAGCGTTAACATCTGCAGGTACGGTAAAACCACCGCCTGCCTGGTTCAATTCAGGATATTTATCTCCAGCTAACATTATCGTGCCATGCCTGCGAAAATCACCCGGCTCATAGGCTTGTTGAAGATCTATCGTGGGGCCAATAACAGAGTAACCGTCACCTGTACCAGTAATGATAGAATTGATAGCGAACGATGCTTGCAGCGAGTTACCGTGCCCGTATGGCGCGCCTGCAGCCCACTGCAATGCTGCAACAGACTCCTCGTTATTGTTATTAGCGGTAACAAACAGGTCGTTGTAAGTTTTGCCTGCAATGTCCAATCCGTATAGTTTGAACTCGCCGCTGCTTATTACCTTTTCGGCAGATGCGCGTGCATCGGCATATTTTTGCTCGTACAGGTAAACTTTCGAAAGCATTGCCGTGGCTGAACCGCTTGATACGTGGCCCTGCGCTACCGACGCACCGCTCCTGATCATTGGTGTACAATTAGCTTCAGCAAACTTAAGGTCGTTCTCAATAAACTTGTAGACGTCTACCACGGTATTGGTGTTCACCTGGAAATTACTTACAAGATCTAAACTGTTCTCGATAATCGGAACCGGCCCAAATAACCTCACCAAATAAAAATAAGCGGTTGCGCGCATAAAGTGCGCCTCGCCAAGAGCGTTATTAGTTGTTGCCGATGGAACTGATGCCGGTACTTTAGATGGCAGGTTATTGATCAGCGCGTTTGACTGCGCGATCACGGTGAATAAAGATGTCCACGCATTGGAGATCTCGGTATTGTCGCCTGTTGCCGAAAAGTTGCCGAAGGCTACTACATCGCTTGAGTAACTACGCGCATTACCGCCTGCAATCTCTGTAATGGCCCACGATGCTTTATTGTTCCAGCTAAACCAAACGTTGTTGTACAAACCATTGGTGCTCGACTGTACCTGCTCGGCCGTTTGATAAAAGTTATCCAGCGTTATCGCATCTTCAGGCGCCTTGTTAAAAAATTCTTTTTTGCAACTTGTTGCTGTAATAAATGTCATTACAGCTAAGCCTGCTATATATTTTATATGTCTTTTCATTTTATACTTATTTATAGGTTAAAACTGGGCATTGATACCAAACGTGATGGTACGGGCAGCCGGGTACCTGCCGATATCAACGTTAGCTAAAAGCGGGTTTTGGTTTTGTAGGCCGATCTCCGGGTCGTAACCATTGTACTTAGTAAACGTGTACAGGTTTTGGCCACTGGCAAATACTTTTAAACGTGTAAGCTTGATGTGTTTGATCAGGCTAACCGGGAAATTGTATCCTATGCTCACGTTTTGGATCCTTAGGTATGACGCACTATGAATAAACCTGTCTGAAATTTGAAGGTTGGCGTTATCTGTACCGGCCCTTGGTGCCGGGATGTCAGAAGTTGGATTTGTCGGGCTCCAGAAATTCGCCTGTGAGGCGTACTGGTTTTGGTAAAGGTTTGATAAACCACCCAAAGTACGGTCAAGCAGGTTCAGGATCTGTCCACCTTGTGAACCTTGTAAAAATATACCCAGGTCAAAAGCCTTGTAACTGAAATTGTTGGTAAAACCATAGGTAAACGTAGGCTGAGGGCTACCCAGTGAAGTTTGATCCTTGGCATCAATAACATTATCGCCGTTAAGGTCTTCATACTGTACATCGCCTAACCAGGTCCTTTTATTACCCAGGTTAGGGTCATTAGACACCGGGTAGCCAAATTGTGCGGGGGCATTCCTTAACTGTTCGTCAGTTTTAAATACGCCTTTAACTTTGTAACCGTAAAACTCGCCAAGTGGGCCGCCCACAACCGTACGGGTAATTGGCAAACTTAAAAAACCATTGGTAACGCTTTGAACAAGTTGCTGCAGGCCGTTAGCTAATGAGGTTACCCGGTTTTTATAATGAGAGAATATTAAAGTACTGCTCCATTTAAAATCTTTAGATACGATATTGCGGGTGTTGATGGTAATATCGAATCCCGAGTTACTGATGCCGCCCGAGTTAATAAATGGTGAAGCAACACCGCCCAAATAATCAGGCCCACCTACCACATAAGCAGGCAATGGTAACTGGAATAAAAATTTACTCGCTTTACGCTGAAAGTAATCGAATGAACCCTCTACGCGGTAATTGAATAAACTAAAATCGATACCTGCGTTATATTCTATCTGGTGCTGCCAGGTAAGATCAGTATTAGGGATCCTTGCCACTAAAAAGCCTGTACCTAAACCGGTAATGGTTGGATTTAACTGCGAACCAAATGAATAAGGCGGAATAGCCTCATTGCCCAACTGGCCATACCCTAAACGGATCTTTACGTTATCGGCAACGGTTTTAATTGGTTTAAAAAAGTCTTCATCAGATAAACGCCATGATGCCGCGAATGATGGGAAGTAACCACGTTGATGGCCGGGTGCAAAATTAGATGATACATCTGTACGCAAGGTAGCGGTTAAGCTATACCGGTTATTGAACGTGTAAATGGCACGCGCAAATTGCGACTCCAGGTTGTGCGGGGCGCTTTTACGCTCATCTATCACGGCTGTTGTAGCTGTGCCTAAGTTTTCGGTAGGAACGTTAGTACCCAATGAGTTGGTTAGGAAACCCGAAATGCTTTGCTGCGTATAACCCCACCTTGATGAGGAAAGTTCATAACCCAATAATGCGGTTAAGCTATGCTTTTGCGCAAAAGTATGAGAGTAAGTTAAATACTCTTTATAGTTATAGTAACTGTTTGTATTCTGCTGTTCGCGCAGGGTAGCTGTTGGGTTCGTGAACCTGCCGTAAGAATAGCTTGGTGTGAAAATGTTGTTGTTAGAAAAACCGAAATCGCCACCTATCTCTGTTCTCAAGGTAAGGTCTTTTATAAATTTGATATCCGCGTAAAGGTTTCCGTTTAAATTATTACGGTTTAGGATATTAGAAATACTTGTTGCCTGTTGAACGGGGTTTAAGATACCACCAACTGCATCAGGTGTATTTGGAGGGCCTGCAAATGTGCCATCGGCATTATAAACGGCCACATCCGGTGCTTGCAACAGCGCGTTGTAGATAATACCGCCATTATCGCTGTATATGATATTTTCGGTTGATTTGCTGCCTGACACCGTTAAGCCAACCTTAAACCAGTTGTTTACCTGTGCGTCAACATTACTGCGGAATGAATAGCGTTTGAAATTTGAACCAATAGCAATACCATCCTGATCAAAGTATCCGCCCGATAAGTAGTAGGTAAGCCCGTCCTTACCGCCGGAAATTGATAACTGGTGACTTTGCTGATAAGCCGTACGGAAAATGGCGCGCTGCCAGTCGGTACCTTTACCTAATAAGCTTGGATCTGCAAACTCGCCGCGGCGGCCTGTACCATAGGCATCGGCTAAAGAGTTTTGCAAACTTGCATATTGCGGAAGGTCCATTAGCTTTAAATATTTTTGTGGTTGCTGAAAACCTGCATAACCATCATAATTAATACGTGCAGTACCAGAACGGCCCTTTTTTGTGGTGATGATAATTACACCATTGGCAGCCCTGTTACCATAAATTGCTGCTGCAGAAGCATCCTTTAATATATCTAACGACTCGATATCATTAGGGTTAAGCAAAGCAAGCGGGCTTGGCGAATTTGCGCCATTATTTGCATTTAGTGCTGTACCGCCATTAGCATTGGCAGCGCCGGAAATTGGCACACCATCAATAACATATAATGGTTCTCCTGAATTGAATGTCGAGATACCCCTGATGTGTACCGAGGTTTGGCTGCCCGGCGCACCTGTATTTTGGGTTACTGTAACGCCTGCTGCCTTGCCTTGCAAAAGCTGATCGATACTGGCCTGCGGTAAGTTTGCAATATCTGCCGCTTTTACAGATGAAATAGCGCCGTTCACATCCTGCCTGCGCTGCGAACCGTAACCAATGGCAACTATGTTTACATCGGTTAAGGCTGTGGTTGAAGAAAGCAACTGGACGTTTATTTGCGTTTGGCCGGCAATCGCAACTTCCCGGCGCTGCATACCTATAAAGCTAAACACAAGTACCCTGCCTTGTTGCGGTACTGTAATACTATACTTACCGTCTACATTGGTAAGTGCATTAACCTGCGCGTCCTTAACAGACACGGTAACCCCGGGCAGGGTTACACCCTTATCATCCGTTACTGTTCCTTTTATTACAGTGCCCCCTGTTTGCGCCATTGTGTTTACGCAAATAAAAAAGGAGGCGAAAAGTAATACTGATCGTAGAATTTTTCCCATAATGATTTTGTTGGTTTATAATTATATAATTGGTTTTTATTTGGCTTTTCGACAGCATACTTAAAATCGCACGGCTAAACCAAGATCACACTGACCTTCGCATCTGCTTTGCGTAGCTTCAAATACGTTACAATAAATTGGTTAAAATTGGCAATGCGGTTACAAAGGTTAAAGGATACCGTTGCGCCGTCATTTGGTTCGGAGATAAAATTATGGTGTATTTATTGCCCTGTTGTGGATAAATAGGGGCACAAATGTCAACTTATAGTTAAAATATTGATTTTTAATACTTTAAAATAAATGTGCGGGCTTTTAAAGTATAAGTTATTGACGTTAACATCCCCAATATTTACAAATGTATCCCTCTATAAAAAGTAGAATTACTTATTGATTATGTGTTTCAGCATACCGGGATGGTAGCATGTCATACTCCGCCTTAAAACTTTTCACGAAATACTTTTGGCTTTTAAAACCAACTTTATTACAGATCTGAGAAATAGTTAAATGGCCGGTTTCCAGTAACTGCGCGGCGCGTTTTAAACGCATTTGCCTAACCAGCTCGTTAGGCGTTTTACCGGTCATTTGTAGTATTTTTTTATACAAGGTATAACGGCTCACAAACATTTCATTGCTTAGCTCTTCTACCGAAAAATTGGGGTTAGCGATGTTATTGTCTATTAGCATTAATACCTTTTTAATAAACCCATCATCCGGCGAGTCCACCTTTACTTCTGTAGGATTAGCTTCAATCTGTTTTTGGTAGGTTTTGCGCATATGTTCCTGCTGCAATAAAATATTGCGGATCTTAGAAAGCAGGATCTCAAAATTGAAAGGCTTGGTCATATAATCGGTAGCGCCCGTTCCTAAGCCTTTCAACTGCTGTTCTTCGCCGGCTACTGCTGTAAGCAATATTACCGGAATATGCGACGTGCGCTTATCATTTTTGATTTTGATGCAAAGGTCTATGCCGTTCATTTCAGGCATCGTAATATCGCTCACAATCAGGTTGGGGTGTTGCGCAAGCGCTTTTTGCCAGCCACGTTTGCCGTTTTCGGCTTCGATAATATGAAAAGAATCTTTAAGGTTGTCTTTGATGTAAAACCTAAAATCATCATTATCTTCAACTAAAAGAACGACAGGCTTTTTATGATCACGTTCATTCTTTATTTGAATACCGGCATTATTGGTAACTAATATATTTTCTTCCTTGTGCTGCAAATGAACAGGCTTATCTGTAAATAAGTTTTTGTTTAATTGCTGTAACGGGATCATTACCGTGAAACAACTTCCCTGGTTTAATTCACTTTCAACGGTTAATTCACCGGCATGCAGGCGTACAAATTCTTTAACTATCGACAGGCCAATACCGCTGCCCTGATTAAGCATGGTACCGGGGATATCATTTTGAAAAAATGGCTCGAAGATCTTTTCCTGTTTACCCGGGTGGATACCTATGCCCGTATCAATTATCCTGATCTCAAATTGGTTAGTCTCGCCTTCCTGCTGGTTTTTCAAATTAAGCAATACACTCACCTGACCGCCCGCATGGGTAAATTTATAGGCGTTAGACAATAGGTTAAATAAAATACGCTCTATCTTTTCATGATCGAAACTGGTGTAGTACCCCTCAATTTCACTATCAAATACAAATCGTATTTGTTTTTGCTCAGCAACATCAGTAAACGAATAGGATAGCTCCCTGATAAATTCGACAATATCGCCGGGCGTTTTGTGGAGTTTTAGCTCCTGGTATTCCATTTTCCTAAAATCGAGCAATTGATTTACCAGGTTCAGTAATCGTTTGGCGTTACGGTTTACCAAAAGCAATTGTTTTTTTATCCCCGGTTCAGTTACCTGCTTTGCAATGTTATCTACAGGAGCCATAATTAGCGACAACGGCGTACGGAATTCATGGCTTACATTGGTAAAAAACCTAATCTTCATCAGATCAAGATCATGCATTCGTTGTGCTTCTTCGCGCTCCTTTTCTAAAAGAAACTCGAGCCGTAGTTTGCGGATACCCCTGCTGCGAATAAAGAATAAAATGCCAATAAATAATAGGGCATATAAAATGTATGCAGCTGTTGTTTTCCAAAACGGGGGAAGAATTTTAATATAAAGTGTTAGCTCTTTGCTTTGCCAAAACCCGGGGTTAGAAGCGCGCACCCTAAAGGTGTAATCGCCTGCATCTAAGTTGGTATAAGTTGCCTTACGGGTAAGATTATCTGCACTGATCCAATTTTTGTTAAATCCCTGCATCATGTACTCATATTTCACCTTATCCGCGTCGAAATAGTTTAAAGCGGCAAATTCAACCGAAAAAACGTTCTCATTATATTTCAGTTCTACCGTATCGCTATAGGATATTGCTTTTGGCAGGATAACACTGCCGAAGATACTTTCACCCGCTTTAATGCTTTTGTTGAACACCTGAAAATCGGTTAATACCAGTGTAGGGGCCTTGGTACTATTGCGTAAACTTGCCGGCTTAAAAATATTAAAGCCATTGCCCCCGCCAAAAATTAACTCACCCGCCCGCGTTTTAAATGATGAGTTAGCTGTAAACTCCCTTCCCTGCAAGCCATCTTTCTCGGTATAGTTTATAAAACGCAAAGGCAAACCAGCACTTTTTCGGTCAACAATAATGTTAGATAAGCCATTGGGTGTACTGGCCCAGATATTATGCGCATCATCTTCTCTTAAATCTATAACGGTATTGTCGGGTAAGCCATCTCGTCGCGTAATATTTTTGAACTTACCTGTTGTAGTATTTAATATGCTAATGCCTTCTCGTGTACTTATCCATATAAGCCCGCTGCTGTCTTCTAATATATTGTTAGTATTGTCATTCACTAAACTGTTGGGATCCTTATCATCATGCACGTAATGCATAAACTGCTCGGTACGGCGGTTAAGCACATCAACTCCATAAGATGTCACGATCCAAAGATTTTTGTGCCGGTCATCAAGCAAGGCAGCAACATAACTTGAATGCATGGAATTTGATGAACCGGGCATCATCTTATAATGCTTAAATGAATTGGTGTTACGGTTATAAAGGTTGAGCCCGCCGGCGAGGGTACCCACCCATAAGTTGTTGTCCCGGTCCTCAATTATCGACCAGATCCTATCCTCAGAAATACTGCCCGGGTCGTTGTCGCGGTGGCGATAATGTGTAAACGTTTTGCCGTCAAATTTGTCCAGCCCGCCAAAATAGGTTCCTATCCAAAGTTTCTGTTCATGATCCAGGTACATGTTTACAATAACATTATTGGTGAGGCTGTTACTATTTGCAGCATCATGCATATAACGTTTAAAACTACCGTTCTTTCGGTTAAAGTAAACCAGCCCTCCTCCGTTTGTACCTAACCAAAGGTTGCCCTTATCATCTTCAATAAACTTATTTACATCGCTGAAACTCAAACTCCCCGGGTCAGACAAATGATGCGTGTATAGTGGGAACTTAATAATACTCTCGTGGTAGTAACTTATGCCACGTTTGTAAGTACCGGCCCAGATAATACCCGTGTTATCTTTGTAAAGCGTTGTTAAGCTATTTTGACCAAGTGTTTTTTCATCATCCTCACGATTAAGCAGATACCTGGTTTTAAAATCAGCTTTGTTGAGTAAATTGATACCTCCATGATCGGTAGCTATCCAGATCCTATTATGATCGTCCTGCACAACGGCGGCAATCACGTTTGTGTTAAGGCCTGATGCTGTACCGTCCTTATCCAAATGCTTAAAAATAGTTGTAGTTGAATTTAAGTAATAAACACCGGATGAGTAACTTGGCACGTAAGCCCAAACATCATCTTGCTTATCAATAAAAACCTTGTAAGAGGTATTCAAACCGGTGGGCAGCCCGCTCAGTTGACGCCGATAGTTTACCTTGTAGGTTAACGGATCAAGACGCTCCAGTATGCCTTTGTTATAAACTAACCAAATGTTGCCTTTTGTATCTACAGATAAGTCGGCAACCGCATTGCTATAAATGGATGCTTTGTCGCCTGCCCTATAGTTAATGTGTTTTGTTCTTTTTGTAACCGGGTTATATTTATAAATGCCGCTAAATGAGTTAAGGAACCAAAAGTTCCCTGTCCTGTCCTTTTTTAACGCTATGAAATTTTGGGAGGGTACACCAAATGCTTTAAGGGCTGCGGCAGTATTTTGGCTAAATGTTTCTTTAAGCGGATTGTAAATATTAAACCCGTTCCTTGTTTCTACCCATAAATTATTATCGGGGCCTTCAGTCAGGCTTACCATATAATCGTCACTTAAGCTTGTCGTATCACTTTCCTCGTGTTTAAACACCTTAAATTTGTATCCGTCGTACTTACTCAAGCCAGACAATGTACCAAACCACATAAAGCCACTGTGATCTTTTAAAACACAATTTACCTGGTTATGCGACAGGCCGTTGCCGATATCTATTTTAGAGAACTGAAATTCGTTGTTTTGCCCAAACAGTAAGCAAGAGTAACAAACAAAAAACAGGGTGAAAAACCTTTTCATAAGGGCAAAATGAAACTATCCGGCTAACTAATATAATTGGTAGCCTAAGTTAATAATAAAATATCCAGAGGAATGAATATTTGTTATCAGTTAATAAAATTTCATACTGAGATCGGGCATTTATAAATTATTGTACATAAATTACGATCCAACAAATGAAAAAAACAAAATATATCCTGTTAGTATTAATTACTTGTTTTAGCAGTTTGATAACAATTGCCCAAACAAATTCTTCGCAGCATAAAATCCGTTTAAATCAAATAGGTTTTTATATTAATGCTGAAAAGAAAGCGATCATATTGAGTGCAGATACCGGTAAATTTTACCTGCAAAACAGCAAAGGGGAAAAAGTTTTTACCGGTAGGTTAGCATTTGAAACGCAACCAACATTTTCAGGAATGCATACATCGGTAGCGGATTTTACTAAATATAATGTGCCCGGCACTTATGTTGTATTCGTTCCGTCATCAGGCCATTCCTATCCATTTAATATTGGCGCATCTATTCATAGATCTTTAGCCGATGCTACCATTAAGGCATTTTACTATCAGCGCGCGTCAACACCATTAGATGAAAAATTTGCAGGGAAATGGCACAGGGCGGCAGGTCATGCAGATGATAAGGTTATTATACATGCTTCTGCGGCTGATCAAAAACGGCCTGAAGGCACAATTATATCGAGTCCGCAGGGATGGTATGATGCCGGCGATTACAACAAATACATTGTAAATAGTGGTATAAGTACATCAACAGTGCTTTCATTATACGAGGATTTTTCCGGTTATATGAATGCCGTAAAATTAAATATACCGGAAAGCAGCAATCAGGTACCGGATATTTTGGACGAAGCCTTATGGAATATAAGGTGGATGCTTACCATGCAGGATCCTAATGACGGCGGCGTATATCATAAATTAACCAATGCGAAATTCGATGCGATGATCATGCCCGGTAAAGCTGCAACTACGCGCTACGTTGTACAAAAAGGCACCGCCGCGGCGCTTGATTTTGCCGCAGTAACTGCCCAGGCGGCACGGATCTTTAAAAAATTCAAACACCAGCTCCCCGGCTTTGCAGATTCTTGCCTAAAGGCATCTTTAAGCGCCTATAAGTGGGCGTTAAAAAATCCAAATATTGCGTATGAACAAGTTGTGATGAACAAAAAGTACAAGCCCGAAATTACCACAGGTGCTTATGGTGATAAATATTTTGCGGATGAATTTATTTGGGCTGCATCAGAATTGTATTCAACCACGGGTAAGGCGGGTTATTTAAAAACCGTTTTAGCTACCGATGATCCAAAAATATCATTGCCTACCTGGAGTAATGTTAAACTGTTAGGCTATTATTCGCTGATTGATAAACAACCTCGTATGCGCCAGATATTAGAAATTGAAGCGAGAGTGTTGAATTTTGCAAGTGAGCTAACAAGGGACGCCGATAAAAATGCTTATCAAACTGCAATGGGTAAATCAGCCGATAACTTTAACTGGGGCAGCAATAGCAATGCAGCCAACCAGGGTATATTATTTATTAAAGCATATCGGCTTACACACGATAAAAGATATTTAAACAATGCGTTAGCTAACCTGGATTATATCTTAGGTCGTAATGGTTCAGGGTATTCTTATGTAACGGGTTATGGTAGCAAAAGCACGATTCATCCCCACCATAGACCGTCTATAGCTGATGGAATAGTTGATCCCGTTCCCGGGTTATTGGCAGGTGGCCCAAATCCCGGCATGCAGGATGGCATTAAAGTACCCTCAACAGCGCCAGACGAGGCATATATAGATGATGACCGTGCTTATGCCGCCAACGAGGTTGCCATAAACTGGAACGCCCCCATAGCCTATTTAGCTAATGCAATTGAAGCACTGCAAAAAGACCTTGAGAAACCGTAGTCAATAAAATTATACTATTTTATGAAGTTTAAATACTCCTTGTTATTATTACTGGCCACATTTGCCACCGGCATTATGCACGCTAACGCTACTAATGCAGACACCCTCTTTGCGCAAAATTTAACCTCTTATGGCAGATCATTATTGAATAATAATAACGAATTGGAACTGATAAGCTCAGCCGTGCATTTTGGTGCCAGTTTTACAGGCGTTACCTGCAAAATTTATGTTTCACTGCCGGATAAAAGCGCACATAGTTACCTGCAATACGAACTGGATGGCGTTTATCAGAAACGCATAAGAATAGAAGGAAAGTCAACAAATCCTATTATTATAACTGCACCGGTTGGAGGCAATCATAAGATCTGGATCTTTAAATGCACCGAGGCAACGAGCGGCGCCATCCGGATAAATAAATTAGCTGCTGTAAATATTAAACCCATCAAGCCATCAAAAGCCCCGCTGATTGAATTTATTGGCAATAGCATTACCTGCGGCGCTGCGGCTGATGACAGCGAAATACCATGCGGCACGGGCGATTATATCGACCATCATAATGCCTACCTGGCTTACGGGCCCCGGCTGGCGCGAACCCTTGGCGCAAATTATATATTAAGTAGTGTTAGCGGCATTGGCGTTTACCGTAACTGGAACAGCGACGGGCCTACAATGCCTCAGATTTATGAAAACACAGAGCTTAAATGGGATAGCCCTTTGAAGTGGGATTTTAGCAAGTACAGCCCAAAAGTTGTGAGCATTGCACTTGGTACAAACGATTTTAGTAATGGAGATGGCGTAAAACCGCGGATGCCGTTTGATCCCGAAAAGTTTATTGCTTCATATATTAATTTTGTAAAATTGGTAAAATCAAAATATCCCAAGGCCCGCGTAGCCTTGTTAAGCAGCCCGATGGTGAAATTGAAGAATGGAAAGGTTTTGGAAGATTGCATTACCGCAGTAAAGAACAAGATAAATGCTGACTACCCCGGTGATAAACCTGCAGAGGTATTCTTTTTTCCACCTATGGAAGCACACGGTTGCGGCGGCCATCCAAGTGTGGAGGATCACGCAATAATGGCCGAACAGGCCACATCGTTTTTTAAAACGTTATTGAATTGATAAAGTATTCCGAATATGAAATATTAACTTACCATATTTTCACCTAATAGCTGCTACTGTTCGCAGCGCCAAAATAACTATTAAATCGTAAACATTCGTAAATCTGCGATTAAATGGTTCGATAATAGTCCTGCTCCCGATACCTGAAAAAAGGAAGCCTCAAGTCTTAAAGATTTGAGGCTTTTGATTTCTAAAAGCGGGATAAAGCCACCAGGTTTTAAACCAAATACTGGTTAACAGTACACATCGCGGATTTTATGGCCGCGGCGAAATTAAAGATAGTGCGGGATGGAGCAGTTGGTAGCTCGTCGGGCTCATAACCCGAAGGTCGTAGGTTCGAGTCCTGCTCCCGCTACCTGAATCGGGCAAGCTTGATAAAATCAAGTTTGTCCGATTTTTTTTTGCGGTTAACCTACTGTTTATTAGGTACATTAAGTGTGACGGTTCGATAAGCATGTCCGTCAAACAAAATTTTAGGGAATATCGAACTATACCAAACTTGGTCTTACTGACCTGGTTAACTTACCTTCTAAAATAAGCAGCATTTTCTGCGCTCTAATTTGGCCGTTCAGCAGTCACCGATATCAATCGCATCTTCGAGTAGCAGCTACGGTTATATATGATGAAAATCAATATCTCTTAACAGCCCTGTAAAACCTCTTTATTTACTGAACAAGAGAACATATTATAGATCTATAGAAATACTATTATTATATAGCAACCATATTGTTCACACACACATATATTAACATATTATTATCTTATTTATAGCTAACTCGTTAATATTAAGCTAATAATAGGTAAAATACTAACAAACAATAACTTAGAATTATCATAAAATTGTTACAAACTAAATGTAATTTTTTATGAAGCTAAACTTTACTAACTATTGCTACTTCCTTATTATTTTATTACTGTTCTCAAGCATCCCCAGGGTTTCGCTTGCGCAATCCAAAATTTCTGGTACGGTTGTAGACAAATCTAACCTGCCATTGCCGGGTGTGTCTGTTGTTGAAAAGGGCACAAAAAATGGAACAGTTACTGACGTACAAGGTAAGTTTTCCCTTGTAGTAACCTCAAACAACGCCGTTGTTACGGCTACAATGGTTGGCTTTGCAAGCCAATCGTTAGCTGTTACAGGCCGAACGGTATTGAATTTTACTTTGCAGGATGATGTAACAGGCTTAAAAGAAGTCGTTCTTATCGGTTACCAAAAAATTGCCCGAAAGAAAACTACTGCAGCTATCTCCAGTATCTCCGCAAAAGAACTTGCCGACATTCCGGCAGCTAGTTTTGACCAGCTTTTGCAAGGCCGTGTATCCGGCGTAAACGTGCAGAACTTTAGCGGGCAACCCGGTGTTGCCCCAACCGTGTCTGTACGTGGTAACTCTTTGGTTAGCCGTGGATATGACGTTTATAATGTTGTGAATTCGCCACTGTACGTGGTTGACGGTGTCCCTCAGCCTAACGAAGAGTATGTTGGCCCCGGCGTTGGCACCGGCACAAATTATCTGGCAGGTATTAACCCGAATGATATTGAATCGATAGATGTATTGAAGGACGCATCAGCAGCGGCCATTTACGGTTCACGTGCGGCAAACGGCGTAATCCTTATCACTACTAAAAAAGGTTTAAGCGGCGAACCTCGTATTTATTTTAACGCCTACACAGGTATCACTCAGCGGCCTCAACTCCGCGATGTTACATTGGGCGCAGCAGAACGCCGGCAAAAAATGGATGTTCTTAACCGCCAGTTAAGCTATGCGGATAAAACACAGCTACCTTATATTTTGACTGATAGCTTGAACCCGGCATTTAACGGAAATACCGATTGGCAAAATTTGTTTTATCAAACCGGCAGGATATCTAACGGTGACTTAAGCATTAGCGGTGGTAACGCCGATGGTACGGTTTATCGCTTTAGCGGCGGTTATTATGATGAGGATGGTATTATTAAAGGCACCGGCTTTAAACGATTCTCTACCCGTTTAAATATGACCAGTTGGGCGTTAAATAAAAAATTGATGATCAACCCGGTTTTTGCATTCTCAAGATCAGACCGTGCCCGTGGTAACGGTGACAACAGCAGCCCTATTAGCCTGGGTGCCGGAAACATGCCATCATCCCTGCTAACGCTCGATCCTGACAAACGTGATTATTACCTTGGTGGCTACGATCAAAACCTCGACCGAAACGTAAGCAACCAGCTTACGATGAATCTTAATTTGTCGTATAATCTTAATAAGCACCTGGTATTAAATTCACAAAGTTCGTACCTTTTAAATACCTCGCGCCGCGACCTAAGCAAAGGAACTTTGCTGAATAATGGCCAGGGTAATTCAGCCTACAGCTTTGCAGACAATGGTGTAAATATATCTATATCTAACTTTTTAAATTACACCAACCAGTTTGGTAAACATAATTTTAGCGCTATTGCAGGGCAAGATATATTGTATAATCAATACCAATATACGTCGGCATTTGGGTACAACGGCGCTTCTGATAACGTACAGGTAGTGCAAGGTTTTCAACAATCAAAAAACATTGGTTTGTCTGATTATCAAGCATACGGACTGCTTTCATACTATGGCCGTTTGGCTTATGATTATGACGGCCGCTACCTTGTTTCTGTTAGTGCCCGTACAGATGGGTCGTCGCGCTTTGGTCAAAATAATAAATGGGGGTTCTTCCCTTCTGCATCAGTAGGTTGGTTGCTTTCTGAAGAAAAGTTTATGAAGAACATAGACGACAGCCCTTTTACTTTAGTTAAGTTGCGAGCCAGTTTAGGTACATCCGGTAGTTTACCTGATGCCAACTATTTGCAGTACAATCTTTACAATGTTAACTCCGCACCGTTCAACGGAAACTATCAAATTAAAGATAATGTAGGAAACGTTATAGGCCCGGGTGCAACCACCTACAATGGTATAAGTTCCATTACCCCCAATTTTGTTAACGGTGCGGCACAAAAAGGCCTAAGCTGGGAACGCTCGGTGCAGTGGAACATTGGTACTGATATAGAAATAAAGAACGGTAAATATGCGTTTCAGTTTGACGTATACAATAAGCAGTCTTCTTTACAGCTTTTCAGCGTAAGCCTACCCGTTACTACTGGTTACGATTATGCACTTACCAATTCAATCGGGGTGCGCAATGCAGGTGTGGAACTTTCGGTATCTGCTAATCCGTTTGAAGGTAAATTTCGCTGGTTTACAAGACTAAACGTCTCTTACAACAAAAACCAGATCACAAGCTTGCCTAACGGCGGTAGAGATCTTGTTATGGACGGCGACCGTTTTGACAAATCTCACATACTTTCTATTGGTAGTCCAATCAACGCTTTCTACTTGTATCAAACCAAGGGCGTTTTTTCTAAAACAAGCGATATACCGGTTAACCCATATACCGGTGAGTTGTACAAAAACAGTAATGGCACCTACCAGGCTGGCGATTTTTATCTTGCCGACTTAGATGGTGATGGCTTTATTGACATCTTTAACGATGGTATCAACCCTGATAAAAAACCGGTGGGAGACCCTAATCCTAAATACACAGGCGGCTGGACAAATAACTTCACTTACCAAAACTGGTCGTTAGGCGTTTTCTGCACATTCACCTTTGACAGAGATGTGCTCAACTTGTTCGAGTCAGATCGTTTCTCAAACTCAACAGATGCTAACCCCGTGTACAACTTTGCAGGCAACTCAACTCCTGACTTAAGCAAAATTAATATTTGGAAAAACCCGGGTGATAACGCACAGTATGCCAAATATGACTTGGGTACATACCGTTACTACTACACAGCCGCTCAAACATTTTTCCTTGAAAAAGGCGGTTATTTCCGTGTAAAAAGCGTTAACCTGGGCTATACTTTCTCACCGCAGGTTTTAAGGAGACTCAAAATCAACAAACTTAAGGTTTTCGCTATCGCAGATAACCTGTTTATGTTCCAGCAATCAAAAAGATTACCTGATGCGGAAGCTGTGAACCCTTATGGTGAGTATAATGGTGCGGGTTACCCTATTCCCAAAAAATACACTATTGGGCTTGAGTTACAGTTGTAAATGATTTGATGTACCATTTTGGAGAAATAAAATTTTACCTGACGATAAAAATTATGAAAAAGATCAATATATATATCTTATCAAGCCTAATGCTCTTAGCGGCTACAAGCTTGTTCTCTTGCAAAAAAATACTTGAGCAGGAGCCTAAGAACTCTACCTACCAGGAAGCATTCTGGAAAACGGCAGCTAATGCGCGGAGTGCGATAGCCGGAAACTACGGTTTGTTGAGAACCGCTTTAATGGATAAAAACATCCGCTACTATATGTATGGTGATGCAATTGCCAAAAACTACTTTACTATACAATACACAGGTGATGGATTGGAGGGTATACAAACCGGTGATTTCACTTTTCAGTATAATCTTAATTCGCTGGCTAACTACACGCTTTATTATAAAGCGATTGCCATGTCTAATGTGGTAATTGCCAACGTATCTAAAATGACCGATGCACAGTTGAAAGATGCAGAAAACCCTTCGGAATTTCGTAACAATATAATAGGGCAAGCACTTTTCATACGTGCCTTAAGCTATTTTATGATGACGCGTGTTTGGGGCGATGTCCCTTTAGTTTTAGTTGCCTATGATGACCCTATCAATGCACCTCAATTACCCAGAAGCCCAAAGGCAGATGTAATGAAACAAATTGAGACTGATTGCCATAATGCAATTAACATGCTTAGCTGGAACTATGCAGACCAGGGAGACGCGCATGTAATGGCTAATAAAGGTTCGGTGTATGCTTTATTAGCCCATTTGTATCTATGGAGGGCAACGATGTCTGACGTATCAACAGATGCCCCAAATTTAACAGACGTTAATAGTGCAGATACAACTATTAATACGCTGGTTGCTAAAGGGGGGTATACATTAACCGACACGGTTAACTACAAAAGTATTTTTATAGGCCGTTCATCTGAAAGCATATTTGAGATAAACATGAGTGAAAATACCCTTGAGGGCTCAAGCGCCGGTATAGGTTTAAGTTTTTTAAACAATACCTATGTAAATAATTTTGGCACTAATCCAAGGTATTATACCGTTCCGCGTTATCTGTCACAAAACTTTGCTGATGATGATACTTTGGATGTTCGATACAAAAAGAATTTTGACGTTAGCAACCCTGAGAAACCTATATGCTTAAAATATGCTAACGTTATTTATCGCAACCCTGCTCAAAAATTAGATCCGTATCTGAGCAATAACATGGTCATTTTCCGCTTGAGTGATATGATACTGCTTAAAGCCGAAATTGCTTTATACAAAGGAGATGTACCAACGGCCCGCAGCATCATCAATGCTTCGAGAACAAGGCATAACCGTACACCAACACTGGTTGACGTAAATGAAACTGCAAGCGATGTAATGGATGAGTACATAATTGAACGCAGCCGTGAAATGTACCTTGAAGGGCACTTATATTATGACCTGTTGCGCACACGCCGTTATGCCGACGTAATAGATTGGTTGACGATGCCACGCTTCAGGCAGGAAGGCTTTTACTGGCCGGTTGATCCTTCACTTTTCAGGCAAAACCCACTCCTTAAGCAAACAAGTTATTGGTTGGGTAAAGTTTAAAACAACCCTCCTTTTCATCTAATTCATCAGAATTAATTTATAAAGAGAAAAAAATGAACAACAAAACAATAATAATGCTAACAGTTATATTGATATCAATTATAACTATTAGCGGATGCAAGAAGGATAGCTATAAAAATGATGGCGGCATAAGTAATGCTTTTGTGAACATGACCACTTACGACTACCTGAAGTCGAACCCGCAATTTGATTCGCTTGTAAAAGTGATTGATCGCGCTGGTTTAAAAGATGAGGTAAACGGCAATATCACCTTTTTCGCAAGTACAAATTACAGTGTAGTGCCATACGTAGCAGCTAAGAAGAACCAGATAGCGATACAAACAGGAGATGAGAACTTTGACTTTGGCATTAAAGATATACCTGCTAATGAGTTAAGTGATTCCCTTAAAACATATATGTTTCAGGGTACTATCAACCGCGATCAAATCACGGTTACCGGTAAGCTCTATAACAGTTTGCTTGGCCCGATCCCTAATGTACAATACCTAATTAAATTCAGACGCAGCTTTGATTACAACAGCTATCTCGATCATGTTGACTACGTTACTTACACCAAGGTGCGTGGTACCCGTGATGACCAGGAGGCAAATCCTGAAACGATACCTGATAATCAAAAAGATCTGTCTGCAGACGTGCAAACATCTGGTATAATCACCAAAACGGGTGTTGTACATGTCCTCACCGGTTTTCACAGGCTTTTCTTCAATGCCCAGCCATTAGGCAATTAATGCATATACTTAACAGTTAAAAAAATGAAAAGAAGATATATCATACTATTAGCTGCAGTGGTTGGCCTTGCAGCTTGTAAGAAAATACAAAACGGTTTCCAAAGCGATAATATCCGGTACAAAGACAATAATCTTTACGCTAAGCGTGGTCTTATACTCTATCAATCCGACCGTATTAATGCAGATGGTTCTACCCCGCCGTATTCCTTTAAGTTGCTTAATTTGCGCAAAGCAGACGGTTCTGCCGCGCCTGCCGAGTTTAACAAAACTTACAAGATAACGGTATTTAAGCCGGGGGAATCTTTTATTGCCGAGACAGACACTACCGTAGCTTTGCTCAACAAAAAGCGTGAAACGATTGATGCGTTGCCAATGTATTTTAACGAAAGCAGCGGACAACTCACTTTTAATAAAGCTTCGGCAAATTTACCATTAGGCCAATATCTGTTCGATGTGCAGATGACTAACCCTACCGGAACAAAGCTTTTCAAAAATCTGGCCACTATAAATGTAGTAGATCCATCTACCGATGACCTTTTTGTAGTTACAGACAACGTGGCTAATGGCTTTAATGACGTAACCGGTGCTGTAACGCCGATGAGATCGCCGCAAATTAGCTGTAGAAAGGTTAGTAATGAAGGCGCTCGTGTTATCTTGAAAATGTCAGATAAGAACGGAAGGGCCTTTAACCCAAAGAGCGGTGAAATTATTAAACGTGGTGACCGGCCTGTGTTTGAGAACTATGCCAAATTTAACCCTGTTATTGTAACAGACACTGCAATGATATGTGACTTTGAGATTGCCCCTTTCCCGTTAACCAAGTACGTTACACCAACAACCGACTGGGGTTTTCTAATGTATTATCGCATACCAAGCACATATGCAAAAATTGACAACTTCCCAACAAACGTTGGTTTTTCAGTAAACCCAAGATGGTCTTGGCAACTAAAGCTTGAAGGGACTTACGTAGTGGAAATAAAATTTATGGACGTAACCAAAAAGTAATGTAATAAACTTATTGGGCATTTGGTAGCTTGCCGGGCTTATAACCCCAAGGTCGTAAGTTCGAGTCTTGCTCCCGATACCTGAAAATAAGGCCTTTAGATTAACTTCTAAGGGCCTTTGTTTTTCTGGTCATACAGTGTACATACACACCAGCCATTGTAAGAAGTTAAATAATATACCCCGAAATCCATAACGGCGACAATACAAAAATTGCCGCAATCACCCGATTATTAGGGAACAAAGCAAGACTTTTATTTCACTATTTCCACGCTTTTATTGGGAACGCACCCGACATCTTTAAGCTATATTTTTCAAATCATTTAAAGTTTTCTATCTTCATAAAAAACCTGAACCGAATGGAAGTGATATGTTTTGAAGAATGTGCCTATTATGCCATGATCGATAAGCTTGAAGCTTATATAGATAGTAAAAAGGCGAAGCCAACGCAAGGCGACAATTGGATTTCAGGCATGGAAGCCATGAACATGCTGTGGATCAAAAGCAAAACCACATTGCAAAAATTACGCGACGAGGGAAATCCGTTACACACAGCCAGAAAAAAGATCGTTTTATGGGACCTCCAATCAATTGAAGATTATCTTGAAGATTTTACTTACAAACAATTTTAATTATGAATGTAGCCGACCTAATTAAAAACTTTTTAACGATTGTAATTGCCGTACTTGGTTGGATTATAGCTCATCATTACAGCAGTAAAAGGGATCGACGAAACAAAAAACGTGAAATTATAACGGCCCATTTAATCAAAGCATACATTGTACTTGCAAATGATTTTACACAAAGGGAACTACAAGAGGAGACAAAAGCTAAATTAGAATTGTTGATTGGAGAATTACAGTTATTCGGGTCTCAAAAACAGATAGATTTAGCAGAAAAACTGGCTCAAGATATTCATAGTGGTGGCCGAGTCAATTTTGATGAATTGGTTAACGATATTCGCAATGAATTAAGAAATGAACTTGAGCTGCAACCAATCCAGGAAGACATCTTTTGGATCAGATATAAAAATTAAAAGAAATGACAGCTGAAGAACAAGACCCATCAAAAGAATATATCAGAGGCTTTAATCAAATGTACAACTGAAAAAAGAAACCTCAGGAGTTGCATAGCAAATGCTATCAGCTAAAGGCGATAGTGATCGGTTTAAAAGCATGGCCGCAGGCGCGAAACAATATGAACTGTAACGCATTCGGGAAGTTTCGCAAAATGGAAGAGATCCAAATCGTGAGTGGGAAATTCAATATTTAAAACAACTTTACAACCTTTCAATATGGAGCAGAATTAGCACAGTTCAATTTTTTGTATCTGCATCAAAAAGGAATTACTCAATCCGATCTTGATAAATTTTGGCCTACGCAACTAAATTCTACAAATAATAAACTACCAGCAGGATGCCAATAATTAAATACTACTTATTTTTTTTACTTTTTTGTTTAAAAGTAGAAGGGTTACAAGCGCAAAACATTGCTTTAGATGTCTCTAATTATTTGTTAGATGCAACTAAAACGCCAGTCTCGGATAGATTGTGGAATACTTATACAGAAGGCCGAGTAAAATTTTTTCAGTTACAAATCTATTCAACCTGTTTTCCATTATTATTGGATCGACCTACATTTGCTTACAGCAGCAATCAACAAACTCCAAAGCATCTTAGCAAAAGGGAATTCGAATTAATAAAGAAAGTTTCTTTATCAGATTTGATAAAGAGCTTAAAGCAATTTGCAGATGAAGACAGCAAAATTGATATACATTCCAAAAAAGTGTTTTTCTTGAATATTATAGAGCCTTCTTCAAGTGGATATACGATAGTAAAAACGCAATTGGATGGTAGCGGCCCTAAAAAAATTACAAATTAGTGCGATCCATTCAAATCACAAAAAATACGCATAAAGGCATTCAACTAAAAAACTAAATCATTGGCAAGGTAGTCTAATTTGCTATTGTAGATCTTATTTAAATTTTATACTATTGGATTCCATCTATAATTAAATAGATTCAAAAATTGAAAATTTTGCACCAAACATTCCGATAAGTAGTCCTATTAGGCTACCTCAAAAGCAAAAGCCTTAAGTTGATAGATTTAAGCTTTTATTTTATTACCTGATCAAACTTTTATAGTCATTAACCGTCTACTCTCCGCGTTAATTACAACTCGCGGATCTTTAAATTTTTAAAGGAAACACCCTTAGTCCAATCCTGTAATACAATGCGCCCGTTGGTATAGCGGCCAAACTCGGGGTAGTTTTTAAATTTACTTTGCTTTACCCTGTTAGTCCATTCGGCTGTTGTAAGGTCCTGCTCCGTAGTAAGTACACCATTCAGGTAAAATTTGATCTTACCATCTTTCTGGATGATCTCAGAATGATTCCACTCCCCGTTCGGTTTGTTTTTGGCGGGATGTAGTTGCGGGCTCAGGTTAAATAGGCAGCCCGAAATTTTATTCGGGACCGGTGCATCCGGATGTTTATTACCAAGCAACTGGTACTCTGGCCCCGATGCCCAGGCTGTGGCAATATCCTTACGCTCTAACACATTAATGAACACGCCGCTGTTGCCGTCTTCGGGTATCTTCCAATCAAAAACAAAGTCGTAGTTACTGTAAACGTCATCGCTTGCAAGGTCGCCGTGGTCAAGGTCCAGATTGGGGTTACAAAATAATACCCCATCCTTCACCAGCCAAATATTGCCAACGGTGTTAACATTGTACAAATGCCAGCCATTGGTAGTAGTTCCGTCAAACAAAAGCTTCCAATTTTCGGCTTTTTCTTTATCCGTTAATTGGTTATCGGCAGGGGTGCTAACACCACATGCGCTGATCAGAACGGATAAGATGCATCCGGCCAAAAGCTTTTTAATGATTGACATATTTAGAATTTGTTATTGGTTTATAAATGAAAGAAAAATGATTGATATAACCACAATCCCACCCCAATTTTTATTGATGCTATTTTAATACTAACGCCAGCTATCCTGCGCGGCGTAATCTACAGGCAGGTAATTAATGTATTGTACAAAGCGTGGCTTGTGAGATGTGTTGCGGCTGCTACCATGTTGCAGCGCCTGCTGCCATATTATAAAATCGCCGGCCTGCCCGGTAATGGGTTTGCTGCCCAGCGCATGTAAGTCCTGCTGTCGTGGATCTGCACCCGGTGGCAGGGAACCGAGCCAATCTTTAATACGGTGCTGAAACCCAGGCACCAATGTAAAAGCGCCCTGGTTTGCTGCTACATCGTTAAGGTATAAAATACCCTGCAGGCCAAAGGGTATAGGCAGTTCCAGGCTGCAATCCCAATGAAGGTCGGGCCCGGGGAATTGCCAGTTTTCGTTTTCGGGTGGGTTAAAGCCAACCCTGTCATTATTCATCCAGATGTTTTTCTTCCCCCACAATTGTTCAAAGGCGCCGCGTATACGGGCCGAATTACGGTTTTTAGTTAAGATAGGGTGCTGAAAAAGCTGCACCATAATACCCTGCCGCGCGGGATTAGGCTTATACCAGGTATCAGGCTTGTTACGTTCAATGCCTAAAAAATCGCAAATAACATTAATGGTTTCTATACAGTCTTCTTGTGGCACTGCATTTTTAATAATTACATAACCGTTTTCTTCAAAAAAAGACAGGTCCTCAGCAGACAGAACAGGCGTGGCATTCCCCGTTACAGCCTCACCATCAAATATCCTGTTAAAGCGTTCAATGGTATCGTTATCCGGCATGCCCGCGGTATCAATTATCCAGTCCTCAAATGCTTCGAAAGAAAGATTGGCCTGATATAAGTGGGTAATAGTTTGCTCGAGCCCTAAACCAAGCGCCCCTAACAATATTTTGTTTAACTGCCATTCCCGCTGCAATACGGTATCATCAGCCCTGCTACGGTTTAGCATAATAGTATGCCAGAAACGTCTTAATTGCCTAACTTTTAGCTTACCTTTTTCGGTTGGCGATGGCAGGACTATCTTAGAATCCATTTTTATATAGATAAGGTTTAATGGGCTCAATTATAACCAGAATTAGCCTCACTAAAAAGCCCCGGTGTTTAATCCGGGGCTTTATGTAATAATCTTTTTCTCTATTGCTTAACAGCGGTTAATTTGCCTGGGTTTTCTACCGTGCCATCGCTCGATCCTGTCCAGGTGCCGGTCATTCTCGTACCGTTACCCGATACATTCATGGTATAAGTTACTTTTTCGATATTGCCGCTTATTACCTGCGATTCCAGGGTAAGCACTTTTATAACAGATTCATAAGTGCCGGTAACACTGTCGGTGCCCGAAGATTTCCCATCTACCGATTCCCAATAAAACGTGCCTTTATAACCCGTAAAGCCTTCATCCTGGGTAAGTGTAAAAGTACCCGTCCATTGGCGGTCATCGTTACCTACGGCACTGGTAATTTTCCAGGTCCCTTCTAATGATGGCTGTGGCTGGGTTTTTGAACTGCATGATACTACTGTTAGTATAGCAAATGCAAAAAGAAAGGCTTTTAAAATACGCATAACAAAGTGATAAATGTAGCTAAATATAGAAATTATATTATCATACAGCCATTTACATTTCATTTATCTTAGTTAAACCTCAGCACTATAGATATTAAAATTGCTATGTGATGGAATGTTAACCTGCCGTCAGTCTTTGCATATTTATACCTTCCCTCGCCTACAATGCTTATCTTTACACTAACAATTATGCAATCTTCACTCAATAAATATAACGTCAAATTTCAGGAAGCGCTGGCCGGTTTAAACCCCGAGCAGCTGGCTGCTGTAAACCAAATGGAAGGCCCTGTGCTGGTTGTTGCCGGGCCGGGTACGGGCAAAACACAGATATTGGCCGCGCGTATTGGTAAAATTTTAACGGATACCGATGCCCTGCCAAGCGAGATACTTTGCCTTACTTATACGGATGCAGGCGCGGTAGCCATGCGCAAGCGCTTGTTTGAGTTTATTGGGCCCGATGCTTACCGCATTAATATTTACACCTTCCACGCGTTTTGTAATGAGATAATACAGGAGAACCTGGAGTATTTTGGCAAGCTTAATTTGGAGGCCTTGTCTGACCTGGAATCGGCTATGCTTTTTCGCGAGCTGGTTGATGAGTTCCCGAACGATCACCCGCTAAAACGCTTTACCGGGGATGTTTACTACGATGCCCCGAGGTTGAAAAAGCTTTTCTCGACCATGAAGACCGAGAACTGGACCGAAGAACTCATTAAACAAGCGGTACAGGAGTATCTGGACGACCTGCCCAATCGCGATGAATTTGTATACAAAAGGGCAAACGCCAAAGCAGGCATTAAAATTGGCGACCCAAAGCAGAAAGATATAGATAAGGTGCAGGAAGCCATGAGCAAACTGCTGGCGGCCGTAGGCGAGTACAAAAATTATTCGCGCAAAATGCAGGATAATAACTGGTATGACTACGACGACATGATCATATGGGTGCTAAAAGCATTCCGCGAGAATGAGGAGATATTGCGCCGTTACCAGGAACGTTACCAATACATTTTGGTAGATGAGTTTCAGGATACCAGCGGTTCGCAAAACGAACTGTTAAAGTTTTTACTGAATTACTGGGAAACACCCAATGTTTTTGTGGTGGGCGACGACGACCAGTCGATATTTAAATTCCAGGGGGCAAATATGAAAAACATCCTGGATTTTGCCGGCGACTACGTATCTACCCTACAAACGGTAGTATTAAAACACAACTACCGCTCCAACCAGCACATCCTGGATATCTCGCGCGCACTTATCAACAATAATAACGAACGCTTAACCGCGCAGTTAAACCTCGATAAAAACCTAAAGGCATCGCACCCGCGCTTTACCCAGGAAATTGTTGAGCCTGTTATTAAAGAATACGAAAACCCAAGCCAGGAACTGGTAGACGTAGCTTTACAAATAAAACGCCTGGTTGATAAAGGCACCCCTCCCGGCGAAATAGCGGTGATATACCGTAACCACAGCCAGGTAGAGGAGTTGCTTCATTACTTAGATACACAGCATATAGCGGTTAATACCAAACGTAAAATTGACGTGTTGACTATCCCCTTTGGCGAAAAGATTATCAACATTTTGCGCTACCTGAGTATGGAACTGGATTCGCCTTATAGCGGCGATGAGTTGCTGTTCGAGATCCTGCATTACGATTTCTTTACCATCCCTCCTATTGAGATAGCCAAAGCCAGCATAGCGGTATCTAAAGAGAACTTCGGTACTGCAAGTAATAACCTGCCCAGAACCTCGCTGCGGCGCTACATCAGCGAAATAAAGTTAGCCGCGCAAACAGACCTTTTTAGCAAGCAGCCAACGCAGGAAATGAAGTTCCTGGTGAATGATATTGATGCCCTGCTTACCGATGCCGTAAGCGTTACGCTGCAGCAATTTTTCCAAAATGTGATAGCCAAGATGGGGATACTTAAGTACATTATGCAACAGCCCGACAAAGGTGTGCATATGCAGATACTTACCAGTTTCTTCGACTTTTTAAAAGACGAAAGCCGCAAGAACCCCGAAATAAAATTAGCCGACCTGATTGTCACTATCGACCTGATGCGCAAGAACAACATCAGGCTGGAGTTGAATAAGGTGATCTTTTCCGACAATGGCATCAACTTCCTCACCGCCCACGGTTCAAAAGGCCTGGAGTTTGAGCATGTGTTTTTTATTGGCTGCGATAAAAAAACATGGGACAGCAAAGGCCGCAACAGCGGGTTTAGCTACCCGGATACGCTTACAAGGGCAGCATCTGACGACATAGCGCAAAAAGAAGAAGCCCGAAGGTTGTTTTATGTTGCGCTTACCCGTTCAAAACAATGCCTTAATATTTCTTACGCCGGCAGGGATAAGAACGGCAAGGACCAGGAGCCCTCGCAGTTTATTGGAGAGATACTTGCCGAAACGCACCTGCAGGTACACTACCCCAAAGTAAGCAGCGACGATATGATCGAATTCTTCGCCACCCAGTTTAGCGAGGCCGACAAACCTGTGGTTGAACTACTGGACAGGAATTACATTAACCAGCTGTTGCAAAACTATACCCTATCGGTAACCCACCTAAGCAATTACCTGGATTGTCCGCTTAGGTTCTATTTTCAGTGTTTGATCAGGGTACCATCGGGCAAAAGCCCTTCGGCTACGTTTGGGCAGGCGGTGCACTGGGCAATAAACAAAACTTATCGCCGCTTAAAAGAAAATAACGATGAGTTTTTATCTACCGAGGAGTTTTTAAAGGAGTTTCGCTGGTATATGTACCGCAACCGCGACTCGTTCACCAAAGAAGACTTTAAACGACGGGTTGATTACGGCGAAAAGATACTGCCACCATACTATGAGCAAAATGTACCTGCCTGGAACAAAGTGGCCCAAACCGAACGCAGTATCAAGAACATTGAAGTTGCAGGTGTACCCATTAAAGGTAACCTGGATAAAATTGAGTTTGATGGCAAACAGGTAACCGTGGTGGATTATAAAACAGGCCGGGTTAGGAATGCCAAAAGCAAATTAGAACGCCCAACCAACGAAGAGCCTAATGGCGGCGACTACTGGCGCCAAGCGGTGTTTTATAAGATATTGGTAGATAACGACCGCACTAACGATTGGGAAGTAATTAACACTATTTTTGATTTTGTTGAACCCGAGAAAGAAGGCGAATACTTTAAGGCCAAAGTGGTTATTACACCACAGGATATTGAAGACGTTACCGAACAGATAACCACCGTTTACCAAAAAATAATGGCCCACGATTTTAATAAGGGCTGCGGCAAAAAAGAATGCGACTGGTGCCACTTTGTTAAAAGCAATTTTAAACAACCCGAAGGTTTACTGGAGGTTGCTGAAGGAGAGGATGAATAATCCACCCTGTCATTTCGATGAGCCGTGGATGGCCCGGGCGAGAGGGCGAAGAGGAATCCTGTTATATAATAAAAGTTCGTTATGCATAGCCAATACTTATCATATCTAACAAGATTCCTCGTCGCTACGCTTCCCTCGGGATGACAGGCTTATGGTTTAGGCGAGGATAAATAATAATGCCACAGCAACATGCTTGCCACCGTTCTGTACGGTTGCCATTGTTCAGCAATTGCAACCAGTTGTTCTTTGGTGGCTTCCCTTGGTAGATTTTTTAATCGCTTAATAGCATTTACAATTGCCAGGTCGCCTATGGGCAACACATTGGTGTGTTGCAGGGCGAACATTAAGTACACATCTACCGTCCAGTTCCCAATGCCTTTTAAGGCAGTTAGTTGGCGGCGGATGTATTCATCTTCCATCTGTTCGAAAGCTTCGAGGTTTATTTGTCCGCTGATGATAGCCTCGGCGAGGTAACGGATGTAAGCGGTTTTTTGACGGCTGCAATAGCACTCGCGCATTTCGGCATCAGTTAATAATAAGATGCGGGCTGGGGTAATTTCCTGCACACGGCCGCGTAATTTGTTTAGTGCTGATAATGCCGATGCCAATGATACCTGCTGTTCCAGAATAAAATGCACCAAACTCTCGAACGTATTTGGCCGCGACCAAAATGGCGGGTAGCCGTAATGCTTAATAACGTTATCAAAATCGGCATCCATAGCGGCAAGTTCGTTGCAAATGGAGTGGTAGGTAGCTTGGGTAAACTGTTGTGGCATATAATTGTTAATATAAAATTACTAAATTTCTTAGGATTTAGCATTTCAATTTCTGAATTTTACCATATGAACAACCTGCCGCCATTAGCCGAACGCATGCGCCCCAAATCACTGGATGATTATGTGGGCCAAAAACACCTTGTTGGGCCGGGTGCTGTTTTACGCAAGGCTATTGAAAGCGGTACGCTGCCTTCCATGCTGTTTTGGGGGCCGCCGGGGGTGGGTAAAACTACGCTGGCTTATATTATATCACAATCGCTGTACCGACCTTTCTTTTCGCTGAGTGCTATTAACTCGGGCGTGAAGGATGTGCGCGAGGTGATCGAAAAAGCATCTTTACTGAAAGAGCAGGGTGAGATATTGCCGATACTGTTTATAGATGAGATCCACCGTTTCTCCAAATCGCAGCAGGATTCGTTACTGGGCGCGGTTGAGCGGGGCATAGTTACGCTGATTGGCGCCACTACCGAGAACCCGTCATTTGAGGTGATCTCCGCTTTGCTGTCGCGGTGCCAGGTTTATATATTACAGCATCTGGCAGAGCAGGACCTGCTAGACCTTTTGGAGAAAGCCAAAAAAGAAGATGTTGTACTGAAAGAAAAGAACATCATCATCAAAGAGCACGAAGCATTGCTTCGGCTGAGCGGTGGCGATGCCCGTAAATTATTGAATATTTTTGAGCTGCTGGTAAATGCTTTCGACAGTAAAAAAATTGTGCTGACCAATCAAGTAGTGCTGGAACATGTGCAGCAAAACATGGCCTTATACGATAAAACGGGCGAACAGCATTACGACATTATATCGGCCTTTATTAAAAGTATGCGAGGCAGCGACCCAAACGGCGCAGTGTACTGGCTGGCCCGAATGATAGTGGGTGGAGAAGATCCATTGTTTATTGCCCGACGGATGCTGATCCTGGCGTCGGAGGATATTGGCAATGCCAACCCAAACGCGCTGCTGCTGGCACAGGCCTGCTTTGAATCGGTAAATAAAATAGGCATGCCCGAGTCGCAATTGATCTTGTCTCAAACCGTAATTTACCTGGCAACATCGCCCAAAAGTAATTCGGCAACTACTGCCATTGGCGCGGCCATTGCCTTAGTGCGCGAAACCGGCGACCTGCCTGTTCCGCTACATTTGCGCAACGCGCCAACAAAACTAATGAAGAATATTGGCTACGGTAAAAATTACAAATACGCCCACAGTTACGAAGGCAACTTTGCCGACCTTGATTTCCTGCCGGAGGAGATCCGCGGAACAAAAATTTATAATCCCGGTAACAATGCGCGCGAGAATGAATCAAAAGAAAAGCTGAAGAAACTTTGGGGCGACAGGTACAAATATTAGTATCTTAACCGCTGATTAATTGGCTTAAACTTACTTCCTCACACATGACATCAACATTCTTTAGTCACGAACTAAAATCTTTTTGGCGGTCAAAAAACACGGGTAAAAGCATTGCGGTAAAAATAGTTATGGGGATATTGATCTTCATTCTGCTTTTGTATGTATTGGCTTTTGGCGTATTCCTGGATCTTATATTGAGTAAAATGTTCCCTGCAGAGAATCTTACGGAGACATTCTGTGGAATTATCCTGGTTTACTTCCTGTCCGATCTGCTCCTGCGAATGCAGCTACAGGAACTGCCCACCCTAAAAGTGCAGCCCTATTTACATCTGCCGGTAAAACGCAATAGTGTGGTTGGGTACCTTGCGTTAACAGCATTGATGTCGTTTTTTAATTTGTGGCCCATAGTGCTTTTCGGGCCGTTTATTATAAAGATTATTTTACCTGCTTCGGGTGCTGGCATCGCGTTGGCCTTTATTTTTTCTATCATCGCATTAGCCTTGTTTAATAACTACCTGGCCCTGTACATTAAGCGTAAGGCCAATTTAAACGGCTGGATATTTTTAATAGCCGGTGGCATATTAGCGCTTGCTACCTGCGGCGATTACCTGTGGCATTGGTACTCGCTTAAATCAATTTCGTACCTGTTTTTTGGTAACCTCATCATAAAACCTTACCTGGTAATACTGCCCATACTGCTTGCCGTAGCCATGTATTACATTAATTTTTACTATTTAAAAGGCAACCTGTACCTGGAAGAATTAAGCTCTAAAAAAGAGAACGCTAAAAGCAGTACCGAGATCCCTTTCCTTGGCCGGTTTGGGCATGTAGGCGACCTGGTTGCCAACGAGGTTAAGCTGATACTGCGTAACAAGCGGCCGCGCTCAGCCCTTATTATGGGCTTGTTTTTTATGTTCTATGGCCTCATATTTTATACCAATCCTAAAATGGGCGAGGGTTTTAAAATATTTGTAGGCATGTTTATGACAGGGATCTTCATCATAAACTACGGGCAATTTATGTTTAGCTGGCAGGCATCGCACTTTGACGGCATACTGGTAAGCAAAGTAAAATTCACCGATTTTTTGAAAGCCAAATATCTGCTGTTCACCATTGTATCTACTGTGGCGTTTATACTTACCACTCCTTACGTTTACTTTGGATGGAAAACGGTACTCATACACTTTGTAATGTACCTGTGGAATTTGGGCATCAACACCACCATTGTACTTTACTTTGCCAACCGCAATTATAAACGCATAGACCTGAGTAAGGGGGCATCATTCAATTGGGAGGGCGTTGGTGCCAGCCAGCTGTTGTTATCGTTCCCGTTAATAGCATTCCCTTATGTAATATATTGGCCGCTTACACACTTTGGGCATGATTACATAGCCCTGGCTGTACTGGCAATACTGGGTGTAGTATTCATTATTACACGCGACTTCTGGATCAAAAAACTTGAGCAGGATTTTCAAACAAAAAGATATCAAATAGCCGAAGGCTTTAGAAATAAATAATCATGATAGAGATAAAAGACCTTAAAAAAGTTTACAACGGTGTAACTGTGGTTAATGTACCGCATTTGCAAATAAACAAAGGCGAAAGCATTGGCCTTGTGGGTAACAACGGTGCCGGTAAAACCACGCTGTTCCGTATGATATTAGACCTGATCCGGGCAGATAAAGGTGAAGTACTATCTAAAGGCATAAACGTTGCAGGCAGCGAAGCATGGAAAACCTATACCGCGGCCTACCTGGACGAAGGTTTCCTGATCGATTACCTTACCCCTGAAGAATACCTGTACTTTATAGGCGGGCTGCACAACCAAAATAAAGCCCAGGTTGATGAAAAGCTGGCAGGCATGTCGGATTTTTTTAACGGAGAGATCATTAAAAAGGGCAAGTACATCCGCGACCTGTCTAAAGGTAACCAGTGTAAGGTTGGCGTAGGCGCCTGCTTGCTGCAGCAGCCCGAGCTATTGATGTTGGATGAGCCGTTTGCCAACATCGACCCAAGCACACAGTTCAGGCTGAAGAACATCTTGAAAGATCAGAATAAGAACCACGGCGTTACCACCATTGTATCCAGCCACGATTTGAACCATGTAACTGATGTTTGCGACCGCATTTTGCTGATGGAGAAAGGTGTGGTGATCAAAGACATCGCTACCAGTTCATCAACGCTAACGGAGCTTGAAGAATACTTTGGCGTTGGGCAAAGCAGTGCATCTTACTCAGTAGACCCCGAAGAGAACCACTAAAATATTGCTATGTACTTGATAAGGGAAGCAACCGTAACCGATGTGGATGCCATTTTGCAGATAGCACACCAAACCTGGTGGCCTACTTATGAGCCTTTATTAGGCAAAGAGCAGGTAGCTTATATGCTAGATGAATTATACACCACTGAAAAAATAGGTAAGCAGATCACAGAGAAGCAGCAAACTTTTTTACTGCTAACGGAAGACGGGCAACCCGTAGCTTTTGCCGCCTATTCTCCACGAGAAGATAATGCTGAAATTTATAAACTGCATAAATTATATTGCCAGCCCGCTACACAAGGCAAAGGCTATGGCAAAATACTAATAAACGCCGTTGCCAGTAAAACCCTTGAAGCCTGCAAGCACGCCTTAGAGCTTAACGTAAACCGCTATAATAAAGCCAAAACCTTCTATGAAAAGATGGGCTTTGAGGTGATCTACGAGGAGGATATCCCCATTGGCCCGTATTGGATGAATGATTATGTGATGAGGAAATCTTTGTAGAGGACAAATAAAACGATGTCATTTCGACGAGGTACGAGGAGAAATCTTGTTAGATAATAAAGGTAGCGGACTTACCTAACGAACAAGATTTCTCGTCGCTACGCTTCCCTCGAAATGACACAATTAATTAAAGAAAGGGCTTTTACGCTGTAAAAGCCTCAATAGCTTTTTCTATCCTAATTATAGTTTCGCTTTCGCCTAATAGCTTGGCTATATCAAACACATGAGGGCCAAATTTACCGCCTACCAGCATAATGCGGAAGGGCAGCATCACGTCGCCGGGCTTTAGGCCTTTTTCTTCGGCAAGGGTTTTAAATTTGGTTTCCAGTTCGTGCGCGTCTACAGGTTCTTCACTTAATATGGAGATAAACGCGTTAAAGAAATCTGTTTTTGCATCTGTCCATTTTGGTTTAACGGCGTTTAGGTCATACTCCGCAGGTTGCTGGAAAAAGTATGAAGACTGCTGGTAAAAATCGGGCAGCAAAACGCAGCGTTCTTTAACCACATCAATTACTTTTAACAGGTAAGCTTCATCTTTTATTACTATACCTTTAGCTTTTAGTATCTCCCAAACTTTAAGCTTTAAGCTTTCAGCATTGGTACGTTTTATCCATTCGGCGTTGTACCATTTGGCTTTTTCAAAATCGAATTTTGCGCCGGCCTTGCTGATGCGGTCTATAGAGAATTTTTCTATCATCTCATCCAGCGTAAATATTTCCTGATCGGTGCCATCGTTCCAGCCCAGCATGGCAAGCAGGTTTAAAAAAGCTTCGGGCAGGAAACCTAACTCGCGGAAGCCCGGGGTTAATTCGCCTGTTTTGGCATCAAGCCAGTTCATGGCATAAACCGGGAAACCAAGGCGTGCGCCATCGCGTTTGCTTAGTTTGCCGTGGCCGTCTGGTTTTAATATCAATGGTAAATGCGCCCATTCCGGCATATCGGCTTTCCAACCCAGGTATTCCCAAAGCAGGATGTGTACCGGTGCAGATGGCAGCCATTCTTCGCCACGGAAGGCGTGGGTTATCTTCATCAGGTAATCATCAACCACCACAGCTAAGTGGTAAGTTGGCATACCATCGGCTTTTAGTAAAACTTTATCATCAACCTGGTTAGTTTCAAAACTAACGTGGCCGCGTATCATGTCATTAAAATTTACAGTATCGTCCTCCGGCATTTTTATGCGGATAACATGCCTTACACCCTCTCGTAACAATTTTTCGGTTTCGTGTAGGGGCAGGGTAAGCGAATTGCGTAGTCCCTCGCGGGTTGCAAGCCCGTACTGAAAGTTTGGCACTTCTTTACGTTTTGTATCCAGCTCTTCGGCGGTATCAAAAGCGTAATAGGCGTGGCCTTGTGCAACCAGTTTTTCGGCGTATTCGCGATAAATAGGTTTGCGCTCGCTTTGGCGGTATGGGGCGTATTGGCCGCCAACAACCGGGCTTTCGTCGGGTGTTATGCCGCACCATTTAAGGCAATCTAAAATGTACTGCTCGGCGCCATCCACGTAACGGGTTTGGTCGGTATCTTCTATACGGAGTACAAAATCGCCTTTGTGCTTTTTAGCAAACAGGTAATTAAACAAAACGGTACGCACACCACCCAGGTGTAAACCACCTGTAGGGCTTGGCGCAAAACGGACTCTTACTTTTTTATCTGACATCGCGCAGCAAAGATAATTTTAATAACCCGAAGCAGAAAGTTTGATGTGAAATGTGGCGTGAGGGATACAAAACCCCGCGTTGCTTCAATTTTCGGTAAAGGGCATATTTGGGCTTAAGCCATTTCCCGGCTTTTATACATCCGTCCCATAAATGGGACGGCAATAAATGGAAGGAAAAATAATAATTGGTATATATCATTGCCGTTGGCTTTAGCCAACGATTGTAAACAAAGCATAGAAGGCTTTAACCAATCTGGTCATTTACCGCTTTATATATCCGCCCCATAAATGGGACGGCAATGAATGGAAGGAAAAATAATAATTGGTATTTATCATTGCCGTTGGCTTTAGCCAACGGTTATAAACAAAGCATATATGGCTTTAGCCAAATCCGGATTAATACTTACAAATACGTCACCCCGTCAAATACCGATTTTGTATAATAGATAGGCTCAAAAGGTTCGTCATTCAGCATCTGGCAATCGGCTTTTACATAGTTACAGTACACATCACCAAAAATGCTGGCAATAGCGGCATCTGCAGCATCGCGGCCGGTAGCTATTTTAACAAGGCCGTTTAGCGGGGCAAGTTTTGTAGCGTCAAACAGTATCCAGTCGCCGCCTATGTAGGCTTCAAAACAGGCGTGGAAATCGGCCGGGATAAGTTTGTAAGCATAGCCTGTAAAATAACGCGCCGGGATAGTTAATGCACGGCAAAGCGCTATGCCCAAATGCGCAAAATCGCGGCAAACGCCGGCTTGTTGGGTAACCGTATCATAGGCTGATGTTTCCGAATTGCTAAATCCGCTCAGGTATTCAACATTTTTATGGATCCACTCGGTAACGGCAACTACCTGTCGGTAGGTATTATCTATTTGCCCAAACGTATTGTTGGCTAAACGGTACAACTTGTCCGACTGACAATACCTGCTAGGGTTAAGGTAAGTAAGCACCGCCGGGTCAAACTTGCTTACCGGTACTTCCTGAAAATCGCGGTAGCTTTTTATTTCGTAGTAATTATCAACCGTGGCTTCGTATTTTATGCTGATGGGGCCGGTATTTTCAATATCCAACCGCACAAAGCGGTTTTCTCCATTGGTGGCCGGCAGTTCTTCGGCCTTAATATAAGGCTCTATCAGTAGTTTTTCGTCCAGAATGGTTTGGTGCGCGGTGCGCAGTGCATGCACATTTAATATTAAGGTGCTGGGTGCTTTAACCTCGTAACCGAGCTGTGCCGAAACTTTAAACTTCATTTTTTACCCGGATAATTTTGCAAACGCTTTTTCCATCCAATCTCCCGATATATGCTGCAATGCGGCCTTTAACTCATCATCCCATTGTGCCGATATGCTGGCCATATCTTTTTGAGTGTATCGCTGCTCAACTAACGTAAAAGTATCTTTCTTGTACAGAGCAATATCTATCGGGAAATCAACATTGTTACTGCTCACCCTCGTCGAATCGAACGAGAGGAACGCTGCCTTCAATGCCAAATGCATGCCAGAATCCTCGTCGATAGTACGATTTAATATAGCCTTGCCATGGCCCGAATTGCCAATGGCTACAAATGGCGCGCCCTGCCCCAGTTCTACCCAGTTACCTTCGGGGTAAAGCAGGAATAATTTATGCTCGTCATCGCCTTTTAGCTGGCCACCAATAATGGTGTTCAGGTCAAATTTAAAGCCGGCTTTTTCAAGGGTGGCGCGGTCTTCTTCGGCAACGCGGCGTACCTGTTCGCCAAAGGCATTAACGGCCTGGTACAGCTTATCGTAAGTTTGGGTTTCTACAATTTCGTTAAAATAAACAACTGCCTTATCGCGTACAGAACGCAGGCCGCTGGTCATGATAAACATCGATCCACCGTCTTTTTCAACTGTGGTAAGTTTCTTTTTAACGGTAGTCTCTGTGCCCGATGTTATGCGGGTATCGGCAAGGGCAATTAAGCCTTCTTTAACTTTAATACCTAAACAGTAAGTCATATTTACCTTTTTGAAAGGAGGCAGTTGTCAGGATAGCAGTAATCAAGATGCTCTGTCTTGTTTCTTGCTTCTCAATGTCTTACCTCTCTTATTGCTGCTGTTGTTGTTGCTGCTGAATCATCTCCATGTACTTAGCATAACTATTGCGCGATGCGGTGGTTGATGGTTTGGGTTGATGATTAGACACGGTAAATATATCTTTTTCTTCGTGAATCTGGCCGTCTTCGTACCCAACAGATACCGATACCTCCAGCCTGTGGCCTGCGGCGCCTTTGTATACGCCTTTAACCGGCGAGCAATCGCTAAAGTTGCGGCCAACAGCTAAACGTACATGGTTTTCATTCGCCACGCAGTTGTTTGTTGGGTCTATACCCAGCCAGCCGTAACCGGGCAGGTACGCTTCGGCCCAGGCGTGGGTAGCACCTTCGCCGCGCATGCCGTCTTTATTAGGGCAAATGTAGCCGCTAACATAACGGGCAGGTATGCCAACTAAACGCAGCATTACCATTAACAGGTGGGCAAAATCCTGGCAAACCCCGGCGCGGATCTTCCAGATCTCATCCAGCGTAGTCTCTACTGTAGTTACCCCTTTTATATATTCGAAGTTCTTATAAACGTAACTGCAAAATTTAAGGGCAGTATGGTAAGGGGTGTCCTCAACCTTACGCTCGGCTTCAACAACAGGGCGTAATTCGCTCAACCCCTCAAAATATTCCTGCTTCAGAAAATCAATGTAAGGGACTATATAACGCAGGTTAAACAATTCGTTCCATTGCTCTGCCGAAAAAATATTATCCAGCGGTAGGGGGCGGGGATGGGTAACGATGGACAGTTGCGAATTAATAACCATTAAATTATGTGGTTCGGTGTAGGTAAAGCTACCTACCTCGTTACCATAATAATCTACATAAGTATCTACCTGCGGGTGGCCGGTAATAATAAGGTCGTGCTTTAAAACATCCTGGTAAATATCAACAATAGGGTATAGTATAATTTTGTTGGCACTATCGCGAACAAAGCCATCGTAAGCGTATTTGGTGATATGTTGTATCTTAAATTCGGGCATGATGTTGATGTTTATCAGGAGTTTGCAAAATAATATTCGTTAAGCGAGTTGCCTATGCGGTACAGGTCTTCGCGCATGCTGGTTAGATATTCGTGCAGCCCCATTTCCCTGATGCTTTTAACCGAGCTGTATTTAATATTGCTTTGCAGCTTGCCTATTTGAAATGAAATTTCGCGGTAATCGTTTACGTTGCTATTGTTCTTCAGCCTGTCGAAGTATCGCTGTATATTGTTTACCGAATAAATAACCGAGCGGGGGAAATCGTTGTTCAGGATAACCTGTTCAATTACATTATGCGCTTCCAGCCCGTCGCGGTAGGTTTTTTGATAAAGCTCGTATCCGCCGATGGATAGCAGTAAGTGTTTCCAGTAGGTAATATCCAGTAACAGGTCCGGATTGATGTTTATCGGCCCAAACTTTACATCTAAAATATCTATCGACTGAATGGCCCGCTCCAGGTATTTGCCAATGTTCATAAAGCTACGCGCCTGGCCGCGCTCCATGGTAATTTCGGCGGTGCCATAATATAGCATAACCTGTTTTATAAGCACATCTAAAACGCCTATGGGGTCGTCCTTTTTAAGGCCGTTAACAATGCGTGGCTCTTTAGTGGTATGGTAATACTCGTTAAGGCATTGCCAAAGGTCTTTGGGGATGTGTTCCTGCACGCTACGGGCGTTTTCGCGGGCAAGTGTTACCAGGTTTACGATGGAGTTTGGGTTTTCCTTATCTATCACCATAAATTTTAAAACCGAGCGGCTATCGTTATTCAGCCTGGTTATCAGTTCTTCATCCGATCCCGAAAAAATGTGGATCACCGGCTCCCAGGTAAACCCAGCGACCGAATCCTGAGAGGAGGCGTAGTTGGTTTTCAGCATTCTTAAAATACCATCGCTACGCTCAATATACCGGCTTAACCAATAAAAACTTGCTGCTACCCTACTTAACATGTGTTGTTATAATAATGAACACTGAATGATAAATACCGAATGATGAGGTTTCGACTTCGGTATTTATAATTCGATGTTCGAATTAATATCGATTAATAAATATATTATCTAAGCTAATACCCACGTATCCTTACTACCGCCACCCTGCGAACTGTTTACCACCAGCGAGCCTTCTGTTAAGGCTACACGGGTTAGGCCGCCGGGTACAATCTCAATGCCATCCGGGCCGCAAAGGGCGTAGGGCCTAAGATCTATACGCCTCGGCTGCAATACACCGCCTATATAACATGGCGCTGCCGATAAGCTTATGGTTGGCTGCGCGATGAAATTGCGCGGGTCTTTCAGTATCTCCAGTTTGTATTTCTCTATCTCTTCCTCGCTTGATGCATGGCCCATCAGCATACCATAACCGCCGCTTTCATTGGTTTTTTTAACCACCATACTGTTGATATTCCTGAAAACAAAGTCGCGCTCATCAGGGTCCGACAGGCGGTGGGTTGGCACGTTCTTCAATATCGGCTCCTCGTTCAGGTAATACTTGATCATATCCGGCACGTAGATGTACGTGGCCTTATCATCGGCAACACCGTTACCTATGGCATTTACAATGGCTACATTTCCCTTACGGTACGCCCCCATTAAGCCGGCAACACCTAAAACGCTGTTGGGGTTAAATACCAGCGGGTCTAAAAAGTCGTCATCCACACGGCGATAAATTACATCAACCTGCTGCAAGCCGGTAGTGGTTTTCATGTAAACCTTGTGGTTATTCACTACCAGGTCGCGCCCCTCAACCAGTTCTACACCCATTAAGCGCGCAAGGGTGGTATGTTCAAAATAGGCTGAGTTGTATATACCCGGACTAAGCAATACTATGGTAGGGTTGCTGATTTGCCTTGGCGATAGCGATAGCAGGTTTTTGTATAATATAGACGGATATTCGGTAACGCTGCGTACACCGCAATTGGGCAGCAGGTCGGGAAATAAACGTTTGGTTATTTCGCGGTTCTCCAGCATGTAGCTTACACCCGACGGGGTGCGCAGGTTGTCTTCCAAAACATAGAAGGTGCCGTCATGGTCCCGGATCAGATCGATACCCGCGATGTGTACGTACACATCGTAAGGAACATCCAGCTGGTACATTTCGCGCAAAAAATGCGGGCACGAGTACACAATATCTATGGGTACGATGCCATCTTTTACAATAAACTGGTTGTGGTAAATATCTTTCAGGAAAAGGTTGAGCGCGGTTAGCCTTTGCTTAATGCCTTTTTCTACATAAGCCCACTCATTGGCCGTAATAACCCGGGGGATGATATCAAATGGGAAGATCTTCTCTATCCCTTCGCCGCTGTTATAAACAGTAAAGGTAATACCCTGCGTCATGAACAGGCGTTTGGCCAGTTCTTCTTTCTTATTCAGGTCATCAGGCGATTCTTTCGCCAGATATTCAATTACTTTTTGATAATGGCCGCGTACAATGCTGTTCTCGTTGTACATTTCGTCCCATACGCCGTTAATTAAATTGTATTTTTCAAAATGCTGCGCTTTGTACATAAAAACTTCGCTTAAATGAGCTAAAAAACTAAATTATATTCAAAAAAGTATTTTATTAGCTATTGATCAATCATCATAATTAATGATTTTTTGGTAAATTATGAAAAATATCATACAATTAATGCAGAATTTATATTAAAATATAATATTTATACTAAATATTTAAATAACACTAACCGTAATTGTTTTTGGTGATTGTCTTTCGGCAGGTTTATTGGCCATGGACAAGTACAGAACAAGCAAGCTTACACCATGTTTGTGGCTAAGTGAAGTATTTATGTAATGAATTTACGGGTTACGCTGCTGCCGTTTCGCCTTGTTTTAGGGGTAATTTATCGCGGGTAAAATCCTTGAAAAGTAATTCCCAGGCTATCTTGAACCAAATAATAATAGGTACATAGGCTTTAATGGCGTAAAGCTGCATCCAATGCCTGGCCGGCTTAGGGAAGGCATCTGACGGGCCGAGGCCGGTTACCACCAATAGCAAAACAAGCATTATAATGTTAAAGCGGGTGAATGGCTTCTCCTGCATCATCATATAAATTACTGCGCCGGCCGTGGCTATAATAAAGGTTGGATGCTCTGATGCTGTACTGAATATAACTACCATCAACAGTAACGAGCACATGATTTGCAATTGGAATTTAAGGGAGGCATACTGCTTAAACCTTAATAAGGCCGCGCCAAATACTGCCGCCCCGCCAAGCAGGAATGGCCAGTTAGGTATGGTGCTATCCTGAAATAATCGCCTTACCGCACCCATCAAACACCAGTCGAACCCGGTGGTAAGATCCTGGTTGGTTAAGTTTTTGGATGTTAGTGCCGCAAACCAGTCTTTATAGGTTTGCACCAAAAAGCCAGGTCCCGAAATAATAGCAGGCAAGCAAAGAAATAACACCAGCCACACAAACGACCAGATGATGTACTTTACCTTGTTTTTAGAGAATACAAAAAACGCCAGGCCCACAACAGGGTAGATCTTCATCAGCGTGCCGAATACGGTAAAAAGGGTTGCGTATTGGTCCTTTTTTCGCCTCACAAAAGTAAAACTCAGTATAATAATGGCAGCGATGGTAGGATTGAACTGCATATAGTGGCTGGAGTTTGCAAACTCTATAGCGCACAATAAAAGTATAGCAGTTTTGGTGCGATTGGTAAATGGCAGGGTATTGATGGCCCACAAAAACATGGCGGCGTTACCGACCTCCCAAAAAAAGAATCCCCAGCTTTCGGGCATTAGTGACATGGGGGCTATGAGCAGGGTAAACGCGGGGCCGTATATAAACACATCATAATACTCTTTTGGGTAAAGCAGGTAAAGGTTTACATGGTCCTTAAAGTGGTAATACGACGTGCGGAAAATGAGGTAATTATTATCAATATGCCTAAAATACTTTAGTTGCCAGCAAAACACAGCCACGGCTATGTATAGCACACAGGTCCATTGGTAGCCGGTTAGGTTAAGGATTTTTTTGGGTGATAATGTTTCGCTCATTTACAGGTATAAAATAAAGGAAAATATATTTATCCGCCCCGACTAAATGCAACAAAAAAGGCCGCTATATAAAAGCGGCCCCAAACGTATCGGCACAAAAATAAAAATATTAGGGTATCTTATCTTTTATGGTGTTCTAAGCCGTGGGCTTCAAACGCTAAGCAACATATATTTATATACGTAAGGTGGGTGTAATTGGTTGTGTTTTGGGATTAAATTTGAAAATGTGTTGCCAAAATTTAATTTATCACCCCCAATCGTTAAACAAACAAGCCCCGCACATTGCTGCACGGGGCTTAGGGCATGTATGATAAGGTATAGGTAGGGTTTAAAAAACGTAGTTAACAGAGAAATCAACGGCGTCAACAAAGTTTAAATTAAAAGCTTTGTAAGTTCCTTTGTTAGACCCATCGGTTGTTTGATACACATAGTTTATATTGCCAAGCCGGGCAGCAAGGCCTAACTTTTTTACCGGGAAATAAACAAAGTCTAACCCTACACCGCCTGCGTAGATCTTGTTGCTGTAATTATACTGTGTAGCGTAATAACTATAGGCAGTCTCTTGTTTCCCATATGAATAATTAACGTATGGGCCGGTTCTGATACCTATTTTATTATCATATAGAACGTATTTTCTTAAATACGCTCCAGCACTAAATGTATGAGATTTCTGTAAGTTTTGTAAACCCGTATTGTCGGTATTTTCTTGTTTTGATCTTCCGTAACCCACGGTAAAACCAAGGTCGAGGTTATCTGCAATAAAATAGCTGTAATTGGGATAAACATTGTAGGATGTAGTTTTGGAATGCACGTTGCTTCCGTAAGTGTTGGTGTTGGCGTCAAGCGGTTTGGAGTCTGAACTTGAAGTTGAGAAGCCAAAACTTGCGCCGAGCATTTGGCTGCCTTTTTGTGTTTGTGCTTTTGCGGTTTGGATTGCAATTACTGATACGAATACCAGGAGGAGTTTTTTGTACATAAAATTGTTTTAAGGTTTGTTATTTGATCTAAAATCGGCTGTATGACGGGCTTCTCTTAAATTAGTTTAACCACTAAATGAAGAAATATTTAATTTTTAGCTAATGCGTTTATAATGTGCATTTTAATTTTTAAGCCATAATTTCTTTACTTTACAAATCTTGCACCGCATGTTATCTGTAGATAAATTTGAGGTTAATCACCCATGAAAAACTAAATATGAAATTAACATACCTGCTGCCATTGCTGTTATTAACAGCCCCGGCGTTTGCCCAGGATAAAGCAGATACCGCCAAAAATAGCGCTGCCATTAAAAACGATTATAGCGACGACTGGGCCAACCTGCGCCATTACGAAGCCGAGAATAAAACGCTGCCTGCCCCCGCGCCTGGCGAAAAGCGCGTTGTATTTTTAGGTAGTTCTGTTTTCGAGTTCTGGAAAACGCGTATGCCCGAATATTTTGAAGCGCATAAAAACTATATCGACAGGGGCATAAGCGGGCAAATAGCGCCGCAGCTGCTGGTCAGGTTTCAGCAGGATGTAATATCATTAAAGCCCAGGGCTGTAATTATACTGGCCGGCAGTAATGATATTGCAGGCACAACAGGGCACGTAACCAACGAGCGCATTTTAGATAATGTTAAATCGATGGTGGAGTTATGCAGGGTGCATAACATTAAACCTATTTTATGCGCATACTTGCCTATTAACGAGTACCCCTGGCGCAAAGGCCTCCAACCTGCCGAAAAAATAATCAGCCTTAATAAAGCCATAACAGCTTACGCGGCCAAAAATAAGTTAATCTTACTTGACTATTACACCCCGCTGGTAGATGACAAGAAAGGAACCCGTGCCGAATTAACTATCGATGGCGTGCACCCCAATGCTGCGGGGTATAAAATTATGGCTAAGGTTACCGATGAGGCCATTGCAAAAGCATTAAATAAATAAAAGCTATGGATGAATTAGAGTCAATTGTTAAAAACTATATTGATTCGTATAATAATTTTAATGTAGATGGCATGGTTGCAGATATGGACAAAGCGGTAGTTTTTGAGAATGTAGCTGGCGGCGAAGTAAACATGACGCTTAACGGAATTGAAGAATTTCGTAAACAAGCCGTACAAGCAGTTGAGCTATTTAGTAGCAGGGAGCAAACCATCACAAGCTTAACGCATACCGGTAACCAGGTAGTAGTTGATATTGCATACCACGGGGTCTTAGCCGTCGATCTGCCAAATGGCATGAAGCAAGGCGATGAACTGAACTTAAAAGGAAGATCGACCTTTACTTTTGCCGGAGATAAAATAATAACATTGCGCGACGAGAGTTAATGGCTCCATCTTTGTAAAATAACCAATTATGAAAATAGCTACCTATAACGTTAACGGAATAAATGGCCGCCTGCCTGTATTGCTGCGCTGGCTGGAAGAAACGAGGCCCGATGTTGCCTGCCTGCAGGAGTTAAAAGCGCCCGATGAGAAGTTTCCGTTACAGGCTATAAATGATATAGGTTACAACGCCATATGGCATGGCCAAAAAAGCTGGAACGGCGTTGCTATATTAGCCCGCGATACCGAGATACAGGAAACACAGCGTGGCCTGCCCGGCGACCCGGATGATACCCATAGCCGGTATATCGAAGCTGTTGTAAACGGCATTACCATTGGTTGCCTTTACCTACCCAACGGCAACCCTGCGCCCGGCCCTAAATTTGATTATAAGCTGCGCTGGTTTGAGCGGTTTACCGAACACGCCGCAGGCCTGCTGGCATCCGGCAAGCCTGTTGTGCTCACCGGCGATTATAACGCTATACCAACCGAGCTTGATGCCTACAAGGCTGAGCGCTGGGTAGAGGATGCCCTGTTTAGGCCCGAAACCCGGACCGCTTACAAAAACCTTGTTGACCAGGGATGGACGGATGCCCTCCGTAAGCTTAACCCCGATAAGGTGATCTATACCTTTTGGGATTACTTTCGTAATGCTTACGGGCGCGACGCCGGTTTGCGCATAGACCACTTTTTGCTTAGTCCCGATGTAGATAAACGCCTTTTAGCTGCCGGCGTTGACCGCCAGGTGCGCGGTTGGGAGAAAACCAGCGACCATGGGCCTGTTTGGGTAGAACTTGCTGATATATAAACATATTAAAGTCATAACTGTTGTACATGTAAAACACTTGCTATGTTTTCATAGTATTAACAGTTGATTTTTTATTCAGCAAACACTACAATAAATTGAAGAAAGTATATACATATCATAACAATAAGAATCTGTTCTTTGTAATTTTAACGCTTGCGGCTTTTTTGGGTGCAAGTAATAGTGCCTATAGCCAGGTAAAGGTTGCAGCAGATTCTACCAGGGTAACAGCAGCAGCGCCCGATACTACTAAGAACCATAAACCGCAACCGGTAGATCTTTCTAAGCAATATGATGTAGGTAACCTGTTTAACGATATTTTTCACCCTAAAAAGAAACCCGATTCGGTTGGTAAAAAATCTTCGGGTATAACTATTATTCCTAATATCGCGTCAAACCCAAGTATTGGGTCGCAAATTGGTATAAAGGCGGTTGCGGGCAGGGTGCTGGGTAACGAGCCCGGTACATTTATGTCGGTAGCGGCAACATCGGCATCTATTACCACAAAAAACATTATCTATTTTTATATAAACCACAACATATTTACACCCGGTAACCGCTGGAATTTTCAGGGTAGCTTGGTAGCCGCCAAAACCGTTACGCCCGATTTTGGCCTTGGTATAGGCAACGGCGCTACCGATAATGTAAACGATGCCATATTGACAAACCCTAACCGTAAAGGTTATGCTATTCATTCGCAGTTCTACAGCTTCCGCGAAAAGGCCTATAAAGAGATACAAAAGAACCTGTTTTTAGGTGCTGGGGTATCGTTTGACCTTCGACGCAAAATAACCGATGTTAGTACCCCTGAGGTACCTACCCCATATTCTATCTACAACGAGCGTTATGGCTTCAATAACGACCATTACACATCCAGCGGTCTGCTGTTTAACGTACAATATACCACCCGCGATAACCAGAACCGTGCTTATAAAGGTATTTATGTTGATGCCGGTTTCAGGGTAAACCAATCGTGGATGGGGAGTTCTAAAAATGCCGTGCAGTTTACTGCCGATTTCAGGAAATACTTCAGCTTGTCTGAAAGCCACCCTGAGCATGTTATAGCTTTCTGGAATTGGGGCTCATACCTCATCAGCGGGGCTTTGCCCTACCTGGATCTGCCCGGAACTGCTAAAGACGGCTCTTTCCGTAGCGGCCGTGGTTATACCACCGGTTACTTTAAAGGCACCCAGTACGACTATTCTGAAATGGAATATCGCTTCCCTATTACCAATAACAAGTTCTTAAGCGGCGTGGCTTTTGTAAACGTACAAACCGCGAATGATGAGCTGGGAACCAAACTATTTGAAAGGTGGCAGGCCGGATACGGTGCCGGTTTGCGCGTGTTGTTCAACAAGGCCACCCGTACCAACCTTTGTTTAGATTATGCCTGGGGAAATTATGGCGCTCGCGGTTTCTTCCTGGGTTTGAACGAGGCATTCTAATTACTTAGCCAGCTGCTGTAAATAATCAGAAACTTTGCTGCCGCCATAATCGGCGCTGCCTTCGTGGCGGAAAACCATTTTACCCTCTTTGTTAAAAATTACGGTAGTGGGAAGTGTGCCCTTAAATAAACTTTCGGGGAAGTTGCCGTTAACCCGGTAAAGCGGCATAGGGTAATTATGCTTAAGCATAAACAGCGCCGATTTGTTGAAATCGCCATCGGCATCTGCCATTATAAAAATCACGTTTTTGTTAGTTTTTAGCTTGGCATAAAGCTCGTTAATAGATGGCATTTCGGCTACGCAGGGCGGGCACCAGGTAGCCCAAAAGTTTATAAAAACCACCTTGCCCTTTTGCTCCTGCAAATTAATCAGGCTGCCATCTGCACTTTCAAATGTAACAGGAGGTAGCATAACAGGTGCACCTTCATTAATAGTTTGTGTAATATCAGGCTGAAAAAAGCCAACCTTCATTAACCCACGGATAAATAAGCCCTTTACAGATGGCACAAAAAGTACAAGCAGGAAAAAAGCTATCAACAGGCCATTCAGTAAATTAGACCGGGTTAGTATTTTTGATGCCTGTAAATTCATCCTGCAAAATTAGCTTATTTTGTGTACACTCGCATTTAGCTGCTTTATTAGCATGAAATACATGGAGACAACTAAGCCCGAAATATTAAAAACCAAACAACATTTTGATATACTGGATGGCTTGCGTGGTGTTGCCGCCTTATCTGTTGTTTGTTTCCATTTTATGGAGATGGTTTATCCGCCCGAAAAAAACTTTATCGCCCACGGCTTCCTCGCGGTCGATTTCTTCTTTTGCCTGTCGGGCTTTGTAATCGGCTACGCTTATGATGACCGCATTGGTAAAATGGGAGTTATCGAGTTCTTCAAATCGCGTATTATTCGCCTGCACCCGCTGGTGGTGTTAGGGTCGGTGCTGGGCTTGCTGGCCTTTTTGTTTGATCCGTTTGTGGTGTTCCCCCACGGCTACAGCGCAGGCAAAATAGCTTTGATATTTTTAAGTTCTGTATTGCTTATCCCATATCCTGTAATGACCGAGCGGGCGTTTAACCTGTTTAGTTTTAACGCGCCGGCCTGGTCGCTGTTTTGGGAATATGTGGCCAATATTTTTTACGCGTTTATTCTTTGGCGGGTAAAGCCAAAACTTTTGCTTGTGCTTACCGGGCTTGCGGCTTTTGGTATTTGCTTTATCGCCTACAGATCCGGCAATGTCATAGGCGGATGGAGCGGCGGTACCTTTTGGGATGGCAGCGCACGTATCAGTTATTCCTTTTTAGCAGGCCTGCTGGTTTACCGCAGTAAATGGATCATCAAAAATAAACTAGGCTTTATTGGGCTAAGCGTTTTATTACTGCTTGTATTTGTAATGCCCTTTAACAAATGGGTTTGGCTTACCGAACCTTTGGTAGTGCTATTCTATTTTCCGCTTCTGGTTGCCCTTGGTGCCGGGGCGGTATTAAGGCCGGGGCTAAAAAAGTTTTGCCAGTTTTCGGGCAATATATCTTACCCGCTTTATATGACGCATTACGCGGTGATATGGGCCTACGGCAATTATTATATGGCAAACAAACCTTCCACTACTCAGCTTACGCTAATTATTATTGCGGGGATGATAGTGATGGTGGCCTTTGCTTACCTGGTAATGATTTTTTACGATATGCCGCTACGTAAGTATCTTACAGCAAGGAGAAAGCAAAACCTGCCCCAATAACAATGTGCTAAACTTTGTAATTTACCGTTAAGTAATTCATACCTTGCAATTAATGACGGAATACCTAACACAACTAAAAGACTGGGTTATTGAACTTGGCGATAAGCACGACGTTGACCCCTTATTGCTGGGCTGCCTGTACCTGGTTAGCAAGGCGTCGCTTTTTACCACGCTGGGTATTTTAGTACGGAATATCCGCAGGAAAAAGCCCGTAACATTATTGCTGCTAATGGCCGGTATTTTCTTTTGCATTCCCTACACTTACATTATTATCGCCGGGCGCAATATCCCGGTTTGGGTATATATGCTTATAGCATGCATATTTATGTACGGCGGCTACACCATCTGGAAAAAGGTTACCGAAAAGCCGGAAGCATTGGATATTATTGAATGATATAATTACCAAGCCCGATATATTAAAGCCTCTCCTATCAACCGGAGAGGCTTTTTGATTTAAGGTGAAATTTATTTTTTAGCCGGCCATGCTCCGCTTTGCATGAGCAGGCTAAACCAATCTTCGAGGTGCCAGGTATGCGTTAGTTTGGCGTTTTTTAGGTAGTGGAATTCGTGCAGGGCGATGCTTACTTTTTTATGGGTTGGGGGAATGCCCAGTATTTCATTGCTATGGGTAAATACAATTGATGCCCTTACCCCTGCGCGCTCATGCGTACCAAATATCTCGTGGATCACTATCTCTACATCGGTCAGTACAGATGTAAAGTAGGTAATAATGTCTTTTAACCCTTGCGGGCCATCAACCTGGCCGGGCCCCAGCGGTATATCTTTCCAGTCGGGTGCGCAAACCATATCAAGCAATTCCGGCTGTTTGGCTTTCCATGCGCCATAAAATAGCTCAATGGCTTTACGCTCTTGTGGTGTTAGCGCCTTTACAAGGCCGTTTGTTTCCGTTTGTGCTGTCATTTTGTTTCATTTTTAAATGTTGACACAAAGGTCGGGCAAGCACCGGCGCTATCTATGGTGAGGATTTAAGTATTTATGGTGACGATTTAAGTATTTATAATAATAAATGGCATATATGGTGGCAAAACGCTGTCAGTACTTTAGAGTTGGAATCGCTGATAATGAATTGATTGTGAAAATCGGGCTGGTTGTGCAAACGTGAACGTGAACATTTCCTCTCTTATTTCTTGAGATTGCGTGTGCTTTTTAACGCCCAATAAACTAAAACCGGCTGGAAGAACAGTCGAGCTAAACGTTTGCCATCCGTATCCAAACCAAAGGCGCTACGGTGATTGGTATACTGCGAAATATTACCCGGAAAAACAGCTGTAAAAAATGCTGCTGCAACTTTACCAACGGCTTTTTCGTATTTTTTTGGTGTAAAAACCAACGCGCTGCCAAGCGCTATCTCGGCAACGCCCGAAAGCAGAACCGTATCATCTGTTTTTAGCGGCACCCAACCCGGCACCTGCGCCCTGAATGCCTTGCGGGCAAATGTTAAATGGCTTATACCTGCAAATATAAGGTTGGCGCCTAATATTATCCGTGCTGTTTTTTTGATGGTTTTGCTTTTCACAATAGTAAGTTTATGGTGAGGGTACAAATACTGTTCCATTAAGCAGGATAATATGATTGCCCCTTTGAGCGAATGGGAGTGTACGCTTATCCATTTAGCCAGCATTGGCATAGGTATCACAGTTGAATTATAAGGGTTCGAAGAAATTTATTATACAGGTAACCCCATCACAAACAAAAAGCCTCAAACCTTTACTTTAAACCCACATAAAACCCTAAATTTGCCGCTGAAAAAACATACTATCCATATGAGTTTCAGAACCGAACATGATACCATGGGCGCGGTACAGGTACCGGCCGACAAATATTGGGGCGCGCAAACCGAGCGTTCACGCAACAACTTTAAAATTGGCCCCGAGGCAAGCATGCCAAAGGAAATTATAGAGGCCTTTGCCTACCTTAAAAAGGCCGCAGCTTATACCAACACCGATCTGGGCGTTTTACCGGCCGATAAGCGCGACCTGATAGCACAGGTGTGTGATGAGATACTGGAAGGTAAGCTGGCGGGCGAGTTTCCGCTGGTTATCTGGCAAACGGGCTCGGGCACGCAGTCAAATATGAATGTGAACGAGGTAGTTGCTAACCGCTCGCACGTTTTGCAGGGTAACATATTAGGCGAAGGCAAAACTTTTATTCATCCTAACGATGATGTAAATAAATCGCAATCGTCAAACGATACTTACCCAACGGCTATGCACATTGCGGCATACAAAATTTTAATAGATGTAACCATCCCGGGCATCGAGAAGCTGCGCGATACCCTGCAGGCAAAGAGCGAGGCTTTTAAAAGCGTTGTAAAAATAGGCCGCACCCACTTAATGGATGCTACGCCGCTTACTTTGGGCCAGGAGTTTTCCGGCTATGTATCGCAATTAAACCATGGTTTAAAAGCATTGCGCAATACTTTCGATCACCTGAGCGAACTTGCCCTTGGCGGTACCGCAGTAGGCACGGGTATTAACACACCAAAAGGTTACGATGTTAAGGTTGCCGAGTATATTGCCAAATTCACAAACCTGCCATTCATTACTGCCGAAAATAAATTTGAAGCTTTGGCAGCACATGATGCCATTGTAGAAAGCCATGGTGCGTTAAAGCAAATAGCCGTATCGTTAATGAAAATAGCTAACGACATCCGTATGCTGGCATCAGGCCCGCGTTCGGGTATCGGTGAGATCCACATCCCTGATAATGAGCCAGGTTCATCTATTATGCCGGGTAAAGTTAACCCAACTCAAAACGAGGCGGTTACCATGGTTGCCGCACAGGTAATGGGTAATGATGTAGCCATCAGCATTGGTGGGTCTAACGGACATTACGAACTGAACGTATTTAAGCCGGTTATGGCAGCCAACTTCCTGCAATCGGCAAGGTTAATTGGCGATGCCTGCGTATCGTTTAACGACCATTGCGCGGTTGGCATCGAACCAAACTACGACGGTATCAAAAAGCACCTCGAAAACTCGCTGATGCTGGTTACCGCGCTTAACCCGCACATTGGTTACGAGAACGCGGCCAAAATTGCAAAAACAGCACTAAAAGAAAATAAGTCGCTTCGCGAAGCTGCAGTTGGCCTGGGTTACCTAACCAACGAGCAATTCGACGAATGGGTACGCCCTGAAGATATGATAGGAAGCTTGAAATAAGAGCCACATACTAAACCCCTCTCTGCAAGAGAGGGGCTTTTTTATTTACATTCATCCCATGAAAAGATCTTTGGTAATTGCTTTTGGCTTTCTGCTTTGCGCTTTAAGCTATTTATCATGCAAGTTTAACCCTGATGTGCAAACACCCGGCGAGAGCTATCTGCAGGGCGAGTGGCAGCAGGACAGTGTAACAATGCAGAAGCAATTGGTAAGTTATTCTTTATATAATCTTAAGTTTAACTGCGATTCGTTTTTTGTGAGCATCAAAACTATTAGCAAAGCAAACGCCGGTGCCGATAGCTGCACTAAAAGCGGCCAGTGGACAGAGTATGCCAAGGGTGTTTATGACCAGCGTAACGATACCCTGCACGTGCGCGGTTTATTCTGCAACGCCGATTATAGCTATAAAGACCCAACAGGTTGCTTCCGTTCGGGGATTTATGAAGAAAGGTTTAAGATAGTTAAGAAGACCGATTCGCTTGTTCAGTTTAACCCCACATCAAGCGTAATAGCCATTAATACCCGTTTAGTAAAAAGAAACACCTGTACACCAAAACCATTATAAAGAGATGAAAACCAGCATTTTCAAAAAAATTATTTTAGGCATAGCCATTATTTACCTGCCTGTACAAAGCATGGCCTGGGGAACCTATGGCCACCGCATTAGCGGCCAAATTGCAGATAGCTACTTAAACGCTAAAGCCCGCGCCGCTATTAAAGCTATTCTCGGCACCGAATCAATAGCCATGACCAGCAACTGGGCCGATTTTATAAAATCGGACCCGCAATACAAATACCTTTCGGAATGGCATTATATCGATTTTGATAAAGAGTACAGCTACCCCGAAATGCAGGTCTTTTTAAAACAGGATACTGCCACTGACGCCTACACTAAAATGAACTTTTTAATTGGCGAGCTGAAAAAGAAGAACCTGCCTAAAGCAAATAAATTGCTTGCCCTGCGTATGCTGATACACATTGTTGAGGATGTTCACCAACCGATGCATACGGCCCACACGGCTGATAAAGGCGGTAACGATATTAAACTAACGTGGTTTAACAACCAAACTAACCTGCACTCAATTTGGGATAGCCAGCTGATAGATTTTCAGCAATTAAGCTATACCGAATACGTAAGCTGGATAAACCACCCAACTGCTGCTCAAATTAGAGAATGGCAAAAAGCGCCGATGAGTCAGTGGTTGTTCGAGTCGAGCCAGATAGCTACCAAAATTTACGCCGGCGTAAAAGATGGTGATAAGGTAAACGTTTACAAATACAACTTCGATTACATCGGCATACTAAATAACCAATTGGTTAAAGGTGGTGTTAGGTTAGCGGGTTTGTTGAACCAGATATTTGGTGCATAGAGAGCCGAAAGCTAAAAAACCAAAGCGGAAAGCTGCTTTAAGCTTTCTGCTTTCACCTTTAAGCTTAATAGCATGAAGACCCTAATGGTTTGCCTGGGTAATATATGCCGTTCGCCGCTGGCGGAGGGTATTATGCAGCACCTTGCAAATGAAGCCGGGCTAAGCTGGCAGGTAGACTCGGCAGGTACAGGCGACTGGCATATTGGCCGCGCTCCCGACAGGCGCTCCATTAAAGCGGCTTCAGATGAAGGTATAGACATCAGCAAACAGGTTTGCCGGTTATTCCGCACCCGCGATTTTGACGACTTCGACCTGATACTGGTGATGGATAAAAGTAACCTAAGTAATGTGCTCACACTTGCACGTAACGAAGCAGACCGCAAAAAAGTAAAACTGCTTTTAGGCGATAGTACAGTACCCGACCCTTATTATGACGACACCCAATTTGCCCCGGTTTTTAAACTGATTGAAACTGGTTGTAAAAAGATCATCAAAGAATATTCTTAATATCTATCCCCGTTTTAAACCTATCTTATCCATTACAATGAATACTAAATTAGTTATGAGCTTAAGCGCGCTGTTCCTGGCATTAGCCGGTACAGGCCTTATGTTTTTTCCGCAAGAAATAAATACATATATTGGCATTGGCCCCAACAAATACATTGCACTCATAATTCAGATAATGGGAGGCCTTTATTTTGGCTTCGCAATGATCAACTGGATGGCGAAAGGGGTTATTATAGGTGGCATATACAACAGGCCAATTGCTATAGGTAATTTCGCTCATTTTTTTATCGGCGCAATAGCACTGGTAAAAGCTATATCGGCAGATGCTAATATGCCTGTTGCCATTTGGATACTGACAGCCATTTACGCCTTATTTGCTATCTTGTTTGGCATATTATTTAACCGGCACCCAAGTGTGCAGGTATAACTGGGCATATATTAAATGTTATAAATTATCGTTTATAAATCATGAAAAAGATCTTTTTAAGCCTCATCCTTGTTCTCTCCGTCGTGATAACAAAAGCACAAAACACGGCTATTGATAAAGTGACCGCGTCATACATTGATGTTAAAAATGCATTGGTGGCAAGTAACGCCACGCTGGCAAAAAGCCGCTCGGCAGAGTTGGTTGCAGCACTTTCTGCACCTGTAAACGGCTTGCAGTCAGCGCAGAAAAAGGTATTGGCTACCTATATGGATAAATTAAAATTCGATAGCCGCCACATTAGCCAAACAACGGTGATAGAACATCAGCGTGAGCATTTCCAAAGCTTATCAAAAAATATGTATAGCCTGTTATCAGGTTTAAAACTTAACAGCACCACGGTTTATCAGCAATATTGCCCTATGAAAAAAGCGGCATGGTTAAGCGAATCTGAAGATATCCGTAACCCTTATTACGGCGATGATATGTTAGAGTGCGGCAAGGTAACGGCCACACTGAAAGCAGTAAAGTAAGACGCGGAAAATTGTACATAAACGCCAAAGGCCCCGCAATTGCAGGGCCTTTGGCGTTTCATTGGCAGATGAAAATATTAAGAGGCGTTAACGTAGTTGTTAATAACCTTTATTGTTTCTTCTTTATTTTTATCAGAGCTCCACTTTTCTTTTTCAGATTTTTCTGCCAGGGCAAATAGCTGCTCGTAAAGTAGTTTGCCATCTTTTTTGCCGGTTAATTTAATAGTGGCATTTTTAGCGAAAACGGCATCCCACGCAGCACGGGCATCTGCCCAGTAACTATGCTGACCTGCCCACCATTTTTTGGCGTAAGCAAACTTAGCTTCATCAACCTTGGTGAATTCCTCGTAGCCTTTTTCCTGGGCAATGGTTTTGTCGCCGTTTGCATCGCGCACTACTTTATTATTGTCCTGCTCGTACATCCAACCATTAGCAGTTAAATAAATACGGTTTCCGCGGTTAAGCACATTGTAGTCGCTGCGTTTGGTAAACTCGCGGCGTGGCAGCGGCGAATCTGTTTTGCTTTGCCATTCATGGCGGCCATCAACATGTACCCAGGTACCAATGCTTTCGTAACGGGGGCTGTCATCAACCTGGTAAACTTTTTGTACCCAGCGCCCTTTAACATCGGCTGGTTTCAAAGTAACTTTTTTCCAGGTGTTATCTTTTTCGTAAGCCAGTATAGTTGGTTGCTCGTAAACCCAATCCTCGCGCCAGTGTTTAATAACAGTGCTGTCGCCAACAACTAAAAGGTGCTGAATGGCGATCTTTTTAGGACTATCTTCTACAACGAGCGCCCACTCGTAACCCCATGAATTATACCGCGGGTGAAATTTGTAAGCGGTATCAGGAGCAAAGGTTTCAGTATAATTAAAGGTAACCTTGTAATAACCGGCTAAAGCTTTTATTGCGGCCCTATCCTGCTCAAATTTAGATTGTGCAGATACGCTTACTGCGCATATGCAAAGTGATAAAAGGAATATAAGTTTTTTCATTGTTTTTATTTAGATTAAATCTAAACAAAGAAAAGCATTATATTTAATTTTACAAATTTATGCCATAAATATTTCTTGTATAAGTTTGTAATCAGCAAGTTAATAGTGTATTTTTGTATTGATGGTGAAAAAAACAGGCATATTGTTTTTGGTAATGATGTATATAATTACGTCAACCGGCTTTGCCCTGAACTTACATTATTGCGGAAACCATGTTGCCGATATTAAAATAAATGCCCCGGCCAAAAGCTGCATTAAGCCAATGGCCAAAAGCAAAATGAAATGCTGTAAGGATACCAAGCTTGATGTTAAAGTTAAGGATAGTCACGAAAACCAGCCAAATTCATTTATACCAAAAACAACTCCTGTTGATGTGCCCAGGTCGTCATTTGCAGACTTTATTTTACCGGTACACCAACTATTACTTGATGTTTTATTTGATCGCGGCCCGCCCGACGCACCTAAGCAGAACATCCCCACGTTTATTAAAAATAGAACTTTGAAAATTTGATTTTAAATCTGCCTTAAAAGAGATTTAACGTATCAACTCAAATTCAATTTTTAAAAACATGAAAACCCTTAAAGTATATTTCATCCTACTTATAGCAACTGTAACTGTTGCAAAAGCACAATTCACCAAAGCCGAACTACAAGTTAGCGGGCTTACCTGTTCGCTTTGCGCACGCACTACCGAAAAATCACTAAAAGCCCTCCCGTTCATTAGCGAAATAAAACCCGACCTGATGCGTAACATCTACGTAATTACATTTAAAAATGATGTGCCTGTAGATTTTGCCCAGATCAGCAAAAAGGTTAAAGATTCCGGCTTTTCGGTTAGCTATTTGAAAACCACCTTCAATTTTGATAATGCCAAAATTGCGGACAATGCCTTTACCTATGGCGATAACACCTACAAGCTGCTTAACGCCGATAAGGCTTTAACCGGCCCGGTTACCGTTACTATTGTAGATAAAGGCTTTGCACCATCATCGGTTACCAAAAAGCATTTGGGTAAAAACCCCGAGGAGGCAACAACCGCTACCGGCCGCACCTATCATTTAGCAATTTAAGCACCTTTTAAAGCGATTTTATGAAGGTTAGTTTATTGGCTATTTGCCTTATGGCATTGGCATGCTTTGCGCACGCGCAGGAGCTATATGTAAATACCGAGCCGGCAAGCAATATGGCCGCCCATTCATTAGGTATAAGGATAGAAAATCAGGGGTTTACCCAGGCATCTGTATTTAAAAACCGCACCACTTTAGAGGCCATGTATGGCGCTACCGGCAAAATAATGGTGCATGGCGCGGCTTATGCATCTAATTTTTACCAGGGCAACCAACGGTTTGAAGGAGGGAGCTTTTATGCTAAGTACCGCTTTCTTTCGGTTGATGCAGTACAAACGCATTTTCGCGGGGCGGTATTTGGGAAAGCGGCTGTTAGCCGTAACCCATACATGATGCAGGAAATTGCCTTAGAGGGCGACAATTCCGGCATACAAAGTGGCTTAGTTTTTACGCAACTGCTGCATAAGCTGGCCGTATCCGGCTCGGCGAGTTACCTGCGTGGGTTAAATAGCGATAACAACTTTGGTGCTATTACAGGCGCTAAAGAAGCATTAGCCTATACGTTTTCTGCAGGTTATTTGGTACTGCCAAAGCATTATAAAAGCTACGACCAGGTAAACCTTAACTTGTATGTAGAACTGCTTGGCAAAAATAACCCGGGTTATAACCAAAGCTACCTGGATATTGCACCTGCCGCGCAGCTGATATTTAACAGCGTTTGCCGTCTCGATCTCTCGTACCGAACCCCATTGTACAACAATATGCAGCGCAACAGCACCAATATGTACCTGCTGCGGTTCGAGTACAATTTTTTTAATCTTTAGATTTTTCACCAATGAAAAGATATATCACAGTATTGGTTTTGCTGGTATTGGCCATAAGCGCCCGGGCGCAGCAGATGGACCATATGCAGCACATGCAAAAAGGTACTGCCAAAAAACCAATGAAGCACGATCATGCCAAAATGATGGCAGATATGCAGAAGGATTCGACAAAGAACAACATGAGTATGACAAGCCGTTTGTCGCGCGATTTGCCCATGAACCGGGATGGCTCGGGTACCTCATGGCTGCCAGATGAAACGCCGATGTACATGTATATGGTGCACGGTAAAAATTGGATGCAGATGGTACATGGCAGCTTTTTTGCGCGATATAACAAGCAGGACCTGTTTAACAAAGGCAGCCGGGGCGACAGTAAGTTTGATGTGCCCAACTGGTTTATGTATATGGCGCAGCGCAAGGTTGGCAGCAACGGTTTATTTGCCGTTAGCACGATGTTTTCGCTGGATGCATTTACGGTTGGCAACGGTGGTTACCCGCTGTTGTATCAAACCGGTGAATCGTACCAAGGCAAAAAGCTGGTAGATCGCCAGCACCCGCATGATCTGTTTTCAGAATTGAGCGTGGCTTATACGCAACGTGTAGCTAAAAATACCGATGTCTCGCTTTCTGTTGGGATGCCGGGCGAGCCTGCGCTTGGGCCACCAGCGTTTATGCATAGGGTATCGGCCATGAATAACCCGGATGCGCCTTTAAGCCACCACTATGCTGATGCCACACACATTACTTTTGGTACGGCAACTTTAGGTTTTAGATATAAGAATGTAAAATTGGAAGGATCGGTATTTACCGGCCGCGAGCCCGATGAGCATCGTTACAATTTTGATAAGCCTAAGTTCGATTCATACTCGGTGCGCCTATCTGTTAACCCATCAAAAGAATGGGCTTTACAGGTATCAAACGGCTGGCTAAAAAGCCCCGAAGAAGCAGAGCCAACAGATGATGTTAACCGCTTTACGGCATCGGCCATTCATACTAAAATGCTTGGCGATAACAGTTATGTAGCTACTACATTGGTTTATGGACAAAACCGGCACCATGGCCGTACACAACCTGCTGTATTGTTAGAGAATAGCCTGCAACTAAACAAAACCGCAATTTATGGCAGGTACGAATATGTGCAGAAAGATGCCGGCGAACTGGATCTGGAAACCCTTTATCCCGGCGACCCGAATTTTGGTATTAATGCTATTACATTGGGCACTAACCGCATCGTTTCAACTTTAAAAAACACCAACCTAACTGTTGGCGTGCAAGGCACGCTAAACTCATCCCCAAAGCCGCTGAGGCCGCTTTACGGCACTGCGCCGGTTGCCCTGCAGATCTATTTACGCATTACGCCCAGCCTCATGAAAATGGGGGGCAGCAAACGCAAGATGGATCATGATATGATGAATATGTAAGTACTCCCCAATATGTTCATTTCTTATCGCACCTCGAATATTAACATTTTTATCAATTTAAAAGCCCGCCTGAAAGTCAGACGGGCTTTTAAAACCCTCTCTTTTGGAGAGGGCAGGGAGAGGCTTCTTACACGTTAAACAAACCGTTCCGTTCCTGCTCCTGGTAATTTTGTACCGTTTCTATAGCGTTGCTTATCACATCGCTTAACGCGGTGATGAATGCGCCCGGTTTAGCCAGGCTCATGGCATGCTTTATGGCATCAATCTCTTTAGGCACTATCTCGTATGGCGTATTGCCACCTTCGGCTATACCTTGCTTTAACAGATCAAGAATATTCTCTTCGGTACGGCCGCGCAGGTGCTTTTCCTGGCGGAGAATGATATAATCGAACATTTCTGCCGCTATCTTCCCTATCTCCTTAATATCCTCATCGCGCCTGTCGCCGGTACCGGCAATAATCCCGATCTTCAATGGCGAATCCACATGGCTTAAGAACGTTTTGATACCGTTAAAGCCATCGGGGTTGTGCGCAAAATCTATCATGAAACGGAAATCTTTAAACTCAAAGATGTTCATACGCCCAGGTGTTTGCGCTGCCGATGGGATAAAGGTTTCCAACGACATCTTGATGTCCTCGGTTTTAAAACCGTGTAAGTAGGTTGCCAGTGTAGCCGCCATTACGTTATCTATCATAAATGGCACCGTGCCGCCAAAAGTAAGCGGGATAAGAATAGTACGCTGTACACGCAGTTTCCAATCACCTTTTATAATGGTGATAAAGCCATTCTCGCATACACAGGCAATACCGCCTTTTTTACAGTGCGATACAATTACCGGGTTATTTTCGTCGCGGCTAAAATAGGCTACGTTACAATCGGCGTTTTTGCCTACCTGCACACAGTATTTGTTATCGGCGTTCAACACAGCCCAGCCGCCTTTTTTAACAGAATTAATTACTACGCTTTTTACACGGGTAAGGTCATCAAGATTGTGGATATCCGACAGGCCAAGGTGATCTTCCTGTATATTGGTTATCACACCAATATCGCAAGAGCTAAAACCAAGACCCGAGCGCAGGATGCCCCCACGCGCGGTTTCCAATACGGCAAAATCAACCGTTGGGTCTTTTAATATAAACTCGCTGCTTACCGGGCCGGTGGTATCGCCCTTTAGCATCATGGTGTTTTGTACATAAATACCATCACTTGTAGTAAAGCCTACGCGGTGCCCGTTATTTTTTACAATGTGTGCTATTAAACGCGTGGTGGTGGTTTTACCGTTAGTACCTGTAATGGCAATAATTGGTATCCGTGCCGATTTACCCGGCGGGTAAAGCATATCTATTACATGCCCTGCTACGTTGCGCGCCAAACCTTCGCTTGGTGCAATGTGCATTCTAAAGCCCGGCGCGGCATTCACTTCCAATACTACCCCGCCATTTTCAGTTAGCGGCTCGGTAAGGTTTTGCGCCATAATATCAATACCGCAAATATCCAGGCCAATGATCTTGGAGATACGTTCGCAAATGAAAATATTTTGCGGATGCACGTGGTCGGTAACATCAACAGACGTACCACCGGTGCTAAGGTTAGCGGTCGATTTTACAAAAACCTTCTCGCCCTTCTCCGGCACGGTTTCTAAAGTATAGCCTTTCTTGTCAAGCAGGTCTAAAGTATCGCGGTCAACATCTATCAGGGTAAGCACATTCTCGTGCCCGTAACCACGGCGCGGGTCGGTGTTTGCTTCGTCAATCAGTTGCTGAATGTTCATTTCCCCATCGCCAATAACATGGGCAGGGTCGCGCAGGGCGGCGGCTACCATTTTGTTATCAATCACCAGTACCCTAAAATCGTACCCGGTAATGTAACGCTCTACGATAACACGACGCGAAATCTTAGCGGCAAATTCATACGCGGCAATAGCATCTTCGGTAGTATTAATATTAATGCTGATGCCACGGCCGTGGTTACCATCTAACGGTTTAAACACCAGCGGGAAACCAATACGGTCAATAGCTTCTATTACCTGTTCGGTTTTACTGATGGTCATTCCCTTTGCAACCGGGATGGCCTGTTCCTGTAAAAGGCGCTTGGTTTCATCTTTATTACTGGCAATATCAACCGCTATGCTGCTGGTCTTCTCCGTCATGGTAGCGCGGAAACGTACCTGGTTTTTGCCGTAACCCAGTTGTACTAACGATTGGTTGTTTAACCTTATCCAGGGTATTTTACGGGAAATAGCTTCTTCTACAATAGAGCCGGTGCTTGGCCCAAGACGCGTATTCTCCCTAATTTCGCGCATGGTTTGGATATCTTTTTCCAGGTCGTATTCGGTTCCGTCTATTAAAGCCTGCACAATGTTAACAGCTGCTTCGGCAGCAAAAACGCCCACTTTTTCTTCCACATAGGCAAATACCACATTGTAAGTGCCGGGGGTTTTGGTTTCGCGGGTGCGGCCAAAGCCGGTTTCCATCCCTGCAAGGGTTTGTATCTCTAAAGCAATATGCTCTATTACATGCCCCATCCAGGTACCTGCAATAACGCGTTCAAAAAAGCCACCCGGCACACCAGGCGAACAGCGGTGGCTGTACAGGCTTGGCATAAGCGCTTTCATACGCTCGTAAAAACCATCAACAGTGTTTGATGGGCGCTCTTCCATCTCCTGCAGGTTTAACCGCATTTGTATCAATTTTTTGCGGCTAATGCTCCAGATGTTAGGGCCACGCAATACCTGTATATTTTCAATCTTCATATATGCTCCAAAAATGGGTAGGGAATTTCTTTTTAAATCTAAATAACTTATCAATCTAATAAAATGTTTCGGGCAAAAAATGCAGTTTTATTAATTAAACCATTAGTTTTTAATCAATTTTATTTTAATTTGTATAAATTGATATAAAGATTATGGATGCCCCTAAAGGAAAATTAGTAATTATTGGTGGTGCTGTGGATATGGGCAGTAATGTTAGCGTGCTTGAACATATTATGCAACCTAACTATATCAAGTTTTTTGAAAAAGGCATTTTAAGGCGCATCATAAATGAGTCGGCCAGGCACGAGGGTTCTTCTGTTGAGGTAATTACTACCGCATCGCAAATACCCGACCTGGTTGGTAACGAGTACATTAAAGCTTTTAACCAGTTAAACGTAACCCACGTTAATGTTTTACATATTAAAAGCCGCGAGGACGCTTCAAACCCCGATTTTTTAGAGCGCATCAGCAAAGCCGACGTGGTAATGTTTAGCGGCGGCGACCAGCTGCGTTTAACCGCTATATTCGGCGGCACGCAATTTTTGCAGATCCTGAAACAACGTTACCAAAACGAGAACTTTGTAATAGCGGGCACATCTGCAGGGGCTGCGGCAGCATCTACACACATGATCTACCGAGGGCAAAGCAACGAGGCCCTTATAAAAGGCGAGGTACAAATAACCGCCGGACTGGGTTTTATAGATTCGGTAATTGTTGATACTCACTTTGTACAACGCGGCCGCATTGGCCGTTTACTATATGCTGTTGCCACCAACCCTGGGATATTAGGTATTGGCCTTGGCGAAGATGCCGGGCTGCTGATAACTGAAGGCTATATGATGGAAGCTATAGGATCAGGGCTAATAATGCTGGTTGATGGCAAGAATATTGTAGAAACTAACGTTTATGATGTAGAAATAGGCGCCCCCGTTTCAATCGAGAATTTAAAGGTGCACGTAATGTCGATATTTGACAAGTATGACTTGCAGCAGCACCGCATGATCATCAAGAAAGCGGTTAAGGTTGAAGAGGACGTTTATATTGGCGTTCAGGATGGCGAAAGCAAAAACGATCTATTACAATGAAACTGATCATACACGGCGGGTTCTTTAGCGAATCGGAAACAAACCAGGAGGTAAAAAAAACCAAGCAGGATGCCCTGCGCGAAATTGTTACCCTTGGCCACAAATACCTGGAGAGCCACACCGCGGCTCAAACTGTGGTGTACGCCGTGCGCCTGTTAGAGGACTGCGACCTGTTTAACGCCGGCACCGGCTCGCAAATCCAGAGTGACGGTAAGATAAGGTTAAGCGCTTCGCTGATGGACGGCAAAACCCAAAAGTTTAGCGGTGTTATCAATATAGAGGATATTAAAAACCCCATTTGCATTGCCGAAAAGCTGATGGAGTATGACGACCGAGTACTGAGCGGCATGGGAGCAAACAACTTCGCGACCGAAAATGGCTTTACCTACTACAACCCCGAAATACCCCAGCGCCGTAAAGAATATGAGAAGAAACTGAGCGACTCTATCCGCCTGGGTACAGTTGGTTGTGTGGCGCTTGATATTTATGGCGACATCGCGGCAGCAACCTCTACCGGTGGTAAAGGTTTTGAAATTCCCGGCAGGGTGAGCGATTCTGCAACTACCGCGGGCAACTATGCAAATGCATTCGCGGGTATTTCCTGCACCGGCGTAGGCGAGGATATTACCAGCGCGGCTGTAGCTTCAAAAATTGTTACCCGTGTAACCGATGGCATGCCCCTATCCATCGCGACTGAAAAAACACTGGATGAAATGAAACCTTACGACGGTTTCGCAGGCATCATCGGCATCACCAACAACGGTGACATTTACCATGCCGACACGCACCCCTACATGGTTTGGGCCCTGCATGACGGGGAGGTTGAAGTGTTTGAGTAGAGGAAAGCTTCGTTGATTTTTTACTTAGATAACAATATTTCCTCGCTATTTCCGTATAGGTTGAGTGTTATATATACCTGTAAATCAAAGCTGTTTATACCTATTTTAAGGTATTGTAAATGAGAAAACTAATTTTTATATTTGCATACCAGTTAAAATAATTAACTTAATATCCCCTCTAATAATTTAAATGCGATACATCATCTTAGTAATCTTTTGCGCTTTAAACCTATCGGCATCTGCCCAGTGGTGGCGCGGCGATTTTAAAAAACACGTACGATACCCTCAAATATCGCAGGTTAAAGATCTATCCTTAAAACGTTTCCTTTCTGATAAACCGGCACGCTACAACCCAAAACATCTTGCAAAAAACGTAGTGCCCCGCAGCCAGTTTAGCCTGGAAATTAACGAGCGCATTGTAATGCGCGCAGCCCAGCATAATATGCGTTTCCGCGAGTACTCTCTAGCCAGTTACCGCTTTAGCGAATTGGCGAAGATTTACGTTAGCGAAAACCGCCTGTCGGAAGCGAAGTGGTATTACCTGCAAAGCATCCTGATCTCTAAACAACAAAACGACCACCAACACACTATTAGTAACTTAATTAGCCTGGCCCTTATCAAAGCCGACCTTGGCGATCTTACCCAGGCACAACAGGATCTTGCCGAAGCGCGCGACCTTGCACGTACTACAGGCCGTACCGATGACGTTAAGTTAATAGATACCAAGATCAAATTTGTGCAAAGTAACAAGGTTTGGTTACCAAAATCGGAGCTGCGCTACGCCGAAGCTGTTGATGTTACAGGTAAATCCAAATAAAAACCTGTTTTTGTAACAATTAGGTAAAATGCGGCATCTATTATAAAACAACCCAAACATTATTGTAATATTGTTATTCAGTATATTAGCGGGACGGCTTTAGGCTGTCTCTTTTTTTATTGTACAAATTAAAAAAGGCACAAGTATTGATGTTTCACACAGGTACCGACTTAAAGAGTGTAAAAAATATGTTCAAGAAATTATATTTAATGCTGGCATTAGCTACCGCGTTTGCGTGTAATGCCGCGCCCGCAAAAGTAAACTATAAACACGCAGGCCCTAATGACCTGCAGCCCGATGAGCAGCAAAGCGTTGTTTTAAAATACGTTTACACACTTGTTTCCGACTATAACTACAAAAAGGTACCGTTGAACGATTCGGTATCAGCTATCATTTATGACCGTTACATCAAAAAGCTTGATGAGAACCACAACTATCTTTTAGCATCAGATATAAAAGAGTTCGACCAGTTCAAAACCACGTTTGATGATGATATTAAAGCCGGTAACCTGGCCAACGTATTTTACATATTCAATGTATTTCAGAAACGTTATAACGAGTATGTTAATTTCTCGGTAGCGCAACTGGGCAAAACATTTGATTTTACCCAAAATGAAACCTACACTTACGACCGCGACAAATTACCCTGGGCGGCATCAGAAACCGATCTGCACAATATTTGGGCACAACGCGTAAAATACGATCTGCTTAATCTTAAGCTTACCGGTAAAGAACTCGCGGCTAACAAAGAGACTTTAAAGAAACGTTATACCAACATACTTTCTCAATCAAATAAATTATCCAACCAGGACGTATTCCAGGCCTTTATGGATTCGTTTACCGAAGCCATTGACCCGCACACCAATTATTTTAACCCATCAAACGCGGCCAATTTTAATATTGACATGTCGCGCTCGTTAGAAGGTATTGGTGCATCGTTGTTAATGGAAAACGAATACGTGACCATTAAGAACGTAACACCGGGCGGCCCTGCCGACAAAAGCAAACTGGTAAATGCCGACGACCGCATTATTGCTGTTGCACAAGGCAAAACCGGCGAATTCCAGGATGTTGTTGGATGGAGGATAGATAACGCCATAGCGCTTATCCGTGGCCCTAAAGGCACAACGGTTAGGTTACAATTATTGGCAAAAGGCGCTGCGCCGACTGCAAAGCCACGAGTAATTGAATTGGTTCGCGAAAAGATCATCTTAAAAGATATCTCTGCAAGGAAAGACATCCGCACTTATATGCAAAATGGCAAAGCCGTTAAAATAGGGGTTATTTCTATCCCGGCATTTTACCTTGATTTTGCCGATTATAAAGCAGGTAACCCTAATTATAAAAGCACCACCCGCGATGTGAAGCTGATATTAGATACTCTTAAACGCCAAAACGTTGATGGAGTAGTAATAGATCTTCGCCAAAACGGTGGTGGTTCGTTAATGGAAGCTGTTGAACTTACAGGTTTATTTATTAAAACCGGCCCGGTGGTACAGGTTCGCGATTCGCGCAACCAGGTAGAAGTTGATAAGGATGATGACCCTGCTATTGCCTATTCAGGCCCGTTAGCCGTATTGGTAGACCGCTTTAGCGCATCTGCATCAGAGATATTCTCCGGCGCTATACAAGATTATGGCCGTGGTTTAATACTTGGCACACAAACCTATGGTAAAGGTTCGGTACAAAACGCTATCGATCTGGACAAGGTTATTACGCCATCTTTAAAAGATAAACTGTTAGCTGTTGCAGGTAAAACCAAAACCGTTGCTACAGGCAGCCAAAATAAATTCGGTCAGTTAAACTTAACTATCGCAAAATTCTACCGCATCAACGGCAGCTCTACCCAGCATAAAGGTGTACTGCCCGATGTTGATTTCCCGTCTATAATTCCTTTAGATAAATACGGTGAAGATACCGAGCCGTCTGCAATGCCATTTGATGTAATTGACAAAAGCGATTACACACCCGTAGGTAGCTTTACAACCGTATTGCCTCAGCTTAAAAAACTACACGAGGACCGTATGGCAGCAAGCCAAAGCTACAAATACTTGCTTGAAGACATTGCTGACTCTAAAAAGCAGGCAACTGAAACGAGTGTAACCCTTAACGAGGCGAAACTAAAAGAGCAGCGTGATGCCGACGAGAAAAAAGCATTTGAACGCAACAATCTGCGCCGCGTAGCCTTAGGCTTACCGGCCCTTAAAAAAGGACAGGTAAAACCCAAAAACGAGGATATGGACTTCCTGCAAAAAGAAGCAGGCCAGGTACTAACAGATTACCTTACTTTAGGTAGTAAGCTAACAACTGTAAAGGCAACCGGTACTTATTAATATTGGTTTAAACTATAATTAAGGGGATGCGATAATATCGTATCCCTTTTTTGTTTCCGGCTTACAGCGCTTCGTAACCTTTGTTTTTCTTTACACCCTCTGTGGTTAAAAGAAAACTTAAATTAAATCCATAGGTTATTACTACAACCATGGCTAAACCACTGCTTGAATTTACCGACCGCGGCATTTACTGTGAGCAGGGCCGATTTTACATCGACCCCTGGAAGCCTGTAGACGATGCCGTAATAACCCATGCCCATGCCGACCATGCTTACTTTGGGCACAAGAATTACCTTGCTCATCACCTGTCGCGCGAGGTGATGCTTTATCGCCTTGGCGATATTAACCTGCGTACCATTGAGTACGGCGAAACTGTAGTAAAAAATGGTGTAAGCATCTCCATGTTTCCGGCGGGCCATGTAATTGGTTCCGCCCAGATCAGGATAGAATATAAAGGTGTGATGTGGGTGGTTTCGGGCGATTACAAAACGGACGACGACGGGATATCTACACCATTCGAGCCGGTTAAGTGCCATCATTTTATATCGGAATGTACCTTTGGGATGCCCGTATATTCCTGGAAACCGCAAGCCGAAATTTTCACGGATGTAAATAACTGGTGGCGCACCAATGTCGAAAATGGTGTGGCTACGGTTATCGTCGGCTACTCTTTAGGAAAGGCACAACGCATCCTTCAAAATCTTGACTTAAATATCGGCAATGTATATACCCACGGCGTTATCGAAAACACCAATGAAGCCCTGCGCCGAAATGGTGTGATACTAAATCCTACACATCGCATCACCGCCGAATCATCAAAGGAAGATGTACGCAAAGGCATCATCATCGCCCCGCCATCATCGGTAGGCACACCATGGATGCGCAAGTTTGGCCCGTATAGTTTTGGTTATTGCAGTGGATGGATGGCCATACGTGGTGCCAAACGCCGCCGCGCTGCCGACAGGGGCTTTATCATGTCGGACCATGCCGATTGGAATGGCTTGGTTAGCGCCATCGATGCCACCGGCTGCGAATGCGTTTACCTTACCCATGGTTACACCGCATCGTTCACCAGATATTTAAATGAAATAGGCTTTAATGCCCGCGAGGTACATACCCTTTACGGCGGCGAAGAAGAGGACGCGACAATTACTGAAAATGAGGAGAAAAAAGAAGAGAAAGTACTCTCCCCCAGCGAGGATTTAGGAGAGGTGGGGGCCAAATTATGAAAGCATTTGCCCAGCTCTTCCTCTCGTTAGACGAGACCAACAAAACCAACGAAAAAGTTAAGGTACTGAAGGATTATTTTACGAACGTACCAGATACCGATAAAATGCATATGCTTGCCCTATTTACAGGCAGGCGGCCAAAAAGGCCTATCAATTCAACGCTCATTCGCAATTGGGCTATCGAGGCTTCAAACATCCCGCAATGGCTATTTGAAGAAAGTTACCATGTGGTTGGCGATCTGGCCGAAACAATGTCGCTACTGATGCCCGAAAGTCAGAACAGCAGTAACAAAACGCTAACAGAATGGATAGCCGAGATCAATCAACAGGCTGCCCGTACCGAAGAAGAGCGCAAGCTTTGGCTGACAGATTCCTGGGCGATGCTGGACAGGCAGGAGCGCTTTGTGTTTAACAAACTGCTTACAGGTAGTTTCCGCATTGGTGTTTCGAGCAACCTGGTGGTAAAAGCTTTGGCAGATATTACCGGGATAGAAGCCCCTGCCCTTACCCACCGGATTATGGGTAGCTGGATGCCAGAGGATTATACTTATGACCAACTGGTACAGGAACAGAACGCGGCTGACAATATCTCCCGCCCCTATCCTTTCTTTTTAGCTTACCCCATTCAGGAAACATCCGAGAAGCGTAAATCGGCAGAGGATGTAGGCAATGCCCTAGGTGATGCCGCTGACTGGCAGGCCGAGTGGAAGTGGGACGGCATCCGCGCGCAAATGATAAAACGCGGTGGCAAGATATTTATCTGGAGCCGGGGTGAGGATCTGGCTACCGAAAAATTCCCTGAACTGCACCCCTTTTTGAATGCCCTGCCGGATGGCACCGTACTGGATGGCGAGATCCTGAGTTTTCAAAATGGATTGCCCATGTCGTTTAGTGTTTTGCAAACGCGCATTGGGCGTAAAAACCTGAGTAAAAAAATATTAGCCGATAGCCCGGTTGCAACAATTGTTTACGATTGCCTGGAATACGCGGGCGAGGATATCCGTTACAAAACGCAGTCGGAACGGAGAGCGATATTGGAAAGGCTGCAAGGCCAAACCGAGTTCCCGGATGTGTTCCGCATTTCATCGCTCATTAAGTTTGATACTTGGGAAGAGTTGGAAACTACCCGCGAGCAATCGCGCGCTATGATAGCCGAGGGCATTATGCTGAAACGCAAAAGTGCTACCTACCAGGTTGGCCGACGACGTGGCGATTGGTGGAAATGGAAGATCGATCCCTTATCTGTAGATGCCGTGATGATCTACGCTCAAAAAGGCCATGGCCGCCGCGCCGACCTTTACACTGATTATACCTTTGCCGTATGGGATGGCGATAAACTGGTGCCCTTCGCCAAAGCCTACAGTGGCCTAACAGATGCCGAGATAAACAAAGTAGACTATTTTGTGAAGCGCAACACTTTAGAAAAATTTGGCCCCGTGCGCACCGTAAAACCCGAGCTTGTTTTTGAGATAGGGTTCGAGGGTATCAACAAATCCACCCGCCATAAGTCTGGCATAGCCCTGCGTTTCCCGAGGATATTAAGATGGCGGCATGATAAATCCAAAGAAGAAGCCGATACACTGGAAAGTTTAAAGGATTTGTTGGGGGAGCATGGCGGATAGTAGAATGCCCACTGTCTCCGCGCGTCAGCCGTAACCGTCATTGCGATAGCGCGGCAATCTCGTCGCTCGCATATTAAACGCGACGAGATTGCCACGTCGCTACGCTCCTCGCAATGACATGGTGGGGCTCCACCCTAAATATCTATTAACAAACTCTCTCCAAACTTTTGCGAAACGGTTTTATGCTCGGCGCCGTTGATACTGATCACTAACGAATTATCGAACGGGATCTTTTCTATCAGTTGGATGTTGGTACCAATATTGATATCCAGCTTTTGCAGGTATTGTAAAAATTGGCTCGTGGTATCTTTAACCGCAACTACACGGCATGAGCCCCCGGCTTTAACATCTGCCAGGGTGGTAGAAAAACGTTTGGCCATTTTACCGTTGGCCTTAGGTATAGGGTCGCCATGCGGGTCGTACTCCGGGAAACCCAGGAATTTATCCAGCCTGTCGGCCAGGGTGGCATCTTTAATATGCTCCAGTTCTTCGGCAATATCGTGTATCTCATCCCAATGATAACCCAGTTTTTCTAACAAAAAAACTTCCCAAAGGCGGTGGCGGCGAACAATCAGCGTAGCATCCTTTTGCCCTTGCGACGTGAGTTCAACACCTTTTTTCTTATCATAAGCTATCAGTTGCTTATCGGTAAGCTTACGTATCATATCAACAACCGACGCCGGGTTGTTACCAAGCGATTCAGCAATGGCGGTAGGCGTTATCTTTTGTCCTTTATCCTGCCAAAGGCGATAAATGCATTTAAGGTAATTTTCTTCCGATAGCGTATGCATACTTATTTATTGGGTTATGCAAACATAAACAAAAAGCTTTGGTTATAATAAAATTAGACAAGACTAACTTTATTTAATAGATTAATAAAATTATTTATATACGTTTGTACAAAATATTAATCCATGCGCCATCTACTAATAGTTATATTGTTCCTCACTACCTTAACTGCATCGGCACAAACTAACGCTGTAAAAGGAATGGTTACAGCAAACAATAGCCCTTTAGCCTTTGCTACCGTTACACTTAGCGGCACAAAACATGGCACCACCACCAACGATAAAGGTTTTTACGAAATAAAAAACATAGCGCCCGGCGAATACACAGCGGTATTTAGCAGCATTGGCTATTTTACCGAACGGATAAAAGTGACTATCGCCAACAATGCCCCCGCCATACTAAATGCCGAACTAAAAGAGGGAAGCTCCAAACTGAACGAGGTGGTGGTAACAGGTGTATCGCGTGCTACCGAACTACGCAGTAACCCCGTACCTATTGTGGTTTTAAGCAAAAAAGACATAGATCAGCATGTTAATAATAACATTATTGATGCTATTGTAAAGGGCATACCGGGTGTAACAGCCGTAACTACAGGGCCAAATATTTCCAAGCCCTTCATCAGAGGATTGGGCTACAACAGGGTACTTACCTTATACGATGGCATCCGCCAGGAGGGGCAGCAATGGGGCGATGAGCATGGGATTGAGGTTGACCAGTACGGCATTGCCCGCGCCGAAGTGATCAAAGGCCCCGCAAGCTTAACCTATGGGTCGGATGCTTTGGCGGGGGTAATTAACCTCATTCCATATATCCCTAATGGCGAGGATGGTAAGCTGAATGGCGATATGATTACCGATTACCATACCAACAATGGCTTAATAGGCTCGTCCCTTGGCTTATCGTATAAAAAAAATGATTGGAAGTACGCGTTTCGCGGCGCAGGAAAAATGGCACACAACTATCAAAATAAAGTGGATGGTTATGTGTATAATTCGGCCTTTCAGGAATATATCCTATCGGGAATGGCACGGGTCGATAAAAAATGGGGTTCCTCGCAATTCGCGATAACAACCTATAACAACAAGCAGGAGATCCCTGATGGCAGCCGCGATTCGCTTACCCGCAGGTTTACCGTGCAGGTTGCCGAGGGGGCTAACGATGATATCAAAAATCGCCCTTTTGCCCCGCAAGAATGGATGACATCTTACGGCGTTACCCCCCTGCACCAGCATATACAGCATTACCGCGTTTACAATAAAACCGAAATTAAACTGGGCGATGGTATTTTTGCTTCGGCACTTGGGTGGCAGCAAAGTGTTAGGCGCGAGTATAACCACCCAACGCAACCCAACCAGGCGGGATTATATGTTACGTTAAACACCCTAAATTACGATTTACGATACAGCCCTAAGGTAATTAACGGTTGGGAAACTTCATTCGGGGTGAATGGCATCGCCCAAACCAACCGAAGTAAAGATGCTACCGATTTTCCGATACCAGATTATAACCTGTTTGATATTGGCGGCTTCTTTTTTGTAAAGAAAAGCATAGGAAAAACCGATATTTCGGGTGGCATCCGTTACGATACCCGCAATATCAGCTGGAATGATTTTTACGTTGGTGCCAACCCCATAAACGGCTTTGAGCAACGCGTTGCAGCAACCGACCCAAGCGGCAGGCTACAGTTCCCCAACTTTAAACATATTTATCATGGCATTTCGGGCAGTTTAGGGCTTACCTATAAGGTAAACGAACGGGTATTATTAAAAGCTAATATAGCGCGTGGTTACCGCTCGCCAAACATCACCGAAATTGGCAGCAACGGCCTGGATCCCGGCGCGCACATTGTTTACCTGGGCAACCGCACCTTTAAGCCGGAGTTTAGCTTGCAGCAAGACCTGGGCTTAATTGCCTACCTAAAGGATGCCGATTTTATGCTGGAAGTTTTCAATAACCAGATCTCCAATTATATATACCAATCGCGGTTGGATGATGCCAACGGCAACCCGGTAATTATTGTGCCGGGGAATACTACCTACCAGTACCAGCAAAGTAAAGCGCGCTTATACGGCGCGGAGTTTACCTTTAACCTGCACCCACCCGGTGTTAAATGGTTAGAATTGAATAATAGCGCGGCTTACGTAATAGGCCTCAACCAAAATGAGAAACTGATAGCGCAAAGCAATGGCGCGGCCAAATACCTGCCATTTATTCCGCCGCTGCACATCCGGTCGGAAGTGAAAGTTAAATTGCAGGGCATATACGGCGTATTCTCTAAAGTATATTTCCGTGCCGAGGCAGATGCTTATGCCGCCCAAAACAAATACTATGCTTTGAATGATACCGAAACGCCCACGCCTGGTTATACGCTAATCAACGCGGGAATCGGCAGTACGTTAAAAGCCAGGTCTGGCAAAACCATTTGTGAATTGTTTTTGCAGGCCGATAACCTGTTCGATGTGGCCTATCAATCAAACCTGAACCGATTAAAATATTTCGAGTACTACAATGCGTCACCAAATGGCCGCAGCGGAATTTACAATATCGGGCGAAATTTGAGTGTAAAGTTGATTGTGCCGTTTTAGTTCTTGAAGAGATTTGACAACTTTTACCAAGTTGTCAAATCTAACATATATGAAAGTTGAAAAATAGCCGTTTGATTTCTCCCTAAAGAGTGCCAACTTCGCATCCCGACAATCGGTGTAATCTTTCCGAGATCGGTGAAATCATTACAAATGGAATCATATAACATCAAAATAGCTCAGGAACTTTCTGTTGGCAGTAAGCAGGTAAGCGCGACTATCGCACTGCTTGATGAAGGCGCAACTGTTCCCTTCATATCACGTTACCGTAAAGAGGTTACCGGCAGCCTCGACGAGGTGCAGGTAGCCGCTATTCGCGACCGCGTGTTACAACTGCGCGAGTTGGATAAACGCCGCGAAGCTATCCTCAAATCACTTACCGATCTGGGAAAGCTAACTCCTGAGTTAGAAAAGCAAGTGGGCGCTGCTGAGACAATGGTACAACTGGAGGATATTTACCTGCCCTACCGCCCTAAACGCAAAACCCGCGCAACCGCTGCACGTGAAAAGGGATTACAGCCATTGGCAGACGTTATCCTTGCACAAAAAAGCATTGACCCGGAAATGGAAGCCGGTAAATTTATTGATGATGAAAAAGGTGTAACCAGCGCCGTAGAGGCTTTGGCCGGCGCACGCGATATTATTGCCGAGCACATTAGTGAACATGCCGAAACAAGGGCTAAAATGCGTCAATTATTTACAGAAAAAGGCGTTTTTGAGTCGAAAGTTGCACCGGGAAAAGAGGAAGAAGGCATTAAATACAAAGATTATTTTGAGTGGACGGAGCCTGTTAAATCAGCCCCATCCCATCGTATCCTGGCTATGCGCCGCGGCGAAAAAGAGGAGATCCTCTATTTGGATATTAAACCAACCGAAGAGGATGCCATAGCTTTACTAGAGCGCGAGTTTATCACGTCACGCAATGGAGCTGCCACGCAGGTTAGCCTGGCTATTTCCGATGGTTACAAGCGTTTGCTTAAGCCATCAATGGAAACCGAGATCCGCCTGCTTACTAAAAAGAAAGCTGATGAAGAAGCCATCCGTGTATTTGCCGAGAATGCCCGTCAGCTATTATTAGGTGCACCACTTGGACAGAAACGTATTATGGCTATCGACCCCGGTTTCCGTACGGGTTGTAAGCTGGTGTGTTTAGATGAACAGGGGCAATTGTTGGAAAATACCGCCATTTATCCACATACCGGCGTAGGCCAGGCTAAAGAAGCAGGGAAAACCGTTCAACATTTATTTGAGCTTTATAAAATAGAGGCCATAGCCATAGGAAACGGTACCGCAGGCCGCGAAACAGAGCTATTTGTGCGCAACCTTAACCTGCCGGGTGCAACCATTGTAATGGTTAACGAGAGCGGCGCGTCTATCTACTCCGCATCTGACGTTGCGCGTGAGGAATTCCCGGATAAGGACATTACCGTTAGGGGCGCTGTTTCCATAGGCCGCCGGTTAATGGACCCACTGGCGGAGCTGGTGAAGATTGACCCAAAATCTATCGGTGTAGGCCAATATCAGCACGATGTGGACCAGAACAAACTGCAAACATCCCTTGATGATACCGTAATGAGTTGCGTAAACGCGGTAGGCGTAGAACTAAACACCGCCTCTAAACAGATCCTGGCTTATGTATCGGGCCTTGGTCCGCAGCTGGCTCAAAATATTGTAGAATACCGCAACCAGAACGGCGCATTCAAACGCCGCGACCAGTTAAAAAAGGTCGCCCGCCTTGGCGATAAGGCCTACGAGCAGGCTGCCGGTTTCCTTCGCATCCGCGGAGCGGAGAACCCATTGGATAGCAGTTCTGTACACCCGGAGCGCTATTCGTTGGTTGAACAAATGGCAAAAGATTTGAAATGCAGCGTGCAGGACCTGATGCGCGACAGTAACCTGCGGAAATCCATACCGCTACAAAAATACATTTCGGATATTGTGGGTTTACCTACGCTTAACGACATCATGGCCGAGCTTGCCAAACCCGGTCGCGACCCGCGCGAGCAATTCGAAGCCTTTAGCTTTACTGAAGGCGTTAACGCTATAAACGATTTAAAAGTTGGCATGAAGCTGCCGGGCATTGTTACCAACATTACCAATTTTGGCGCTTTTGTAGATATTGGCGTTCACCAGGATGGGTTGGTGCACTTGAGCCAGATAACCAACCGCTTTATTAAAGACCCTAACGAGGTTTTAAAGGTGCACCAAAAGGTTGAGGTTACCGTAACCGATGTGGATGTTAACCGCAAGCGGATTGCCTTAAGCATGAAAGAAAACGAGAAACGTGAAGCACCTGCCCCAAAGCCACAAACCCAAAAGCCGGTTCAAAAAAGTTTTAACCCCAAGCCAAAACCCGCCCCTGAACCGGAAATGGATATGATGAGCAAGTTGGCCGCGTTGAAGAATAAGTTTAAGTAATTACTATCGCTCCTTGCAATCACACACCACGTGTCATTGCGAGAAGCGTAGCAACGTGGCAATCTCTTTAGGCAGGGCGAATAATAAGTCTATAATTGTCCTAAAGAGATTGCTTCGTACCTCGCAATGACGCGAAGCTGTTTGTGTTATTTTGCCGTCTTTGTCGGCACAGCATTAACGCCCTTGTCGCTTTTGATTGCACGTTTCGCACGCATCTTTAAATTCAGCATCTCTACTAAAATAGAGAATGCCATGGCGAAGTAGATATATCCTTTCGGGATGTGCTGCTGAAATGCCTCGGCCAATAAGGATACACCTATTAGCAACAGGAACGATAGCGCAAGCATTTTTACGGTTGGATGCTTATTAACAAACGCGGCGACACCACTTGATGCCCACATCATAATACCTACTGCAACTACAACTGCAGCGATCATGATCTCTACATGCTGGGCCATACCCACGGCTGTAATAACCGAATCTAAAGAGAACACGATATCCAGCAGCATGATCTGGAAAATAGTTCCCCAAAATGAATGAGGCTTGACATTTTCGGCGTTCTCGTCTTCGCCCTCAATTTTTTGGTGGATCTCGGCAGTGCTTTTATAGATCAGGAATAAACCGCCGATGATAAGGATCATGTCACGGCCCGAGATAGCCAGCTTCTCTACCCACTCAGGGTCAGTAGCGCCTACAATACCGGCCAGGCTAAACAACGGCGCGGTAAGTTTCATTACCCAGGTAATGGTAAGTAATAATAAAATACGGGTGATCATGGCCATGGCCAAACCCAATTTGCGCCCTTTCTCTTGTTGGTTTTTGGGTAGTTTATCTGATAATATGGATATAAAGATCACATTATCGATACCTAATACAATTTCTAATACAGTTAGTGTGATAAGCGATACCCACGCTTCCGGGTCAGTTAAAATTTCCATGCAGGTTTATTGTATGCCCTAAAAATAGCAAAAGCCCTGCCGTTTATAGCAAAGCCTTTACATTTTATAGTAGATACAATAGTTTTCTAATTAAAGCGCACTTCGGTATAGCTCGAATTGATGGTAATTTTTCCATCACTATTGTTTTTTCCGATGTAGCCTCTATATGTTTTCGTTGACGACCAGCCCCTGTCCTCGTCAGATGGTGTTTTAGCTGTAACTTTAATATTGTCATCATTGTAATTAAATCCGCCAAACTTGGTAACAACGTCAAAGTTAAAGCTATCGGCGCCTTTAAAATCAAGATTAATTTTGGTGAATGAAGCATTGATGCTAATGTTACGAACCGACTTATCAATAGCGCCAATAATAAAGCCATCGCCATACTTTATATTGATATCAGCTGCCGTCTTCAATCTATCTGCACTAAAGCCAGCGAAAGAAATTTTAGCAGTTATATTATTAACCGTACCGGCTTTTACTTTACCATAGCCAACATCAAGCCTGCCGCCGTTAAAAGTTGTGATATTTGCGTCACCAAAACGTACGCGCACATTGTTTTCTTTATTTAACAGCTGCTGTGCATTCAGGGTACCATAAGATACGTTAAGTGTTGCCTTGCCATTCAGGTCCGGTAAGGTTACGTTACCAAATCTGTTATTGATATCAAGATCATTCCCAGCCGGCATATAAACGGTATAGTTTATTTCCATATGGTTATTGCCGCTTGAGTTTTTTTGCGCAAGGTTTGTCTTAAACGATATAACAGAGCCTACTTTGCTGTCGCTGATGCTTGAGTTATTGATCATGTCGTTTACATAATCTTCGTCATCGGCGCCAAACTTCATTTGTACATCAACCTTAAATTCCTTTTTTGCCCAGGTATTCACTACAACTTTACCAAAGCTATTACTTATCTGTAAAACATCATTGGCATCCACACTGTAGCTTTTGCTATAGTTTTTTACCCTTTCGGTAACCTGGCCATTAGCAAGCTTTTCTTTGTAATCGTCGCTGTTATTATTGTAGCTTAAGCCATTAAAATTTTTAAACGCTTCCGAAAAGTCGGGAGCCATTTCGCTAAAGCTACCGGCAAAGTTTTTACCAAAGTCTTTAAAGTTCTTATCAAAATCCTTAAAGGTTTTGTCGAACCCCTTAAAGTTCTCACCAAAATTTTTGTCGAAATCTTTAAAAGCAAGTGCCATATCCTTATCGGCTTTAAAGTTTTTTTGCTTCATCTTTATTTTAAGATCGCGCATCTTAACTTTAAGATCCGCCATCTTTTTGTCAAAGTTTTTGGTATCAAAATTCGGTGTGGTTACCTCCGGCGCTTGTGGTGGCGCAGGCGGTTGTACAGGGGTTACCTGTGCAAAAGCTGCTGTGCTTATAGCTACTAGCGCAATAGCGGCAAGCAGCCTGTTAAATATCTTTGTTTTCATTTTCATGATCCTTTTTGCTTTGATTAAACTGTTCAATAACATTCAATTGCTGATTAAGCACCTCGGTTTGTATTTGCAAGTTCCGGATCATTGCACGTAAAACACGCTCCTGGTTAGGGCTGGTTGCTAAATCAATATTTAGTTTTTTATAGTTGGCGTCCATTTTTAAAAGCTCCGCGTTAAACTCGTTGTATAGCTGCGGGTCAAATTTGGCAACCAGTTTTAAGCGGGTACGTTTGCGCTCTATCATTGAGGCATAATGCACCTGTTGCTTGGCATAAGTGGGGTTAATGTCGGCCAGGTCTATACCTGCGGGTTTTTGATTTTTTAAATACAGGCCAAATCCTAAACCCATCACCACTATTACCGATGCGGCTACTTTTAGCACAAAACCCAGCGAAAAAGTTTTTGCTTCGCGCTTTTTTGGCTGTAGCAGTTTCTCGTCGTCCCAGGCATCCAGCTCCATGGCAATGTTGTTCCAGATATCGGCGCTTGGCTCCAGGTCGTCAAATTCCTCCCTGTTGTTTTTCATGAAATCTTCTAACCGCTTGCTCATCTTTTAATCCCCTTTCTTATTAGTATGTCGCTCAGTTTTCTTTTAGCTCTCAAAAACTGTGTTCTTGATGTGTTTTCTGTTATGTTAAGCACCTGGCCAATCTCCTCGTGGTCGTACCCCTCTAATAAGTAGAGCGATAGTACCACCCGATAACCCTCGGGCAGCTCTTTCATGGCGTCTTTAATTTGAGCTACCTGGTACTGTACATCCTCGTCGTCCCATGGTTCTTCGTCGGGTACATTCTCCAGGTGGCCGTCCTCAACCTCAACAAACTCTAACTTGCGTTTGCGTAAAAGGTTTATTGACCGGTGCACTACAATTTGTTTAAGCCACAACCCAAAGGTGGTTTCCTGCCTAAAATCTTTCAGCTTATGAAAAGCATCAGTAAACGATTCCTGCAAAACATCTTCCGCCTCGGCAATGTTGCCCACTATCCTAAAAGCGATGTTCAGCATCGCTTTAGCGTATAGCTTATACAACTCATAACAGGCCTTTTTACTGCCCTGCTTGCACTCAACCACCAGGTTGTAATGTTTATCTACGTATACGGCTTCCAAATTATTGACAGGTTTCAGGTTAAATGACGCAGGGCATTTGGTAACGTTGCACGGAGGGGAGAAAAAAGATCGGGATTTTTAAAATTTATAGAATGCTTATTGTGCTCTTTAAATTTTGATATCCTTTAATTCTGTGAATCCTGATTCAGATAAGCACCTATAGCTTCTACAGCAGTCTTATACCTTTCTTCGCCTGTGCCGGATATGGTTACATAATTTGCGCCAAGGGATTGCAGTTCTTTATGCCATATTTGCATGAAATGTTCGCGCATGTGGGGGAAATCGCGCAGAGGATCATCCTGCCATGGGAGGTCTATATCTAATAACAGGTACAGATCGTAAGGGTGTTTGGGTAGTTCATCTATTACTTCCTGCGGGGCTTTACCAAATATCTCATCGCTCCATACTTTTACGGTGATAAAAGTGGTATCACAAATCAAGAGCTTATTGGCTTTCGGTAATATTTCTGCTTCCAAAGCCAGCTGACCATGAAACATATTGATCTCGTCCTGCCAGGTAGGCGGTTCGGTTAGCTTGGCGCAGTAATCACGGGCATATTCAGGCACCCAAACAGTATGATAATGTTCGGCCAAAAACGCCGACATGGTTGATTTGCCTGTAGATTCGGGCCCAACAACGGCTATCTTGATTATATCGGAATAAGAATTTTCGGATCTACTCATTATATTGTGTTAAGAAAGCTGCTTTTTATATTCCTTACGCCAATCCCTGTAACCAAGGGCCGCGATAATAATTAATATAAAAAACATAAACGCTGTTACCTGTAAGTCTTTTTTAAAATAGATAACCGTATAAATAATATCAACAAAAACCCATATCAGCCAGTTTTGCAGAATTTTTCGGGTCAGGAAAAACTGGGCCACAAAACTACAAGCAGTGCAAAAGCTATCGATATAAGGGTAAGCCGGCGGGCGATAATTAAGTTTTTGTGTGAAGGTAATTAATGTGTACCCCAATGCAGGTGTTAGTATCGCTATAAAAATGGCCGAGTAAAGCATTTGTTTTGTAGTGATAGATACGATTGGTGTTTTATCCTCAACCCTTGGATGACGGCCCCAGTTATACCAGCCGTACATACTGGTAACGCACAGGTAAACATATTGCAGCATATCGGCATATAAGGCCGCTTTATGGTAAATATAAATGTAAAGCGTGGTGCTTATTATGGCTATTGGCCAGTTAAGTATACTGTTTTTTGCCGCCAGATACACACACGCAAGCCCTGTAATAACCCCGGTAAGTTCTTGCCAGGTTTGATGCTGCCACCATTCTTGCAGGGTGTGGATGATTTGCATAATGTAAATATAATTAGCCCCCTCTAAATCTCCCCCGAAAGGGAGACTTTATTAATTCGTAAAACCCAACTTAAGCCCCCCCCCAAGGGAAGGGACTTAAGTTGACCTGATCAGAACCCATTCCTTTGGAGAAGGCAGGGAAGGTTTACCAGATCTTCACCCGCTTTTCGGGGTCCAACCACATTTTATCGCCTTTTTTAACACCGAATGCTTCATAAAACTCGGGCACATCGCTAAAGGGGCCGTTAACCCGTAAGAACCGCGGTGAGTGTACATCGGTTATGATCTGGTTAGATAAAGCCTCTGCCCTATCATGACCAAGCCAACCCAAGGCATATCCTAAAAAGTAACGCTGTACAGGAGTAAGGCCATTTATAGGTTTGCCCTCTTTATACTGCTTTGTCTTTTTAAAAGCGTCCAGGCCTATCACTACGCCGCCAAGGTCGGCGATGTTTTCGCCAAGGGTTGCTTTGCCGTTTATATATTTATCGCCCACTTTATAGCCGCTAAACTGCTTGGCCAGCATATCTGCACGTTGCGCAAACTTAGCCGAATCTTGCGGCGTCCACCATGCTTTAAGGTTGCCTTTTTCATCGTACTGACGGCCCTGGTCGTCAAAACCATGCGTAATTTCGTGGCCGATGGTTGATGCTGCGCCATAACCATAAACAACGGCATCATCTATCTTTTCATCTAATGTGCCGGGCACCATAAATATGGCGGCCGGTAATACAATTTCGTTATTTGAAGGGTTATAATAGGCATTATAGGTTTGTGGTGTCATCCCCCACTCCTTACGGTCTACCGGTTTGCCCAATTTATTAGCGTTGAACTTACGGTCGAACCTGGCGCTGTTCATAATATTTTGCACGTATTGGTTCTTGCTGATCTCTAAACCCGAGTAATCCCTCCAATGATCGGGGAAACCAACTTTAGGATATACCTTTTCCAGCTTTTGATACGCGCGTTTTTTTGTTTCGGCGCTCATCCAGTCAAGTTTATCAATATGCTCTTTAAACGAACTACGTACAGCTTCAACCATATCCTCGTAACGCTTTTTGGTAGCCTCGGGGAAATACTCTTTTACAAATATTTGCCCCAGCGCCTCGCCCATTACATCCTCTTCTATATCTAATACCCTCTTCCAGCGGGGCAATTGTTCTTTCCTGCCGGATATCACCGTACCGTAAAACCTAAAGTTCTCGTCGGCCACGGCCTTGTTCAGGTAAGGGCTAAATTCGGTTAGCAGGTTTTTACGCAGGTAGTTTTTCCAGTCATCTAAGCTAAATTTAGTTAGCGCGGTGTTTACAGCACGCAGGTATTCCGGCTGCCCTACAATAACTGTATCTACATTTTTGTAGTACATATCGTTTAATGTGGCTTTCCAGCTTAATAATGGCGCAAGTTTGTTTGCACCATCTACAGCCATTTTATTGTAGTTGTGATATGGGTCGCGCAGATCTTCTAACGTTCTTGAGCTATCGGCCAAAAACTTTTCCAAAGCATAGGTTTTTTGCGCCGCTGTTTTTGCTGCGGCATCATCATTACCTAAAAATTTAAACAGGGCGGGCAAGTGCTTTTGCTGATAATCGTTACGTACTGCGGTAGTATGCTCGTCTGTTTTGTAATAATAATCGCGGTTAGGCAAACCAATACCAGATTGAGACAGCTGCATGATTATCTTCTCGCTATTACGGTCGTCCTGCCCGGCATAAGCCCCTATTGGGTTTCTAACACCAATGGTTACCAGGTTGGCAAATTCGGCAACCAGGCCATTTACATCTGTTATAGCATCTATTCTGGCTAACTCATGCTTTAGCGGTGCAAGCCCTAATTTTTCAATATTTAGGGTATCCATACCGCTGTAATAAAAATCACCTATTTTTTGGGTGTTAGTGCCTTTAGCGGCATTCGCCTTAACTGCATCCTCGTTAATCTTCAGCATTTTGTTACGGAGATCCTCCTGTACAAGGTTGAAAATACTCCATGACGAATATGCCGCAGGGATAGGGTTCTTTTTTAACCAGGCACCGTTGGCATACTTAAAAAAATCGTCGCCGGGCTTTACGCTTTTGTCGATATTATTGATCAGCACATCGTGCTCGGCGTAAAATTTATTTTTGTCCTGGCAAGCAGTTAAAATTATTGCGCCAACGGAAAACGCAGATATGGCGATTATTGTGTTCTTTTTTATGGTCATTTTGATGTTTTGTCTAAAAATAAATACAGGACTTGTATAGAAAAGCAGAATGCGATAATTTTCTGTACACTTAATTCCCGGCAATTTCCACTAAAAGTGAGGTTAATGAAGCGTTAAAGCAAAATATTATTAACTTTTTTACAAAGGTATAAAATCACGTATTTATACTTGGTTTTATACAACATAAAAAGATGTTTAAACTTCATTACAGCTCATAACAATCTAATTATCAATACCAAGTAAAACACCCTATACTTTTAGTAGATTTTATTAACCCGTCGATTGCTCATTTTTTTAACGTACATCTGTTAAAATGTTTATCCGGCTTTAATTTATGGCTTAGCTTTTGTTAAAATTTAATCGGTCCTGCATACATCTTTGAAAAATATATCATCTACCTATGAAAAATTTTCAATTTGTTAATAAGGCTTAAGTGAATTCTCAGTTGCCCAAGTTGAGATGAATATGTTCTTTTATTTTGGGTTTAATCAATAGTTTAAATTAATTAGGGGAAAAGGGAGCTTCAAAAGAGCTCTCTTTTTTTGCACCTATATTTTTACTATGCATGCATAGCTAATTGAAATTTGTTATACATTTACATTATGCATTTTGAACTAACCGAAGAACACTTAATGATACGCCAGGCGGCGCGCGATTTTGCACAATCCGAATTAAAGCCCGGCGTAATAGAAAGAGACGAACACCAGAAATTCCCGGCAGAGCAAATTAAAAAATTGGGCGAACTTGGTTTTTTAGGCATGATGGTATCGCCCCAATATGGCGGCAGCGGTATGGATGCGATATCATACGCTATTGTTATGGAAGAACTATCTAAGGTTGATGCATCGGCATCGGTAGTGGTATCGGTAAATAATTCGCTGGTTTGCTACGGACTGGAGAAATACGGCAACGAAGCACAAAAACAAAAATACCTGGTTCCCCTGGCGCAAGGCCAGGTTATAGGCGCATTTTGCCTTAGCGAGCCCGAGGCCGGTTCTGACGCTACATCGCAGCATACTACGGCTATTGACATGGGCGACCATTACCTGCTTAACGGCACTAAAAACTGGATCACTAACGGTAGTACCGCCTCAACATATATTGTAATGGCACAAACGGATGCCACCAAAAAACACCGCGGCATTAATGCCCTTATTGTTGAAAAAGGCATGGAAGGCTTTACGGTCGGCAATAAAGAAAACAAGCTGGGTATAAGGGGGTCTGATACACATTCGCTTATGTTTACCGATGTTAAAGTGCCAAAAGAAAATCGCATAGGCGAAGATGGCTTCGGCTTTAAATTCGCGATGGCAACATTAGAAGGCGGGCGCATTGGTATAGCATCGCAGGCGCTGGGCATTGCAGCAGGCGCTTATGAGCTATCGGTACAATATGCCAAAGAGCGTAAAGCCTTCGGTAAAACCCTTGCCGATTTACAGGCCATACAATTTAAACTGGCCGATATGGCTACAGAGATCGAGGCGGCACGGTTACTTTGCTACCGCGCAGCATGGTTAAAAGATAACGGACTGCCATATGCACAGGCCGCATCAATGGCTAAACTTTTTGCATCAGAAACGGCCATGCGCACTACTGTTGAAGCGGTACAGATACACGGCGGATATGGATTTGTAAAAGAATACCATGTTGAACGACTGATGCGCGACGCAAAAATTACGCAAATATATGAGGGCACATCAGAAATTCAGCGCATTGTCATATCGCGCGAGGTATTGAAATAGTTTGACTACTTTTATTACTTTTGACAAAGTATATAGATTTAGTAGACTATTTTACGCATGATAAAAAAGATCTTATTCAGCGCGGTATTTGTTGCCGCGCTTACTCAAATAACTACTGCACAAACCAAGCTTAAAACAGGTCCATGGCGTGGCGCTTTAATAACAAAATCAGCCAACCAGATCCCCTTTAATTTTGAGGTTAGTAATATAGGCGGCAAGCAGCAACTGGCTATTATAAACAGTACCGAGCATTTTAAGGTGACAGATGTTACCAGCAAAGGCGATTCAGTATTTATAAAAATGCCGCTATTCGATTCCGAATTTCGGTTGAAACAGCAGGAAAGCAACTTAAGCGGCCAATACATTAGGCACTTAGGCGACCGTGATGTACCAATGGACTTTACCGCCACAGCCGGTACGGCATGGCGCTTTTTCAAAACTCCCGCAAAAACACAGCATAACGTTAGCGGCCGCTGGTCGGCAATATTTGGTGAAGGCGATGGCAGGGATACTACAGTTGGCGAATTTAAACAGGTTGGCCAAAAAGTTACCGGCACTTTTCTTACCACCACCGGCGATTATCGTTTTTTAGAAGGAACCGTTAGTGGCGATAGCCTGTACCTATCGTGCTTTGATGGGGGGCATGCTTTTTTGTTCATCGCCAAAATAACGGATAATAATACCTTAACTGATGGCAAATTCTTTGCGGGTTTAACGGGTAAAGATGTTTGGACGGCGGTACGAAACGAGAATGCTAAGCTACCAGATGCCTACTCCCTATCTGCATTAAAGCCCGGCTATAGAAAACTGGCTTTTAGTTTTAAGGACCTTACAGGCAAAACCGTTTCTTTAGATGACGCGCGTTTTAAAAGCAAGGTGGTTATTGTACAGATCATGGGATCGTGGTGCCCTAACTGTATGGATGAAACGGCTTATATGGTTAACTACTATAAAAAGTACCGGCCCCGCGGCGTAGAGGTTATTGGCCTGGCCTACGAGCGTACTACCGATTTTGCTAAATCGCAAAAAGCATTGGCACAGCTAAAAAATAGGTTTGATATTAAATATCCTATACTTATAACCGGTTATACCAGCAATAAAGTAGAAACTGCCAAAAGCCTGCCGATGCTTACTAAGGTTGTAGGCTTCCCAACTACTATTATTATTGATAAAAAGGGTGATGTCCGTAAGATCCACACGGGCTTTAATGGGCCGGGTACAGGCGAGCATTATACCGATTTTATCAGTGAGTTTGAGAAGTTGACAGATGATCTGTTGGCCGAGAAGTAAGAAGGTTTGCTGCTGAACGTAGTGAAGCATCTATTTGCGGATCTGCAAACGATTGCACAGTTTGCGAATAAATCCTTCACTACGTTCAGGATGACAAGCTTAGTTAAGGGTTTAGGAATAACCCCTCGCTAACATTAGGTATAATACCCTTCTCCAGCGCGGTATCGAATAAAAGCTTTACGGCTTTTTTACCCTCTTCGCCCAAATCAACTGAGAACTTGTTGACGTAAAGATCTATGTGTTTATACATTACCTCTTCGCTCATTTCCTGCGCATGCGAGCGGATGTATTCTAATCCCGATTTTGGATTAGCAAAGGCAAACTCGACCGAGCGTTTAATAACGCGGTTTATTTTATGCTGGACATCCAAAGGTAAGTTGCGGTTGGCAACTATCCCACCTAACGGGATTGCGCAGCCGGTACGTTTTTCCCAGTAATCGCCCAGGTCAATAATTTTATGGAGCCCATTATCCTGGTAAGTAAACCGGTTCTCGTGGATGATCAAACCTACATCAACACGGCAATCCAATACTGCATTTTCAATATCCGAAAAAACAAGTTCCTGCTTATTAGTTGCATTAGGGTAAGCAAGGCTCAATAAAAAATTTGCAGTAGTGTATTTCCCGGGGATGCCTATTTTAAGGGATGTATCGCCCGTTTCGAGCCTTGTTTTTAAAGCTTCTGCATTTCCTTTGCATATCAGCATCGGGCCAACGCCGAAACCTAAAGCGCTGCCGGCATCAAGCAATACATATTTATTAGCCGCATAGGCAAATGCGTGGTAACTCAGTTTGGTAATATCCAGTTCGCCACGGAAAGCTTTTTGGTTAAGCGTTTCAACGTCATCATAAAACACCTCAAAGTCCAAACCTTCGGTATCTATTTTATGATGAATCAACGCGTCGAATATAAAAGTATCATTAGGGCAGGGCGAAAAGCCGATAGTTAGTTTCATGGTATTATATATAAGATCTTCCTAAACCCAAATTTCCGAAAGCAGTGAGGTGAAGGACAATGAGTGCGATAAAAAGTAAAGCAGGAATACGCTCCATAAAATTGGATGCTTTTATACCAACTGCTAACAATATAAAACAAGGGAGCAACCCTATAAACAGCATCATATTTACCCAGCCTAAACCTTCCACATCATGGATGCCTCCTCCATATAGTTTTATTCCGATATCATTAATTGCAATAAGCAAATACACAATTACAACATGCAGAAATGGGTTAAACTTATCTTTGTTTAAGCTGATTAAAGCGGCTATTGCCACTATAACAACTGGCGTGAGCATAATGCCTGCCGGTGCCGAGTAACGGTCTAAAATAACATTGAATAGAACGATAAAGAAAGAAATAGCCAATCCAATGTTCTTATCAAATTTAAACGCACTCATTATTTAAAGTTGTTTATCAATCCCACTGCAAATGTATTCAGATTTTTAACGGCTAAACCTATTTGCCATGCATCCCGGTTACGTTTTTCCACGTAATTTGACACAGCCCTGATTTGTATGGCAGGAACCCCTGCCTCGCGGCAGGCGAAAAAAAATGCTGCCCCCTCCATGCTCTCTATCTGCGGGTTTAAGCGCTGTTGTATTTTTTGGATAGACGCTTCGTGACCATGCACCGTATTTACGGTAATTGCGGTTGCCTGCTTTAAACTTGCACCATTATAAACATCGTTTAACTGCTTACTGGCTTTAAAAACACTTTCGCCGAAGCCCATATCTGCAATGGTTAAAAAGGCTTCGTCATCCTGGGCACCAAGTTCAGCAATGGTGTCTTCGGTGATCTCTACTATTTCCCCAAGCGCAATGTCGCGGTCGAAACTGCCTGCAATACCAAGGTTTATGGCTAGGTCGTAACGGTTTTTTGCCAGTTCGCGGCCAAGGGAATAAGCTGTTGCTACCATTCCCACACCGGTGATTAAAAGTCTATAGTCCAAAGTTTGAAACCCTGAGTTTTGAGGTTGTTTTTGACTTTCGACCGCAGACTTGAGACTTTCGACTTCAAACTCAGTAGCCGCTACAAATAATATCCGCATAAAGCTCTTTTTTGACAGCTAAGATAAAACAACTCGCCTGTTTTTGTTTTGTATATTTGCACCATTAATTGTTATGATGATACATATTACGCGCAAAGAACATTTTAACGCGGCACACCGCATGTACCGCGAAGAATGGAGCGCAGAGAAAAACTTTGAAGTTTTTGGCAAATGCGCTAACCCTAACTGGCACGGGCACAACTACAACCTGTTTGTAACCGTAAAGGGCGAAATAACCCACGCCACCGGTTATTTGATAGACCTTAAGGAACTTAAGGAGATCATAAACGAGCATGTGATAGAAAAGCTGGATCATAAAAACATTAACATGGATGTTGAATTTATGAAAGGCATAATGGCTTCTACCGAGTTGCTTTGCATAGGCATTTTCAATCAGCTTAAAGGCCCAATAGAGGCTTATCCCGGCGTATTCCTGCACTCGGTAAAATTATACGAAACAGAAAATAACTCTGCCGAATACTTTGGCGGATAAACCTAACCCATGACTGACCACGATAACATTCCCGACAGGGACGAAGGCATAAACGGCTACCAAAAGATAGACCGTTACAATCCCGAATTGATCAAAAACCTGTCGGCAAATTACCTTAACGTATTAAAACAAATAGGTGAAAACCCAGAGCGCGAAGGCCTTTTAAAGACCCCGGAGCGTATTGCAAAAGCCATGCTTTACCTTACCCACGGGTATGACCTGGATGCGAAAGAGATCCTGAGCTCGGCCATGTTTAAGGAAGAGTATAGCCAGATGGTGATTGTAAAAGATATTGAGGTATACTCGATGTGCGAGCACCACATGCTACCTTTCTTCGGTAAAGCGCACATTGCATACATCCCAAACGGTTATGTAGTGGGGCTTAGTAAAATACCCAGGATAGTGGATGTATTTGCGCGCCGCCTGCAGGTACAAGAGCGTTTGACCAACGAAATTCGCGATTGCATACAGGATACGCTTAACCCAATTGGTGTTGGCGTGGTAATTGAGTGCAGGCACTTATGTATGAGCATGCGTGGCGTACAAAAACAAAACTCGGTAACCACCACATCGGCATTTACAGGTGAGTTTTTGAAAGGCCAGACAAGAACCGAATTTTTAAACTTAATTTCTTCCAACTTAAGTTAATAGTGAGTAGTTAATTGAGTAAGTAGTCATAAAAGAACCACTCACTCAACCAACTTAATCAATTAATAACCAATTAAATGAAAGCGTACATTTTTCCGGGCCAGGGTGCCCAATTCCCGGGTATGGGTAAAGACCTTTACGAACAAAGCGAACAAGCCCGCGAATTATTTGAACAAGCCAATACCATACTAGGTTTCCGTATTACCGATGTAATGTTTAACGGAACCGAAGATGATCTGAAACAAACCAACGTAACCCAACCAGCCATATTTTTACACTCAGTGGTATTAGCTAAGGTATTGGGCAGCAGTTTTGCGCCAGATATGGTTGCAGGCCATTCGTTAGGCGAATTTTCATCATTGGTAGCAGCAGGCGCTTTGTCATTTGAAGACGGCCTCCGCTTGGTAGCCGCGCGTGCAAATGCTATGCAAAAAGCCTGCGAAATACAGCCGGGAGCAATGGCAGCGATATTGGCACTTGATGATTTTACAGTAGAAGATATTTGCCAGCGCTTAACTGATGTGGTTGTACCCGCAAATTATAACTGCCCGGGGCAGCTAGTAATATCCGGCACCGAAGCGGGTGTTGATGCAGCCTGTATAAAAATGACCGAAGCCGGAGCAAAAAGGGCTTTAAAACTCAATGTGGGTGGGGCATTCCACTCGCCGCTTATGGAAGCTGCACGTGTCGAATTAGAAGCCGCCATTCTAAACACCGAATTTAAAGAGCCAATTTGCCCCGTGTATCAAAACATAGATGCAAAGCCATATAAAGATGTTGAGCATATTAAAAATAACCTTATAGCGCAATTAACAGGCCCGGTACGCTGGACGCAAACTGTTGAACATATGCTGGAGGATGGTGCCACCTCGTTTACAGAGGTAGGGCCGGGCAAGGTTTTACAAGGCCTTGTAAAAAAGGTAAACCGCGAAGTTGCCACTGCAAGTGCTGTAATAGAATAATTACACTAAAGCCACCTGTAACCTATAGGTGGCTTATTTTTTACCAATCATTTAGAGTAGATTTAGAGCTTGAGCACTGCCGGAAAAATACGTGTATTATTGGGACTGTTATTCGTAACACTATTGTTTACCGCTATAGTTGTCGAAAGCACGTACACGCCCGCTAATAACCTGACACAAACAGCTAAGATATTAGAAAATAATCTGCACGATAAGGAAAAACTTATCTATAACTCGATAAATAATAAGCAGACTTTTGACGAAATAAAGAACCTACGCAATACCCCCGCAAAAGGGCTAAGCTATATTAATGAGTTTACGGTAAGTAAATCTATTTGGATAATGGTTTATAAAAATGGCGTGCTCGATTTTTGGAGTGGCGCCAAAGTAATACCATCTGATCTTAATAGCATAAAAGAAGGTTGCTCGTTTATTAAACGGCCAAACGGCTATTACGAAACCATACGTAAAACCGAGGGGAATATATCCGTTGTATTCTTTATCACTGTTAAAAACAACTACCCTTTCACAAACGAATATCTTGAAAACGTATTCGCGAAAGACCTTACTATTGATAGTAATATTGAGATAGCAGACTTTACCGATAAAAACGTTTACGCGGTACACGATGTAAATAACATATACCTGTTTTCACTAAAGCTGGTTAAAGGGGTCAATCACCGCTTCTTTTATTTCGTTGTGAGTTTTTGGCTATTGGCGATATTTATTCTGTTAATCCTTGTAAACAATATTGCAATATACCTAACAAATAAGGGGCATATTTATTGGGCACTGCTCTTCTTAACAAGTTTTGCCGTACTTTTCAGGTTTGTAAACCTATATTTTGGCTGGCCCCGCTTTACGCATGAGCTATCGCTGTTTAACCCAAAGCTTTACGCATCATCGCCTGTATTCCGTTCCCTTGGCGATTTTTGTATCAATATCTTCTTTATGTGCTGGGTGGTTATTTTTGCCTATACCTACAGGTTAAGATTAATTACACAGGTGCCGAGCAAGGTACTAAGCTATAGTATATTGCTGGGCAGCATCCTGGTGCTTGTTATTACATCTACCAATTTATTAACAGTTTACTACGGCCTGGTTATTAACTCAAAAATTAGTTTTGATGTAAATAATATACTTAACCTTTCGGGCTTTAGCTTAATAGGCGTGCTAATGCTTTGCTTTAGCTACCTCATGTTTTTTTTGCTGGGCGAAATTTTACTGACCATAGCCTTTAAGCTGGATATCCCGATTATACAGCAACTGCTCATTTTTGTAGCCGGCATAATTATAACCACAGCAGTTGTAACTTATTACTGGGAGTTTAGTTTGTTTTACCTGCTATGGATGTTGATGATCATTATAAGGGGTTATGCCTTTTTATATAATAATAGGAAAATCACGGCTACTTCTTTTATCAGCGTTGTATTAATATGCGCTGTTATATCATCATTAAAGCTTAACCATTTCGAAACAATTAAAGAGCAGGAACTCCGCAAGGTGCTGATACATCGCCTGGAAGTGCCCGATGATGCAACAGCTGATGTACTCTTCAAAAAAATAGAAAAAGACATTATTGTTGACCCCTTACTGATCGAGTACTATAAAAGCACCGATCATACATCAGATTACCTTGAAACACGCCTGCAGAAAACGTATTTCGACAGGTATTTGTCCAAATATGATTTTGAGGTGCACGAGTATGATAATTCAGATCAGCCTTTATCGGTAGAGAAAAATTACTCCCTTGATGTATTCAAGGATATGGTGGTTTATAGTTCGTTTAAGGTATCAACTTATTTTTACCGGCAAAACGAATCATTCGGCTTTCAAAGTTACTTTGCCATACTGCCGGTTATGGATGGCACTAAAAAGCTGGGGACTATTGTAGTTGAGCTAAAATCTAAGCCACTGCTATCCACAGGTAGCTTCCCCGATCTGCTGGTTGATAAAGAAATTAAGGGCAGCGTTGAAGAGTTTAAAAATTATTCCTTCGCTTTTTATACTGATAATACCCTTATTGGGCAAAGCGGTACATATGTATATAGCATTCGCAACAACGAGTTTAAGGGCGAGTTAAAAAAATACACCACACAAACTACACAAAGTAATAAGCCAAACTTTGCTGATAAATTCACCACTTACAGCCATTTATTGTATAAACCGGCTAACCGTAACCTTATTGTTGTTACACAAGAAAACAACGTATTGCTATCAACCATTACGGCGTTAACGTTCTTCTTTATTGTGCTGCTTACCTTTGGTGCCCTTACAGCACTTATACGTGTTGTTTGGATAAAACTAACCATATTTAAGGTGAGTAACAACCGCATCAAGTGGTCGTTTAAGTTAACGTTAGACAGGATACTTTATAAAACACGCATCCAGTTCTCCATGATATTTGCAGTGGTTATTACACTGGTGTTGGTTGGTATAATAACATTTATATCAATAAGCGCCCAATACCAGGCACAGCAGGATAAGCTTATCAGGGCAAAAATAATTCAGATAGCAGCCGCCTTAGAGGCAGGCAAAATTGCCAACTATACCAGTAATATTACCGAGAGCAGCAAAATACAGTTTGACGACCTGGCCAATACTTACTCTGCCGATATTTCCCTTTTTGACCTAAACGGCAATTTACTGATAACCACCCAACCCAAAATTTACGATTATGGCTTGCTTTGCCCGCAAATGAATGGCCGAGCATTTATTGCTATGAATGGTATGCAAAAATCTGAGGTGGTGAGCGAAGAAAAAATTGGCTTATTAAAATATACTGCGGCATATGCGCCTATAAGAAATGTAAAGCATGAAACTATTGCTTACCTACAGCTGCCTTATTTTGCTAATGCGGCAGATTATACAGAACGCATTGGTTCGCTGTTAAACATTATGATAAACGTTTACGCGCTGGTATTTATAGCAATTGGTTTATTTGCAGTTATTATTGCACGCCAAATAACTGCGCCACTAAACTTTATTCAATATAACTTAAGCAAAACCATATACGGTAAAAAGAACGAACCTATTAGATGGGACCGTGATGATGAAATAGGCGCGCTTGTTAAAGAATATAATAAAATGATAGCCGCGCTGGAAAACAGCGCCCAAAAACTGGCGCAATCCGAGCGTGAGACCGCCTGGCGCGAAATGGCAAAACAGGTTGCGCACGAAATTAAAAACCCGCTTACACCGCTAAAGCTTGGCTTGCAGCTTCTGGATAAATCGTGGAAGGATAAAGATCCTAAATTTGATCAAAAATTTGAGCGCTTTAGTAAATCGTTTGTAGAACAGATAGAAAGCCTTTCGTCCATTGCATCCGAGTTTTCGGCATTTGCCAAAATGCCTGATACACGTATTGAACGTATGGATATTTTCGAGGTATTTGGTAAGGCAGTAACCATTTTTAAACAAATGGATAATGTAACCATAAACATGCAACCACCAACAGGACCATTCTTTATTGGTGCCGACCGCGACCAGATATTGCGTTGCTTTAACAACTTGCTTAAAAACGCGATAGAAGCAACACCGCCCGAGCGCAACTGCGTTATTGATATTAACTACCTGGTTACAAGTAAAAATATATTGTTCACCATTAAAGATAATGGCAACGGCATACCCGAGGGCATGCGCGAAAAAATCTTTGAGCCAAACTTTACTACTAAAAGTTCGGGTACGGGTTTAGGGCTTGCCTTCGTAAAAAACTCCATAGAGAATGCTAACGGAAAGGTATGGTTCGAAACTACTATGGATATAGGCACTACCTTCTATTTAAGCTTCCCGTCAGATAGTTCGGAAACGGTTTAAGCTTTTATTCCCTTTATTATTGATAAGGCGTAGGCAGTAGCCCTTAATGTCATCCTTGCATTATCAATTGAATAACTATTGCTGTGAATACGTGCCTCTTTGTATGCCTGTCTATCAGACTATAAATTGAGATCAGATGCAAAAAGCATACGTCACACGTCTGCTAATATATAAATCAAGGCATAAAAAAGCCCCGGTTGCTTTTGCAATCGGGGCTCTCATATCTAATTTATTATTATTTCAATGTAATGCTGGTTTTACCCATAGTGTAGCCATCGGCATATAAAAGCACGGTATAAGTGCCTTTTTGAAATGGCAAAGGGTTTATCCAATCTATAGTGTAGCCGCTGCCATCATCCCTAAAATCTACAGAGGTTTTATAGGTATACTGCAGGTCCTGGCTATCAGCATTAAACGTACCCGAATCATTTTGGGTGATTAGGTTGCCGGTTGGGTCAATTATACGTACATAAACATCATGCAACCCTTTTTCGGCCACGGCATTAGTGGCAATGGTGAAGTTTATTTTAATTTTTTGAGCTTGCTTAGCTTTGGTAACGTCGCTTTCTTTACCGCTGTTCTTCACTTTATAAGCAACTACATCCGCAGTAGCAACCTTTATGGCCGATGCTACCTTAACTTTAGTATCTAGCTCCTGGTTCTTTTGCTCAAGTGCGGTGGCTTTTTGGCTAACTGTAGCTAAGTTAGTTTTTAAGGTATCGCGCTCGGTAGCTAAAGTGGTGTTTTCTTTTTTAAGCTCTTCAATATCGGCAGTGTACTTGGTTACAAAATACCTAAGTTGTTTAATGTCCTCCTGGGCTTTGTTAAGCTCGGCAACGGTAAGTTTCCCTTTCGCAAGCTCGCTCCTTAATACACGAATCTTTACACGCAGCGAATCATTTTTCGCCTGCATAGCTGCCGACATTTTTGATCTGCCGGCGTTAACCTGCTCTATTTGTGCCTCAAGACTGTCTAACTCGGTTTGCAGCCTGGTTTTCTCGTCGTTTTGGTAAACAATTTTTGTATCCGATTTATTTTTTTGAGTGTAGAGATAAACATCGGTACCTAATAATGCAACCACAACCGCTATCAAAAAGTAAATTACGTTCGAATTTTTCTTTGGCGCTTGGTTCGGCTGATTATCAACAGATTGGTATTCCATAGTAGTTAGTTAAAGGTTATGATAATTTAACAGGCTGTTAAAACTGCTATCCTATCTTACTTTCTTAGTATAAATATAGGTAAAAAACTAAGATAACGTTGTACAATGCCCGTTGTTTGTACTTATATCGGCTTGGGCTAAAATAAATACAATATCATTAAAACACAAAATAGCCGTAATTATTATACTAATACTAAAACAGCTTAGTTATGAGTTTATATCTTTGAGGCTTTAAAAATAAACATCCGCTTAATGCAGTTCTACAGATACTTATTTACTACAATTCTATTTTCTTTTATATGTTTTCTATCCATTGCACAAACCGTTACACCGGAAGCGGCTACACCAACCGAGCCTAAGCGCGAGTTTAGAGGCGTATGGATAGCCACCGTAGTAAACCTCGACTGGCCAACCAATGCACGCGCTACAGCCGAGGCCCAAAAAAAGGATCTGCTTAATCAATTGAATTTTCACCAGCAGGCAGGCATCAACGCAATTATGTTCCAGGTAAGGCCTGCTGCCGATGCCTTTTATGCCAAAAGCCGCGAGCCCTGGTCAAAATATTTAACCGGCACCCAAGGCGTAGCGCCAGGTTATGACCCGTTAGAATTTGCCACAACCGAAGCTCATAAACGCGGTTTGGAATTGCATGCCTGGTTTAACCCTTACCGCGCAACTTTCGATAATAAATTTTGGACGCTGGCACTCAATCATATTACCAGAACAAAACCCGAGTGGTTTTTTTACTATGATGGTATAAAACTATTTAACCCCGGTTTACCGGAAGTACGCGAATACATTGTGCAGGTGATACTGGATGTTGTTAAAAACTACGATGTAGATGGCATCCACATGGACGATTACTTTTACCCATACCCGGTAAGGGGCCAGGTGATAAACGATTTGGATGCTTTTAATAAATACGGCGAAGGGTTTGATAACATTAAAGACTGGCGCCGGGATAACGTTGATAAGCTGGTACACATGCTTGCCGATAGTATTCATAAATACAAACCAAGCATGAAATTTGGGATCAGTCCGTTTGGGATCTGGGCTAACAAAAGCCAGCACCCCGATGGATCTGCTACTAACGGAGGTTCGTCATACATCGAAAACTTTGCTGATAGCCGTAAATGGATGCAGGAAGGCTGGATAGATTATATTAACCCGCAGATCTACTGGCAAATTGGTAATCGCGCTGCATCGTTTGATACTTTATTAAATTGGTGGAGCAATAACACCTATAACAGGCACTTATATATAGGGCAGGCACCTTATCGCTTTTACGAATTACGCAGTCCTGCATTTAAAAATCCGTCAGAGATCCCTAATCAATTACGGTTGATACGTGCTAATCCAAGGGTACAGGGAAGTGTATACTTCAGGTCGCAATCGTTAATGGCTAATGCTAACCATTTGGTAGATACGCTAAAAAAAGATTTTTACCGCTACCCGGCCCTGCCGCCGCCAATGCTTTGGCGCGATTCTATCCCGCCAAATACTCCACAGGAGTTTACAGTAAAGGCCGAAGGCAAAGGTGTAATACTTAAATGGCAGGCACCACTACCCGCTGCAGATAACGAACCTGTGTATGGCTATGTGATATACCGTTTCCAGGAAAATCAAAAATTTGATTTAGGCGACCCCAAGAATATCCTGCATATACAATACGATACAGAGCCGCTATATATGGACAGTAACGTACAAAAAGGGCAAACCTACTTTTATGTAATAACAGCCCTCGATAGGCTTAAAAACGAAAGCGAACGAACGCCAACCATGGCAATTACGTTGCCTTAATTACTACCCTAATCCCCTCTTTGCTTTGCAAAGAGGGGATTTTTCTTTAAACTTCTTTTCAACACGTATAGCGCTTGCACATAGTGCCGCGGGTGATTCACCTTACCGCCATTCCAATCTCAAGAAAATAAAAATAATTTAAAATGTTTTAATAGATGGCTCGTCTTTATATTTAAACACACCATAAATTGAGAGCCGCATCGATGCCCCAGGATACAAACAGCCATATCATACAAACAATTGCGTCGTATGGTAAAAGCCTGTTGGGTTTTATTCGCAAGAGAGTGAAAAATGACGCCGATGCCGAGGACATTCTGCAGGATGTTTGGTACCAGTTTAGTAATGTGGTAAACGCCGGGCCTATAGAGCAAACCAGCGCCTGGCTATACCGGGTGGCTAAAAACAGGATCATAGACAAGCATAAAAAACGTAGCGAAACCTTGTTAGATGATATGTTACCGGCCACGGGCGACGACGAGGAGGATAATTTCGATTTTCAATCAATACTGCTTACAGAAGCAAACACGCCTGAGACCGAATACCTGCGCAACCTTTTTTGGGAACAGCTTTTTGTAGCGCTTGACGAGCTGCCCGAGAACCAGCGACAGGTATTTATATGGCAGGAACTTGATGATATGCCATTTGAAGAGATAGCCCGAAAAACCGGTGACAATATAAACACACTTGTTTCGCGTAAGCGATATGCGGTTTTGCACCTGCGCAAACGGCTAAAGCAACTGTATAAAGAAATAACAGAATATTAAAACATAAAGAAAAAACACAATGAAAAATACACTTTATAAAGGGAGGTTCTTTTTTATCCCGGTAGGAATAGCAGCCATAGTTACGTTGGTAAGCTTTGTAGTAATGCAGCTATGGAACAACTTGCTGCCCGATATTTTACATGTAGGCACGGTTACCTACTGGCAGGCCATGGGTATTTTTATCCTTTGCAAAATTTTGTTTGGCTTTGGCCCTAAAGGTGGCCGCGGCGGTGCCCCCTGGATGCGACGTAAACAAATGATGCAGGAACGCCTTGCCGGTATGACACCCGAGGAGCGCGAACGTTTCAAAGAGCAAATGGAAAGCCGCTTCGACTGGTGCAAACCCCGTAACGGTCGCAATAACCGCGACAATTGGCGCGAAGCATGGAAAGATGCACCGATAGCAGAAAAAGAATAAGTGCCGGAGATGGTGCGAAGTGCGGAGAGCCATTCCCGCTCTTCTCACCGGCATCAGCTTCAACATACATTATCTACAATAAAAACCCTCTACCATGAATGTGCTGATATTTAAAACAAGCGTTGCCAGTAAGCAGGAAATAAGCCGGATCCACCCCTTATTAACATCACTGACGGAAATACGCCAATACAATTTTGACCTGGAAGATTGTGATAATATCCTACGCGTTGTAAGCAGTGGCATAGAACCACAAACTATTAACCACATTTTGCATATTGCCGGGTTTAGGTGTGAGGAACTCGCCTATTAAGTTGCTATTAAATATAAGCAATTTAACACCCTCCTTTATAGCCCTCCCGCTATGCGGTTCAATAAAGCTATTTGCCCGGTGTGGTAAATATGGTGCTGTATCAATCCTTCAATAAGCGCCTGGTAGGTAACGCCGGTGCCTAATTCGCGATTGCGTTCGTCATTAATGGGTGCCGTCCATTTACCTGCCTCAAAGTTTTGGATGATGCCTGCAAGCGTAACGTTTGCAAGTTTGAAATCGGCAATTAATTGCTTCCATTTATCTTCACCGGGCTGGCCGGGGTCGGGCCAATCGCCGCCTGCGGGTTCACCGGCTGGTTTGCCCTGCATCCGGGCAGTAACTTCGTGTACCCAGCCAAGCATATGCAACAATATGCCCGCTATGTTATGTACCGAGCCGGGCGGCGTTTCATAAGCCGCGTCAAAACTCACACTACCAATTATCTCATATGTAGATGGCCCATACCATGGGTCGTGCGAGAGGACTTGCTGTAAAGCCGTTTGAAGTTTTTGCGATATCGGTTCCATGCTTGTTAAACATATGGATCAGTAAACTTGTTTAATTAAAATACCTTGCTACACTATCAGCGCAATTCACACCATCTATAGCGGCAGATATGATACCACCCGCGTAACCGGCGCCTTCGCCGCAAGGAAATAACCCGGCCACTTGCGGGTGCTGAAATGTTTCCCTGTCTCTTGGTACTTTTACAGGCGATGATGTGCGCGATTCTACTCCTACCAATATCGCTTCGTTGGTATAGTAACCCTTCATTTTATGGCCAAAGGATGGCAGGGCTTTGCGCAGGCGATTGTGGATCCAATCGGGCAATACTTGTTTCAGGTCGACGCTTTTGCAGCCGGGCAGGTAAGAATTTTCGGGCAGGTCTGTAGAAATGCGGCCCTCTACAAAATCTACCATTCTTTGTGCGGGTGCAACCAGGTTACCACCGCCTGCTTTAAAAGCAAGGTGCTCTACCTGTTGTTGGAAATTTAACATCCGGAAAGGGTCGTTCATTTCACCTTTCACGTCTTCCATATTTATTTGTACTACCGTACCCGAGTTGGCAAATGGATTATTCCTTTTACTCGGGCTCCAACCATTTACAACAATTTCGTCCTGCGCGGTTGCACAAGGGGCTATAATACCACCGGGGCACATACAAAACGAAAACACACCCCTATCGTCTACCTGCTCAACTAAATTATAATATGATGGCGGTAGGTTGGGGCCGCGGTATTCGCAATGGTACTGCGCACGGTCAATAATTTCCTGCGGATGCTCTATACGAACGCCCAAAGCAAACGGCTTGGCTTCTATCAAAATATCCTGGCTATGCAGCATCCTGAAAACATCGTGAGCGGAATGGCCGGTTGCTAATATCACTGCATCTGCCAAAAGCTTTTCGCCATTTCCCAGCTGCACACCTTTTATCTTACCAAACTCCATCAGCAGGCTGGTTACTTTGGTATCAAACAATACTTCCCCGCCAGCCTCCAAAATACTTTCGCGCATGGCGGTTATAATTTGAGGCAGCTTATTGGTACCGATATGCGGGCGGGCATCAACCAAAATATCTTCGGTAGCGCCATGGGCAACAAAGGTTTTTAATACGCCGTTTACATCACCGCGCTTGGTGCTTCGGGTGTAAAGTTTTCCATCAGAGTATGTGCCTGCCCCACCCTCGCCAAAGCAATAATTACTTTCGGGGTTAACCAGGCCCTGTTTGTTAATGTTTGCCAGATCGCGGCGGCGTTGTTTAACATCTTTTCCACGCTCAAGTATAACGGGTTTTAGGCCTTGCTGAATGCATTGTAAAGCGGCAAAGATCCCGGCCGGGCCGGCACCAACTATAATTACCCGTTTGGCATCTTTTACACTTTTATACTGCGGGGTGTGAATTTCGGTTTGTACAGGCTCGTCAACAAAAACACGTACCTGCATCCTGTAAAGCACCTTACGGCCGCGCGCATCTATCGATCGCTTTAATATTTTTATACCGGTAATCTTTGGTTGTGCAATTTTTGTCGCTACCGAAGCGAGGCCAATTAAAACCGCTTCATCTTCCTGTTGCCCGGGCAGGCAAACTATTTCTGCTTCTTTTATCATATCATGCTGCCGGGTTTTTATCCCGGATGGCGCAAAGATAGGTATTCAGTTATCAGTTTTAATATGCAATTTATCCTAAACCGATAAACCTTCTTTCACTTAATCAACCACTTATATCTTCCAAAAGGCGTACGGTGGAGAACGGTTGACCGTACGATACCGAACACTTTTAAAACCCGTAATTAAATTAAATATCTTATAATCAGACTATTATAAAAACGGTTGCATTTTGGCATATGCCATTTCAGATTAAATATTGCATAAGATGATGACTCCAGTTGATAACCGCTTACAAACACTTTGGGATGGCTGCCTGCGTAACGACAGAAAGCAACAAGAGATGTTATACAAGATTTTAGCGCCCAAAATGCTTGCGGTTTGCATGCGCTATGCTAAAGATAAAGATGAAGCACAAGACATCCTTCAGGAAGGCTTTATAAAAATGTTTAAAAACATGAGCAACTACCGTGGCGAGGGCAGCCTGGAGGGGTGGATCCGTCGTATTATGGTGCATAGCGCTATATCACGCTACCGAAAGGCTAAAAATGTGGTTTTGGTTGAAGATTTTGCTGAGCAGGGTATTCCGGTTAGTACCAGTTACAACGATAACGGCTTAGAGACCCGCGACCTGATGAATATGGTGCAGCAGTTGCCGGCTACTTACCGTTCGGTATTTAACATGTACGCTATTGAGGGTTTCTCGCACCAGGAGATCAGCAATAAATTGGGCATGACCGAATTGTTATCGCGTACTACTTTACACCGTGCCCGCACTATACTAAAAGAAAAATTAACCAGCTTAGCTGCGAGAGAGCGACAATATATGGCGGGATAATTAGCCTCTCCCCGGCCCTCTCCGAAGGATAGCGAGAACGAAACGACCTAACACCTACCCAGGCACAAGATTTATTGATTATTCACCGGCAGGCCAAACGGTTTTATCAATAAATCAAAAGGTGAGCAACTCGCGCTACCCACCTTTCAATTCATTCGATATTCCTTATTCTAAATTCAACATTCGATATTATTCGAAGCAAATACACTAATCTATTTGTGTTTACTGCTCATATAAAATACCATTTCGCCGCCATTCATAATATCCTGGTGGGTTAGGGTTAATGCAGTATATGGCTTACCGTTTAAGGTCATTTTTTGCACGTAAACATTTTTCTCGCTTTGGTTTTTCACAACGATGTTAAACGTTTTACCATTGCCAACCTGTATGGATGCGTTGTTTACCGATGGACTGCCGATAGAATAATCAACCGAGCCCGGCGCTACCGGGTAAAAACCCATCGAGCTAAAGATATACCATGCGCTCATTTGGCCGGTATCGTCATTACCACCCAAACCATCGGGAGTTGGTTTGTACATACGCGGTAATATCATACGGATGCGCTCCTGTGTTTTCCAAGGCTGGTTGGTCCAGTTGTACAGGTAAGCCACATGGTGCGACGGCTCGTTACCATGCACATAATTACCAATAATACCATCTCGGGTAATATCTTCCGTTTCGGCAAAGTATTTATCCGGCAGGTTCATGGTGAACAATGAATCCAGGTAGGGCACAAAGCGTTTATTACCACCCATCAATTTAATTAAACCTTCGGGATCTTGTGGTGCGAACAAGGTATAGTTCCAGGCGTTGCCTTCTATAAAGCCTTCGTTAATGGTGCTTAACGGATCAAACTTCGTGCGGAATGTCCCGTCTGCCAATCTTGGGCGCATAAAGCCCGATTTGCTATCGTAAACGTTTTTGTAGTTTTCGCTACGTTTGATGAATTCATCGTAAATGTCGGTCTTGCCTAATTTCTTAGCCATTTGTGCAATAGCCCAGTCATCATAAGCATACTCTAAAGTATTAGATACCGATACGCCTGTTTTTTCGTCCGGGATGTAACCCTTATCCATATAATCACCGATGCCTTCGTAACTGCGGTGGCGCGCTGTAGTCACACAAGCTGCCAAAGCTTTTTCGGCATCAAACGGCGCGTTACCTTTAACAACAGCATCAGCAATAACCGATACGCTGTGGTAACCGCTCATACACCAGTTCTCGTTAGCTGAGCTACTCCAAACCGGCAGCATCTTCTCCGGGCTTTGGTCGAAATGCACCATCATAGATTTTACCATGTCAGCATTGCGCTGCGGCTGTATAATGTTAAATAGCGGGTGCAAAGCACGGTAGGTATCCCAAAGCGAAAAGGTAGTATAATTGGTAAACCCATCGGCCTTGTGAATATTTTGGTCGAGCCCTTTGTACTGTCCGTCAACATCCATATAAATGGTTGGGTTGATCATCGTATGATACATAGCGGTATAAAAATCCTGCTTGCGCTCTACCGATGCGTTAACCGTAATTTTCTCCAGTTCTTTTTCCCATTGCGCCTGTCCGTCGTTTTTTACTTTGTCGAAATCCCACCCCGGTACTTCAGCTTGCATATTAGCCATCGCGCCATCCATACTCACCGGCGACAGTGCGAATTTTATCTTGATCTTTTCTCCTTCTTCGGTTTTAAAGTCGAAGTAAGCGCGAATCTGCTTTCCTGCTATTTCGGGGAAGTTTTTGCTTTGATTGAATTTACCCCAAAAACCGCCGTATACCTCGCGCTTATCGTATTTCTTAAAACCATGCTGAATGAATTTTTTGTTAAAAGCCATAGCAAAGTATAGGTTACGGGTCCGTGCCCAACCATTAGTTTGGCGGTAACCAACCAGCGTACTATCGTTCAGGATCTTTACATAAGTCCAAACGGTTTTATCCGGATAGTTATAAATGCCCGCCATCAGGTCTAATATAACGTGCGATTGATCTGATTTGGGGAAAGTATATTGGTGGAAACCAACGCGCGTACTGGTAGTCATCTCGGCAGTGATATTCGACGCATCAAGTTTTACTTTGTAGTAATTAGCCGCGCTCACCTCGTTAGCATGCGAGAAAGCTGAGCGGTAACCGCTACCCGGCTTATCGGCAACACCGGGGTTAAGCTTTAACTGGCCAACAGTTGGCATAATTAAAAAATCGCCCAAGTCTGAATGGCCTGTGCCGCTAAAATGTGTGTGACTAAAGCCAACAATGGTTTTATCTTCGTACTGGTACCCTGCGCAATATTCGTAAACTTTGGGGTTGTATTTGCCATTAAGCTCGTAGCTGGCGGTATCAGTCTCGGGGCTAAGCTGCACCATACCAAAAGGCACTGTAGCACCGGGATACGTATGGCCCATACGTTGCGTGCCTATAATAGGCTTTACATATTGCACTAAGTTCTCGTGCGTTTTTTGGGCTGCTGCATGCAGGCCGGTACAAACTAAAAGAGCAGAAAATATCTTTTTCATTAATTGCTTTGAATGATAATGCGTGATCAGTATTGCGTTAACAATGGCAAATATAAAATCATATGGGTTGTTAGCGGTATTTAATTACATTTACACAGCTAATTCTTGCCATTATGGCGTAAATGTTACGTTTTGTAACAACGGTACAGGTTTTGTAATCTAATTAGTAAATTCACATCACTATAAATAAAGAAACACACAAATGAAAAATCTACTTATCGTAATAGCGGTGGTTGTAGTATTAGCCCTTATGGGTGGCTGCAGTTACAACGGCATGGTAAAATCTGACGAGAACGTTAAAGGCAAATGGGGCGAAGTGCAAACCCAGTACCAACGCCGTAGCGACCTTATACCTAACCTGGTATCTACCGTAAAGGGAGAGGCCAATTTTGAAAAAGGAACCCTAACCGAAGTAACCAATGCACGCGCAAGGGCTACATCTATACAGGTTGACCCCAGCAAATTAACGCCAGAAGCTATCCAGCAATATCAACAGGCACAAGGCCAGTTAAGCACTGCATTAGGCCGTTTACTGGTTGCATCAGAAAATTATCCAACGCTTAGGGCTAACGATGCTTTCAGGAACTTACAGGTGCAATTAGAAGGTACCGAGAACCGTATTAGCGTTGCCCGCCGCGATTTCAACGTGTCTGTTCAGGATTATAACAGTAAGATTCGTGCATTCCCGGCTAACATCACTGCTAAATTGTTCGGTTTTGCCGAAAAAGGATATTTCCAAAGTGAGGCAGGTTCTGATAAAGCGCCAAAAGTTGCGTTTTAATTAGCGATTTAATGAATTGGCGAATAGTGCTAGAAAGTGCTATTCGCTAACTTTTCTTTTAATCACTATCCCGATAGTAATTGGGACAATCAATCACTAAGTCACAAATTAATCACATGGCCGTATTTACCGAAGAGGAACAGCAACGCATACAACAAGCCGTTACCGATGCCGAAAAAAACACCAGCGGCGAGGTGCGCGTTTGCATCGAGAAAACCTGCAGTGATAGCCCGCTTGACCGCGCCGCGAAATATTTTACGCAGCTGGAAATGCATAAAACCAAGTTGCGTAACGGCGTGCTTATTTATGTAGCTACTGTTGACCGTAAATTTGCAATTATAGGAGATACTGGGATAAACACCATGGTTCCCGCAGATTTTTGGGACACCACAAAAGATGCCATGCTGAACCATTTTAAATTTGGCAACCTGGTAGAAGGCATAGTAACGGGCATAAAAGAGGCGGGCGATCAACTGCAAAAATATTTCCCTCACCTGCTTAATGATAAGAACGAACTGCCCGATGATATCGCCTTTATGGATGGCAATTAACAATACGTGATGTTAAAGAAAACAATATTATGGTTGGGACTGATGCTATGCGTCTTTACCGGCTTCTCGCAAGATATTCCGGAAAAATCGGGCACCCTGGTTACCGATTATACCAACACCTTATCGGCATCTGATAAGATAAAACTGGAGGATAAGCTGAACGCTTATAACGACTCTACCACTACGCAAATAGCGGTGGTGATCATCAAATCTACCGGCGATTACGATATTAACCAATACGGTGTTGAGCTATTGAGGAAATGGGGTATTGGCACAAAAGAAAAGAATAATGGTGTTTTGGTGCTTGTTGCTTTGAACGACCGAAAAATGGCCATTCAAACCGGCTATGGGGCGGAGGGTGCTTTACCAGATATTACTACCCAGCAGATCATCCAAAATGACATGAAGCCACGCTTTAGGGCCGGCGATTATTATGGTGGCTTAGATGCGGCTACGGATGACATTATAAAAGCGATGCGAGGTGAGTATAAAGCAGACACCCATAAAATAAAAACCAAAGGCGATGGCAGCCCTATCGGGTTTATCATCATAATTGTGGTAGTAATACTCATCTTTATTTTTAGTAAACGTGGCGGTGGCGGCGGTGGCCGTATTATTGGTGGCCGCGGCGGCGCAAGCCCATTTTGGTGGTTTCTGGCAGGCAATATGCTCGGCGGTGGCGGCCGCAGCAGCGGTAGCGACTGGGGAGGTTTTTCCGGTGGTGGCGGCGGTGGTGGTTTCGGCGGCTTTGGCGGCGGAAGCGGCGGCGGCGGCGGGAGTAGTGGTAGCTGGTAGTTTAGAAGAGAAGACAAATTTAAACGGTCTTTATCTAATAACAACTCCTTTAAATCTAAATGAACGTTTCAAATTTGCTTCGAAATCCAGAAATAAAATCAGCTTTCATTTGTGGCCTTATAATATGGGTTGTAGCATCAATACCATGTTTTGCGACTCCACTTGCACCACTATTGATTGCTTTTTTATTTTTAGTGCCTGGCTTGGCTTTTTGCGTTTACGGACTTTATTTAAAACATAGTAAACAAGAGCCCTTTATATTTATGTTAATCGGAGGTGCTCTCTACTGCTTTTGCTTCTATATTACTGATCTCAAGCACGATTCACAGTTCATCCCTACATTATTTCTATCGAGTAGTATTGGCTCAACTGGCTTATTTGTGTTATATTATTTATTGGTATCGAATGATTATATTTTTGTAAAAGCATTTCTCTACGCCCTGTTTAACGGCGTTATTTGTGCATGCCCCCCGTCATTATTCTTCCATTTAATGGATGTGAGCAACTCACCCTGGGCTCTTGTAGGCGTATTCAGTATTTACTTTTTTTGGCAATTAGGATTCACCTTAGTAATATTGACTAATCGAAAAAAAGCAATCGAATATGAGCGATCTTAACTGGAAGACCCTTTCATCCACCTATATACATAAAGGCCCCTGGGCTACCCTACGCAGCGATAAATGCGAAATGCCCGATGGTACCATTGTAGATCAATACTATGTTTTAGAATACCCCAACTGGGCAAACGCCGTTGCATTAACCGAAGATAATAAAATACTAATGGTACGCCAGTACAGGCATGCCGCTAATATTGTATCGCTTGAAATCCCGGGCGGGGTTATTGAAGATGGCGAAAACCCGGAAGAGGGCATGCGCCGCGAACTGCTTGAAGAAACAGGTTACGAGTTTAATGATGTTGAACTGATAAGCACCGTTTACGCAAACCCCTCAACAGCTAACAATAAAACCTTTTGTTTCCTGGCCAAAGGTGGCAAAAAAGTACAGGAACAACAACTTGACGAGCATGAACGTATCGTAGTAGAGGAATACACCATAGCCGAGGTAAAACAGCTATTAGCCGATAATGAAATAGCCCAGGCATTGCATTGCACCGGGCTGTTTTATGCTTTAATAAAGCTGGGCAAATTATAATTCGCCGCCTTTCTCCATTTTTTCCTGTACTTCTTTTAAACCGTAAGCTTTATCGCCAAGCCTGGCAATGGCTTCTTTCACTACAGTTAGTCCCTTATCCTTGTTACCCAGCTTGTAAAGCAAACTGGCATATACAGTTATATACCAACTGTTTTTAGCACCATCTGAGGAATCAATTAGCTTTTTACTCCAATCAGCTGCCTGGGTTAAACAAGCTTTGTCATCTGCAAAAAGCATAATATCGTTTGCATAAGTCATTATCTGGTTACTATTGTTACTGTATTGTTTAACATAAGTCGCAGCCTCTTCGGTATACTTTGGCCAATTGTTAAGGCCGCGGTAATAGGTTACTTTTGATTTAAGCAGTATTTCATCTGCATAAGCAGGATATTTTTCTTTAACCTTAGCATAAACTTCGTCCCAGTTTACATTTTTTACAATCTCGCCCTTATAAACGTATACGCCTCCATGATTTTCTTTTACCCCGTTGATACGCACTATAGGCAACACTACCTCATCAAACACAATCCTGCCTATCAAGTCGCTGCTTAAACCGGCCCCGGTAAGTTTATCAAATTCTTCGCTATTACCCGTTAGAACCTTGAATCCCGGATCTGTAGATTTCGAAGTAGCCATTGATACAAACCAGGCGTTCTCTTTCGTGAGCAGATCTGTTTGTGTGGCCAGGTATTGGTTTATTACATCGTTGGCCTGGCTGTCCCACCCCTGCAATAACGCGTTTGCAAAGGTATGCAGGAACGCTGTTGAGCGATCCCCCCTTTCATATTGTTTTCTAAGATTTATTAATTGGGTTGTAGGGTCTAAAGCTTGTTTAGCTTTTATTAGAAACGCCTTCGAATCAGATCCGCCTATAACCGAATGAACTACAGCGCCATCAGGCGAGAAGAAAAGGTAAGTTGGGTAGGCATTAATTTTATACTCTTTATCAAACCTCTTCACCTCGGCGCGCCAGCGTTTAATATCGGCATTGTCTAGTTTCGTTTCATCGAATTGAAGGGCTATGCTTACAAATTTTTCATTGAAAAAATCAGCCACTTCCGGCTGTGGAAAAACTTCCTTAGCCATAACCTTACACGGTACGCACCAAGTGGTATAGCAGTCTACAAATATGTATTTGTTTTCTTTTTTGGCTTTTTCTTTAACCTGGGCCCAGGTTAAATTATTTTGAAAGTTTATCCCTTTTTCTTGCGCTACGGCAAAAAATGCCATGAGGCAAATGGTTGTGGTTAAAATAAATTTCATAAAAGCGTTTAATTCTACGCAATTTATTCAATGAATAGCATTATACCAAATTAAATTTGGCATATATGAGGCTTTGCAAAAATAAGTTAGCTTGTATAAAGAACTTAACTCTAGGGATTTTGATAATAATTAAAACATCATTAATATCTGCCCTTTTTCAACCTTATCGCCCGGTTTAATTTTGATGGTTTTAACAGTTACATCTGCCGGCGCTTTAATAATATTTTCCATCTTCATGGCTTCCAGCACAAAAAGGTTTTCGCCTTTCTTTATTTCCGCGCCTTCTTCTACCAGAACTTTCAATACTAAGCCAGGCATCGGTGCCTTTATCTCGCTTACCTTAGCTGTCATTAAATTACTCAAGCCCATCTTGTCAAGCAATACATCAAACTGGTCTTTAGCGGTTAGGTTGTACGTATTGTTATTTACTTTAATTTCCGCGGTTTTTGTTTCGCGGTCAAAGCTTACAATTTCGGCATTATACGAACCATTCTCATTGATCACATGGTATAACAAATCGTTCAGCTGTTTTATATCGGCGTTAACTGCATTTCCATTCACTAAAAGTGAATCGCCCTTACGGTCTATCTCAAAATCGTGTTTGCTGTTAACCTTTACTTTGTACATGCGATAAATATAATTACTATTTTGTAAATATATACTGAATAAGGTTAGCGCCCATTTTAAGCGCTTTTAAACGCGCCTCCTGGCTGTCGCCTGCATAGGTACCATAATCTTCCCACCCGTTTCCTAAATCGCACTCAAAGGTATAAAAACACACCAGCCGACCTTTGTAGATCAGCCCGAAACCTTGAGGGCGTTTACCATCGTGCTCGTGTATTTTTGGCAGGCCGTTAGGGAAGCTAAATTTTTGATGATAAATGGCATAATTGGTTGGCAGTTCTACAAAATCCAACTCGGGGAAAACCCTCTTCATTTGCGGGCGGATGAATTTATCGAAACCATAATTATCATCGATATGCAGAAACCCACCACCGGTTAAGTACTTGCGCAGGTTTCGGGCTTCATGGTCGCTAAATATAACGTTCCCGTGTCCGGTCATAAATACAAACGGATAATTATAGATCTGTTCGCTGCCTACCTCAACAACTTCTTCCTCTGGCTGGAAGTTGGTCTTCAAATTAGTGTTGCAAAATTTAATGAGGTTTATCAGCGCGGTGCGGTCGCCATACCAATCGCCGCCGCCGTTATATTTAAGCCTGCCCATTTTATACGATGGCGCGGTAAAGCTGCTGATGCAAAACGTCAGGGCAATTACAATGGCAACAAAAACAGATCTTCTCATTTATCGGTTTAAAAAATTCACCTCAAAGCAGGCTTCAAGCGCGGCGGTTTCGGTACGCAGGCGGCTTTCTCCTAAAGTTATGGCTTTATATCCGTTTTGCAAAGCGGCATCCACTTCTGCCGGACTAAAGTCCCCTTCAGGGCCTATCAATATCAAATAACGGTTTTGTTTCTCAATAGATTGCGCCAGGCTTATTTTTTCGCCTTCATCGCAATGCGCAATAAACTTTTGCCCTTCAAACGGTTGTTTTATAAACTGGTTGAAACTAACGGGTCCATTCAAAACCGGATGATAAGCTTTGATGGATTGTTTAATGGCAGATGTGATGATCTTATCTAAACGTTCTACCTTGGCCTCTTTACGCTCCGAGCGCTGGCAGATAATGAGCGAGATCTCATCTATCCCAATCTCGGTTGCTTTTTCTAAAAACCACTCGATCCTGTCTAAATTCTTAGTAGGCGCTATAGCTATGTGCAGGTAATGGTTGCGCTTGTTAAATTCGTTGGTTACCGAATTTATTTGTAGGATAGTGCGCTTGGGATGCGCATCCTTTATTTCGGCTTTGTAAAGGCCACCTTTGCCATCTATAAGTGTAACCGCATCCCCTACCGCGAGGCGCAGTACACGTACGGCGTGTTTACTTTCCTCTTCACTTAAAAAGTATTGGGATAAAGAGGGGTCGATATCTGGCGTATAAAAAAGCTGCATTCTTTTTAAACTGAAAGCGAAAAGCCTAAAGCTTTGTCAAAAACTCATCGGTTACAATTAGTGTAAATCTACCGCGTCTTCTTCGTTGATCAGCAATTCCAATTTTACCGATTCAATGTTCTGGTCAGATTTTTTGAGCACTGTAATATTATAACCATTACTTTCTTTTTGCTCACCTACGTCGGGGATCTTACCAAAAATGTGGCCTAACCATCCGGATACGGTATCAAAGTCTCCATCCTCGGGCAGGTCATGCGGAAGGTGCTCATTTACATCGTAAATAGGCGCAAGGGCGTTTACCACAAACTCCCGGTCGTTAAGTTTTTCAACAATTGGCTTCTCCTCATCAAATTCATCCTGTATCTCGCCAACCAGTTCTTCAACAATATCTTCCAGTGTAACCATCCCCGCGGTACCACCAAACTCGTCGGACACGATAGCAATCTGTATGCGCTTTTGCTGCAGCTCGGCCATCAGGTCATTTATCTTTTTGGTTTCGGGGATAAAGTAAGGTTTACGGATAATGTTTTTCAGGATTATCTCTTCGCCACGTGCCAGTAATGGCAAAATATCTTTGGCGTGTACTATACCTACAATTTTATCTATCACCTCATCAAACACCGGCATACGCGAGTATCCTTCGGTTATTAATATCTCTAAAAGTACTTCTTTGCTGGTATCAAGCTCGATGCCCGATATTTTGGTACGGGGCACCATTATGTTTTTTACTACACGCTCGTTAAAATCAAACACGTTCTGGATCAGTTCGTGCTCGTTAGAATCTATCGCGCCGGTTTCTTTACCCTGTTCAAGCAGGTATTGTAACTCCTCAGATGAGTGATGTGCTTCACCGCCTTCTAAGGTGGTTATGCCAAATAACTTCAGAATAAAATTGGCAAAGCCATTAAGCAACCAGATGAACGGGCGAAATACTACGAAGAAAAATCTCAATGGTAATGATACCGCTAAAGTAGTACGTACAGATTTTTGGATGGCCAGCGACTTTGGTGCAAGCTCGCCAAAAACAATATGTAGTACAGTAATAGCCACGAAGGATAAAACGTGACTAGCGGTAATAAAGCCAGGCGTAAGTGTGATGCCTAAAGCCAGGAACGCACGCAATACAATATTTGTAACTACGCCCTCGCCTACAACACCTAAGCCCAGTGATGCAATGGTGATACCCAGCTGCGTGGCAGCCAGGTAACCATCTAAATTATGTAAAATGCCCCTTGCAACTTTAGCTACTCCGCTGCCGGATTTAGCCTTTATTTCAATTTGCGAGCCTCGTACCCTCACCATGGCAAACTCTGCTGCCACAAAAAATCCGTTTAGCAATACCAAAAATATGGTAAGGAAGATATAAAAGGCACTAATTTCGTAAGGTCCGGGGTCCATTTATTGTTTATTTGTTATCGGGGAAAGTAGACTTATACAAGTCTAAACTTTCTTGAATTACTTTGTGTGCGTAACGTACACCCAGCAAGTGCTCAATGGTTACGTTTTTGCCTTCCAGCACTTTGTAATCGCTAAAGAAGCGTACAATTTCTTTCATGGCATGTGGCGGCAATTCAGCAAGGTCGTTAATGTAATTAACAGACATGTCGTTCTTTGCTACCGCTATGATCTTGTCGTCCTGCTCGCCGTTATCAACCATATGCATAACGCCTACTACTTTTGCTTCGATGATTGACATCGGGAAAACATCTATAGAGCAAAGTACCAATATATCTAAAGGGTCGTTATCATCACAATAAGTTTGCGGGATAAAGCCATAGTTGGCCGGGTACATTACCGATGAAAATAAAACCCTGTCCAACTTTAACAGGCCTGAATCTTTATCTATTTCGTATTTTGCTTTAGAACCTTTTGGTATCTCGATTATAGCATTTACTATTTCAGGAATGTTATCACCCGGTGAAACCTGATGCCAGGGGTGTTGTGTGCTCATGTATATATATTTAAAATTCTACTCTTCTTTTGATTTTGTTAACTTTCTCCTCACAAAAGCAATAATCAGCGGAATTGTTGTAATTATTATTAATCCGAGTACAATGTACTGCAGATAATCTTTTAACTCGGGGAAACGCCTGCCTAAAAAGTAACCGGCTAAAGTTAATGTTGTTACCCATGCAACGCTCCCAATTACATTGTAAACGGTAAACTTTTTAATATCCACCTTAACAACGCCTGCAAATATAGGGGCAAAAGTTCTAACAATAGGGAAAAATCTACCTAAAATCAAAGCCATGCCTCCGTACTTTGCATAAAACTCTTCGGCAACGGCTATATAACGCTTCTTAAAAAAGAATGAATCATCCCTGCTAAATAGTACCGGCCCCGTTCGGTAACCAAACCAATAACCTGTAAAATTACCTAATATACCGGCTGCAATAAGTGATAATACAAGAGTATAAATAGGTACAGGGACGATACCAGCCGCGCTTAATAAACCTGCCAGAAAAAGCAAATAATCGCCGGGAAGGAAAAACCCAAAAAACAAACCAGTTTCAGCATACACCACTAAAAGCAATAGGTAAAAGCCACCACTGCTTAAAATAGACTGTGCGTCGGTTAAATTTTGAAGATATTCCCAAAAGTTTTCCATTAAGTATATCCGTAAAACTACAAATATTAAATCAAATTGTAGTTACGTTCCCTATTAAATAAGGGCAGATATAAACGAAGGGTACACCCCTATTACGATGGTTGCAATAGCCGAAAAGCCCAATACAAATTTATAATAAGCAGGTACTTCAACTTCCGCACGTTCGGCTGTACGGAAATACATAGCTATAATAACCCTAAAATAGTAGAAGATGCTAATGATGGCATTAACCACAGCAATTATCACCAGCCATGTATTATACTGGGCTAATGCACCGCTAAACATAAAGAATTTACCAATAAAACCTGCAGTTAACGGAATCCCCGCTAATGAAAGCATACCAATAGTTAATACCAATGCCAGGAAAGGATTTTTCTTAGCCAGACCGTTAAAGCCTTCAAAGTTGTCGCTACCGGTTTGTTGCCTTACCAGTATTAATGCACCAAAAGCTATGATTGATGCAATTGAATAGGCTGTTGCATACACGAATATTGAGTTAGCCGAACCTGCCCCTAAAGCCACAATAGCGAATAATAGGTAACCTGCATGTGATATGCTCGAAAACGCCATCATTCGTTTAAAGCTTTGCTGATACAGTGCTGTTATATTACCGATTAATAAGGTAGCGATAGTAATTGCTAATAATACCGGGGTCCAGAAAGCTGCAATGGTTGAGAAACATGCCGCGAACAAGCGCAGAAATGCTGCAAAGCCTGCAACCTTAACTACGGTAGACATAAACAAGGTTATTAGTGAAGGTGCGCCTTCGTAAACATCCGGTGTCCAGAAATGGAAAGGAGCTGCACCTACCTTAAAGCAAAGGCCAACAATAATAAGAGCGATGCCTGTGTAAAACATTGGGTCAATATCACGGGGGTGGGTTACTACCCATTCACGTATGGTATCCAGATCAAACGAACCCGATGAACCGTATATCAAGGTAATACCAAACAACAGGAAGCCTGTTGAAAAAGCACCCATCAAAAAGTACTTTAAAGCGGCTTCGTTCGACGCAAAATCGCTCTTACGAATACCCGCAAGAATATATAAGCTTACCGACATGATCTCGATACCGATAAACATCATCACCAGGTTATGGTATGACACCATTACAATGATACCCGCTAACGAAAACAGGATGATGGCATAATATTCGGCAATATGGCTGCTTATTTTTTCAAAGTACCCCTTAGATAAAAGTAGGATAAGAATAGTAGATATAATGCTTACAACAGAGAACGCAACCGAGAAATTGTTGAACAACATCATGCCGCTATAAATAGGTACGGCGTTATCGTTCCACTGTGCAACGGCTGCACCTAAAGCTGCCAGCAAGCCAATTACGGTCACAGGCAGTAAAGCTTTCTGAACTTTATATAAACCCAAGTACAAAAGCACAATAGGTAAAACAGATATAATTATTAAAGTAATCATATATTAATTAAAAGCCTCCGTTGTTAAATTTTGCGCTTACGGTGTTAACTAAGTTAGTAACCGCAGCTTCTGATATATGCAGGATAGGTTGTGGATAAACACCAATAATAATGATCAATCCGCAGATGATACCCAATACCAATTTTTCTGAACCGGCTATATCAGTAAAGGTTAAAGTTAATTCGTTCGCTTCGCCCTGCATTACATTCTTGTACATACGCAGCATATACACAGCGCCAAATATGATGGTTAAACCGGCCACTGCGGCAAACCAAATGTTATAATTAAACACGCCCTTTAATAATAGAAACTCTCCTACAAAACCGTTGGTTAATGGCAGGGCTACAGTACCTAAAAGAATAACTAAAAACGCGATAGAGAAATTAGGCGCTACTTTAGCAATACCACCCATTTGACTTATGTCGCGGGTATTTAAACGGCGGCTGATGATATCCCAGATAAAGAACATACCTACCACGTTTATACCGTGACTAAGCATTTGTATCATGGCGCCCTGTACACCCTGGGTTGTCCACGCGAAGATACCGGCAGCTATAAGGCCAACGTGTGCTATGGACGAGTAAGCCACCAAACGCTTACCATCTTTTTGATTAAATGCTATAAGCGATGCATAAACAATACCAATAACCGATAAGATCATCACTACGTTTTGCCATTGCAGGAAGCCTGCAGGCGCGTTTGGAATTAACCAGCGAATAACACCATAAATACCCATTTTTAGCATTATGCCAGACAACATCATGGTACCTGCAGATGGCGCTTCGGTATAAGTATCGGGCTGCCAGGTATGGAATGGGAACAAAGGCATCTTGATGGCAAAAGCTATAAAGAACGCCCAGAAAACCCAGTTTTGTTGGGTTAGGGTTAGGCTTAGATTGTAAAATCCATTTATATCATAAAGCTTATCCGGTGTTTGCAGGTACAGGTAAATAATCCCCAACAGCATGAACAACGAACCTGCGAATGTGTAAATGAAAAATTTAATATTGACGCGGATGCGATTCTCGCCGCCCCATAGAGCACAAATAAAATAAATAGGGATCAATGCCGCTTCCCAACCTACATAGAATAAGAAACCATCTAACGCCGTAAAAACGGTTAATAAACCAGCCTGCATAAACAAGATAAGCGCGTAAAATGCTTTTGCATTCTTATACTCGTGTTTGTAAGTGGTAAGGATAATAAGCGGAACAAGCACCGTAGTCAGTAAAATCATTACCATGCTAATGCCGTCAATACCGGCCTTAAAGTAAACGCCCATTTGAGGGATCCATGGCAAGTCGAGACCATATTGTACAGATGCATCAGGCACAAAACCTGCAAGAAAATATGCAGCCAGGCCAAGCTCTACTACAGCGAAAAATAATGCCGCGTGCTTTGCAGCTTCGTTCTTAACCAACAACACTAACAGTGCTGCCAAAACCGGTAAAAAAAGTAAAATACTAACCGTCATTTTATATGGTAAACGCTAAGCGCTTATATTTTAATTAAACTGTACACCAAAATGGCAATAATGCCAACTACCATCATAAATATGTAGAAACCTACATTACCTGTTTGCAACAGGCGCAGGCCTTTACTCGTTTCTAATGTGCCTTTACCTAAGCCGTTTACAAAGCCATCAATACCTAAAACCTCCACTACTTTATAGAAGAATACCGATATAGCATCCAGTGGCTTGCGGATGATCTTATCATATAGTTCATCAATATAAAATTTATGGTATGACAGGTTTGCCAATGCCGGGCGTTCTTCGATGTCAGATACAGGCACGTGCGCACCACTTACATATTTACTATAGGCATAACCCATAGCCAGCAATGCGATGAATACAGACGTACCCATTAACACCCATTCGGTGTTATGGCTCAATTCATGTTCGCCAAGTATTTTGTGTGAAGCTTCAAAAACAGGTGCAAGGTAAGCACCTAATTCATGGTGGCCTCCCATTACTGCCGGCACACCCATCATACCTGCAACTGCAGATAGTATTGCCAGCACGATCAATGGGATAGTCATGTTCGCGGGCGACTCGTGCAAGTGGTGTTCCTGCTCATGCGTTCCGCGGAATTTACCCCAGAAGGTTAGGTACATCATCCGGAACATGTAGAATGAAGTTAAACCGGCGGTAATAACACCCACTACATAAAATGTGGTGCTATGCGCGAAGGCCGCGGCCAAAATTTCATCTTTAGAAAAGAAACCCGAGAATGGCGGGATACCAGCTATAGCAATGGTACCAACCAACATGGTTATGAAAGTAACTTTTATTTTACCCTTTAAGCCGCCCATTTTGCGCATATCCTGCTCACTACTCATGGCGTGTATAACAGAACCTGCCCCCAGGAACAGTAATGCTTTAAAGAAAGCATGTGTTAATACGTGGAAGAATGCCCCGGTATAAGCGCCAACGCCTAAACCTAAAAACATATATCCCAATTGCGATACCGTTGAATATGCAAGTACTTTCTTAATATCTGTTTGTGTTAAGGCGATCAATGCTGCAAACGCCGCGGTAGCAAGGCCGATAATGGCAATAACCTCCATCGTATCCGGGGCAAGCGTAAACAGGATGTTAGAGCGGGCAATCATATAAATACCTGCCGTAACCATCGTAGCCGCGTGGATCAATGCCGATACCGGAGTTGGGCCGGCCATCGCATCGGGTAACCAGGTAAACAGTGGCAACTGCGCCGATTTACCAACCGCACCTACAAATAACAACAACGTAATTAATACTATTGGCGCGCCTGCGGCAACCGCAGCAGGGGCTTTAGGGAAAATATCTGCGAAATTTGTACTACCGAATGTATTTACTAAAAGGAATATGCCCAGCAAAAAGCCTAAGTCACCAATACGGTTCATCACAAAAGCCTTCTTGGCAGCATCTGCATAGCTTGGGTTGCTGTACCAGAAACCAATAAGCAGGTACGAGCATAAGCCTACACCTTCCCAACCTATAAACATTACCACATAATTGCTACCCATTACCAGCAGCAGCATAAAGAAAACAAACAGGTTTAAGTAAGCGAAGAACTTACCAAATCCGGCATCATCATGCATATAGCCTATAGAATAAAGGTGGATGAGGAAACCAACACCTGTAATAATAAGCAACATGATAGAACTTAGCTGATCTATAAGGAATGCAAACGGGATGTGGAAGCTACCAACGGCTATCCAGTCGAAGAGGTTTACCTCTACAGGTACACCCGAATTTTTTATCTGGAAGAAAGTAGCAACACTTAAACCAAATGCTACCAATACCAATAAGCTACCAATAGTGCCGATAATACCTTTAGATAGGGTATTACGCCCCAGTCCGTTAATTATAAAACCGGCTAAGGGTAGTACAGGAATAAGCCAGATCAAATTGTCCATAAGCCCCCTCTAAATCTCCCACGATAGGGGAGACTTTTTGTTTTTTTAAATTGTAAACACTTTAAAATTCTTTGCCTTTCTTAAGCCCTCTCCTTAGGGGAGGGTTTGGGTGGGGCTTTTTACCATTTCAACCTGTTCAGTACGTTAATATCAATACTGTTTGTGTTGCGGTATATCATTACTATAATAGCCAGCCCTACTGCAACCTCTGCAGCGGCCAGGGCCATAATAAAAAATACAAATACTTGGCCGGCTGCATCGCCACGGTAAACCGAAAACGCGGTAAGCAACAGGTTAACCGAATTAAGCATCAGCTCAACCGACATGAATATAACGATGGCATTACGGCGTAACAAAACGCCCATTACACCAATCGAAAATATAATAGCGCTTAATAAAATGTAGTGGTTAAGCGGAACCGCTTGAATGGTTTGGGTTAAACTTTCCATCAGATGGTTGCTTTTGGTTCTTTAGGGTCTTTTGTTGCCAGTAATACCGCGCCTACCATTGCCGATAACAGCAATACCGATGACACTTCAAACGGTAACAAAAATTCTTTGAATAATACTTTACCAAGATTTTTCACCAGGCCAAGCTCAGGGTTCTTTAATACTACCGGGGCAGATACACCTAACGATTTTAGTGATGATACCAGCGCTACAGCCAGTATACCGCCGCCAAATACCGCCGCTATTTTAACCATAAATGGTTTAACAGGCTCGCTCTCTTTGTTCAGGTTTATGAGCATTAGCGTATATAAAAACAGTACCAGGATGGCACCCATATAAACAATAAAGTTTACAATAGCCAAAAACTGAGCATTCATTAATATATAGTGAATGGTGAAAGTAAAAAAGGTAAGTATAAGGTACAGTATGCTATGCACCGGGTTTTTTGCAGAGATAACCAGTATCGAAAAAAATATGGATAAAAACGCGATGAAGTAAAATGTACTCATGTTTATATTTTACAAAATACTTTTGCCTGTAAAAGCTGGGCAAAGGTATAAAACTTTGGTTATTGATTTAATGGTGCCTCTACTAATTTGTCTTTACCGTATATAAAATCTTTCCTCAGGTAATCCGATGGGATGATATCGCCATCAAGGTATATTGCTTCTTTAGGGCAGGCCTCTTCGCATAAGCCGCAAAAAATACAACGCAACATATTTATCTCGTAAACGGCTGCATATTTTTCTTCGCGGTACAGGTGCTCCTCGCCTTTCTGGCGCTCGGCAGCCTGCATGGTAATCGCTTCGGCCGGGCAAGATAGGGCGCAAAGGCCACAGGCAGTACAACGCTCGGCACCATTCTCATCTCGCTTTAGCGAGTGCATACCACGGTAGTTTTCAGAAAACTCACGCTTCTCATCTGGGTAGGCTATCGTAACGGGTTTTTTAAAGAAGTGCTTCATGGTAATGGCCAGTCCACCCACAATAGCAGGCAGGTAAGCCCGCTCCCAAAAATTGAGTGGCTTTACTGTTAATTGCTTCTTTTTATTACTTAATGATTCCATTGAAAATAACCCCTCTCTAATTTAAAAAAGTAATAACAATCCCGGTAACAACAATATTAGCGATGGCTAAAGGTATTAATATCTTCCAGCCCAGGTCCATCAATTGGTCGTAACGGAAACGCGGGATTGTCCAGCGTACCCACATAAAGAAGAAGATGAACGCGAATATTTTGGCGAAGAATACGCCTGTACCAATAAGCGGGCCTATAACCGGGCCAACATGTGCTGTAACCCAATCCATGCCCGGGTAGTTGTAACCACCCCAGTAAAGCGTTGCCATTACTGCCGATGATATGAACATGTTGATATACTCGGCAAACAGGTAAAAACCCAGTTTCATTGAAGAGTACTCGGTATGGTAACCACCAACCAACTCCGTTTCACACTCAGGTAAATCGAACGGTGTACGGTTAGTTTCGGCAAATGCGCATATCATAAACAGCAGGAAGCCTACCGGCTGATAGATGACATTCCAGTGCCAGCCATGTTGTTGCTGTGCAATTTCACCAAGGCTTAGCGTTTGGGTAACCATCAGCAATGCGATGATGGAAAGGCCCATCGAAATTTCATAGCTAATATTTTGTGATGCAGCACGGATAGCCCCCAATAAAGAATATTTATTGTTTGATGCCCAGCCTCCTATCATCACACCATATACACCCAGTGATACTACACCAAAAATGTATAGTATACCTACGTTAATATCTGTAACCTGCAACGGGATAACTTTATCGCCAATGACAAGGTTTTGTCCCCATGGTATAACTGCCGAACCGATACATGCGGTAAGGATGGCTAATGAAGGACCAACAATAAACAGGAATGGCGTCGCGTTCGTAGGAATGATCTCTTCCTTCATGAACATCTTCATACCATCGGCCAGTGGCTGGAACATGCCACCCGGGCCTGCCCGATTTGGCCCCATCCTATCTTGAAAAAATGCCGCTATCTTACGCTCGGCATAGGTAGAATACATAGCTACTACCAGGCTTATCAGGAATATGACTATTATAAGCGCAAACTTTATGGCGATATCTGTTAATTCCATTACAGGCGTGTCTCCCTTTCAAATTGTTCTTTATTTGCTTCCTGCAATACCGGGTTGGTTTTAACAACCGGCAGCGGGTGCAACGTATCGTAGTGGTTAGAGCTGATAACAGATTTGTGCGATACTTTACGCGGACCTTCTATTACCCAATCAGCTGTTTTCTTCTTATCGAAACGGCAAGTATTGCAGATAAACTCTTCTGCCTCGCCATACTCATCTTTACGTGCGGTTACGCGAATAACATCTTCGCCTTTGTACCATAAGGTAACCTTACCGCAGCATTTCGGGTTCTCGCATTCGCGGTGTGCCTCAACAGGTTTTGTAAACCAAACGCGGTTTTTAAAACGGAAGGTCTTATCTGTTAAAGCACCTACAGGGCAAACATCAATTACGTTTCCAGAGAAATCGTTATCAACAGCTTTTTGGATGTAGGTGGAAATTTCTGAGTGATCGCCGCGGTTCAAAATTCCGTGAATGCGGTGATCAGTGATCTGGTCAGCAACAAATACACAGCGGTAGCAAAGGATGCAACGTGTCATGTGTAGTTGGATCTTATCACCAATATCTATTTTCTCGAACGTGCGGCGGTCAAACTCGTAACGGGTTTTAGCCGCGCCATGTTCGTAACCTAAATCTTGTAGGTGGCACTCACCGGCCTGGTCGCACACAGGGCAATCTAGCGGGTGGTTTATCAATAACATCTCTACCACACCTTTACGTGCTTCAATAACCTCCGGCGAAGTGATATTTTTCACTTCCATGCCATCCATTACTGTTGTGCGGCAGCTTGCTACCAGCTTAGGCATAGGGCGCGGGTCTTTTTCAGAACCTTTGGTTACCTGCACCAAACAGGTACGGCACTTACCGCCACTACCTTCCAGCTTAGAGTAATAGCACATAGCAGGCGGAACAATGTCGCCACCTATCAGCCTCGCGGCATTCAGGATGCTTGTCCCGGCTTCAACTTCAATAGGAAATCCGTCTATCGTTACCTTCATTTGACTTATCGTCCTTTTTATATTTTCTATCACCTTTACCGGCGATTGTTATTCTTGTATGTCATTGCGAGCGTAGTGCTTATTAACTCGCTGCCTCTTCTAACTTCGGCAATGGATCTGCATAATGCGCGATGCCAAAATTGCGGGTTGTTGCCTCGTGCGGATGCGTTACATGCCACTCAAACTCGTCCCTAAAGTGGCGGATAGCGCTGGCTACAGGCCAGGCTGCAGCGTCACCAAGCGGACAAATTGTATTACCTTCAATTTTTTTAGATACATCAATCAAGAGGTCCATGTCGCTCATTTTACCGTGGCCAAATTCCAGGCGATGTAAAACTTTCTCCATCCATCCTGTACCCTCACGGCATGGCGAACATTGTCCGCAACTTTCGTGATGATAAAAACGTGCGAAGTTCCAGGTGTTTCTAACGATACACTGGTCTTCGTCATAAGCTATAAAGCCACCCGATCCCATCATGGTACCACTAACAAAACCACCGTCAGCTAACGATTCGTAGCTCATGAGGCGGCCTTCGCCATTGATAGTTTTAAGGAACAGGTTAGCAGGCAAAATAGGTACCGATGACCCCCCTGCAACAACCGCTTTTAAGCGTTTGCCGTTGGCGATGCCTCCGCAATATTCGTCGCTATATAAAAATTCTTCAACAGGGAGGCCAAGGTCAATTTCGTAAACACCCGGTTTTTTCAAATTACCGCCTGCTGATATTAATTTAGTGCCTGTACTGCGGCCTATGCCCAATTTTGCGTATTCGTCGCCACCTTCGTTAATAATAGGTACAACAGCAGCTATAGATTCTACGTTGTTTACTACCGTTGGGCAGCCATACAAGCCTGCAATAGCCGGGAACGGAGGTTTGATCCTCGGGTTGCCACGTTTACCTTCCAATGATTCTAACAAAGCGGTTTCTTCACCGCAAATGTAGGCACCACCACCAGGTTGCACGTAAAGCTCAAGATCGTAACCTGTGCCTAAAATATTTTTACCTAAAAAGCCTTTTGCTTTTGCTTCGGCGATGGCTCTTTCCAGTATGCGGATCTGCGGCATCATTTCGCCGCGTACATATATATATGATGTTTTTGCACCCAGCGCAAAGCTGGCTACAATCATCCCCTCAATTAATAAGTGAGGGATATGGGTCATCAAATAACGGTCTTTAAAAGTACCGGGTTCAGACTCATCGGCATTACAAACCAGGTAACGCTCAACACCTTCCGGCTTAGCCAAAAAGCTCCATTTCATCCCGGTAGGGAAACCTGCACCACCACGACCGCGCAAACCCGATTTTTTAACCTCTTCCACCACTTCATCGGGTGTTAAGGTTTTCAGGGCTTTTTCAACAGCAGCGTAACCGCCTTTTGAGCGGTAAACATCAAATGTATTGATGCCGGGTACGTTTATATGTTCAAGTAAAAGTTTGCGTCCCATTAGTTGTTCGCCTTTCCTTTCAGATCACCAATCAGTTTATCAACAGATTCGGTGGTTAAGTTCTCGTAAAAAGTATACTCAGGGCCAATTTGCAGCACCGGGCCAAAGCCACAGGCGGCAAGGCACTCTACACCTCTCCAGCTAAATAAGCCGTCGGGGGTAACGTCACCTTCCTTAACACCAAGTGTTTTTTCTATATGCTCCATTATTGGCGTTGCACCTACAATTTCGCAGGGGCCGGTACGGCAAACTTCTAACATGTACTTGCCTTGCGGCTTTAAAAAGTACATGGTGTAAAATGATGCTACCTCATAAACCTCTATTGGCTGTATAGAAAGATATTCGGCAACCTTATCCATTGCAGGTACGCTGGTCCAGCCGTATTCGGCCTGCACCAAATGCAGTATAGGCAACAAGGCCGATTTTTGTTTCCCCTCGGGGTAACGGCTAACTACATCAGCAAATTTGCTGAGCAACTCCGGCGAAAATGTTACCGGTGTATTGGTATCCTGTACACTAAGCATCTAACTCTCCGGCTATAACGTTTAAACTACTCATGTTAATAATAGCATCAGATAATAACATACCCCTGCTCATTGGCGCATACATCTGGTAATTGATGAAGCTTGGCCTGCGGAAGTGTAAACGGTATGGCGAGCGGCCACCATCATTGATCAGGTAAAAGCCAAGCTCGCCGTTTGCACCTTCAACCGCGTGGTAAACCTCGGCGGTTGGGGTATCAACCTCGCCCATCACAATTTTAAAGTGATAGATCAAAGCTTCCATGTTATTGTATACTTCCTCTTTTGGAGGCAGGTAAAACGCCGGTACATCCGCGTGGAATATATCGGTTGGTTCTTTTTCTATTTTGGCAAGCGCTTGCTCAATTATGCGCAAGCTTTGCCACATTTCTTCGTTACGTACCAAAAAGCGGTTGTAAACGTCGCCGTTCTCGCCAACAGGCACTTCAAAGTCAAAATCTTCGTAAGATGAGTACGGCTCCATAGCGCGTACGTCATAATCAATACCGGCAGCACGTAACAGAGGGCCGCTCCAGCTATAGCTTAATGCCTGCTCGGCGGTAACTGCTGCCACATCTTTCGTACGATCTACAAAAATACGGTTCCGGTTAAACAATGCCTCAAACTCGCGCAATACCGGCGGAAATCTTACCAAAAACTTTTTGATCTTGGCGAATGCAATATGGTTGAAGTTACGCTCGAAACCGCCTATACGGCCAATGTTGGTTGTTAAACGCGACCCGCAAATTTCTTCGTAGATCTCGTAGATTTCTTCACGATGTTCCATCATGTACAGGAAGCCTGTGAAAGCACCTGTATCAACACCCAATACACCGTTACAAATAATATGATCGGCAATACGGGCCAGTTCCATGATAATTACACGCATGTAATCTACACGTTTTGGCGTTTGTATATTTAACAGCTTTTCAACCGTCATATGCCAGCCCATATTGTTTATGGGTGATGAACAGTAGTTCAACCTATCGGTAAGGGGGGTTATTTGATAGAATGGGCGGTGCTCGGCAATTTTTTCAAATGCACGGTGAATATAGCCTATGGTTGATACGCCGCTTACAATACGTTCGCCATCCATCTGCAATACATTCTGGAACACACCGTGGGTTGCAGGGTGTGTTGGGCCCAAGTTGAGCGTAGAGTATTCGGTTTGCGGATCGTTGTCGGTGTATACCGGGTGGTTTTGCATCTTATTATTATCTCCCGAAAAAGTAATCTTTTTTATCTATACGGTTAGGGTCTTCCAGCGGGAATTCCTTCCTCATCGGGAATACCGTCATGTCATCAACATTAAGTATCCTGCGCAGGTCCGGGTGGCCGTCAAAAATCACCCCAAAAAAGTCGTATGTTTCACGCTCCATCCAGTTAGCGCCATCCCAAAGGGTTGATGTCGTAGGGATGTGCAAGTCCTCTAAAGTAAGGCCAACTTTAATACGGATGCGTGTATTGGTTGTTAAGCTATGTAAGTGATAAACCACCACGATCTGTTTTTCAAGCTCGGGGTAGTGTACAGCGGTAAGGTCTGTTAAAAAAATGAACTGCAGTGCAGCGTCTGTTTTCAAAAATGTTAAAACATCCTTAATAACATCCTTACCCGTTTCAACAGTAAGCAAGCCAAAATCGGCACCCGTTTGGGTAACCCGGCCTGCAAACTTATCATTAAGCCTTTTTAGTAATTCTTCGTTAGGTATTTTAGCCATTATTGGATACCATATTTAGCAAGTAACTCCTGGTACTTTGGTTCTTCGCGCCTGCGCAACGATTCCGTTTGTACCAGCTTTTGTATAGCCATAAAGCCATCAATAATAGCCTCGGGGCGCGGAGGGCAACCAGGCACATAAACATCCACCGGGATAACTTCGTCAATACCCTGTAGTACAGAATAGGTATCAAATATACCACCGCTTGATGCACATGCGCCAACAGCCATAACCCAACGCGGTTCGGCCATTTGCAGGTAAACCTGGCGTAATACCGGCCCCATTTTTTTTGAAATGGTACCCATTACCATCAAAAGATCGGCCTGGCGGGGCGAAAAGCTAAGCCTTTCGGCGCCAAAACGGCTTAAATCGTAATGCGAACCCATCGTAGCCATAAACTCGATACCGCAGCATGATGTTGCGAATGGTAATGGCCATAAAGAATGTGAACGTGCCAAACCTACTGCCTGATCAAGCTTGGTGGCAAAAAACCCCGATCCTTCAACACCCGCAGGGGCTTCAACTATTTGAATATCACTCATCGAATTCCTTATCAAATAATGTTTAATGTTCAGTTAAAACTGATGTGCAAATTTACAATAAATAGGTTGTAACAGATACACTGTGAAGGCCAGGTAATATATTTAGAATCAATCTAAACTAATCCCAGTTTAGAGAGCCCTTTTTTATGATATAGAAGAAACCTGCAAGTAGTGTAGCCATAAATATGAACATTTCTATCATGCCGGTGGCACCCAAATCACGGAAGTTTACCGCCCATGGGTACATAAATATAACCTCGACATCAAACAACACAAACAGTATTGCTACCAGGAAGTATTTGATTGACATTGGTGTACGGGCATTACCCACAACTTCGATACCTGACTCGAAAGGGGTAAGTTTATCTTTAGTTTTACGCTTAGGGCCAATTTTGTGGGTTACAAACATTGTTGTAACAACAAACCCAATCGCCACAAGCATTTGGAATATGATGGGCAAATAGTTGACAGGTAAACTTTTTAATTCCATGCTGCAAATATACAAATGAGTGCATAATAAAAAAGCCCCTTTTTTGGAAGGGGCTTTCTAAATATTTAATGGATTACTTACCTCTGCTGGCTGCGCCGCCTTTACGGGAGAAATAGGCTACTACCTGCTTGTTGGTAGGATCGTTATCTCTTGCCTTAGTATAGTTTTCGAGCGTTTTAGCTGCATCTTTTTCTTTAAATTCAGCAAAAGTAGCTAAGTATACATAAGCCTCGGCTAATTCCTTTTTAACTTTATCAGTTGGTGTGCCGCCTTTAGCCGCTGTAGTTTCTATGTACTTTTCGTAGAATGGTTTTGCGTAACCTACTATATTGTTACGATCCTTATCCTTTAACTCGTTTACACGGGCACGGAATAGATATGCGTTAGGATCGGTTGGTGCTTTTTGTGTTACATAGCTAAATGCCGAGTCTGCTTTAGCAATAAGTGCCTCTCCATTAGGGCTCTTATCGTTGTAAGCAAAGTAGTAGCTAACACCTTCGTAGAAGTGGTCTAACAATTTCACGTTCCTGCCTTTTTCGGTAAATACATGATATGCATCACCAGCTTCGGCATATTTCTTTTGGCCGTAAAGCGCTTTCGCTATCTCCGGGTATACATCTACCTGTGTAGTATCTACATCAATTGCTTTGCGTAATGAAGCGATACCTAATGAATCTTGTTTAGATGCAATTTGTAAACGGCCCAGGTAAACATAGTCACGAGGTATAATACGTTTAGGGTCTGCTTTTGTGATCCAGGTATTCATTGCAGTTAAACCGGCAGGGTAATCTTTGTTTTCGTAACCGGCATAGCCCAGGTAACGGTAAACTTTTAAGTTACCATTTGCTGCGCTCGATAAAGCCTGAGCTTCTGTCTGTAAGGTTTTGTAATCACCGGCGTATAACAAGAAGTCGGCGTAACGTAAACGTGATTCAACAGAAAGATCTGTTAACGAAAGGTACTTACGATAGTTATCGGCACCTTCTTTAACTTTAGCTGACGCCATTTTAGGATCGCTTAATGCCCAACGGATATCGGTTTCTGCCCACTCGCGGTAAGCAGGACCGTAGTTAGGATCGATAGCTAAAGCTGCTTTAAATTCACTTTCTGAACTTTCGAAGTTATTAGCATATTTCCAGATAACACCGGTTGCTACTTTAGCATGAGCCAATTTAGGGTCAAGCTCTAAAGCCGACTGGTAATTGCTTAACGCTTCGGTGTTTTTGCTCTGTGTACGTAAAGCATCACCCAAAGCAACCAAAATCTCGGCATCCTTAGGGTTTACGGTTTTACCTTTTGTTAATACTGCAATGGCAGCATTAGCGTCTGCAGCTGGCACCTTACCGTCAACATCATTTAAAAGATACGCTTCGCCTACGTATAAGTATGGCTTGCTGTCTTTACCAGCTAAAGCTACAGCCTGGTTAAAGTTTGTGGTAGCGGTTGCTTTGTCTTTATCTAAAAACGCGGCAGCACCTAAACCTGCATAGTTTAATGCTGATTTTGGATTTACAGCAATACCTTTTTGGAAATTGGTTTTTGCTGAATCCGGATATTCCTGAAGAATATACACCCAACCAAGGTAAAAGAAGTTCTCATCCTTAGTAGGCTGGGTTACTGTTAAATTTTTAAGCATCGATTTAGCCTTCTGAAATTGTTCGGCGTCAATCGCTTTCTTTGCATCGGCTATGCTCTGCGCAAAAACTGAAGAGCCAACAAGCGTGAGTGCTAATACTATCTTACTTATCTTACTGATCATTTTCATCTTAGTTTGTTAATGTATATAGTTAGTGTGTTATGTTTATTTCCCTTGGCGGGATAGAATCAGGTAGTAAGCCCGATTTTAGTATTATTCGTTGTCCGCGTTCGCTTGCTAAAAATGATGCAAAGCCCGAGCCTAAACCCTTCCTGCCTGTGCAATCTATTATATATAACGACCTGCTTAACGGATACGTATGTTGGACAAGAGTTGTTTGCGAAGGTTTAAAGTACTCGTTGGGCGCACTTTTACTGCTTTCGTCCTTTACGCCTACAATTTTAACCTTGTCAACAGCATCCGCATAATCTTTATCCGGGTCGTTTAACCATGCAAAGCCGGTTATCCCTATAGAATTGGGATGGGTACTTACGTACTTAATAACCTCTTTGTTGGAACTTAACGCGTAAATATTTTTCTGCTTCAATTCTTTATTTCCCGATAAGGCCTTCAAATACCTTACCAAACTTGAGTTAGGATTGTCAAACACGATACTTTTATCAGTTTGCGATTTTCCGTTAAGCATGCTTTTGATCTCGTTTACCGAAATGGTAGTATCATTTGATGCCTGGTTTACAATAAGCGCAACCGCGTCTATAGCAAACTTATTAACGTCGGCAGTTAATGTGCGCCGTTTTAACACGCCAAGCTCGGCAGTATCCAACTCACGTGCCATTATTACCACACGTACTTTATCATTCATTAAAGCATTTACAACCTCGCTTTCGGGCTTATAAGTAATTACCGGGTTAGCTTCCGGGTATTTTGCCTTAAAAACATACAGTTCTTCGTCAACAATGGGCGAAAAGGATTCATCGCCATAAAATTGAACGGTGCCCGATGTAAAACCATCTAAAGGGGCCTTATTTGATTTGTTTTGCTGGCAGCTTTGTAAGGCGGCTAAAATTGTGATACCCAATAATAATTTAACGCTAAGCTTCATTGGGATCCTTTCTTAAATAACGCGCAAAGCGCAATACAGCGTAAATAAGTATTACGCAACCAAAAATTGTTTTTTGCTGCTTCGGTAACTGGTCTAAAAAGCTATCCCAAAAGATAGTCATAAGCCCTAAAGTAATAAAGCATATAAATGCAATAACTCCTAAAATAAGCAAAAACCGCCTTTTGGGCGATTTTTGCTGCTCATTGTTATTTGATAACATGAATTTTATTCTTGCGCCAGTGTAAAGTTTACAGGGATGCTGTACTGTACACGAACCGGGCGTCCGTTTTGTATACCTGGTTTCCACTTAGGTGACTTTTTCAATACACGTATTGCTTCTTCGTCACATCCGCTTCCTATACCACGTACAACTTTAATATCTGTTAATGAACCATCTCTTTCTACAACGAATGTACAAATAACACGGCCTGTAACGTTGTTCTCTCTTGCGATCGAAGGATACTTGATGTTGTTGCCAAGGTAAGCGTAGAATTTAGCATCACCACCAGGGAACGACGGCGATTGCTCTACCGCGGTGAAGATCTGGTTAGGATTTTCTTCTACTACCTGTTTAACATCTGAGTTACCAACCGGCTCATCAATTGTAATTGCCTGGTTTGGATCACCCTTCTGGTCTTTTTGACCCGGATCCGCAACCTTTAAATCCTCTACAGTTGGTGGATCTTTTTCACGCACCTCGTTATCTGGTTTTACAACCGGAGGCGGGAAACGCACCTGGTCAACTTTTGGTTTAGGTGGCTCAGGTGGCGGTGGCGGTGGTTTCACCTCTTCATTCACAGGAGGCGGAGGCAGTACCACTTCGGTAACCTTTACCTTCTCATCAGCTTTGGGGATAAATCCCTCTATTGCATTGAGGATTGTTTTAAAGGATATAAGTACAACAAATGCTGCTACACCAAATATAAGGGCCTTATTCGTATTACGAGGGTTATCCTTTCTAAGTTCGTAAGCACCATAAGCTTTGTTACGGCCTGTAAAAACAACGTCAATCCATTGCTGGTTAAGTATGTCTAATTTTGATCCAAACATTATCTTATAACGTTAATTTACTTTAATAGTTCTTAATAGTTTCCGTCGCGCTTAAGTAAGCCTACTTCATCAGGTGTAATATCTACAATAGCGTAAGATTCAACACTGGTTATCTTCATTTCGTCAAGTGCATCAACTACGTTTTTGTAATTTGATTTATCACTTGGCTTAATTAACACAACCATGTATTTACCTGTGCTGGCTTGTATCTCTTTACCTTTTTCGATAAGTATTTTACGCAACCCGTCTTTACCGTAATCAACGGTTTCGGGAGCCGATTTACCTGGCTCACCCACAAACCACTCAACTTTGTTGTTGGCGCCTAATAAAAGCGTCAATGAACGGGAAGCGGCAACAGGCAATTGGTCTAGTTGCTTTTCATCTTTATCCGGCATTGTCACATCCATTGCTTTTGGCTTAGATAATGTGGTGGTCATGATAAAGAAAGTGATCAACAAGAAAGCCAAATCCACCATCGCGGTTAAATCCACGCGTGTAGAAGCCTTTTTACTTCTTACTTTCCCGCCTTTTTTCCCCCCGCCGGAGGAGGTGTCTAATTCTGCCATTTTATCTTATTTTTTAGGTGCGTTCTTAACCGATGTGATCAGGCTGAACTTGTTAACTTTTTGTCTTTGCAGAATACCTATTATTTTTTTAATAGTAGGATACTCCTCCTTGTTGTCTCCCTTAACAGATATCCTTAACGGCTTGTTATGTAATGAGGCAACAGCTTTACGAGATTCGCGGATCCAGTCAGCAAGCTCATTATTAGCCGTAGTATCATTAGGGATACCATCTTGCTTAAAGGTCTTGCGCCTGTCGGCATCAAGATCCAGGTAACCCTGTAGCTTGTTCATAGGAACACCTATAACCTGAAGACCTGAAAACACTTGTTTTTGCTGTGGTGAGAAATTGATGTTGTATTTCTCGCCCATTTGCGTAAGTGTTTGTTTACGAATATCGGTACCCTCTACTGTGTAGAAAACCTTTCCCTGACCAACGGTCAGTAAAAGTACATCCTCTTCAGGAAGCGGCACTTCAGCAGTCGAAGACGGCACGTCAATCGGAACCGGATCTTCCGTACGCGGCTTTGCTGTTAATATAAAGAAAGTAAGCAACAGGAAAGCTACGTCGCACATGGCGGTCATATCTATAGCAGTGCTCTTCCTTGCAACTTTTACTCTTGGCATATTCTGTTTAATTTAATATATATTGTAAAGATAGTTAATTAACGAATTTATCCAAATTATATTTTGTGATATTGGATAAAAGCAAACTATATTTTACAATTATTTATTTTTGTGAGAAGCCGAGAATGTTTGAACGATGCTGAAACCAGTTTCGTCAATCGCGTAAGTCAATTTATCAATTTTAGAAGTAAATACGTTGTACATAACAATTGATACTGCTGATGTACCAATACCTAATGCTGTATTGATAAGTGCCTCAGAGATGTGAGTAGATAGTTCTGATTGGTTTGGAGCACCAGATGCACCCAAGGTTGCGAATGCACCAATCATACCAATTACCGTACCTAATAGACCGGTTAATGTACCGATTGATACCAAGGTAGCAATGATGGTTAAGTTTTGTTCTAACATTGGCATCTCTAAAGCTGTTGCTTCTTCAATGTCTTTTTGGATAGCTAATGCTTTTTGGTCAACATCCATAGTTTGGTCGCCTTCCATTTCGCGGTATTTTTTCAAACCGGCTTTAATAACATTTGCTACAGAACCTTTTTGTTTGTCGCACTCAGCGTTTGCGGCTTCAATGTTGCCTGTGTTAAGTGCAGATTGGATTTTTCTTACAAAATTATCTACGTTGCCTGTACCAGAAGCTTTGCCAATAACTATGAACCTTTCAATAGAGAATACGATCACCATTAACAGGTAAGAAAGGATGATAGGTACAATTACCCCACCTTTGTGTACAGTACCGAATAAATCGCCCGGGTTTGGATCATTTGCCGGATCGCCGCCTTTAAAGTGGCTTGGGTGACCTAAAATGAATATGAAAATCAAGACTGCCGCTACTATACAGATAGGAATAGTCAAAGTTGCAAATGCGCCCGATGCACTTGAGCTTTCTTTAACAGTAGTAGTTGGTTTTGTTGGTGCGTTTGCCATTACTTTTTAAATTTTAGTTTTCGTTTTGTTTATAATATAAGTTAATAAAAAATGTGTGCGTTTTAAGCGAATAACAAAAATAGAATTTAAATGAAATAAAAAAACTTTTTATGTAATTCTTTATAATTATTTAATATACGGCTGCAATAGCATTATGAAATTGGTGATTACATAACGCTATGAAACACAAAAATTGTCTACATCGCAGACAATTTTTTACAATAAAACCCATTTTTTTTAAGAATAGCAAGTTATAACACATAAAAAGTGTGTAACTAAAATGATATAGTTGCGTCTAACTACACCTCTAAAGCTACGTTTGGCCCTGCATTTATTATCTCTGGGGTGCTGTAAGCGGCATATTTATCAAAATTCTTAACAAAGGCTGCGGCTAATTGGTTTGCCTTGTCTTCATAATTATCTGCATCGGCCCAGGTGTTTTTGGGGTCTAACACCTCATCGGGTACGTTTGGGCAACTGTTAGGGATAGCTACATTAAATATTGGGTGCAGGTGGTAACCCACATTATCTAACCCGCCATTCATAGCTGCGGTGATCATAGCGCGGGTATTCGATAGCTTCATACGCCGGCCTGTGCCGTAAGCTCCTCCTGTCCAACCGGTGTTAACTAACCATACATTTACCTGGTGTTGTTTTATTTTACTGCCAAGCAATTTTGCATATGCTACCGGGTGCAGTGGTAAAAAAGCTTCGCCAAAGCATGCCGAGAATGTTGTAGTTGGCTCGGTAATGCCCGCTTCGGTACCGGCTATTTTGGCTGTATAGCCGGATATGAAGTGATACATAGCCTGCTCGGGCGTTAATTTTGATATTGGCGGTAGTATCCCAAAGGCATCGGCAGTTAAAAAGAAAATGTTTTTTGGCGCCGCGCCAATAGACGGGATAACCGCGTTGCTTACATTATATAAAGGATAAGCCACACGTGTATTCTCAGTTTTATCAATATTATTAAAGTTGACACGGCGCGTACCGGAGATAAAGTTTACATTTTCTAATAAAGCGCCATATTTAATAGCGTTAAATATCTGCGGCTCTTTCTCGGCTGTAAGGCCGGTACATTTCGCATAGCACCCACCTTCAAAATTAAAAATTGTGTAATCGCTCCAGCCATGCTCATCATCGCCTATGAGGCTGCGATCCGGATCGGCAGAGAGGGTTGTTTTGCCGGTTCCCGACAGTCCGAAGAATATCGCAGTATCGCCTTTAGCGCCTGTATTTGCAGAGCAATGCATAGACAATACTCCTTTATCATGCGGCAGTATAAAGTTAAGTACCGAGAATATTGCCTTCTTGATCTCGCCGGTGTAGCCTGTTCCTCCTATCAGTATTATTTTTTTACTGAAGTTGATGATGGAGAAATTTGGCTGGCGGGTACCGTCCTTCTCGGGGTCGGCCATAAAGCCGGGGGCTGCAATAATGGTCCACTCAGGCTCTCCATCCGGATTCACCACTTCGGGGCGGATGAAAAGGTGGTGTACAAACAGGTTCTGGTAAGCTGTTTCGGTAACTACCCGGATGTCTATATGGTATTTTTCGTTAGCACATGCACAGGAGTCGCGCACAAAGATCTCTTTGCCTGCAAGGTATTTTGTTACCTTATTATATAATGCGTTAAACTTTGCGCCGTCAAACTTATAATTGATGCTGCCCCACCATACGTTATCGTGGGTTATATGGTCGTCAACAATAAAGCGGTCTTTTGGTGAGCGGCCGGTAAATTTACCCGTGTCAACAGCAAGGGCACCGGTATCACTTAATACACCTTCGTTTCGTTTAATTGCGGCCTCAACAAGTTGCGCGGGAGTTAGCTGGTAGTAAATAGCGGGGCTATTAGCCAGGTTTAGATACCCTAAATTAGGGATCTGGTTAGCAGTAGTGTTCATCAGGAAGATAATTTTATAATTGGTTGCTACAAAATTACCTTTTTGACAAACTAAGAACCAAGCATTTTAAAGTATTTATTTACATAATGTATGTTTTACACATTACCTAAGCAACTCATTATCAAAATATAAACCTATATATATTATTTTAGTTCAGTACACTATCCTCCGGCTTTTTTTGCCTTGTAGCCGTCGGTTTGCAGCATGGCTAGCACCTTGTCCCTAAAATCGCCCTGTAGCAGTACTTCGCCATCCTTAACAGAGCCGCCTACACCGCATTTGGTTTTCAGCTTTTTGCCAATGGCTTCCAGGTCGGCATCAGTGCCAATAAACCCGCTAACGCGAGTTACCAATTTGTTGCCTTTTATCCTGTCCAGAAATATTTTTAGGTTTTGCTGTTGTGGCGGCAAAGTTTGCTGTTCATTGCTCCTTTCTTCCTCATACTTAAAGTCAGGGTCGGTTGAATACATGATGCCGGTGAAGTTTTTCTTAGCCATAATTTGCCCCCTCTAATCCGATAGCTATCGGATCTCCCCCGAATAGGGGAGACTTTCATTTAATTGTTTAGATTTTATTCGCCTGCCTTTTTAAGCCCCTCTCCCTCAGAGAGGGGTTGGGGAGAGGCTTTCTATTTATGATACGACGCGCCAACAATTACATTCAGCGCATTTGGTACAACCTGTATATCAATATCTGTGCCTGCAACCTGCGGCTCGCCATCCAGATGGATGGGGCCTTCCTGTTGGCGGGTTATATGAATATGCATCCCTTTAATGATCTCTACGTATTTTGAGCTATCGGCAGTCTTGGTAAACATCCGCAATCCCATCTCCGGGAAACGCCATAGTGGGAAAGGTTTTATGATACAAACATCCAGCAAACCATCCTGTACCGATGCTGTTGGCGATACGTGCGCGTTATTGCCGTACTGCGATGAGTTGGCCATGCTCAGCATAAATGCTTCGCGGTCGTAAGCCACACCATCAATCTCAATATGATATTGCTTAGATTTATAAGTTGATATCTCGTTAATGGACGACTTAAAATAACTTACAAAACCCCGCTTAGCGCTGCCGTGGGCAAAAACATGACTAATGTGGGCATCAAAACCCATTCCCGCCATGTTAAAAAACCATTGGCCATTCATTTTACCGGCATCAATGGCGATAGCCCTTGCCTGGTTAAAGGTTTTAAATGCATCCTCTACATTCATGGGGATGTTTAAAAAACGCGAAAGACCATTACCCGAGCCATAGGGAATAACGGCAAGCGTTGTATCGGTATTTACAATGCCCGATGCCACCTCGTTTACGGTACCATCGCCGCCAACGGCAACAACAATATCGTACTCGCCCACAGCTGCTTTGGCTAACCCGTTAGCGTGGAAAATACCGGTAGTAAATTCAATGTCGTAATCAAAAATAGTTGTGTCAACGTATTTCTGTACAAGCTCCGGCACACCTTCCTTATTCTTCCCTCCCGACACCGGGTTTATTATAAATAACGCTTTCCTTTTCAACTATATAAGTTTACAAGCGGCAAAAGTAAATGTATTTTCGGCTTTGTGAAAAATTGTTTTATTTTTGCCACCCGAAAGTGGACTGATTTAATGCCCCATTGTTGATAAACTAACATAGGGACTGGATTGCAACCACGTAAAAAAGTGCTAACCCCTGCCCCTTTTACAACGTTCCAAAACAAATCTCTACCTTTCGGCTTTAACGTTTATATTAAAAAAATATATGCCATACTTATTTACATCGGAATCCGTGTCTGAAGGGCATCCGGATAAAGTTGCCGACCAGATATCGGACGCGTTAATTGATAACTTTTTAGCTTTCGACCCCGAGTCGAAGGTGGCTTGTGAAACTTTGGTTACTACAGGTCAGGTTATTTTAGCAGGCGAAGTAAAATCAAAAGCTTATTTAGACGTACAAAAAATTGCCCGCGATGTAATTAACCGTATTGGTTATACCAAGGGCGAGTATATGTTTGATGGTAGTTCATGTGGTGTACTGTCTGCCATTCATGAGCAATCGCCGGACATTAACCAGGGTGTTGACCGCAAGGCTAAAGAAGAACAAGGCGCAGGCGACCAGGGTATGATGTTTGGTTACGCCACTATCGAAACTGATAACTATATGCCATTGGCGTTAGATATTGCCCACGCGTTATTGCGCGAACTGGCAGCTATCCGCCGCGAAAACACCGACATAAAATACCTTCGCCCTGATGCAAAATCGCAGGTTACGTTAGAGTATGATGATAACAACCAGCCGGTACGTATAGATGCGATAGTTATTTCTACCCAACATGATGACTTTGGTGAAGAAGAAGCTATGCTTTCTAAGATCAGCAAGGATATTGTGGATATATTGATCCCGCGTGTTAAGGCTAAGTACCCTAAATACGCGCACTTCTTTAACAACGATATTACTTACCACATAAACCCAACCGGTAAATTTGTTATTGGTGGCCCGCATGGCGATACAGGCTTAACCGGCCGTAAAATTATTGTTGATACTTATGGTGGTAAAGGCGCCCACGGTGGTGGTGCATTCTCTGGTAAAGACCCATCAAAGGTTGACCGTTCTGCCGCTTACGCAACCCGCCACATTGCCAAAAACCTGGTAGCTGCAGGTGTTTGTAACGAGGTATTGGTACAGGTATCATACGCTATTGGTGTTGCAAAACCAATGGGTATTTACGTAAATACTTACGGTACCGCTAAGGTTGGTTTAAATGACGGTGAGATTGCCAAAAAGGTTGAAGAGATCTTTAACATGACGCCATACGCTATCGAGACCCGCTTTAAACTGCGTAACCCTATTTATAGCGAAACTGCTGCTTACGGTCACTTTGGCCGCCCAAGCGAATTTGTTACCAAATCGTTTAACGCGCACGATGGCAGCACCATTACACGCGAGGTAGAATTATTCACCTGGGAAAAGCTTGACTACGTTGACCAGGTGAAAAGCGCCTTCGGTTTGTAACAATAACCGTAATAAATTATATAGAGGCGTACCACAATGGTGCGCCTTTTTTGTTAAACACCTAAGCCACAATTGCAAATGACTAAAAAACTTACCTCACCTTTACTGGTTGCCTTCGCGTTTTTTAACATATATATTATATGGGGTTCAACCTATTTGGCGGTGGCTTACGGGCTAAAAAGTTTCCCTCCGTTTATATTGGTTGGCTTGCGGTATTTAAGCGCAGGCATGCTGATGCTAGCCTGGTGTAAGATCAAAAAAGAGCGATTACCCGAAAGGAAGTTCGTTATCAGGCATGCCATAGCAGGCACCCTGATGCTGGTAGGCGGCACCGGGATGATAGCCTGGGCCGAACAGTACATCAGCTCGGGCCAAGCAGCCATACTGATCGCTACCGAGCCGTTGATATTTTTATTGTTGGATAAACAAAACTGGTCGCGATATTTTTCTAATAAATATATTATCAGCGGCTTGCTCATTGGGTTTACCGGCATCTTCCTGTTTCTGAAGCTTGGCGTAGCGGTAGCAAACCCATCGCCAACGGCAACCATTGCCAGTATTATTGTATTGGTTAGCGCAGTACTGTGGGTATTGGGGTCGTTAATAATTAAGGATAGCAAAGGCAACAGCACATCTACCATGAATGCCAGCATCCAGCTGTTAGCCGCAGGTGTGGCAAGCACCATTGTGGCATTTGCCAAAAGCGAGCAGGTGGGCTTTTCCTTCGCAGCTGTTAGCTGGCAAGCCTGGGGCGGTTTGTTATTCCTGATTGTATTTGGCTCGCTGCTGGCTTACCTGTCATTCGTGTGGCTCATCAGTATCAAACCGCCTGCTATTATCAGTACGCATACTTATGTAAACCCGGTGGTGGCTGTATTTTTAGGATGGTGGCTGATAAACGAGCACGTGAATACCGCTCAATTAATATGTTTATTTGTGATACTAATTGGCATATTATTGGTTAATGTGCCCGGGTATCTGAATAGGAACAAAGAATTTGTAGAATGATCTGAACAGGGCTACAAAGGCAATGTTATTACAGGGTTGTCCCTTGTCGTTAATGATCCTTGTAATCTTTACACCACCTTTATCCCATACTTAGTAAGTAAACCCTCTAAACCTGCCGTAGCAAAAACTGCTTTCTTAAGTGTGTTAAGCTCCGGGTCGAGGATGTAATTGTAGGCGGTAGTGAAGTTTACCGAGGTAAGATCGGTGCGGTTAAATACGGTTTCTAAAAGGTTGCATTCGTTGAATACCGAACCTGTTAAATTGGTTTGGCTAAAGCTAACTTCTTTAAGCGACGATCTGTTGAATTTGGTTTTCACCATTTTTTTACCGGCGAAGGAAGCATAATCCAGGATGCACCCATCAAAGCTTACACCAAATAAAAAATCTTCGCATTTGCTAAAGTTTACGGCCAAAAGTTTGCTGCCTTTAAAAAGCACATCATTCATGGTCGAGCCCTCAAGGTTAGCCATGCTGAGATTACACTCTTCGAATGTACAGTCCAAAAACTTGCACCGGCTAAATACGCTGCTGCTAAAATCGCAATTGCGAAATGTGCAGCTTTGAAATTCTATATGGCGGATAACACCATCTGTAAGTACATTTTTTTCAAAAATATTATCGTCGTAAGTGGGCTGAGTAAACATCAGGTAAAGGTAGGATTTTGACTTCTAAAACGGGCAAATAACCAACCCATCATTGCTGTTACGGTTGTATCACACTACCTCGTTCACCCTCTCCACCACATCTGCTATCAACTCTGCCGATTTGATAATCCGTTCATGGCCGGCACCATTATAGCTTTTGGTTTTTATGGTTGGGTGGGCAGCCAGGAATCCCTGTAAATAGGCATTGGGCAGCATCGCGTCTAACTCATCGTAAGCAAGCCAGTGATTTAGCGTATCATCAAACTTATAAAGTTTTTGCATGGCATATTCAGACGGATAGATCCCGTAACGCGAATTAAAATCATCCAGGAAAGCCTGCTGTGCTTCTGCAGGCACACCAACGGCTGTCATGCTCCTGATGAAATTCTCCTGCAAAAAAATGAATGGCGCAATGCTTATGAGTAGTTTAGGTTTAATAGCCTGATCGCACAAAGCCGAAACGTTGGCCATGGTACCAAATGAATGCCCTATAGCAATATCCGGCGTGCCGGTTGCCGCTATAACCGCTTTTGCCGCATTGGCAAAAAGCAAAAGGTTAGACAAGTCGCCTTCCGAGCCGCCGTTTGCGGGAGCATCAAACGCTACAATTTGCAGATCGGGATTTTCTTTAAGTGCAGCTATCAATCCGTCAAAATCCATAGCTTTCGATCCCCACCCATGGCTAATTAAAATACGCGTGTTGCCGTTGCCCCACTTAAAGCCATTTACCCGCAATGGCTTTTGGGTAAAATATGGGTCGTGTACCGTAACGCTAAATCTTTCGGCCTCTGCTAAAAGATGCTCCTGCTGCAAACGTAAAGGCATTTTAGGCGGGTAGCATATGAGTTGCCAAAGCATGGCATTAAGCTCGGCGGGCTTATTCTCGGCTACCAGGGCCTTTACATCCTGTATAATTTGCTTTAGTATTTTCATTGATAGCCAAAGCTATCATTTAAATATAGCGGATAGTGGTAAATTATATAAGTTTACATTGCATCAAAATAGCTGGTTTTACGTATATGAATAAAAGATTAAAAATATTGGGTGTAATTGTGCTGTTACTGCTTATATTTTTGCTGCTTGCATCGTTACTAACGGTTTTTAAAGCCCCAACTTACCATTTGTGGCTATTGGCTATCGCTGTTTCAGAATTTCCTTTGATTTTTATTGCCATTACCGGCGCCCTATTAATAGGGTGTTTTTGGGTGGGGAAATATCAATACCTTAATATAATTATTGGTGTACTGGCAATTGCATTATTCCTGTCGCCCATTGTAAGGGCCTATATAGTTGCATCTGGCATAAAACAAAATTTTAATAATGCCTTTGGGCCGGGGAGTACTATTTTAAAGGGTGATAACACCCAACCGGTATTTAACCTTGCCAAATTATTTAGGGGTGCGGGCAAACAACTGCCCTTTAAAACTTTAATTTATAGCGATGCTAATAAATTAACCCTCGATTTTTACCCCGCCCAGGTTGGAGGTAAAAAGCCTTGTATAATAGTTGTGCATGGGGGATCATGGAGTAGCGGCGATAGCAAACAACTCCCCGAATTAAACAGCTACCTCGCGGCCGAAGGATACAATGTAGCCACCATAAACTATCGCCTTGCACCGCAGTATAAAGCGCCGCTGGCCATTGATGACGTTGAGCAGGCCTTTGCCTACCTTAGCCAAAATGCAGACAAGCTTAATATAGACACCAATAATTTTGTGCTTTTGGGCCGTTCGGCGAGGGCACAGATCGCCCTTTTATCGGCTTATAACCGCCCGCAAAACGGCCTGAAGGGAATTATAAATTTTTACGGTCCGGCAGATATGGTTTGGGGTTACTCCAAACCGGCCAGCAAACTGGTGATGGATTCACGCGCGGTGATGGAGCGTTACCTGGGCGGGACCTACAAGGCTGTGCCCGATAAATATTTCGCGAGCTCGCCTATAGAATTTGTGACTAAGCAAACCGTACCAACGCTTATTATCCACGGCGATAACGATGTGCTGGTATCGCCCATACACAGCCAAAAGCTGGATGCCAGGCTTACCCAATACGGTGTAAAACACTTTTATTTAAACCTTCCCTGGGCAACCCACGGATTCGATTATAACATTAACGGGCCGGGCGGGCAGCTATCTACCTACGTTGTAGAACGTTTTATCAATACCGTTTGCAGGTAATTATAATCCCGAGTAATAATCATACCCCTGCTCAGCCCAATAATCGGGCGGGCGGCTGTTACTAAAGCTGATGCTGCCAATCCTTTTTAAATTTTTGATACCGTATTTTACCGGGATAATAAGCCGCAACGGCTCGCCATGTTTTGGCGGTAGCGGTTTGCCACTCATTTCGTAGGCCAATATGGTTTGCGGGTGCAGGGCGCTGGGCATATCGATGCCTACGTAATACTTTTTGTCGGGTGTGGCCATGCCTACATACCCCAGATTGGTTTGGTCGGTAAGGTTAAAGTGGGCTATAAAATCGCTGAATTTAACGCCAGCCCAATGGGAGATCTGATCCCAGCCTTCCACACATTTAAAATCGAATATCAGTTCGGTTTTAGGCAGGGCTTTTATCTGGTCCAGCGAGATATTCATTACCTCTCCCGATTGCTTTTTTACCCGCAGCATCCAGCTCCCTAAATCCAGTTTGCTTTTTATGCCGATGTCACTGTTGTAGCGCACTACTTTTGCAGCCCGCTCTTTTGGATATGTTTTAACCAGGTTGTTGTTACTATACAACCTGCGGAATGCAAGCTCCGTTTTGTTTAACGCCCGGCGTAAAGGCGCCTTTGCCCCGGCGGTTACAGTACGCGCCTCTTTAGCCGAGTTTTTAAGCCAGCCCCATCCCCCATAAGCGACGCCCGATAGCACCGCGAACGTACCAAAAGAGACGAACGTACGCCGGTTTATTTTCTGCTCGATACTGAGCGGCTTTTTTGGCTTCTTACTTTTCATCGCTTGTAACGGGTTTAATAATAGGTTTAGGTTCATCAGCTACCACCTCAAAACCGGTAATTACCGACTGGAAGTTTCGCCACCCGGCTAATATCACTTGCACCACGTGAATGACAAAGAAAAGCACGTAGCCAATGGTGAGCACAAAATGTTCGATCCGTGCGGCGTGGTAGCCGCCGCAAAGCCAGGTAAGGGTGTTAAACTGTACAGGTTTATAAATGGCTAACCCGGTTATAAGCGAGCCAAAGCCCATGATGATAATTGCACTATAGGCTATGCGCTGCGCGGCATTATACTTTTTTTGAGGCGGCGCCATCTTACGGATGTGCAGATCGTGCAGCAATACCTGCCATGCTTCTTTAAACGAATTACGTTTGGGTACCAATTCGCGCCAGGCACCGGAGATAATAGTATAAAGTATATATACCAACCCATTAATGGCAAAGAGCCACATGAACAGGAAGTGAAAAGCCATTCCCTCGGCAAGGCGGCGGGGAATGTTTAAAGCAGTGTTGAACCAATTTGGGAAAAACCTGAAAAACGTATGTCCAAACAAGCCGAATGTGTAGGTATCGTTAGCCCAATAAATAAGCAGCCCGCTCCAGATCATAATGGTAAGAATCGGGAAGTTTACCCAATGCGTCCACCGCATGGCTAAGGAATGTTTCTCTTTTATCGCTTTCATTTATAATCTTAAAATAAGTATTAATTATTGACGCTGAGCTAATTACTCGCCGTAACCATTTGAGGGAACGCCGTGTTTGTAGCTGCCGTAATTACACCAGTTTGAGCACTTTGCACAAAGCCTATTACCTCGTAGCCTTGCGCTGTAAAGTTAGGCGGAAGCTCAATAGTTGCTTCACCGGTTTTCTTCTTCCCCAAAGGGATGTTTTGCAACTTGCTTACAATTTGGATGTGCGATAATGTGCGCCCGCCATTCTCGCCGCTTTTAACAACCGATGTAGCATCCTTTTGCACTAAGGCTAATACTAATGTTGCGTTAGATGCTTCGCCCTCGATGGTATATTTAACTGTAGCTTTATTTTTAATAGCGGCCAATCCCGAGAGTGAAATCTGTACGTTTGGTGCTTTTTCTAACCCTGTGCGGATGGCGTTACGCAATGTGCCCTGCGCCGAACCAACAAACTCCGTATGGCCGTTCACAATGGCTTGCGGGGTATAAACGCCGCTTAAGTGCAACCAGTTTGCATAAGCGCTTTGGCGTTTGCTAAAATCGGCACTGCTAAAAACATCCTTCCAACCGAGGCGGTTCCAATAATCTACATGGTAGGCCAGGATATAAACAGGCTTGCCCATGTTTTCTTTTTGTACACAGGCAAGCAACTCATCAGCAGGCGGGCAGCTCGAGCAGCCTTCGGAAGTAAACAATTCTACCACTGCGAAGCCTTTATCATCGGCAGCGGTTACAACGGGCTGATTTGCTCTGCCAAACGCAGCAAACAGCAACCCTGCAATGGCGAGGCAAACAACAGTTATAAATACTTTTAGATTTTTCATTTGATGTTTTGCTTTTAGGGCTTGGTCGTGGCGAGGATCAAATCCTTACAAATAATATTACATTTATAACGCGGCTTATTCATATACGTAAGATACCGCGAATAAATTTTGTAAGGATTTTTATAACCCGCCGACTAACGACAAGATATATATAAGAACATGACAGATCAGGGGCTAGAAACCCATCAGCTCGACCCTAAGAATTGGGTAAAAAATTACGCCGATTACTTATACAGATATACCATTACCCGCCTAAACGACGAAGAACAAGCCCGTGACCTGGTACAGGAAACATTCTTGTCCGCATTAGAAGGGGTTGGGAAATTTGCCGGCAAAAGCACAGAACGCACGTGGTTAACTGCTATACTTAAAAATAAAATAATTGATACGTACCGTAAAAAGTCGTCGGGCTTAAAGATGACAGAGGCGGATAAATCTGAAACCGGGCAGCAAGATTTTTTTGAATCGGATAACGGGCACTGGACAAAAGAACATGCCCCGCAAAGCTTTGGGATAGATAGCGCGGATATCTTAATAAACAAGGAGTTTAACCACATACTTAAAGAATGTATGGAAAAACTACCCGCGCTGTGGCTGTCGGTTTTTACCATGAAACACATAGATGACGAGGCTACCGATTTTGTTTGTACCGAACTGAGAATAAGCCCATCAAACTTTTGGGTAATTATTCACCGTGCAAAACTTAACCTGAGGGCCTGCCTTCAAAAAAATTGGATGTAGAGGATGAGCGATTTAAAGAAAATAATTTACAACTGCCGGCAGGCTACTTTTTTAATAGAAAAGCGCTTGCTGAGCAAACTAACCTTTAGGGAGGGAATAGAGCTGCACATTCACCTTGCAGGCTGTGATGTGTGCAAGCTGTATGTAAAGCAAAGCCAAAAAATAAACGAGATGGTAAAGCAGCTGTTAAAAAGCGGCACAAGCAATACCCCGAATTTGGATGGTGATTTTAAAGAGGCCCTGCAGGTACAAATAGAAGATAAACTCAACAATAATAAACTGTAAGGATAGTTCGCCCCGCCCGACCAATTGGGAAATAAACTTAAAAACAGATGAAAACTTACAACAGAAATCAAAGGTCAACTTTTTCGGCAATGGTGCTTACCGCAGTAATTGCCTTATGCTTTAGCGTTAACGTGAATGCACATTCGGTTAACCGCGTCATCAACCACAACGTTGCCGCTATAGATACCGGCAAAATGAAGATGAGGGAAGACAAGATGAAAATGAGAAAGAAAAAAGCGGCCAAAGTGAACAAGAAAATGGAAGACGATAAGATGAAGGAAGATAAAATGGGTAGTAAAATGTAATTTAAAAGGTGTTTTGTGTAATGAAGGATGGGGGAGGCTAAAGCCGCCCCTCTTTTTTAATTTTTAAATTTAAGATCATGAAGAAGTATATATTAATAGCATTGAGCTTCCTTTTCGCAATGCAGGTAATGGCCCAAACGGGATTGAAGAAAGGTGATACGGCGCCCATGTTTAATGCGAAAGACAACTCTGGCAAAACGGTTGACCTGAAGGCTTTGCTTAAGAGTAATAAATCGGTAGTGTTGTTCTTTTACCGCGGGCAGTGGTGCCCTTATTGCAACAAGCAGATGCAGCACATCCAGGACTCGTTACAGTTGCTTACCGGCAAGGGTGCCTATGTAATTGGCGTAACGCCCGAAACTGCCGAAAATATTGACAAAACCGTAGCTAAAACCAAAGCCACCTATTCTATAATAGCAGACAAAGGTTACAACATCATGAAAAGCTACGCTGTAAATTATGTAATGGAAGATGCTACCGTAAAAAAATACCAGGGCTATGGTTTAGATATGACCAAGGCAAATGGCAATACTGATAACGTGCTGCCTGTGCCAGCTACCTACGTTATAAACAGCGCGGGCAAAATTGCCTTTGTGCATTTTGATAAGGATTACAGCAAACGTGCATCTGTAAAAGATATATTGACTGCCCTTTAAAGTAGCAAAAAGCCAGGTACAATAACTAATCTCCTATCGCTAATTCATCTGCACTAATCCCATCCAGTTCCTGCGGATTGTGGCTTACAATGAGCGCGGTTGCGCCGAGTTCTGTAAACAGGCTTTGTAAGTTTTTTATTAATCCCGATTTTGTTATTACATCCAATGCCGAGAAGGGTTCGTCCATCAGTAACAATTTGGGTTTGATGGCCAGCGCACGCAGGATAGCCAAGCGCTGCTGCTGCCCGCCGGACAGGTGGTTTGGTTTATGATCAGCAAAAGTCGTGAGGCCGCCAATATTTAATAGGCGGCCTATCCAGTCGGCATCTTGTGTAGCATATTCCAAATGCCCTTTCACCGTCATGTTCGGGAACAGCGCGTAATCCTGGAAAACAAAGCCGATAAGCCTTTTTTGTGGGGCAAGGTTTATGTTATTGGACGCATCGAACCAGATAGTATCGCTTGTTTTTATGGTTCCGCTATCTGGTTTGATGAGCCCTGCAAGCATTTTTAGAAATGTAGTTTTGCCCGCACCTGATGGGCCGATAATGCGCGTAATGCAGCCGGGGATAAAGTTTTTCTCTATCCGCAGCACTTGCAGGCCATTATAAGCTTTTAGCTTTTTTTCAATATCTACTGCAATCATTCTAACGGGCTTTTTGTCTGGTACTTATTGTAAATAAAAACGCTTAATACCATTACAAAGGTGATGGCAAATAGTATCAATGAGTAGTTATTAGCAGCGCTGTAATTCATTTGCTCTACCGAGTCATACACCGCTATAGATGCTACGCGCGTAACGCCCGGGATGTTCCCTCCTATCATCAGCACTACACCAAACTCGCCCAAAGTATGGGCAAAGGTGAGCACCGCCGCGGTTAGTAACGAGGGCTTAATATTAGGCAGCAATACATACCTGAACGTTTGCCATTGGCTTTTACCCAATGTATAAGATGCCTGCGATAATGATACCGGCAACTGCTGAAACGCCGACTTTACCGGGCTGATCATAAAAGGCATACTATAAATAACAGATGCCAGCACCAGCCCCTGAAACGAGAATACAAACTGCACATCAAAAGTTTGCTGCAACCAATGCCCAAGCCCCCGCTGCGGACTAAACGCCAGCAATAAATAAAACCCTAATACCGATGGTGGCAGCACCAAAGGCATGGTAATAATGGCCTCGATAATTATTTTGAATAACGACCGCTTTTTTGATAGCCACCAAGCCAAAGGCAAGCCAAGTAATAGCAGTATCAGGGTGGTGATAGCTGCTAATTTTAAGGTGAGCCAAATGGGTGACAGGTCCATGCGTTTATATGGTATGGTAGCCGTAGGCTTTAAATATTGTTTTAGCCGGTTCGCTTAATATATACCGGTAAAACTTTTCGGCAGCGGGTTTATCCTTTGTGCTTTTTAGCATTACCATAGCTTGTTCAATCGGCTCATAATCTTTCGGGTTGATAACCTTATAATACAATTTCTTTTTGTTATTGGCATCTTTAATAAGCGATAGCGTGGTAAACCCAACCGAAACAACGCCCGTTGTAATGTAGGTATTTATCTGGGTAATACTTTCGCCAAACACAAACTTGCTTTTCACCTTATCATAAACACCTGCTTTTTTTAGCGCCTGTTGCGCCGCCTTACCATATGGCGCAATAGCGGGGTTGCCAATGGCTATCTTACGGATATCATCGCGCAGCAAAAGCGCATTCCAATCATTAAAATTAAGGTTTTGTGTGCCGGCTATAATTAACACGCCCTGCGCATAAACAACCGCGTTGTTAAAGGTAAACCCATCTTTCTGCAAAGCTTCGGCGAATTGCTTATCGGCCGACATAAATATATCATAAGGCGCCCCGTTACGGATCTGGGTGGCCAGGTTGCCCGACGAGCCGGAGATAACCGCTACATCTATTTTGGTACGGGTTTTAAAATCGCGCTGCAGATCATTCATCACCGGTTGCAGGTTTGCGGCAATGGCTACGGTAATTTTTTGCGCATGGATGTTAGTTATCGCAAAACTCCAAAGGATGAAAAGCAACGAAAACGTTTTAGTGAATAGTTTCATTCAATAGTGGCGAGTTTTGTTCACAAAATACGCAATATTGTAACATCGGCACAACTGTTAAATGATAATACAATACCTTACATTTGTTTAGCGTTGGCCGCCAATGTAAACGCCTCTTATAAACCATATACTTACATGAAAAGAATTATCACACTCTTGCTGTTTATTGCTACAGGTGCGTTTAGCCTGCACGCGCAAGCCCCAAAGTTCATCTCTGTTAAAGGCAAAGAAATTATAGGTGCCTATGGTAAGCCATTTTTAATGCGTGGCACCAACCTGGGCAACTGGCTGGTACCCGAGGGGTATATGTTTAAGTTTAAAAAGATCAATTCGCAAAGGCTCATAAACGAAGCTTTGACGGAACTGGTTGGCCCCGAAGAGATGAAACTTTTCTGGCGCAAGTTTCAGGATACTTATGTAACCGAGGCTGATATTAAATTCCTGAAAGCATCGGGCATGAACTCCATCCGCATCCCGTTTAGTTACAAACTGTTTACCTACGAAGACTACATGGGTCAGAACAACCCTAATCGTGGGTTCGAACTGCTGGACAGGGTAATAGGATGGTGCAAAAAGGCAAACCTGTATGTGATACTGGATATGCACTGCGCCCCCGGAGGCCAAACCGGCGATAATATTGATGATGGTAACGGTTACCCGTTCCTGTTTACCAGCGCGGCAAGCCGTAAACTTACCTCGGATATCTGGCGCAAAATTGCCGCCCATTATAAAAACGAAACCATTATTATGGGTTACGACCTGTTGAACGAGCCCATTGCCCACTATTTTAAGGTTGATGAATTAAACCCACATTTAGAGCCTACCTTTAAACAGATCACAGCGGCAGTACGTTCGGTTGATAAAAATCATATCGTTTTTTTGGGCGGAGCACAGTGGGATAGCAACTTTAAACCTTTCGGCAAGCCGTTCGATAGTAAAAGCGTTTATACATTCCACAAATACTGGACAGAGCCCGTACAAAAGGTAATACAGGATTACATGGATTTCCGCGATAAATACAATGTGCCTATCTACGTTGGTGAAACCGGAGAGAATGAAGATGCATGGGTAAAAGATTTCCGCATACTATGTGAAAAGAACCGCATTGGCTGGCATTACTGGCCATACAAAAAGCTGGATAACACGAAAGGCATTATGAGCTTTAACGTGCCGGATGGTTACGAAGATATCATCAACTACACCGAAGCTCCGCGCAGTACTTTCGAAGAGATCCGCAAAGCCGCCCCAACCGACCGGAAAAAGATGCGCAAGGCGTTATGGGCCTTTTTAGAAAACAGCAAGTTTGCAAATTGCAGCCCTAATAAAGGATATATAGAAGCTTTGGGGTTGAGGGTGCCAGAGAAGTAGTTTACTTATTTAAAAGCACATCTACTTCTGTTAAAAGAACGGGTAAATTTCTAATTACAATTGCCCATATAATATCATCAGAAACCGTATCATATCCATGTATGATGCGGTTTCTAGTATCTATAATCTTCTTTATATCGGTTATTTGGATGTCGGTCTGAACTTTTAATATTCGGTTTGCTGCTTCACCTATAATCTCAACATTCCTCTCAATCGCCCTTTTTGTTTTAAGGTCTTTCTTAAAATCGAAAAAGTTCTTCTTATCGGGGAGAAAACCATCTATTTCCTCAATAGCTTGCTTAATATCCAAAAGCCAGGTTTTAACCTCATCTTCCATAAACAAGCACTTTGGTGTTATCAATTTCCTTTTTTAGCAAAGGGTTTTTAATTGCCCGTTCCTCTAAAAGGTCTACCTGGCGGTGAAGGATATCTTCAAGCTGAAATTTAATAGCGAAATAGTTGTCAGAGTAATCGAGTGGATCGTTACTATCAATATCAACAACCAGATCAATATCACTGTTAATATTAAATTTATTAGTTGTAACCGACCCAAAAGCAAATAGCGATCTCACCTTATGCAATTTGCACAATTCATTTATCTGCCTGATATGCTTTTTAAATTCGTTCATTAAAACAAAGTTAGCAAATATATTGCCTACTTATCGCTCAGCATAATGGGGTTACCTTTACCGCTACCAATAATAATAACCTTGGTATTTGGCGATAGGGCGATGTCCTTTTGGGCTTTTATGGTTTCGTATTGAAGCTGTTTGTCGGAAAGGCCGGTCGACAGGATCTTTTGGTAATCGGCAATACCTTGTGCTTCCACGCGTTTACGATCGGCTTCCTGGCGCTCTTTCTGCAAAACGAAGGTCATTTTCTGTGCTTCCTGCTCGGCGTTAATTTTCGACTCTATACTGGCCTTAACGGATGGCGGTAACGAAATATTGCGGATCAGGATCTGTTGCAAATCGAGGCCACGTTTCTCGAAACTTAACGAGATAGTGCTGTTAATTTTATTCTGAAACTCCTGGCGTTTAACAGAGTAAAGATCGACCGCAGCATAATTCACCGCATTATCGCGTATAGCGGTGCGGGCAACGGTACGCACAATCTTGTCCACGTAGTCCATACCAATGTTCTGCATGATAAATGGCGCTTTATTAGCGTTTACTTTATACAATACGGTTAGGTCGATGGTAACTTCCAGCCCATCTGATGATAACACGCGGATGGCATCATCGCCCTGCACTTCGCCTTCGCTATGTACGGCGCTCATGGTATAGTTTTGGGTTTGGGTGTTAAAGATAGTAACATCCACAAGGGGGTTAATAACGTGCAGCCCGCTTTCCAATACATCATTTTGTACCTTACCAAATAAGATCTGTACGCCAACTTTACCGGGATCTATCACCTTAAAAACCGAAAATAGCAGGCTGATGCCTACTATTGCTATACCTATAATGCTGATAATACCGCCAAAGCGGCTAAAGGGCTCTGTGGAACGTTTTACTGTTATACCTGCAATAAGCACAACAATACCAACAATAATTAAAAACATCTTATGTGTTATTTATTTGTTGGTTAGAGATGTATTGGGTTGTAATGTTACAACTTACTTTTGCAAACCTTTTATCTCCTTTATAAGCTTGATTTTTAAGGTGATAATAATACCTGCAATAAACGCGCAGGCCAGTACATACTCCCAGCGAGCTTTCTCAACCGCCTGCCAAATGATAACGATACATAAAAATATAACAATGTTGTAAAACACGTTAAGCGCTACCTTTTTACCCATGTTAGTAAACGTTAAGTTCCGGGTCTATCTCTGCTTTCCAGGCTAAAATACCCCCTTGCAGGTTGCTTAAGTTAGTATAACCCTGTGCCTCTAACTGCATAATTGCTGCCATGCTGCGTTTGCCGCTGCGGCACATCACCACAACAGGTTTATCTTTGGCTACTTTATCGGCTTCAATTAAAATACCGCCAAGGGGTATAGATAAGCCACCAATGTTTGATGTTTCATATTCAAAGTCCTCACGAACATCAATCAGTTGAAGATCTTCGCCACTATCTAACTTTTGCTTTAATTCCTGTACGCTTATTTCTTTCATCGTAAATATAATTAATGGTCAAAGGTATGTTTTTCTCTATCAAATATTTGTAGTCAATCTGTAACAATCATTCCCTTAGTGCGTTTTATAGTTGAGTGTAAATTATTACGCTATTATCTGAATGAAAAAAATAACCAGGTTTTTTTGGTTCTGTTCCGGGGCGCACGTGGACACGCTAAAAAAATACCCTATAGAACATAATAAGTATGTGGGCATTGGTGCCACCATATTTTTCACCGCGCTTTTTGCCTCGCTATCCGGCGGTTACGCTATGTACTTTGTATTTAGCGGCAATGCCTTTGCCGTTGGCTTCGCTATACTTTTTGGGTTAATATGGGGTACGGCCATCTTTAATATGGATAGATACATTGTATCCAGCATCAACAAAGAGGGCAGCATGAACCAGCAAATATTGCAAGCCACCCCGCGTATCTTATTGGCTATAATGATAGGCGTGGTAATATCGCGCCCGCTTGAGTTAAAGATCTTTGATAAGGAGATCCGCACCAAGCTAAAAACGGCTTATCTAAAAGGCCAGCACAGCAAGATAGATACGCTTCAAAAAACCTATCAGCAAAAATACGGGCAGGAACTGGTTAAAAATACCGATCTGAAAAAGGAGAAAGATTCGCTTGAGCGAGATATCAACCGCTCGCGCTATGAACTGAACCAGGAAGTTTTTGGCGATAAAACCAACCAAACCTCGGGTATTACCGGTTACGGTACTTACGCCAAACAAAAGGCAGAGGTGCTTAAACAGAAGGAAGAAAGGTTAAAGATAGTTACCGACAACTTGGGCCAGATAGACCAGTACTTAAGTAAGCGTAAGGATTACGAAGGGTTAAATTCCACCCGTTTATTCAGCGAAAAACAGTTGGACAGCCTTGCAAACGTAGCCGGCTTTGCCGACCGTAACTGGGCGCTGGGCCAGCTATCATACAATGTAGATGGTACGCGCGATTTGGACACTTACATGGCAATTTCCTTTATTGGCTACCTGTTTATATTGTTTGAATGTTTGCCGGTGTTTGTAAAGCTGATGTCGCCAAAAGGGCCTTATGATACTGCTGTGGCCAAAATAAGCGAAGCTAATATCCACTTTGCCGAAAAAGATAAGGAGCGGGAAATTGCTGTTACCGACAATACTTATGACCACAGCCTTGATGCCGATATTGTCCGGCGAAAGCAGATCATCACCGGACAATCGGAATATGACCTTGGCCGGCATAGTTATGATTGAGTATTTTTAAAAACCAACTTGGAATATTCTTATGCTCCCTCTCCTTCGGAGAGTGTTGGGGAGAGGCTCTTTGTAATAAAATTGATAGATAACTTTACTGATTAATTGGTAATTTCAACACCTGAATCATATCATCACAATGAAGAAAATATTACTCCTGGCAGCCGCCATTTTTTTTGCATTTGGCACATATGCACAAACTAAACCACGCAACGGCCTTTACTATGTTGTATCGTTTCCTAACGCTGCCCATCACGAGGCAGAGATAACTGTAACCGTGCCCGATGTACCCGAGAACAGTCCGCTTAGAATGCGCATGAGCCGTTCATCGCCGGGGCGGTACGCCACGCACGAGTTTGGCAAAAACATCTACAACGTAAAAGCATTTGACCTGAGCGGTAAAGAGCTTGACATTAAACAGGTTGAAGGTGACGTTTACGAAGTGGCGCAACACGGCTCTGTTGTAAAAATAAGTTACACCCTTTTTGGTAACCATACCGATGGTACTTATGTTGGTATTGATGCCAGCCATGCACACCTGAATATGCCTGCAGCTTTTATGTGGGCAGTTGATAAAAATATTGTAACCCGCCCAATAAAATTTGAGTTTAACGATCTGGATAAATATGGCTGGAAAGTAGCCACACAACTAAAGCACGAGGGCGATAACGTTTACAGTGCGCCCGATATGCAATATATGATGGATAGCCCTACCGAGCTTTCTGCCGTTAAAACCAATTACTGGGATGTGGTAAACACCAACGGTAAAAAGCAAAAAATGGGCATTGCGGTACACTCCGATGATGACCAGGCTACCATAGACAACTTTGCCCAAATGGTGAAAAAGCTTGTTTTGGAAGAAAAAGCCGTTTTTGGCGAACAGCCCGATTACGATTACGGCAGCTACACCTTTTTAGATGATGTACACCCCAGCAATTTTGGTGATGGAATGGAACACCGTAACTCTACCTGTATTGTTGACGGATCTGAAAAAGTTGCCGGGAATGAAAAAGACCTGTTAGGCACTTATTCGCACGAGTTTTTCCACAGCTGGAATGTAGAACGCATCCGGCCAAAATCGTTAGAGCCGTTTAACTTTGAACATGCCAACATGAGCAACGAGCTTTGGTTTGCCGAAGGATTTACCCAATACTACGGCGAAATGTTATTGGTACGCAGCGGCTTTAATACGGTTGAGGATTATACCCGCACGGTTGCAGGTTTGGTGAACTCGGTGTTGGCAGGCCCTGCACCGGCAAAATATCCGCCAACCCAAATGAGCCGTTACGCCGTATTTACCGATGCAGGTGTGGCCGTTGATGCTACAAACTACACCAATATATTTACCAGTTATTATGTTTACGGCGGCGCAACAGCCTTAGCGCTTGACCTGCGCCTGCGCAGCGAGTTTAAAATTACACTGGACGATTATATGCGCCAGGTTTGGCTTACTTACGGAAAGCCGGGCAAACCATACACCATTCCCAACCTGCAGGAGGTTTTGGGCAAGGTTACCAACCCTAAGTTCGCAGCATCTTTTTTTGCTGATTATATCTACGGCGTAAAAAAGAACAACTACGAGGCCTTATTGGCTAACGCCGGCTTAGTGCTGCAAAAAGCGGCCCCCGGTAAAGCTTGGATAGGCCGCATATCCAGCAAGCCATCAAATGGTGGGTTAATCATTATCGGTTCTACCGCATCAAACAGCCCGATTTACAAAGCCGGACTTGATGGTGGTGATACCATCCTGAAACTGGATGGGCAGGATGTAAAGGCAGCCAATAGCATTGCAGATATTATAAAAGATAAAAAACCGGGCGATAAGCTTGTGGTATCGTACAAGAACCGCACAGGTGACCACGAGGGCACGATCGTGATAGAAGAAAGCCCTGCATTCGAAGTTGTAACATTTGAAAAAGCCGGTAAAGAATTAAGCCAACAACAAAAGGATTTCCGCAGCAGCTGGTTATCATCTAAAGTAAAATAAATGAGATTAAAATTAGTAGTAGCATTAGGCGCATTAGCCTTAGCACCCGCAATTGGCTTTTGCCAGGACGTAAATAAGCTTATCAAACAGGATGACGTAGAACGCATCATTAAAACCCTTAGCGCCGATGATATGGAAGGCCGCGGTACCTTTACAAAAGGTATAGACAAAGCCGCCACCTTTATAGAAGGTGAGTTTAAAGCCGCCGGTTTAAAACCGATGGCCGGGGCAACAGGCTTTCGCCAAAATTTCAGCATGGTTAACACCAGCCCGGTAAGTTCAAAGGTTATGATAAATGGCACCGAACTAACGCCGGAGAATGTAGCCATCAGCGCGTCGGGCTCGTTCAATTGGGCAGGTACCGATGGTGTGGATGTTGTTAAAATTGCAGCGGGTAAAGATTTTACAACCGAATATCGCTCAGTATTCAGCGGTGGTAAAAAGCAATTGGTTTTGGTAGATACCAGCTACGCCAAAAACTTTGGCAGATTGGTTAGCCGTTACAAAAGGGGCGGTACCAGTTTTAAAGGGGCAGACAATACCGCGCCAATAATTGTATTTGTACTTGGTGCCTTTGGCGATGTAAAATCGGCATCGGTAAATTATGAAGTGAAGGCAACCGAGAAACCGCTATTTAATGTAGTGGGTATGATCCCCGGTAAATCAAAACCAAACGAATACGTTGTATTTGGCGGCCATTATGACCACCTGGGTATAATTAAAAAAGGCGCCGAAACAGATACCATAGCCAACGGTGCCGATGATGATGCGTCGGGCACAACGGCGGTGATCGCTTTAGCTAAATATTACAAAAAGTTAAATAACAACGAGCGTACATTGGTATTTGTAGCCTTTACAGCCGAGGAAATCGGCGGTTTCGGTTCGCAATACTTTTCTAAACAATTAGATCCTGATAAGGTGGTTACGCTATTCAACATTGAGATGATTGGCAAAGCTGCTAAGTTTGGCGAAAACTCGGCATTTATTACCGGTTTCGAGCGTTCGGACTTTGGTACTATCCTGCAAAAAAACCTGGAGGGCACAGCCTTTAAATTTTACCCGGACCCATACCCCGAGCAAAACCTGTTTTACCGCAGCGATAACGCAACGCTTGCTGCTTTAGGCGTGCCGGCGCATACCATTTCTACCGATCAGATCCCTACAGATAAATTTTACCATACCGTAAAAGACGAGTACGCCACGCTTGATGTGAACAACATTGTGGCAACCATTCGCGCCATTGCACTTAGCTCGCGCAGTATAGTGGCTGGTAAGGATACGCCAACGCGCATCCCTAAAAGATAAAACGTTCTAAATAAACACAAATTAGTAAGGCCCAAACAATTGTTTGGGCCTTAGTGTTTACAAGCTAAACCAAAACAGAATATTATGCAATGGATGGGCAGACGCGAAAGCAGTAATACAGAAGATGGCAGCAGTGGCGGCGGCCGCGGTTTAGCCCTTGGTGGCGGCGTGGTTGGTATTATTGCCGCGGCTATATACTTTTTTACAGGCATAGACCCATCTGCCGTGCTTAACCAGGTAAACAGCGGCGGCGCGCCACAAGAGAATAACCAACAGGCTATCCCCGAAACCAAAGAAAAGAAGTTTGCCAAAGTTGTTTTTGCCGATACCGAGGACATCTGGACAAAGCTGTTTAACGATATGGGTAAAACCTACGATCAGCCTAAGTTGCACTTTTTTATAGATGGTGTTAATACCGCTTGCGGGCAGGCCGGTGCCGAAACAGGCCCTTTTTATTGTCCCGGCGACCAGAAAGTATACCTCGATCTGTCGTTCTTTAATGAACTATCCCAAAAGTTTGGTGCCGCGGGCGATTTTGCGCAGGCCTATGTTATCGCCCACGAAGTTGGCCACCATGTGCAGGATTTGCTTGGCGTATCTGCCAAAATGGACCAGGCGCGGCAGCAGTTAAGCCAGGAAGAATACAATAAACTATCGGTTAAGCTGGAGTTGCAGGCCGATTTTTATGCCGGTGTTTGGGCATATTATGAAAAGAACCTGAAAAACGTTTTAGACCCGGGCGATATTGAAGAAGCACTGAACGCCGCCCACCAAATTGGCGACGACCGCCTGCAAAAAGAATACCAGGGAGAAGTGCATCCCGATAGCTTTACACACGGCACCAGCGCCCAGCGGATGTACTGGTTTAAAAAAGGGTACGAAACGGGTGATGTAAGGCAGGGAAATACTTTCGCGGCAGCCGATCTGGAGTAAAAAATGACAACTTTTGTTCACGTTCACGTTTACACACGCAGGTGTGTTTTTGCAATTCACTAATTATCAATCAATTGAACTTTCACTTGGTGACAGTGTTGTGTCACCATTAGTGATGATGGATTTGATATTGATTTAATTCTTGTTAACTTGGGTCAACAATCGCGCGTATGCGGTTCTCTATATTCAGCATTAGTTCCTCAGCCGTGGCTGTACCGGGTTCTATTGGGTCTAACACCTCCCATTTCATGGGGGTAAAAGTGTTAAGCGGGTACATTCCGTAACGGATCATTTTCCAGGAGTCGGTAATTGCTACAGGCACCAAAAGCGCGTTAGGGCATTTTTTTAACAATGCACCCACTCCTGCCGCCCTAAATCTTTTTACTTTACCATCCTGCGAACGTGTGCCCTCCGGGAATATCACTGCCGACCAGTTATTTTTTTTCATTCTCCCGGCAAATTTCACCAGTTCGCTGATGGATTGGCGAGGGTCATTGCGGTCGATATTAGCGCCGCCGCCATGCCTTAAATTAAATGATATGGATGGTGTGCCTTTTGCCAGCTCTAACTTAGATATAAACTTTGCGTGGTATTTGCGCAGGTAATAGATCATCGGCGGGATATCGAACAAACTTTGGTGATTGGCCACAAAAATAATAGGCCTGTTTAACGGTAAATCTTGTTTGTTAACAAACGTAACTGTGTTACCTAAAATGTAAAACGTATGCAGTAAAAAAAAATTCAGGATATCTACCGAGCGTTTATGCGCGCCATATCCACCCAACTTTAAACAAAGCCATTGTATAGGGTGAAATATAAGCAGCAGCAAAAAAAATGCTGCAATGGCAAACGGGGACAGGATGTAGCCTAAAAACTTTTTCATTGAGGGCGCAAATTTAAATTTTTTTGCGGAAATGATAATGAGTGGCTTATAAAGTATCCTCTAACTGCATTAAACGGGCTTTAAGCACCGCGGCCACTGCAAGCGAGTCTGTAATTTCTCCGGCGCAAACCATTTTATAAACCTCATCAAAGGGCACTTTTTTTACAATAAGCTGCTCGGTGTCCTCGGGCTCTGCCTCATGCTGTTCCAACCCGCGGGCAATGTACAGGATGCAAAGCTCGTCGCTTACCGAATTGGAAAGGTGCATCCGCTGGATCTCCGTCCATTGTGATGCTTTTAAACCAGTTTCCTCCAGCAGCTCACGTTTGGCAGATTCTAATGGGTCAACGCCAATAATGCCGCCACCCTCCGGCAATTCCCAGCTATATTGGTTTAGGGTAAAGCGGTACTGGCCCACCAGGTAGGTGTTCATATTATCATCTAAAGGCAAAATACCAATGGCTATGTTTTTATAGTGCACCTGCCCGTAAATGCCGGGGTTACCCGATGGGTTGATCACCTGGTACTCGGTAACGTTTATCCACGGGTTATCGTAAATTTCCTTTTCTGATGTAATTTTCCAGGGATTAGCTTCAGGATGTTGCATAGCCATAAAAGTATAAGTTTGAACGGGGAATATCACTTGTCGTCCTATATTTGTATAGAATGACAATTGGAGTGCAACAAAAGAGCCCGTTTACTTACGTAAACGGGCCTGGTATATTCTTGATTCTTACGCCAAAAATCTCAATAACCTTACACGTGCAGGTTGTTGGCTTTAATGTAATTGTAGCTTTGGGTAATGCTTACAAACGGATCGCCGGGGCAAATATCCTGCTCGTTGAAGAAGTATTTTAACCCTGCTGTTTTAGCATGGGCAAAAATAGTTTTGAATGGGATAACACCATTACCAACTTCGGTAAACATTTGTTTTGGGGTTTTATCCATATCCTTTACGTGCCATAGCGGGAAACGGCCCGGGTGTTTTTTAAACATCGCTATCGGGTCTTGTTTGGCGCGGTACATCCAGTAAATGTCCATTTCCATTTTTACCAGGTCGGCATCTGTGCTGTTCAATAATACATCGTACGGGTATTTGCCATCTTGCGATGCAAATTCAAAATCGTGGTTATGGTAACAAAGCTGTATGCCTGCTTTTTTAGCTACTTCGCCGGCTTTGTTAATCTTGTCGGCAGTTTCTTTATACTGGTCAAGCGTTCCGCGCTCACTGTCTAACAGGTAGGCACAAACCATGTATTTTAAACCAACGGCAGCAGCGTCGTCAACGGCTTTTTGCCATTCGTTGGTAATTGTACCTTTCGCGTTTGGCATCCCTTCGCCCAGCATAAAGTGGCCGCTTGGCATAATCAGGCCGTTATCACCCAATACCTTTTTAAATTCGGCAGGCTCCATTCCATAAAATTTTTGGGTGCCTGTGTAAGTAGCGCCTTCTACCGAGTTAAAGCCAACTTTAGCTACTTTGGCTAATGCGGCAACGGGGTCTTTAGCCATTGCATCGCGTACGGTATAAAGCTGTACACCTACATATCTTTTTTTAGCTGCCGCGAACAATTCGGGTGCCATTAACAGGCCGGCCGAAAGCACCGCACCGCTTTTCAGGAACGAACGTCTTGATGTCATTATCTGGTTAGTTTAATTTGGTTTGTGTAAATGTAACGCATTGACTATACAAAACAAATAGACCACATAATTATTACAAGGTTTAATTTGAAATAATTGCAAGGGGCTTCAGAAGAAATTGGCACCGCTTATTTCTTTATTGTTTAAGATAATTCCGTTAAATTAATACCTTTGCCGTAATGACAACCGCTATATACAATAGTCCCGTTACACCACCCTGAAATACCTCCCGGTAATTTGGTGCTGTAGTCTTAACACTTAGGTTGAGGCTGTCATGCATAGTTGTTTCTAGTTTTCCTTTCTAAAATTTATATGAGAGGCGTTCATCTGTTTTGATGCCGCTACCATGTGAATTAAAGATTTATCCTTTTACATTTATTATATATCGCATGCCGAGTTTTAAACTTAACCTGTTCGACTTTTCTCAAAAAATTAATTATAAAAACGAAATCTTAGCGGGCCTTACCGTTGCTATGACCATGATGCCGGAATCATTATCCTTCGCGATACTCGCAGGGTTTCCGCCATTGGTTGGCTTATACGCAGCTTTTATTATGGGCTTAATTACATCCATATTTGGCGGCCGCCCGGGTTTGGTGTCTGGTGGCGCCGGGGCTACAGTAGTAGTATTAATTGCATTAATGAAATCAAATGGCCTCGACTACGTTTTTGCCGCAGTTGCATTAGCAGGTGCTATTCAAATTATAGTTGGATTATTCAAATTAGGAAAATTTATACGCCTCGTTCCACAACCGGTAATGTACGGATTCGTAAATGGTTTAGCAGTGATCATCTTCATGGCCCAGCTGGAGCAGTTTAAAACTGTTGTAAACGGCAATGAGGTATGGTTGTCCGGCACTCCGTTGTATATTATGAGTGCATTAGTGGCTTTAACCATAGCAATTGTTGTTTTACTTCCACGAATCACTAAGGCAGTGCCACCATCTTTAGTTGCCATTATTGTTGTATTTATAATTGTACTTTGTTTTGGTATACCTACTAAAACCGTGCGTGATATTGCGACCGTAAGCGGGGGCTTTCCGCCGTTTCATATTCCGTCCGTGCCGCTTAATTTAAACACCTTTAACATCATATTCCCCTATGCTTTAATTATGGCTGGTGTTGGCTTAACGGAAGGATTGCTAACATTGAACCTGGTTGATGAAATGACCGGAACACGTGGCAATGGCAACCGTGAAGCTATTGCCCAGGGAAGTGCCAATATTCTGAATGGCTTTTTCTTCGGTATGGGTGGATGTCCAATGATCGCGCAAACACTGGTAAATCTTTCTGCCGGGGCAAGAGCAAGATTATCCGGCATCATTGCTTCATTAACTATATTGGTTATTATATTATTTGGAGCGCCGATTATTGAGCGGGTGCCAATGGCAGCATTAACCGGCGTTATGATCATGGTGGCAGTAGGGACTTTTGAATGGATAAGCTTTCGTCTTATCAATAAAATGCCAAGGCAGGATGTATTTGTTGGCATACTGGTAGCACTTATCACCGTTTGGCTCCATAACCTTGCCTTAGCAGTATTAATTGGTGTAATTATTTCAGCGTTGGTTTTTGCCTGGGAGAGTGCGAAACGAATTAGGGCCAGAAAATATATTGATAATAATGGTGTTAAACATTATGAAATATTTGGCCCCTTATTCTTTGGCTCGGTAACTGCTTTCAATGAAAAGTTTGACCTGCTTACTGATCCGAATGAAGTTGTAATAGACTTTAAAGAAAGCCGGGTGTCGGATATGTCCGGGATTGAGGCATTGAATAAACTTACAGAGCGGTATCATAAGGCAGGCAAAAAAATACATCTAAAGCATTTGAGCGAAGATTGCCGTCTTTTACTTAAAAATGCCGCTGACGTAATTGATGTGAACATTCTTGAAGATCCTACTTATCATATCGCAACTGAAAGGCAAAGTAAGGTATAGATGACATGAAAAAGAGGCTCTGTTTTGCAGAGCCTCTTGCTATATTAAACATCTTGTAAACGGCGTTTGATTATTAAAAGTTCGCTTTTGTGCTGATCAAGGCGGTTTGATTACCTTTTCACGTGCCGGGTGTTTTACAAAATCATCCTACTTAATTTGAAGCAGGGCGCGGTGGTTTTTTATTACCAAACCGTTTAGGGTTACGTTTGCCATCCCTGCGCTGGCCGGATGCCGGGCCATGCGGGCGGTCTTCCCGTGGCGGGGCTTCAATGCTTTGCAATATTTCTGGCAGTTCTTTAAGGGCAATGGGCTTTTCTATCAGGTCCTCTATGCTTTTTAAACGCTTTAGGTCGCGGTTATTTACAAAGGTTATGGCTGTACCTTTTGTGGCGGCACGCGCAGTACGGCCAATACGGTGTACATAATCCTCCGGGTCGCCGGGCACATCGTAATTTACCACAAGGTCAATACCTTCCACATCAATCCCGCGCGATAATGCATCGGTACCAATAATAACCGGGAGTTGCTTGTTCTTAAATTTTAGCAAGATCTCTTCACGCTCGTTCTGTTGCAGATCGGAGTGAAATGCCGCTACACTTATATGCGCAGCCTTTAATTCTTTATAAAGCGATTTTACAATTTCCTTACGGGATGCAAAAATGATAGAACTTAAGTAGCCGCCGTCTTTCAACAGCATTTTCAACAATGGTGTTTTTTGCCCGTCGTGCAGTTTGTAGATCTGCTGATCTATCCCTGCTGCCGGTTGGGATATGGCAATATTTATCTGCTGCGGATCGGTCAAAATAGCCTTAGCCAACGTACGGATCCTGCCCGGCATGGTTGCCGAGAATAGCAGTGTTTGGCGTTTTTTGGGCAAGTAACCTATTATACGCATAATATCGTCAGAGAAACCCATATCAAGCATGCGGTCGGCCTCGTCCAGTATCAGGTGGGTTATTTTATCAAGCTTAAGCACGCCCGATGTTAGGTGGGCAATAAGCCTGCCTGGGGTAGCTATAATAATGTTTACATTGTTTTGAATGCCGCGGCGCTGTTGCTCGTAAGCCATACCGTCGCCACCGCCAAACACCGCCTGCGAGCTGATGCCCGTAAAGTACGCCAGGCCTTCTACCTGCTGGTCTATCTGCTGGGCAAGCTCACGCGTGGGGGCAAGCACCAAAGCAGTTGTATGGTGATTATGGCTGTTAGCAATATAATTCATAACCGGTAACAGGTATGATGCTGTTTTACCGGTGCCTGTTTGCGCGCAGGCTATAAGGTCGTCGCCATTCATAATAACCGGGATGGTCATTTCCTGAATGGGCGTTGGAGTGGTGAACCCCATGCTTAAAACGCCTTCTAAAAGTTGTTCGTTAAAATTGAAATCGTGGAAAGTCACTTATATTATTAAAGATGAGCATGCAAGGTAAGCAATTTTGTGGTTTTATACATGTTTACTTTATAATGATGAAGTATCACGTACTTTTGAAACATTTACCAACAACGTTAATTTAATATTAATTCAAACTATTTAGGGCCAAATCGCTTAATAGATTTCTGTCAGTTTGTATGTTTAAACACTTTACCAAAGCGCTACTTTATATTTCATTCCTGTTTGTGTTAACCCCTGGTGAAGTGCATGCATCTGCTAACGATACAATATTGGTTAATGCATCAGATACAGGCAAAATAGCCGACCGGGTGGTTAACCGGGCATTCAATAATATCTACGTTCAAAATTTAAAGCCTTCGTTTTTGGGGCAGGAACTTTTTCAGCCTGTAAAAACCCTGCTGGTGGGCGATGTTAACGCGCATTTTGTAATGTTTAATACGGCAAAGTCGCGTTTCTTTTTTGATGTATCGGCAAGGGTAAAGCTGCGCCTGTTAAAAGCCTATGGCGAACCAGTAAGATCGCCGAGCTATATGCCCAGCGGCAATTTGTACTACCGCTTAAACCGCGACCCTTATAAACCGCAGTTCCTGCAATTATCATACACCCACCATTCTAACGGCATCCGCGGGCCAACCATTATGCCCGATGGGAGCTTTAACCGCGATAGCGGTAAATTCAGTACCGATTTTATTAACGCTAACTATACCATTGGTAAACGGATAGATAAAGCTAATACTATCGACGATCATTACAGTACGCTTGGCGTAGAGATCCACCGCGGGCTGTTTGGCCAATCGGGTACGGCTAAGGGCTTGCCGGGGCATTATGGTTTTGTGCGGGTGAATGGCGGCTATATCTATAACATCGCCAAAAAATACCAGGACGACATAGACCCCAAAAAATCCGACTTTAAAAACTGGCAGCGCATCCAATTCGATTTTACTTACATAGCCGATAAGTACAACGGTTACAATGCGCTAAACCTTAAAAAACGCTTTAACGCAAGCCTTAAATATTACTACCAGTTTCCCTTTATGCAGAATGTATCATTTATTGTTGGCGGTGGCTACCGCGGGCAGGATGACTATAACATCTATTTTGAAGACAGCTACGCCTACGTGCAATTTGGAATAGCATCGGGGCTGAATTTCTTGTTTCATAAGGATTAGTAGCAATCTATTGCCCTCACCTTTATTACCTATTACCCCAACGATGCTCCAAATTGCAGTACACGCGGCCTTCCCCTAAAAAAGGGAAACTACTGTCTGTGCTATAATACTGCCTTTAATAAGGGGTATATCCTGTAAAAATTTCGATTGATGTTTATCTTCCTATAGCATCAATAAAAATAAATCCTACATTTAGCTGTTTAAATTAAACACGTATGCGCCCCTACGCTGCAAAACATACATCCGAATGAAAAAACTAATTTTGAGCGCGCTTGCGGTTGCAGCGTTACAGTACACCACCATGGCACAAACCAAATTATTTGATGGTAAAACAACCAAAGGCTGGCATACTTATTTAAAACAAGATGCAGGCCCCTGGAAGGTGGTAGACGGAGCTTTGCAGTTTGACCCCACAGCACCAAATTCGGCCGATTTGGTTACCGATGGCGAATACGAGAATTACGAGCTAAGCGTCGACTGGAAAATTGCCGAAGGCGGTAACAGCGGCATCATCTTCGGTGTGCACGAAGACCCTAAATTAGGCGCTACCTATCTATCGGGTATCGAGATGCAGGTTTTGGACAATCAAAAAGCAGAAGACAATAAAAAACCGAGCCACCTGGCCGGGTCATTATATGATTTAAAAGCAGCCCCTGCCGATGCCGCGAAACCTGCCGGCCAGTGGAACACCGCCAAGATCCGCAATAATAAAGGCCACTTAACTTTTTGGCTTAACGGTAAACAAACTGTAGATGTACAGATAGGCAGCCCCGAGTGGACTGAAATGCTGAATAACAGCAAGTTTAAAACATGGAAAGATTTTGCAGCATACCCTAAAGGCCGTATTGCTTTACAATCGCACGGCGGGGTGGTTTCGTTTAAAAACATCACCCTAAAACAACTGTAATTTACAGCGCAAATTTATAGTTCGACATATAGCTTATTAATGGAAGAGTTACAGATCAAGAAAACAACCGAAACTTACGATGTAGTAGTTGTAGGCTCGGGCGCAGGCGGCGGTATGGCCGGCTACGTTTTGGCCAATGCCGGTATTAAGGTTTTAATGCTGGAGGCAGGCGCCTATTTTGACCCCAAGACAGATTCGCACCAGTTAAAATGGGCGTGGGAGTCTGCACGCCGCGGCGCGGGCACTACCCGCCCATTTGGCGATTTTGATGCTGCCTACGGCGGTTGGGAGTTGGAAGGCGAGCCTTATACCCAAAAAGATGGTACCGAGTTTGCATGGTTCCGCGCGCGGATGCTGGGTGGCCGTACCAATCACTGGGGAAGGATCTCGTTACGTATGGGCCCCGAAGATTTTAAACCTAAAGACGGCCTTACCGACCCATGGCCAATAACCTACGACGAGCTGAAACCTTACTACGATAAGGTTGACCGCATGATAGGTATTTACGGTACGGTAGAAAATATTGAAAGCGAGCCGGATGGCATTTTCCTGCCGCCACCAAAACCGCGCTTGAACGAACTCTTCATCAAACAGGGCGCAGATAAGGCCGGTGTTAAAGTATTAACGGGCCGTGGTTCGGTACTTACCGAGGCTTTGCCAAATAATAAAGACCGTGGCGCTTGTTTCTTTTGCGGGCAGTGTGGCCGCTCATGTAAGGTTTACGGCGATTTCTCGGCATCATCATGTTTGGTTATCCCGGCTATAAAAACCGGCAACTTAAAAGTAATTACCAATGCCATGGTGCGCGAGGTTATCACCAATAAAGATGGTGTTGCAACCGGCGTATCATACGTAAATAAAAACGACTTGCAGGAGTACCAGGTAAATGCCAAAACGGTAATACTGGGTGCCAGCGCGGGCGAATCGGCACGTATCCTGTTAAACTCAAAATCGGCCGCCCACCCGGGTGGTTTGGCTAACAGCAGCGGCGTTGTGGGTAAATACCTGCATGATTCTACCGGATCGGGCGCGGGTGGTTTCCTTCCGCAACTGATGGACCGCAAGCGTTATAACGAGGATGGCGTAGGCAGTGTGCACATTTACTCGCCATGGTGGCTCGATAATAAAAAACTGAACTTCCCGCGTGGTTATCACATCGAATATGGTGGCGGTATGCACATGCCATCATACGGTTTTGGAAATGGCATTCAGGATATGAATGGTGCTGTACCGGGCCGCGATGGTAAAATGAAACCGGGCGGCGGTTATGGTGCCGGGTTAAAAGATGATTATCGCCGTTTTTATGGTACGCAGGTTGGCATGGCCGGCCGTGGTACTGCCATAGCCCGTGCCGATAATTTTTGCGAGATCGATCCTAACGGTGTGGTTGATAAATACGGTATCCCGGTGTTACGCTTCCACTACAAATGGACCAACGACGAGATAAACCAGGCCAAGCACATGCAGGAGACCTTTGAAGAGATCTTACACAACATGGGTGCTATTTATGGCAGCATGCAGGGTAAAGAAACCAACTATGGTTTAGAAGCGCCGGGCAAGATTATCCACGAGGTAGGTACCGTTCGTATGGGCGACGACCCTAAAAAATCGGCATTGAACAAATGGTGCCAGGCGCACGATTGTAAAAACCTTTTTGTGGTTGATGCCGCGCCATTTGTGCAGCAGGGTGATAAAAATGCTACCTGGACCATTTTGGCCCTAAGCATGCGCACCGCAGAGTATATTATTCAGGAACGTAAAAAACTTAATGTATAAAGCATCATGAACAGACGCGACTCCCTAAAAGCAATAGGTTTAGGAACATTGTCAACCAGTTTATTCCTGGGTGGCTGTAAACCGGGCGATAAAAAAGCCGAAACTACCGATGCGAAAACAGAAGCGGTACCCGGCCGCGAAAAATTTGAAGTAGAACGGGAAAATAAATTAAAGGACGAAAAGTATTTTGATGACCATGAAATGGCTACCATCACCATGCTGGCAGATATTATTATCCCTAAAGACGCCCACTCGGGCAGCGCATCAGATGCTAAGGTGCCCGAGTTTATAGAGTTTATTGTAAAGGACATTCCAAGCCACAAACTACCCATGCGTGGTGGTTTAAAATGGCTGGACATACAATGCCTTAACCGATACGGCAACACCTTCATCAAGTGTAACCAAACGCAAAAAACGCAGATGCTGGATGAGATTGCCTACCCATACAAAGCCAAACCAGAAATGGCGCAGGGCGTAGCCTTCTTTAACCGCATGCGCGACCTTACCGCCTCAGGTTTCTGGAGCAGCGAAATGGGCACCAAGGATATTGGCTATGCCGGTAACACCCCTAACAAATGGATGGGCGTACCCGCCGATGTGCTGAAGCAGTACGGGATGGAAAATGTGAAGATCTAAATTGAGAAACGCTCCTGAAAAGGGGCGTTTTTAGTTAAAGAGTCGCCGCAGGGTCCTTTACAAGAGACCCTGCGGCGACATATGAGTGCTTTTTGCGATACTTTCTTCTTCGCTTAGAAGTTAAAGCCCAGGCGTAAGCCCATGAAGCTTTGTCCCTCGTAACCCTCGTATCTTAAGCTGGCATCAAACCCACCTAAATTAACGCCCAAGCCTGGTGCATAAGTAAAATGTGTACTGCCAACAGATTGCAGGTCGCCGTTAGCATCACTGTAGTACGACCTTATAATGGTTGCACCGGCCTCGCCTATAACATAAACCGGCCCACCAACGTTATATTTAAAACCTGCTTTTACCGGGATATTTAACTGAGCTTTTGAATCTATACCCAGGTTAGAAAGATCTTTGGGCAAAAACGCGATTGCGCCGGTAGTTAAGGTTACAGCGCTCGATTCATCAATGCTGAATGCGCCGCGAAAAGTTAAACCGGCACCAACGTTATAAGCCGATTTCATGTTACCCAATGGCAAAGCACCCTCAAGGCCTAAACCAAGCTTAAAACCCTGCGCGTGAGATTTTGTAGCAAAACTAGCCAGGATGATGAACGCGACAGTAAAGAATTTTTTCATGTTGTTTAAGATTTAGTGGTTAATATTATTACGCTAAATAATGTTATTAAATTTACTTAAACCATACCACATATCGGGTATATTAATACGTTACTATATCTTCATAAGTAAATACTACGATTGCCATATGCTTTAGCGTACTTATATATTCTACACCCGTCAAATCCTTGTTGTCGCACCCTATTATTATAAACACATCACATGCGGCTTTCCAAAAATTTAAATTAATTTGCGCTTACGCTAATTGCAAATGGTTTATATCCTGTCGAAACTGCTTTATGTATTTATTTTGCCGCTTACATGGGTATTTTGCCTGCTGCTTTATACGCTGTTTGCTAAAAATGCAAGCCGTAAACGTAAGGCGCTGATTGCTGCTATCGCGATATTCTGGTTTTTCGGAAACAGGTTTACAGCTAATTTAATGGCCAATATCTGGGACGTTGATCCCGGTGCTGCATCCGCCAAAACTTACAGCGCCGCCATTCTTTTGGGTGGGTTTGTATCTGAAGGCAAAAACGGCGAAGGGCATTTTAACAACGCTGTTGATCGTTATAATACCGCAGTTAAATTACTGCAAGCGGGCACTGCAAAACACCTGCTTTTTAGTGGCGGCAATGCGGATATTAAACCTAGTAGTTTTAGCGAAGCGCGTTTTGTAGGGCAGCAGCTTAAAAAACTAAACATTGCAGATAGCCTTATACTGTTGGATGATAAAGCGCGTTACACCATAGAGAATGCAGCATTCTCAAAAATACTATTGCAAAAAACGCGGCTAAAACCGCCATATTTGCTGGTAACATCGGCCTTCCATATGCGCAGGGCTATGCTCATTTATAAAAAAGCAGGATTAGGGGTGGCGCCGTACCCCTGCGATTACATTACCAATTATGGTACAATTATGCCTACAGATTTTGTGCCGGGCATAGAGGCCATTGGCACCTGGAACACTTATATTAAAGAAATGGTTGGCTATATTGTGGCCTTGTTTAAATAAGCTTATGAAAAAAACTATCATACTACTATTGCTGCCTGCCTTAATGATGCAGGCTGCCTATGCTCAAAAATCAAAGAAAAAAACATCGGGCAATCCCATAGCACAGGGTTGGTATGCCGACCCTGAGGCCACCATTTTTGGTAAGCAGTACTGGGTTTACCCAACTTTTTCTGACAAGTACAACAAACAGGTACACTTTGACGCTTTCTCATCGCCCGACCTGGTGAACTGGACCAAACACGATAATGTGCTCGATTCATCAAACGTTAAATGGGCAAAGCGCGCCATGTGGGCACCCGCCATTGTTAAAAAAGGCGACAAGTATTATTTCTTTTTTGGCGCTAATGATATCCAAAGCGATAAAGAGTATGGGGGTATAGGCGTAGCTGTTGCCGATAAACCCGAAGGCCCGTTTAAAGATTACCTGGGCAAACCGCTTATTGATAAGATAGTGAACGGTGCGCAGCCTATAGATCAGTTTGTATTTAAAGATAAAGACGGCCAGTACTATATTATTTATGGCGGATGGGGCCATTGTAACATCGCGAAGCTAAAAGATGATTTTACAGGCGTTGTTCCCGCTGCAGATGGTAAGATCTATAAAGAGATAACACCTCCGGGCTATGTAGAAGGTCCCATCATGTTTATCCGCAAAGGCAAATATTATTTTATGTGGAGCGAAGGCGGATGGACAGGCCCCGATTACCGCGTGGCTTATGCCGTAAGTAACAGTATAAACGGCCCGTTCAAAAAAATCGGGATAGTGTTAAAGCAAGACCCTACCATAGCTACAGGCGCGGGCCACCACTCGGTGGTACAAGTACCGGGCAAAGATGAATGGTATATTATTTACCACCGCCGCCCACTTACCGAAACCGACGGCAACCACCGCGTAACCTGTATTGATAAAATGATATTCGATAAAGATGGGTTAATAAAACCTGTTAAGATGACCAACGAAGGGGTGAGTGCGAGTAGGATAAAATAGTTTTATCCTATTTCCTGCTTGTTCACTTAAAACGGTACAAAGAGAAATCTATACGGACTAGTAAACAGTAGACTTGTCGTATTTAACAAGATTTCTCCTCGTACCTCGTCGAAATGACATTTTTAAAATAGGGTATCCCGTTTTTTTCGAGTGTGACACCCATAAAAAGCCGCTAATAATTAGCGGCTTTTTAATTTCGGTTCCCTTCAGGGGGCTTAAACTATCTTCATATTTTCGGCATCCCAATGGATGAGCTTGTTTTCAAAGTAGCTGTCGTTACAGGCTAGTGCCGGAGCTGCAGCCCTGAAACCAAATACGGCATCTTCCACAACCGGTTTACCCGTACGTACCGATTCCATAAAGTTAGCGAAGTGGTCGTTTGAGGCGTTGTAATCCTCCGGCGCGCGGTATGTTATTGGTTGAAATTGCGGCGTTTGCTGTTGTGCTTTTGTCCAGCGTTTATTGTAGTCGTCCATCAGCTTTTTCTGCTCACTTTCGGTATAGGTAAACAGCGAATCCCAGCCGCCAATACCAGGCGCTTCGGGCATCTTATTCTGCTGTATCCTGAATGCCTCACCCTCGCCGCCAATATCCATCACACCTTCCGAACCAACGATCTTCGTTATCGTTTTATCGCCCTCGCCGCTTATAAAATTAACACGTAAAGTAGCCTGGAAGGCCGGGTGCTCTTTGGTTTCGCCGTAGCGCACCACGGCGCTCATTACATCGGGCACATTGCGGCCATCTTTCCAGTACGATAGATCGCCAATAGAATAAATACTCTCCGGCCCTTTAGAACCGGTTATAAAATGAATACCGGTAAGCAGGTGTACAAACAGATCGCCGGCAACACCTGTACCGTACTCCCTGTAATTTCTCCAGCGGAAGAAACGGTTAGGGTCGAAATCTATTTTCTTGTCGGCATTGCTTTGGTAGCGTGCCCAATCTACATTTTGGATGTTACCATCGGTAGGTAAAGTATATTGCCATGCACCCAAAGCGCTTTGGCGGTTAAAAGATGCTTCTATAGAATTGATCTTACCAATAGCACCGGCTTCGTACATTTCTTTCGCTTTACGGTAGGCAATGCTGCTTACGCGCTGGCTCCCCACTTGGAAAACTTTCCCGGTTTCCTTTTGCACACGGATTTCCTCCAGCCCTTGGCTTATTTTATGTACCATGGGTTTCTCGCTGTAAACCGCCTTACCTTTTTTCATGGCATCAATGGCTATCTGGCTATGCCAGTTATCGCTGGTAGCTACTATAACCGCGTCAATATCCTTACGCTCCAGTATTTCGCGGTGATCCATGGTGGTGAACAGGTTTTTTCCGTAAACTTCTTTAGCGTGAGCCAGGCGGCCTTTATATAGATCGCAGGCGGCAACCATTTCTACACCGGGCACGGTTAACGCCGCGTTGGTATCATTAAAGCCCATTATACCCATGCCAATGGTGGCTATGCGTATTTTATCGTTAGGTGTTACGCGCTTCTCATCGCGCAATATCCTTACTTCATTTTCTTCTTTAGCGGCCAAACTGGTGAGCGATGCAGAGGTGAGCAAAACGGATGTGCCCAAATGCTTCAAAAACTTTCTACGGTCTGTTGACATGGTTTGATGTTAATTAGCTTTAATAATTGGTTATAAATTGCAAGCGCAATTGGTAGTTTATGAAAGGCAATTTAATAAAAAAACCAAATGCTCAACTGGTTTCCTGATATTAATATTCAACAAGTTACCAGTCTGATTTTAAAGTAGAAAAAACTTCTTAATTTTATTTAAAAAGTAATAAATTGCAGGTGATTACCCCAATTGTAAAAACCTCAATTGTATTATATGAAAAAACTATCCTTACTGGCCTGTACCTGCCTTATTGGAACGCTTGCCTTTGGCCAGGCCGATTCCAGGCTTGCCATTATCCCCGAACCGGTTAAAATTACGCAGCATACCGGCACCTACGTTTTGCCCAAAACGCTTACCGTGCAGGCTGCTTCAAAAGCGGAGATGACACCGATACTGGACCTGATCAAAAATAAATTCAGCACAGCAACCGGGAAGATCATTAAGGTAAAACCCTCTGCTGCCGATGCCGCCATTAAGTTAGTGCTTAATAAAAGCACAGATAATGTTATTGGCAAGGAAGGTTATTACCTGACATCTAAGGCAAATGGTGTTACTATTAAAGCTAACACACCTGCCGGGTTATACTATGGCGTACAAACGCTGCTGCAACTATTACCCAACCAAATTGAAGGCAAGGTTGTATCTAACGTAAAATGGACGGTGCCATTTGTAGACATTACCGATTACCCACGCTTTGAGTGGAGGGGTTTGATGTTTGATGTTTCACGCCACTTCTTCACTAAAAAAGAGGTGATGAGCTATATTGATAACATGGCTAAGTATAAACTTAACCTGTTCCACTGGCATTTAACAGATGATGAGGGCTGGAGGATAGAGATAAAAAGCTATCCGAAACTGACTACCGTTGGCGCTTACAACATTAAGCGTGAAGGCAGCTTTGGAGATTTTATCCCACCCAAACCAAACGAGCCTCGCAATTATGGTGGTTTTTACACCCAGGACGACATTCGCGAGGTGATCAAATACGCCCAGGCCCGTTTTGTGAACATTATGCCCGAGGTTGACGTACCCGGCCATAGCTTAGCTGCTATTGCTGCATATCCCGAACTATCGGCTACCGCAGGTGCAGATAAATATGTAGTACGCTCGGGCGAAAAAATAATGGACTGGAGCAAACCCGGCCATCCCGCTTTAGTAGATAATACCCTAAATCCCGCAGGCGAATTTACCTACACCTTTTTAGATAAAGTAGTCGGCGAGATCGCTGCGCTATTCCCTTTCCCGTACATCCACATGGGTGGCGATGAGTGTGCCAAAAACTTTTGGGAACAAAGCGACCAGGTAAAGGCACTAATGGCTAAAGAGAACCTGAAAACCCAGGAAGAGGTACAATCGTACTTTGAAAAACGCCTCGAAAAGATAGTAGAATCTAAAGGCAAGAAGTTTATGGGGTGGGATGAGATACTGGAAGGTGGCATTGGCCCTAACGCTGCTTTAATGAGCTGGCGCGGCGTAAAAGGCGGTATAGAAGCCGCTAAACTTGGCCACGAGGTGGTAATGAGCCCAACAACATTTGTTTATTTAGATTATATGCAAAGCGACCGTATAATGGAGCCGCGTGTATATGCATCTTTACGCCTAAACAAAACCTATGAGTTTGACCCGGTACCGGCAGGTGTTGATGCTAAAATGATCAAAGGCGGGCAAGCCAACTTATGGACAGAGCAGGTTTATAACATTCGCCAGGCGGAGTATATGACCTGGCCGCGTGGCTTTGCAGTTGCCGAAAGTGTATGGTCGCCGGCTGCTAAAAAGAATTTCAATACTTTCTTTACCAAGGTTGAAAAACATTTCGACCGCTTTAACCAGGCCGAGGTTAAGTATGCCCCAAGCGCATACGACCCCGATTTTAAACCGGGCCGCAACGCCGACAGCACGTTAAACGTAACCTTAACTCCCGAGGTACAGGGCCTCGATATTTATTACAGCTTTGACAATTCGTATCCGGATAACTTTTACCCCAAATACACCGGCATTGTAAACGTTCCGATAGATGCCACACAAATGAAGGTGATAACGTACCGTGGTAAAAAACCAGTTGGCCGCATGATTAGCATGCCAATTGATGAGTTAAAACGCAGATTGGGTAAGTAGTTCACAGTTATTATTGCAGTTTGCAAGTAAGAAAGCCGCGCCAGTTTTGGTGCGGCTTTCTTGTTTAAAGAAGACGTCATTGCGAGGAGCGATAGCGACGTGGCAATCTTCGATAGACTTGTTTACGGCTTTGTAATTATGGGATTGTCACGCTGCGCTCAATGATGCATGGATATTACTCTTTCCGCTTCATTCTTGAAAAAGGGAAACCATTACAACCTTTTTTAGGGTTTTGCCTGTCGGCTTTGGCAGTAGCTTCAGCGATCTGGTCTGTTTTGGCATCATAAACACTTAAGCAGAAACCCCATTTCCAGGGCTCCATATTACTGAATTGCATATAATCTATCCGGGTGTACAGGCCGCCCTCGCCGGGATTTTGGTCGTCGTTGCGGGCAACAATGTATTGGTCTTTAACATTCCATTTAATAATGTGGTATTTGGTACGTGGCTGCTGCATAAACAGGGTATCGTTAATAGTGTAACGGATACCATAATCGTCTACAAAGTCTCCTTTAAACATAGCGGGCACCTTATCAATTTTAGGTCTATTTTTTACATTATCTGTTGCGATAATCGAAAAGAAAAGCAGTATAAAAGCCAGTTTTTGCATGTGCTAATTTATCATTTAAACACAAAGGGCAAAAAGAATATATCCTTTTGCCCTTTACATAAATTTTGCCCTGGCTATTATTTTAGCGCAAACAACGGCGCATAGTTTTTACGGTAGTAATAGGCCATAAATAAGTTAAGCACCAATAGCAATATACCACCACCTATATTGGCAGGATCTGCATACGCGTGAAACAAAACAATATTTACGGTGATCGGGAATATGAGGATGGTTGCCAGCGCTGCAAAACGCCCAATCAGCAACAGCAAGCCGCATATTAATTCGATGCTTTTTACAACGGTTAATATATGGGCTACCGCAATACCTTTGTTGTAGGTTATTACAGGCTCGGGCATTACCGCGGGCGCTTTCACAAGGTTAAAGAAATAACTTACCGAGGCAAATAAAAGGAACAGGCCCATTAAAGTGCGGACAATGATCATTGCAATTTTCATATAATTTAGTTTTAGGTTTAACAGTTTAACTTATTGCTCTAACACGCGCTTTAGGTTGTTCAGGCTTTCTTCCATATCATTACCCAACATTTTCTCCATATTGATGAATAACAACATCGCGTTCATCGGGAAAGGCATCTTGCTATTAAATGCCCATTTAACGGTAGTGGTATCGGCAGTAACCTCTTGCGTGGCAATGTAAGTATCGGCTACGCCGGCAAATGGCTTTATAAATACTACACGAATATCTACCCGTTCACCGTCCACAATCTTCTCAATAGTTTGGTTTCCTTTACCGGCCTGCTTTATATCACTATCCCAGGCGGCGTTGTAACCTTCGGTACCATCGGTACCGGTATAGGTCATGCGCTTGTTAGGGTCCATCATTACCCATTTGCTGTAATTGTCTTGATTACGCAGGTACTTTATGTAATCAAAAACCTGCTGCCTTGGTTTATTAATGATAATGCTTCGTTGAATGTTATATGCTTTAGGTGCTATTGCAGCCAGCAATAATACAACTACAATTATCCCGGCAAAAATGCCGATGATGGTGGTTAAGGTATCCATACTTATAGGTTTTTAACGGCTTGGTAACGTTTCCAAAAGTAATACAATATAAACATTATCAACAACATTACAACTGGCGGCAGCAATAATCCAGCCCGGTCACCTACGGCCAACCTTGATGAAACAGCGCCAGCAAAATTGATAAAGAAGCCGGCAAACGCCCACTCTTTTATGGTTGTAAATTTATTCTGCAGGATAGCTATCGCACCAAACAGTTTAAATACCCCCATAATTACCATCATATAAATAGGGTAACCTAAATGGCGTAATACATCTTGCCCGGCCTGTTGTTTACTCATGCCACCGTAGGCATCGCCCAACATAGCAAGAGCAAACAGAACTGTTAAAACCCAATAGATTATGCTTATCGTTTTACTATTCATAATAGATAAATACTATTTACTATCGTTCTTCTGTAAATAACCCCCAGCCAATGCCATACTTATCTATAACGTTGCCCATAGTACCGGCAAAAAAGGTCATTACCTCGTGTACAATTCTTCCGCCTTCGGCCAGCCTGGCAAATTTCTCGGTTACCTCAGCTTTATTAGCACAGGTAATGGTTAAAGATACCAAGCCTACAACAGCCTCTATATTTGGATTCGGCATATCGGTACCAAGTAGGTTAAAGTCATGGCCGGTTAGGTCGGCGTGTAACATACCATCTTGTGCGTCACCAGGGAAATTCTCTTTCATAGGCGACTCCTTTACCGGCATCAGGTTAAGCTCGCCGCCTAATACGCTTTGGTAAAAGGTCATAGCTTCGGCACACTGGTTGTTTTTAAAATTGATGTAAGCGCTAATTTTCGACATTGTTTTAGTTTTATGGTTTATAATCGGTTAAGAGAGTACCTCGCAATAATGCCCGTTCAATTTAAGCAATTCTATAATACGTAATGTGCAAAAGTCATTGCCCTCTACACGCAGTATCTTATCGCAATCATCCAGGTCGAAGTTTACTTTAGTGGCAGGAAACTGCTTCGTAAGCGCCTTCACCAGCGTTTTGGAAACCCGTTTTTGCCGCACATTTGTTTTAAAAACCTCAATCATTATAAAAATACTTATCTGGCACCATACAAAAGTGCAGCGCTTTAATATATTTACATGGGTGTAATTACGACAATCTAAGGGGTTGATTGCGACAGCGATACCTCCTAACTTTGAGACTATGAAACACATATCGATACTCATCCCGCAGGGCGAAACCAGCCTAAGCAACATCGAGGCTACTTATAAGATGTTTTCGATGGTTAATCAAACGCTAGCCCGGATGCAAAAGGCGCCGCTGTTTAAGGTACAGCTTGTGGGTTTAAGTAAAGAGACCGCCCTAACCAACGGCCTGTTCACTATTAAGCCCGAACTTACCTATGATGAAGTTGTTAAAACCGATCTTATCATTATCCCGGCGGTGCATGGCGATATCAACAAAGTTATAAAGGATAACGCCGACCTTATCCCATGGATAATTAAACAATATAAAGCCGGTGCCGAAGTGGTTTCGCTTTGCATAGGTGCTTTTATCCTGGCCTCTACCGGTTTGCTTAAAGGCCGCAGTTGCACTACGCACTGGCTTATGGCCGATGATTTTAAGAAAATGTTCCCGGATATAAACCTCATGCCCTACAAGATCATTACCGATGAAGGGGGCATCTACACGAGCGGTGGCGCGTATTCATCGCTTAACCTGCTGCTTTACCTGGTAGAGAAATTTGCAGGTAGGGACATGGCCATCAACTCATCAAAGATCTTCGAGATAGATATAGAGCGGAACAGCCAGTCGCTGTTCATCATCTTCCACGGGCAAAAAGATCACGACGATGACGTCATTAAAAAAGCGCAGGACTTTATTGAGCACAATTACCAGGATAAAATTACGGTGGACCACCTTGCTGATATGCTAGCCCTAAGCCGCCGGCACCTGGAGCGCAGGTTTAAAAAAGCCACATCAAACACCGTTGTAGAATATATGCAGCGTGTACGTATCGAAGCTGCAAAGATGAGCCTCGAAACCATCCGCGAAAATGTGAACGAGGTGATGTATAGCGTGGGTTATACCGATACAAAAGCATTCAGGATGATATTTAAAAAGATAACGGGCCTGTCGCCGGTAGAGTATAGGAATAAGTATAGTAAGGACAAGGCGGCGTAGAGATGTCGTCTCCAGTTTTATGGCACTCACGGCAGCTACATTGGCGGAGCCTATAACCCGAAAACCGAAAGCAAAATACCCGACTTATTTATGGAGATGGTTAACGAGTTTTGGCGGAGTAAGCTATAATAAAAATTGGCACAGCCAATAAAATTCCTTATTTTAATTTCATGAATAAAATTTTTCTATGCTTTTTTTTGTTTGTATTGTCCGCATCGTGCTTTGCACAAACACAAGAACGCATTCTGTTTATTGTTGATGGAATACCAGTTATTGACGATCCCAAAAATGATGAACAACCATCTAACGGTGACATAGACCATATTAAAATTGTAACTGATACTGCCCAAATAAATGAGATTGGATATAAAGGGAAGATAGACAAAATCGTTTACATAACCACTAAAGCCTATTTACTGCGTAGTGATGCGGATAAGTTAATACCATCAACCAAATTAATGACACGCACAAATGGCCTTTGGCAGTTAAATGGTTCAAACACCCCATATACCGGTCCTTTTATAGATTATTTTATGAACGGCAGTAAAGAAGGGGAAGGAACATTTAAAAACGGTTTAATTGATGGCATCAGGACCGTTTACTTTCCCAATGGCAATAAAAGGTATTTTTATACCTATGCGAACGGAATAGAAAACGGTGCATCTGAAGAATATTTCAGGAACGGCAACCTAAAACAAAAAGGGAGTTTTATCAACAAAAAAGAAGTTGGGCTTTGGCAGATTTATTATTCTACCGGTAAACTTAAAAGAGAATCGACTTTTATCAACAATAAGCAGGCTATATCAAAAGAGGATGAAAAGTTTTATGCCATTCTTGATAAGGGCATAATTTTGATGCGAGAGGAAGAATACGATAGCGCTGTAAAAAGGCTAAACGACGCTGAAAAATTAAAGCAAGGCTATGCCGATCTGTACTTTTACAGAGGCACCGCGAAACTAGATTTGCTTGATTTTGAAAATGCGCTTATTGACCTGAATAAGGCTATTGAAATTGAGCCGCTATACATGGAAGCTATTGCTAACAGGGCCTTCACCCGATTAAGAAAATATCAGTTTAAAGACAGTCGCACCCTTAGCAACAATAACCAGATAACAGTACTCGCAGCGAAAGACAAAGTACTTATACCTAAAGATGAACAAGAGAAAATATGTGCCGATCTGAACCTTGCGTATTCCTTAGGCGATGATAAAAAAATGATATTAGATGCCATGAAAGAATATTGTAAATAACATTAATCTCACTTTAGGTCATTTAATATGACCAATTGATTTGCAGACAATATATCTAATTGCACTCTTAACAAGGATTAATATATCTTGATTTTCTAAAACCCTCCTGACATACTGCTGTCATTGGCCGGCTGTTTCTTTGTGTTACAAATTAAAATTAACAGCCATGACAAACACAACAGCAACAACAGTAGGTACCCCGGTAATTACATCAGACGAACTTTTAAAACACTGGCAGGGCCACCGCGACTTAAGCCGCAGGGTTTTAGCAGCCTTCCCGGAGAAGGACCTTTACGAGTTTAGCATAGGCGGCATGCGCACCTACAATGTATTAGCCGGCGAAATGCTTGGCCTTGCAAGCGCGGGCATCAACGGTATAGTAACCGGCAAATGGGAAACCACCCCGGCGCTGGATCATTTTAACGAAACGGTACATATTACTACCAAAGCCGAATTTTTAGCAGCCTGGGACGAAGTTACCGAGCAGATAGCGATTTTATGGCCGCAAATACCTACCGACCGCTTTCAGCAAACAGAAGCCGCATTCGGGCAATATCCAAACACCATCATCAACACCATCCTATACCTTATTGATAACGAGATACACCACCGCGGGCAAGGATATGTTTACCTGCGCGCGCTGGGTATTGAGCCGCCTGCATTTTGGGATAGGTTTTAATTAATTTGTCATCCTGAACGATAGTGAAGGATCTAATATTGAACTTTGCTCAACGCAGACGCATGTCGGCGATTAGATACTTCGCTATCGCTCAGTATGACAAGCCTGTTTGTTTGTCTTTAAAATCGCCAAACCAATATCCTGCTTGTTTTTTGCCCTTGCGACATGCTGATGGTTTTTACATCAGCCGCCTTGTAGTAGTCTAAAGATTTATAGCAGCCATCCAGCGTGGTCTTTTTAGATATAAGCGACGAGAACCATTTGCTCGATTTAGCGAATTGCTTACTCTCGGTGATCATTTTGTTCAGGAAACGGGGTTCGCCGCCTTCATACCAAAGTTCGTTATTGCGGCCGCCAAAGTTTAGTTCGGCCCCTTTATCCTGCCCAAGGTTTTTCCACTTACGGGTCGATTTTTCTTTTACCTCTTTTGATGATGAATGGAATGGTGGGTTGCACATGGTCATATCAAACTTTTCGCCCGGTTTAATTACACCGTCGAAAATGTTGGCATAAGTGGTTTGCTTACGAATGTCTATAACACCGGTCAGGCCATTATCTTCCACTATTTTTTTTGCCGATGCAAGGGCTATATAATCAGCCTCGCTGCCAACAAAACTCCAGCCGTAGGTTTTATGGCCAATAAGGGGATAAATGCAATTAGCGCCCGTGCCAATATCTAACACTTTAACGGTGCTGCCGGTAGGCACTTCTCCTTTGTTACCTTCTGCCAAAACATCGGCTAGGTAATGGATATAATCGGCCCTGCCGGGTATGGGCGGGCAAAGGAAGCCCTCGGGAATATCCCAATGGGTAATGCCGTAATATTGTTTAAGCAGCGCCTGGTTTAAGGCTTTAACAGCTTCTGGATCGGTAAAGTCAATGGACAGGTCGTTAAACTCATTTTGCGCAACAAAGCCACGCAGGGCCGGCAATGTTTTTACCAGCGTGGTAAAATCGTAACGGTTACGGTGCGCGTTGCGCGGGTGTAGTATCGTTTTTTCTTCGGATGCTGCGTTTTGTTTCTCTGCCATAATGGGTAGCAAAGTTAACAAGTATATTGGCAATCATCATTGCCTGCACCTTAAAACCTGTTACATAACCCAAGCAATAAATTATCACTTAAGCCTTATGGCAAATGATTTATAAATTACCTAATTTGGTTTTGTTCTTTTGAAGAAAAAACCTAACTAAAACTTAGTTTTTTTCTATCTTACTGCCTACAATAAGCCCTATGAAAATAAAATATGCGCTAATTTCCGCCGCTACATTCTTTTTAGCTATTAGCCTAAGTGCGTTTGCAGACGGCGACTGGTTTTCGGCCCTTTTAACAAACTTAAATAAATGGCGAGAAGACTATCCGCAAGAAAAGGTACACCTCCATTTCGATAAGCCCTTTTATAGTATAGGCGATGACATTTGGTTTAAAGCTTATTTAGTTAACACCGAAAATCATGAATTATCGGCCTTAAGTAAGGTGTTATATGTTGATTTGGTTGACGAAAGAGATTCCGTACATCAAACTGTAGTAGTGCCCATGGAGAATGGCTTGGGCAATGGCGATTTTAAGCTGACGGATTCGCTTGTAACTACAGGTAATTATCATATAAATGCTTATACACGCTGGATGCAAAACTTTGACCCGGATTTCATATTTAGTAAGCGCATTTTAATTGGTGACGCCCGCGCAAGCACAAGTATAGTTGCATCAGCTAATTTTGATTTTAATGAGCCTGCTAAATTTAACACAAAATTAAAGTACTTTAACCTGGCAGATAAAAGCCCAGTGGCAAATAAGCCAATTACTTATAACCTTTTATACAAAAACAATACAGTTTATACGGGCAAAGGGGTAACTGATGAAATGGGCATTACAACCGTATCTGCCCCGATAAAAAAAGGATACGCCAAAAATGATTTATACCTACAAACAGAACTATTTATTAGCAAAAATTTGAATATAAAAAGGGACTTTGCGGTAATTGATAGTTCGGAAAAAATTGACTTTCAGATTTTCCCGGAGGGTGGCCGGATGGTTAATGGCCTAAGATCGCGCGTAGCTTTCAAAGCCACGCGCGCCGGCGGTAATGGTATAAATGTAAAGGGGTATATAACCGACCAAAATAACAACCATATTATTGATTTTGCTACCGAACACGCGGGCATGGGTTCATTCGCATTTCAGCCTGTGGCAGGTAATAGATATACTGCTGTAATAAACAATCCATACGGCACAGAAAATAAATATCCTTTACCGAAGCCGGATAGCCTGGGCTATTTATTTGCAGTAAACCATGTAGGTAACGATAGTGTAACTATAAGGGTTACGGCCAGCCCCAGTTTGTCAAATAGCCAGGAAATTGGATTAGTAGCGCAGCAAAACGGCGTGGTAAAATATGCCGCTTTAGTAAAAATGGATCAGCCGGTTATGGTTACGAAACTACCTGAGGCGCGTTTTAATACGGGTATCGTTCAGTTTACGCTACTTTCTTCAACTGGCAACCCTTTATCCGAACGGTTGGTATTTGTTAACCGAAACGACCAACTAAAGATAAATATCACCGGTAATAAACCCACTTATAATAAGCGTGAAAAAGTTAGTTTGACACTAAACACCCTTGCCGATCAAGCCTTTCTGCAAAGCAGCCTTTCTGTTGCTGTAACGGCTGATGATGGGGTTAAGGAAAATGATGATGACGGGAACGGGATATTGGCCAACCTGCTTTTAACCTCAGACCTTAAAGGATATATAGAACAGCCCAATTATTATTTTAACGAAACATATAAGGACCGGGCTAAACATCTCGACTTGTTATTATTAACCCAGGGATGGCGGCGCTTTAACTGGACAGATATTAAAGATAATAAATTCAACACACTAAAGTATCAACCGCAAAAAGCCTTAACAATTACTGGAAGTATATTTAATTTAAAAAATAAACCTGTACCCGGTGGTAAAGTTGTTTTACTTGGCAGCACAACCAACGGTCCTATTATTATTGATACTACTGCAGATGAAAATGGGCGCTTTGTATTTGACAACCTCGATTTTAACAACGATGTAAAGTTTGTAGTACGGGCTAAAAACACCAATAACAAAGACAACATTATTATACAACTGGATAAACAAACCAAGCCTTCTGTAAACTTTAAATTAGGTGAAAGGTTTAGCACAGTTGAATTTATTGACTATTTGCAAAACACTCAAAAAAGGTTTGATCAACTTGATAACGTCCCCGGTAAAACAATTATGCTGAAGCAAGTGGATATAAACGGCATCAATACTTCTAAAAACGCACCGCAAACTATTGAAGGATCGGCAAAAATAGGATCAGGTCAAGCTGATATTATTTTAAAAGAAGACAGATTTAAGCCAGGCACTACAATGTTACAGGCATTTTACGGCCTGCCTGGAGTGATTGTTAAAAAAGGCGGTATATACCGCATAGGCCGAACGCTTAGGTTAAGCAATCCAGAAGGCGAGCCTATGACTATTTTGTTAGACGGATCACAAATCGACTTAGACATGCTTGACAAACTCCCTCCAACAGATGTAGCGGGTGTAGAAATATTAACATCCGGATATAACACTGCAATTTATGGCAGCCAGGGCTATTGGGGAGTAATTTTAATAACTACAAAAAAAGGCCCCTCACGCAGACCGGTAGAACCTAAATCTTACCTTGACAAAATTACCTTGGCCGGATATAACGTGCAAAGGGAGTTTTATTCGCCGGTTTATGATGCACCTAACAATAGCAATAAAGCAGGCCTGCGATCTACCATCTATTGGCAACCAAATCTAATAACTAATGAAAAAGGTGAAGCCGAGATATCTTTTTATACTGCAGATAATGCGGGCACTTACAATATTGTTGCCGAAGGATTAAATACACAAGGCAAACTGGCCCGAAAAACCTTTAAAATAATAGTAAATAAATAACGAATCAGCAATTAGTCTTATTCCTTAAATCGATTGGAGAACTACCGCTCTTTCCTCAATTTATCCCGGTGACTGGTTCCCCACGTAGATAGAGCCAACAACACATCGCCCAATGTATCAGCATAAGGGGTTATGCTGTATTCTACAACAACCGGCGTTTGATCGGCATGTACAGTTCTTTTAACAAAACCATTCAATTCCAACTCCTTTAATTCGCTCGAGAGTACACGGGCAGATATACCTTCTACCTTACGCTGGACTTCGTTAAAGCGCTTTGTGCCTTCCATCAACGCTACTATAACACGCAATTTCCATTTGCCTCCAATTACATAAAGCGCATCGCCAATTGATGTTAACCGGCCGTTACATTCCTCCCGCGTTCTGGGCTTATCCATTATAACTATTTGATTATTAAAAAACTAACTCAAAGGTTACTACTAACCTTTTGTATACTACTAATATTTTATAAGCAAATGTAAATAGCTTTGCCCATATAAAACATTAAACAGATGAAAAAAATATTGCATATTATTTCGAGCCCCCGTGGCGGGGCATCTATAAGCATTAAACTTGGCAACGCCATAGTAGATAAAATTAAGGCTAAATACCCGGGGAGCACTGTTAACACAAAGGACCTTGCCAAGGTGCCGTTCCCACATATGGAAGAAGCATACCTTACTTCAATATTTACACCGGCAGAAAGCCGCACACCAGAAAATATTGAAGCAATCAAACATTCTGATACAGCAATTGAGGAGGTACAAAACGCCGACATCATTGTAATAGGTGTACCTTTTTACAATTTCAGCATCCCGTCCACCTTAAAAGCGTGGATAGACCACATTACACGCGCGGGTTTAAGTTTTAGCTATGGCGCAAACGGCCCGGAAGGGCTAATTAAAGGGAAAAAGATCTATCTGGCTATTGCATCGGGCGGTGTTTATTCCGAAGGCCCAATGCTAAGTGCCGATTTTGCTGAACCTTATCTTAAATTTATGCTTGGCTTTTTAGGGATGACAAACGTTAGTACCTTCCGTATCGAAGGCCTTAAAGTACCCGGTGTTATGGAAACCGCGGTTGAAAAAGGTCTTAAAAGTATCGCTATCGATTAATAACTGAAAAGCCTTTAGAAATTATCTAAAGGCTTTTTTACTATTCGTCTTTGGGTTCCCAAAGCTCAATGATGTTACCTTCGGGGTCCAGTATGTGCACAAACTTCCCGTAATCGTATTCAGCAATTTCATCAACAATGGTTACGTTCTCTTTCTTCAGTTCATCAAGCAGTGTTACCAGGTTGTCTACCCGGTAATTGATCATAAATGGCTTTTCCGACGGGTTAAAATATTTGGTATCCTGCGGGAATGCACACCAGCTTGTAGAGCCTTTTTTAGACGGATCATCATCCTGTCGCCATTCAAAGTTAGCACCATAATCACCGGCAGGCAACCCAAGGTTTTTCGCATACCATTCATTCATCGCTTTAGGGTCGTTGCTTTTAAAAAAAACGCCGCCCAAACCGGTTACTTTTTTCATGTGTTTTAGTTTTGTTTAAATCTCCGTCAAAAATGTATAATCCGCAAATTTTAACGGTCATACTTTAGGGTGATTTTGAGGGTAATATTTAAATTATGAATAATCCATGCCAACTCATTAACTTAAAATTAATTTTCAGCTCTAAGGGTGTAATATTATGTATAAGACCAATATACATAACACGTAAAAGTACGCGATTAGAAAATACCGCTTGTTTATTTGCTTTTTAGTAAATAGATTTATGCAACAAGTAACAACCTATGTCTATCTTTTCTAAACCACACAATGCAGATTCGGTATTGATCGAGTTAATTAAACTTATCAACCCTCAAATCACCGCAGATGAAGTTACCAACGAATTAAATATCCACCCGGATTATCCCAATCTTTTAGCATTAAATGATGTGCTAAATAATTTTGGTATCGAAGCCGGAGCTTACCGGATTGATAACGATGAATTACAAAACGTTCCGTTACCCTTTATAGCCCATACCAAAAAAGCCGGATCGGAGTTTTTGCTCGTAACTGCCTTAAATCAGCATAAAGCCACAGTTACCGACCAAAACCGCAAAAATTATACTTTAACGCTTGATGAATTAAAAGTCATTTTTAACAATGTTGTACTAGCGGTAGAAAGCACCGGGCAACCCATCACAACTGCAAAACCCGGCCTTAAATTAAATACCGAAGATAACCGTTTAACATTGGGCATAGGTTTGCTGGCGTTTGCGGTGGTAGCGGGCATCATAAGCTTTGCTCCCGTTTTTACAAGCTGGCAAACTGTTTTAGCTACATTGTTTAAAACAGCCGGAGTAGCCGTTTCCATATTATTGCTTATACAAAGTATAGATCGAAACAACCCGCTGGTGCAAACACTTTGCGGCGGTGGCGGTAAAACTAATTGTAACGCCATACTATCATCAAAAGCAGCTAATGTTTTTGATGGCCTAAGCTGGAGCGAGGTTGGCTTTTTCTACTTTACAGGTACCTGGCTGGCGCTTTTATTCGGCGGCGGCAATTTAGCGTTGCTACAGGCATTGGCTGTACTCAATATCATTAGTTTACCCTATACCGTTTACTCTATTTACTACCAGGCACGCGTAGCCAAACAATGGTGTATATTCTGCTGTATGGTGCAGGCCCTGCTCTGGCTGGAATTTATCCCCCTTGTATCATCCCTGAACGCGCCGTTTCAAATTTTAAGCGGAAAGGCCTTATTAGGTTTGGCAATATGCCTAGCCATGCCCGCAGCTACCTGGTTACTATTAAAGCCATTGTTTTTAAATACCCAGCAGGCCAGATCTCTTAAAAACCAACTGCGTAATTTTAAATACAACAGCGAATTGTTTAACTCGCTACTAAAAGAGCAACCCAAATATGCAATGCCTGCCAGCGACTGGAGCATTGTTTTAGGCAATGTAGAGGCCGGTAATGTTATTACTATGGTAAGTAACCCCTATTGCCCGCCTTGTGCCACCACACACCAGGTGTTGGATGAATGGCTAAACCGCAACCCCGACATACAACTAAGGCTGGTATTTACCGCGCATAATAAAGATGAGGACATTAAAACACCGGTTACCCGCCACCTGATGGCCCTGAACGATTTACCCGACAAAAGCAGGGTAAAAAATGCCCTGCATGACTGGTACGAGCAAAAACATAAAGACTATAATGCCTGGGCAAAAGCCCACCCCGTTACCCTTGATGAAACAAAATACTACAGGTTAGAAAAACAACAGGAATGGTGCAATTTGGCCGAAATAAGGGCCACGCCCACCCTGCTGGTAAACGGGCATCGCTTACCAGATGCATACCGGATACAAGACATTAAATACCTTTTGGTACAGCAATAAAGAAACTTCTCGCGAAATTCGCAATATGGATCAAAGTGTCAAATCTCAACATGCCTTGCTACTGGTGACCCGGCAAACTATTGCTGGAAAGGATCTAGTGTATCATAGCAATTACCCAAAGGAGCCAAGTTGGCTCCTTTGATTAAATTTTACAAGCATGAAGATTTTACTTTTTTACAGTATTTTATTGTCTATTCCCGCGTTGGCAAATGGGCAAGACAATCTACACATTAGTTGTATTGGAGCTAATATGAAAGATGGAACCGAAATACGTTTATCCCGGATGCTGCCTAAACGTCTAGCCAAATCCGAAAGAGTCTGGAGTACTAAAGTATCTGATCATAAGTTTGTGTTCCTGATAAAGGCAAACGGCCCGGAGCTTTATTATTTAAAAGGTCCAGGCGGTGGTGCGGTGTTATTTTTAGACACTGGTAAAGCAAATATAACTTTAGAGGATTCGCTTTTTAAGCGGATAATTGTTAAAGATAATGCTATAGCGGTAGATTATGAAAAATATAAAGCACAATTAAATAGCATTAAACTTATAGAAGATTACGGTGTTGCCAGAGTGGAGTATGATCAATACATGCACGGCAAAAATGTCGATGAAATCATTTCCGAATCAAAATTAAGAAAAAGAGATTCTTTATCGGCTGAATTAAAAATAACACTTGTTAGGCAGGTTTTGAATTGGATAAGGCTTAACCCGGCATCAGGTGTTAATTCAAAGGTATTACATGATGAAGTTTCTTCTATGCCATCTGATGATTTAAGTAAAGCTTTTTATTCACTTCCAAATAAATCGCAATTGAATCGATGGGGCAAAGAAGTGAGGTATGTAATTGACAGCACCATGGTGGGTGGAGTTTTACCCGCGCTAAACACTGTAGACACTACAGGTGCACCATTCAACATTCAGGCATACAAAGGGAAATATGTATTGTTAGATATTTGGGCTTCGTGGTGTATACCTTGTAGAAAAGAAAACCCTAATATTCAAAAAATAGCAGAAAAATATAGGCAGAAAAATTTTGAAGTAGTGAGCATTTCTGTCGATTTGAACAAGATCGCTTGGCAGAAAGCAATAGCGGAGGATCATTTGACCTGGAAGCAAGTGATTGACGCTAACTCTTCTGATAAAATCTTAACAAAGCTTTATATACCCTCAATCCCAGCTAATTTTCTGCTTGATAAACAAGGGAAGATCATAGCAAAAAATATATACGGCGAAGAATTATTCAGAATAATAGATAACATATTGGCAAACGACCATTAATATGTTGCAACCCAAAAGCATTATTATCGATAAAAACTAAGGTAAATATTCTTTATGGCACATTTCCTTCACACACTGCTTTAACTAATTATTTTAATGCATACTCAATACCATTATACCTTTTGATAGATAAAATGGGCCTATTACTTAATAGAAGTCGGTAATAGTGAAACTGTTGTAAGTGTTTTTAGATTAATGATTATGCCATAATGAGTACAAACTTCTCGCGAAGGTATAGGAGTATGCACTTTAATATACATAACGCCAAATTGCCGGGGCGTGGTTACTTAAGGCACTAATTATATTTATATCTAACAGTAAGGGCTAAAACTCTTACTGTTTAATTTTATATTAGCAATACTTATTGTAAAAACAAATGCCCTTTCCCTCCTATAAACAACCCGATCAAATGGACTGCGGCCCTACCTGCCTGCGCATGGTGGCGAAGCATTTTGGCCGTAATTTTAAGCTGCAAACACTCAGGCAACTTTGCGAGATCAACCGGGAAGGTGTTTCTTTATTGGGCATAAGTGATGCTTCCGAGAAGATCGGCTTCAGGTCGTTGGGGGCTAAACTAAATATAGCCGGGTTAAACGAAGCCGAGCTGCCCTGTATTTTACACTGGCGCCAAAACCACTTTGTGGTACTTTATAAAATAAGCAAAGGCAAATACCACATTGCCGACCCTGCCCAGGGCTTAATAAAGCTGAGCGAGCAGGAGTTTGCCAACAATTGGCTATCAGACACAGAAAACAGCGAGGGCATTGCACTACTACTAAGCCCTACCCCATATTTTTACGAACAGGAGGATGAAAAGGGAAGCGAAATAAGCTGGAGTTTTTTACTGCGTTACCTGGTTACTTACAGGCAACTGGTTATACAGTTACTTTTGGGCTTAGGCATTGGCACATTACTACAGTTAGTAGCCCCTTTTTTAACACAGTCGGTAGTTGATATTGGCATCAACACCCGCAACCTCAATTTTATTTACATTATTATTATTGCCCAGGCCGCACTTATTATTGGCAGGGTGAGTGTTGATTTTATAAGGTCGTGGATCTTATTGCACATTAGCACCCGAGTAAACATATCTATCCTTACCGATTTTTTAATAAAGCTGATGAAACTTCCCATGAGCTTTTTTGATACTAAAATGACGGGCGACATAATGCAGCGTATGAGCGACCAGCGCCGTATAGAAAGTTTTTTAACCGGCTCTACCTTAAGCACGCTGTTCTCTATGTTTAACCTGCTGGTGTTTTCTGTTGTGCTGGCTTATTACAACATTGCCATATTTTTTGTATATGTAGTAAGCAGTGTGTTATACCTGGGGTGGATAGTGGCCTTTCTTAAACGCCGCCGCGAACTTAACTACAAAAGCTTCGAGATCTCGTCTAAAAACCAGAGCAGTATTGTACAACTGGTTAACGGCATGCAGGAGATAAAACTGAATAACTGCGAGCAGCAAAAACGCTGGGAATGGGAACACCTGCAAGCCCGCTTATTTAAGTTCAATGTAAAAAACCTGGCGCTTAGCCAGTACCAGCAGGGCGGCTCTACCTTTATTAACGAATCTACCAACCTGCTTATAACCTTTTTAAGCGCTAAAGCCGTAATAGACGGGCAGCTAACCCTTGGCGGGATGATAGCGGTGCAGTATATCATTGGGCAGCTAAACGGCCCTATACAGCAGTTCCTGGGCTTTATACAGGGCTTTCAGGATGCCAAGATAAGCCTGGAACGCTTGAACGAAATCCACGAGATGGATGACGAGGAACCGTTGGATAAAGAATATAACCACACCCTGCCGCAAAACCGGGGTTTAAGTTTAACAAATTTAACCTTTAGGTACCCCGGCGCCGGTAACGAGGCCGTGTTAGATAATATTAACCTGGAGATACCCCAGGGTAAAACTACCGCCATAGTAGGTATGAGCGGCAGTGGTAAAACAACCATACTTAAACTATTGCTCAGGTTTTACGTGCCCGAAAAGGGCGATATTAAAATTGGTAGCCAGTCGCTTGCAAGCATTGGGTTTAAAACCTGGCGGGGGCACTGTGGCGTTGTAATGCAAGATGGCTTTATTTTTTCCGATTCGATAGAACGCAACATTGCCGTAGGTGATGATTATCCCGACAAAGAGAAACTACGCCACGCCATCCACGTGGCCAACATACAGGATTTTATTGACAGCCTTCCACTTGGCCTCAAAACAAAAATTGGTGCAGAGGGCAATGGTATAAGCCAGGGGCAGCGCCAAAGGTTGTTAATTGCCCGTGCCGTATATAAAAACCCCGAATACATCTTATTTGATGAGGCTACGAACGCGCTCGATGCCAACAACGAGCGGGTTATTATGGAAAACATGAAAGAGTTTTTTGAAGGCCGTACAGTGGTAATAGTGGCACACCGCTTAAGCACAGTTAGCAACGCCGATAATATAATATTGCTTGATAAAGGCCGCATTGTAGAACAAGGGACGCATCTGGAACTGACCGCGCTAAAAGGCGACTATTACAAATTGGTAAAAAACCAGTTAGAATTAGGTACATAACCGCTTATAATTAACCATTATTAACATGCCTTTAAATTCAGATACAATTACGCCAGCCCGCCATACCGACGATATGCAGGATATTATTACGGCCGTGCCCGCATGGATCCTGCGCTGGGGCATCACCCTGTTTTTTAGTATACTGGTATTACTGTTAAGTTTATCGGCCTTTATTAAGTACCCCGATATTGTAAAAACTCACTTAAAAATCTCGTCACCAAATGTTGCTAAGCCTATTATGCCCAAAGTAACAGGCAAAATAGATAAGCTGCTTGTAACAAATAATGAAACGGTTACTGCCGGCCAGCCATTGGCTTATATAGAAAGTACAGCAAATCACCGGGAGGTGCTAACATTCTTAACTGGCTTACTAAAATTACAAGGGCAGGTGGTGCCCGGCGGCCAGATAGATGAAACCCTTTTTAATAAAACAGCAAATAACAACCTGGGCGAATTGCAAGGTGCGTATCAAACTTTTATACAATCGTATCTGGCCTATAAAGCCTCTGTCCAAAATGGTTTCCTGGTAAAAAAGCGCGATTATTTAATGCGTGATATTGAGAGCCTTAATAAGCAAGCAGGACAACTAAAGGCCGAAAAATCGTTACAACAGCGCGACGCCGACCTGGCAAAGGAAGAGTATGACATGCACTTAAAGCTGGAAAAGCAAAAAGTAGAAACCCCTGCAGAACTGCGCCAGCAGGAGAGTAAATATATAGCACGCAAAGCCCCTTTGCTACAAACGGATGCTGCTATAATATCTGCGAATGGCAACCTGCTGGCTAAGCAAAAAGAAATACTGGAGCTCGACAACCAGGTTACCGAAGAGCGGTCGAAATTCTCGCAGGCACTAAACAGCCTGATAAGCCAGGCCGAAGACTGGAAGAACAAATATGTACTATACGCCTCGCAGGCCGGCAAGGTAACCTTTGCAGGCAATATACAGGAGAACCAGATCGTAAGCCCGACACACGAAGTGTTTTATGTAAGTAACGGTAACGAAAAGTTTTTTGGTGAGATGAATATCCCGCAAGACAACTTTGGCAAAGTTAAAGCAGGGCAAAGGGTTTTGGTTAAACTAAGAAGCTACCGGTTTGAAGAATTTGGCATGATGAACGGAAAGATAGCATACATAGCCGATGTGCCGTTAAACGATAGCGTATTCTTGTCGAAAGTGGTATTTACGTCTAAAACATCCGACATGAAGAAACCCGTAGTACTTAAACAAGGGATGATTGCCGATGCCGAAATTATTACCGAAGACGCCACCGTTTTACAACGCCTCACCCGCAATGTTATAAGGGCGATGAAAAGTAATTGAAGATTTATCCATAACAAAATACTTAAAGCGAGGGTTAGTGTAATCAAATAGATTTTTAAAACATGATTGTGATTTCATCATGAAGCTAAGATAAAAAACCATTCTAGCAAAAAGCCTTCAGATTTTTTTCTAAAGGCTTTTGACTTTTTAATTTTGACTTTCAAAATGTGGTCCTGACGAGAATCGAACTCATATCTAAAGTTTAGGAAACTTCTATTCTATCCGTTGAACTACAGGACCCGTTATTTTAGGAATTGCAAAGGTGCAAATTTTGAATGAGTTAGTCAAACCAATTTGCACATCTGCACAGGCTTTACCTTATTACCGATCCATTCGGCATTGCGTCTGCCGGGGCAACAAAACTTAGCTTGCCTTCGGCATTCTCTGCCATCAATATCATCCCTTGCGACATGATGCCTTTTATCTCTCTTGGCTCCAGGTTTACCAATATGCTTACCTGTTTGCCTATAATGGCTTCGGGCTCGTAATGCTCTGCAATGCCGGATACTACGGTACGCTGATCGATACCGGTATCAATGGTTAGCTTTAGCAATTTCTTGGTTTTTGCAACCTTTTCGGCAGTAAGGATAGTGCCGGTGCGGATATCCATCCCCACAAATTCATCAAATGTAATATTCGCCTTTGCCGGTACTACAACCGGTTTAACAGCCAAAGCTGACGCAGCCTTTTTATCTGCCAATTTTTGGATCTGTTTTTCTATCGGCTCGTCCTCAACTTTCTCAAACAATAATGCTGCGGGGTTAAGCTGATGGCCGTTTGCAAATTCCAGTTGCTGGTTAAACGCTACCGCATCTAAATTTAGCATACCAAATATTTTAGCGGCTGTTGCCGGTAAAAATGGCTGCAGGCAGGTTGCTAAATGGCCAATTAATACTAAACTGTTATGCAGGGCTATTTTGGCGGCCTCTGGGTCGCTTTTAATAGTTTTCCATGGCTCTTGCTCGGTAAGGTAACGGTTGCCAAGGCGGGCCATATCCATTACGTTCTGCAAGGCTGCACGGAAACGGTAACTCTCCAGGTTTTTACCTAAGTCATCGTAGTATCCGCCTAACTCGGCGTTTACTTTAGCATCGGTTAGTTTGATAGTAGCGCTATCGCTTTCTACCTTGCCATCATAATACTTATGCATTAATATCATAACGCGGTTAATGTAGTTACCTAAAATGGCAACCAACTCGTTATTTACGCGTGCCTGGTAGTCTCTCCAGGTAAATTCGCTGTCGCTGGTTTCTGGGAGTATCGATGTAAGCACATAACGCAACTCATCCTGCTTACCCGGAAATTCTTCCAAGTATTCGTGCAGCCAAACCGCGTGGTTGCGCGATGTAGAAAGCTTATCGCCTTCCAGGTTTAAAAATTCGTTAGCCGGTACATTCTGCGGCAGTATGTAATCGCCATGCGCCTTTAATATGGCCGGGAATATGATACAGTGAAACACGATATTATCCTTCCCAATAAAATGCATCAGGCAGGCATCGTCCTCGGTATTAGCTTGTTTTTTCCAGTATTGCTGCCAATCCTTACCGTTATCAATAGCCCACTGCTTTGTGGCGGAGATATAGCCTATAGGCGCATCCATCCAAACGTAAAGCTTTTTGCCTTTAGCTTCTTCCAATGGCACGTCAATTCCCCAGTCCAAATCGCGGGTCATAGATCGTGGCTGCAGGCCCGATTTTAACCACGAGCGGCACTGGCCAAATACGTTTACCTTCCACTCTCCTTCTTTCTCATCAATCCATTTCTCTAACCATGGCTGGTATTTATCGAGCGGTAAATACCAATGTTTGGTTGGTTTTAATACAGGCTTTTTACTGCTTAGGGTCGATATAGGGTCAATAAGATCTGTCGGGTTTAATGATGTGCCGCAATTTTCACATTGGTCGCCGTAGGCTTTATCATAGCTACAAACGGGGCAGGTACCGGTAATATAACGGTCGGCCAAAAACTGGTCGAACTCTTCGTCGTAGTATTGCTCAGAGTATTTCTCTATAAACTCGCCTTTCTCATACAAGTTTAGGAAAAACTCCTGCGAAAGGTCGTGATGTATGGGCGATGAGGTGCGGTGGTAAATATCAAACGCTATTCCAAATTCCTCAAAACTTTCTTTTATCTGGTTGTGGTATTTATCAATAATAGCCTGCGGTGTGGTACCTTCTTTTTTGGCTTTTATGGTGATGGCCGCGCCATGCTCGTCAGATCCGCAGATGTACACTACATCCTTTTTCATTAGCCGCAGGTAACGTACAAAAATATCTGCCGGCAGGTATGCGCCGGCTAAATGGCCAATGTGCAGCGGCCCGTTGGCATAAGGCAACGCCGAGGTTATGGTGTATCTTTTATATTTATTAAGTTGCGACATTAAACAGGGATGTTTATTAATTTGCAAAGATAATTTTTTTAAGTCAGAAAGTTGGGAAAGACGGAAAGTCCGTAAGACAGGAAGACCGTGCCCCAATCAGTAAAATTAATCCCGGACCTATGCCGACTAACGCCCTTACCGACTCCATAATCCCCTACCTTAAAAAAGGCGACAAGGTGGCTATTACCTGCCCGGCCAAAAAGCTACCCATCCCAATGACGGATGCGATAAACCTGCTAACCGATTGGGGGCTTGAAGTTGTGCTTGGCGAAACCGTAAATGCAAGTTATCACCAATTTGCCGGCACTGATGCCTTCCGCGCGGCAGACATGCAGCGCCTTATTGATAACGATAGTATTAAAGCCATTTTTTGCGCCCGCGGCGGATATGGCACCATCCGGATGATTGACCAGGTTAACTTTGATCGTTTAACAACCAACCCAAAATGGCTTATTGGCTTTAGCGACATTACACTGCTGCACTCACATATTATTAGTAATTATAACTTGCCCTGTATACACGGGCAAATGCCCTTAAACATCCCCGATGCTTCGGCTTACTCATTAGAGACTTTAAGAAAAACTTTATTTGGCGAAGAACTAAGTTATACCATAGCCGCTAATCCACTAAACCGCACAGGTGAAAGTCAAGGCGTGCTAATTGGCGGTAACCTTTCGCTACTGCTTGCCATAATCAATTCGGTTAGTGATATGGATTACAGCGGGAAAATTTTATTTATCGAAGACGTGGGCGAATACCTTTACGCCATTGACAGAATGCTGCGTGCACTTAAACGCGCCGGTAAGTTGCAAAACCTTGCGGGGCTTATAGTTGGCGGTTTTAACGACCTGAAAGATAACGACATTCCGTTTGGCCAAACCCTACCCCAAATTGTGATGGATGTTGTTGCTGAATATGACTACCCCGTTTGTTTTGATTTCCCGGCGGGGCATATCTCCAACAATTGTAGCCTGGTATTGGGCAAAACAGTGAAACTATCCGTTAATACTAACGGCGTAAATATTAATTATCTCAAATAAAACACATTATTATGGCGTATTTAAGTTCTCTTAGTAAGTATAAAGATCTGGGCCTGCTGGTCATCCGGGTAGGGCTTGGTGCTATGTTCATTTACCATGGTTACCCAAAACTTATGGGTGGCCCCGATGGATGGGCTGGCTTGGGTTCATCAACCAAGTATGTTGGCATCCATTTCGCGCCGGTATTTTGGGGTTTCATGGCTGCGTTAACAGAAACCCTTGGCGGCTTTCTCTTATTAATAGGTCTGGCTTTCCGCCCAATATGCCTGCTATTGGTTATTAACCTTATTGTTGCGGCAGGTATGCACATTGGCCAGGGGGACGGCTTACAAGGCGCGGCACACGCTATAGAAGATGCCATTATGTTTGCTGGTTTGTTTTTTATAGGGCCGGGCAGGTATAGTGTGGATAAGAAATAATTTACTTAATATTTGTTTTAAACTAAAAGCTTCGTTAATTTTAGATTGTAATATCTAAACCGCATCCATTCAAAAACAAACACGTTATATTTATTAGCCTCTAATTAACCTTTACGCATTTGTAAACTTTTTTTAAATTTATACACAATTAAAATTCCCAATATGAAAAAAATCACAGTCTTAACATTGTTGCTGGCACCGCTGGCTGTTGTGGCACAAGATAAACTTGTAAAGAAAAAGGTATCCCTAAACTTAACCGAACAATACCACGTTTCAGCCACTAATAAAGAGTTAAGGGAAGGCTTATATATGGTAACTGATGCAGAAGGCGGAGCCGTTGTTAGAGGGAAGTACGGAAACGGCAAAAAAATTGGTACGTGGTTTTTTTATGATCCTAATAACAAACTTGTACAACAATACGATTATAATAATTCAAAGCTGTTATACACTACACAAGATTCCGGCTCATTTATAAAAATGGATTACAGTGTAAATGCGCCTAATGGTAAAGCTGTGGAAGCACCTATAAAAATTGGTGGTACAACTTTAGCATTCCTATCATTTTATAATAGTAAGGATATCCCGCCAACCATACTTAAAGAAAAATCTGATATCGCGGTTAAGTATACTATCAAGGTAGATCCAACCGGTCAAATCGGAGATGTATATGCTGACTACGAAAGTAACGGTACAAGCGAAAGAAAAAAAGTGTACGTACGTTCAAATTCTTCGGGGCTACTGGATTTTATTCCGGCGAAGGTCGACGGTAAAGAAGTACCAAGCACCGTTATCCTTTCAACAACGGTACAAGCAGACAAAGTAACCGTATATGGTTTTTATAACTCCGCATCTGCTCAAAAAAATTAACTTCCCGAAGTAAACAATAACAAAACAACCCCTGGCTATAGCAGTAGTCGGGGGTTGTTTTGTTATTGCTATTGTTTTTAATATTGACGCGCGCCTTAGAAGTCTGTGCCGACATTTAAACAACCGCAGCTAAAAGCCTTATTCTGGTTATCTATTTTGATCGGACACGGACACGCGATACCGCGTACTGTTTTTCTAATTTAGCCAAGATTCATACCTGGGGGTAAAAACCCGTTATTGAGGAACCTATTACTATACTTTTATAACATTTTATACTATATAGGCGCTATAAAGCACTGATAACTCACGGCTATCGAAGGTAACTGTTAACTCCCATTCTAAAGTCTAATTAAAAAAAAAGACGGCTGCCTAATAAGGTAGCCGTCTTTTTAACAATAATAAATTTTCTTATTACGGAGTTGATCCTACATAAGTAAACGTTTCATCAAATGCGGTCCTGACTGTACTTCCTGGTTGTAATAAGAAGTATTTAACCTGGAATTTAGAACCAACTTCACCAGGCGTGCCTGATGTAAATTTATTTACGCCTGATGGATCTAATTGAGCCGAACGGCCATTGCTGGCTGGTTGACCGTAGTAATTCACAACTTTAGTTATGTTACCTGCCGCATCAAATGTAAACACGGGAGAGAAGCTACCGTAATAAGACGGGCCACCGCCACTGGTTATCTGGTGACCATAAGTATGCGCATAAACATAATCGAATAACACGTTGGTTGTAGAAGTTTGAGTGATCAAATAATAATTCATAGGGTATCTGCCGGTAATAGCCGAGTTAGCATTATCAACCATTGTGCCTTCAACTTTGTATTCGCCATCGTACTTATTCTTCGCACCAACTGCATATAGCGTAGATCCAAAATTGCCACTTATAGTGCCAAAAGTTGTCGATTTAATTGTTAGCGGTAAGGCAAAAGATTTATTGAAATCAAAATCAGCCGGTATCAATACATCTACGGTTACTGTTGCCCTTCTTTCACCTTTTTTAATCACGACAGGTGCTGTAGGGAAAGTATAAGCGGAAGCCGGTAGTTGCTCATATTCCGTGTTTCCATCTGCTGCGGCTTTAGTGTTGTACTTAGTTAAAGCGGTAGGATCTACAGCAACGTCCAAAGTAATATCCTGAGGTGCTGTATTAGTACCTGAGTAACTTACCACAACATCAATTTTAGCTGGTTTACCAACTACATAAGATTTGACATATACGGGATATAAAGCGGTTGTTGGCGAACTTATTGCCTCCGTGGTATAAAACTCAATGATGTTTTGAGGGTCGCTTGCTATTATAGCCTTATCCTTTAAACAAGAACTAAATCCTGCAATAACGGCTAAAAGCGAGAGCATTTTTAAATATTTTTTCATTTCTTTAAAATTTAACTATTAATTATTTAGCCCAGAAAATCTTAGAAGTGTAAGGACTAATACCGCTTGGTACGTTACCACTGTTGTATGTATACTCAGACACTGGGTATAATACTCGTGTTGGCAACCTGTCCGGTGCTGTAGACTGTGATACAATAGATGCAAATGTAGTAGTAGCCGTGTTGCCGGTAATAGCCGGGTAACCAGTTCTTCTGTATTCGCTCCATGTTTCATGACCGAATTGGAATGCAAGGGCTATGTACTTTTGAGTAATAATTGCTTCTAATTTTTGCGCAGGAGTGGTCGCCACATCTAAATTGGCTAGCCTGTTGGTTGCGTTATCGCTAACGTATTGCGCATAATCTACATCTACCGGCCCAACAACTGCACCATTTGCATCGCTGTATAAATATCTAAATGAAGCTTTTATACCTGCATTAAAACTTGTAGTAGCGTTACCACCGGTTACAATTCCTTTAAGAGCACCTTCTGCTTGTAAAAAGTAGCTTTCTGAAGCTAACATTAACGGCTGACTTTGTGTTTCAGCTTTCAATACACCTATGTAACCTTCGGTTCTCCCTAAGTTGGCGTAAAAGAACACCGGGGTTGGAGCCTTTGGCGCATCAGCCTCTGTATAACCTAACCTGTTCTTTGGTGTGCTAAGGCCATTGTAGTTAAAGAAATACGCGTATCCACGATTATCATCGATCAACTTCGTACCATCAAAAAATGCAAGTACGTAAGGAGATGGCATGTAAACTGCTCCAGCTCCCCTTGCAGCGCCGGTTTCAGAATATGCCCATCTATCCCATAATGGATTTTGTTTGCCGGCAACCTTTGTATAACCTGGTTGTACAGCTGCATCTGTAGTTAAAAATCCTGCGGTAGCATCCGGTGTTGGTTTGGTAAAAGTAACTTTATCCCCAGCACGTAAAATTAAACGCAGTTTTAATGTATTAGCGAACTGAGCCCACTTTTTCACATCTCCTTTAAACATTACATCAGCAGTTACAAAAGTAGCGTCTGCTGTTGCAGTATTTAACACAGCAATTGCTGCATCGAGCTTGTCTCCAAGATCCTTGTAAATATCCGCGCCTTTGTCATATTTAGGCTGTAATTTACCAAGTCCCTTTAAAGCCTCTGTGTAAGGCACATCGTTATAAGTATCAACCAATAGTTGAAAATCATATGCCCTCATAACATTGGCTGCTGCAACATATACAGCGTTTGACGAAGGATTATCTATAATATATTGATAATCTTCAAGGTTATCATAAGTATTATTAAATAATCCGTTCTTATCGCCTGTTGTGAATGCATATGAAATAAGGGGGCCTAAGCTACCAAAACCGCCGGCGTTACCAAAATAACCGTTTAGCTCAGATCCATATGTATTAAAATCCCCTGTATTAACGATTAAAGCGGCTGTAGCTGTAAGCGCCTGTGGAAGCACCAACGCCGGCGTTGCCGTTGTAGGCTGGTTAGGGTTATTGTTGACATCTAAATATTTCTTGCAAGATGTTGCAGAAAATAGGCAGATACCTGTTAAAGCTATACTAAATATTTTTTTCATGATATTTTACTTAAAAAGTTACGGAGATAGTACCACCAAAGTAACGAGATGGAGGTGTTTGTCCTAAATTGGTTAAACCGATTGCGTTACCGCTTGAGCTACCATCACCATCACTGTACTCAGGATCTGTGTACACGTTAGATTTTGGAACGAATAAGAATAAGTTACGGCCTTGTACGCTGATAGTAACTGCTTTAATAGCTTTCGTTTTACCTAACAAAGATTTTGGAAGATCGTAAGCCAATGAAGCCTCGCGAATTTTCCAGAAAGCACCTGAATAAACGTAGTTGATGTCCATGCTTGAGCGTGGATCATCAGTCCAGTAACCGGTACCTCCATCACGTACGGTGATGTTTGTATTTGGAACGTAAGTATTGGTAGCAGCATCAAGATAAACAGAATTAGGGATCACGAAACGATCGCGGTTATAGTAACCACTGTTATATGATGATCCAGAGAAATCTAAAGTACCTGCAGCAGCGTTGTAGATATTGTAACCACCACGATACTCAGCTAAAGCAGAAAAACGTAAGCTTTTGTACCTAACTGATAAGTTAACAGCTAATATATCTTTAGGTTGTGCATTACCTAATACGGTAACTTGATCTGCAGCTGTAGGGTAACCTGTGATAGCATCTACGATGATACGGCCTTGAGGATCGCGATTGTAGTCATGTCCTAATATAACAGGGAACGCTTCGCCGGCTACCGCATAAGAACCTGTACCGGAAGCATACGCGGCTAAGTTGATACGTTGTACATCAGCACTGATTGACTCAACCCTGTTGTTTGTGTGTGCATAGTTAGCACCAACTGTAATATCCCAACTAGCAGTTTTGAACGGAGTAACACTTAAAGCTGCCTCAATACCTTTTGAACTGGTTAAACCAACGTTGGTAAGGTAAGAACTAAAACCAGAAGCATTTGATACACCTGTACGAACTGTTTGAGCGTTTGTTTTAGTACTAAAATAGGTGAATTTAGACACTATCCTGTTACCAAAGAAGTTGGCATCAAAACCAGTTTCCCAGCCCTTAGTAATCTCAGGAGTTAAGTTTAGAGACACAAGGCTGTTGCTTAAAGTAAGGCCACCTTGTCCGTTATACGGATAACCGGCGCCCTGGCCAAAAGTTGGTAACAATTGGTAAGCACCAAAGTTACTACCTAAGTTAACCTGGCCAACCTTTGATACACCACCACGTAGTTTAATAAAGTCGATACCTTTGATATCTTTTAACTCTTTAAACGCATCTGTAAGCACGAATGACACATCGGCAGCCGGGTAAAAGAATGAGCGGTTTTCAGGCGCTAAGATAGATACCCAGTCGTTACGACCTGTAACGTGTAAGAATAAATAATCTTTATAACCAGCAGTAAAGTCTCCATAAATACCTTGCTGATGAGCATTGTAATAGTTTGAACTTGCTGTTGGCACGTTTGTACTGTTGCTTAGGTTAAACAAACCAGGTACAACCAAACCGTTAACCGTAGCGGTAAGGTCCTTTTGGATATCATTACGGATACTTGCACCTAAAGTTAACTTGAAGCTAAAATCTTTTACATTTTGTCTCATACCAATCAGGAAGTCTGAGTTGATACGGGTTTGATAGAAAGAATAATCCTGGTTGGATCCCAAAATATCATTCCTTTTGTAAGTACCAGCCTGCTCAGGTATTGCTTTCACATAGTCAGTAAAGGCAAATTTATCAGCAGTTGTTTTTTCAGTTGTGTTACGGGTTGTAATACCAACACGGTAAGTGAAATCTAACCATTTTAACGGGTTGTATTTCATTTCAACATTACCTACCAAATAATCGTTCCTTGTTTTACGGCGGTTATTATCAGCAATAAAATAAGGGTTGTTGTAATAAGCGTTAAAGTAACCGTTAGGGTTTGCGTACTGGTTATTTCTCCAGTCCTTGTAATCAGTTATATCGATCTGCCCCGGGCTATTCAACAAGTTATCATAAATAGTGGCTGTTGATGGCGTGATATCGTAACGGTTTTGCGTGTAACCAGCGTTATAAGTCAGGTTAAGGTTCTTAAGGATTTTCTGAGTTCCGTTTACCCTTAAGTTAGTACGGTTAAATTTATCACCAGGTGTTGTACCTGTAACGTTTGCATACTGGCCAGAAACATAAATAGTAGAGTTTTCATTGCCGGATGACAAATTGAAGTCTGTTTGATTGGTTAAACCATTTTTCCAGAAGCTATTCTTTTTGTCCTTGTAGCTATAAGTTTGAGTTTGCTGGTCGCCGTTTTCTAACGGTAAACCAATTGGCCTTACAGAACCGTCATACGCCGGACCGAATTGTTGGTTTTCGTATGGTAAATAAACCTGGTAACCACCATTAGAACCAGAACCAAAGCCTGATTGAAATTTAGGATAGAAAGACACCTGCTCAATTGTTGTAGTGTTAGACACACGAACTGAAGTTTGGCCTCTTTGTCCTTTTTTGGTGGTTACGATAACCGCACCGTTTGATGCTTCAGAACCGTATAATGCTGCAGCACCTGCACCATTTAATACCTGAACATCTTCAACATCTTCCGGGTTAAGGTTGCTTAAGATAGCGTTGGGCACAATAACGTTATCAACAACGATCAACGCGTCGTTGTTACCAGTTAATGAACGCATACCACGTAATACAACACGGTAGTTAGGGTTAACACCGCTGGTTGTAGCATTAATACGCAAACCCGCAACCTTACCGTTTAAACCCGCAATTACGTTCACCGGTTTGGTAGACGTTAAGCTTGCAGGCTTAATGGTTGTTGAAGCATAACCCTGCTCCTTTTTACGGGCCTCAATACCACCCGCTGTAACAACCACCTCGCTTAATTGATTGGCGTTTGTACCTAAGCTTGCATTTACAACACCGCCCGCTCCAATTTGCAACTCAATAGTAGAGAAACCAATAAATGAAAAGCGAAGTGATTTTGCCGATGCCGGCACGTTAAGGGAGAACTTTCCCGACGCGTTGGTTTGAGTTCCAACAGTAGTTCCGGATACTTGAACAGTAACCCCAGGTAACGGTAAACCGTCATCCTTTGAAGTAACTGTACCAGTAATTGTACGATTTTGTGCATACACCTGCGTTACGCATAACATCAGGAAACACAAACTTACTAGTAGAAGTTTTTTCATGTTTGTTAATAATAAGATC
>JAZKAL010000012.1:0-151004 GCA_040389205.1 Bacteroidota bacterium
AAGCCGACGTAGCTCAGGGGTAGAGCACTTCCTTGGTAAGGAAGAGGTCATGGGTTCAAATCCCATTGTTGGCTCATAATTTAACAGATTATAATTTTTAAGAATAAATTAACCTACAAACAAATATAAATCATGGCAAAAGAAAAATTTGACCGCAGCAAACCGCACTTAAACATCGGTACAATCGGTCACGTTGACCACGGCAAAACAACTTTAACTGCAGCTATAACCAAAGTGTTATCTGATGCAGGTTTATCAGAAGCTCGTTCATTTGATTCAATTGACTCTGCTCCTGAAGAAAAAGAACGTGGTATAACTATCAACACAGCGCACGTTGAGTATTCAACTGCAAACCGTCACTACGCTCACGTTGACTGTCCAGGTCACGCGGATTACGTGAAAAACATGGTTACAGGTGCGGCTCAGATGGACGGTGCAATTATTGTTGTTGCTGCTACAGATGGTCCGATGCCTCAAACCCGCGAGCACATCCTTTTGGCTCGTCAGGTAGGTGTACCTTCATTGGTTGTATTCATGAATAAAGTGGATATGGTTGATGATCCAGAATTATTAGAATTAGTTGAAATGGAAATCCGTGAGTTATTATCATTCTACGATTTCCCTGGCGATGATATCCCTGTTATCCAAGGTTCAGCATTAGGCGGTCTTAACGGCGATGCTAAATGGGTAGCTAAAATTATGGAGTTAATGGATGCTGTAGATAGCTACATTCCAATTCCTCCACGTTTAACAGACCTTCCTTTCTTGATGCCTGTTGAGGACGTATTCTCGATCACTGGTCGTGGTACTGTTGCAACCGGTCGTATCGAGCGTGGTGTTATCAACTCTGGTGAGCCTGTTGATATCCTAGGTATGGGTGCTGAGAACTTAAAATCAACCGTAACTGGTGTTGAGATGTTCCGCAAGATCCTTGATCGTGGCGAAGCTGGTGACAACGTAGGTTTATTATTACGTGGTATTGAGAAAACTGATATCCGTCGTGGTATGGTTATCTGTAAACCAGGTTCTGTTAACCCTCACACCGATTTCAAAGCAGAGGTTTACGTATTATCAAAAGCAGAAGGTGGCCGTCACACTCCATTCTTCAACAAATACCGTCCGCAATTCTATTTCCGTACAACAGATGTTACAGGTGAGATCACCTTGGCAGAAGGCGTAGAAATGGTTATGCCTGGTGATAACGTTACTATCACTGTAAAGCTAATCAACGCTATTGCTATGGAAAAAGGTCTACGTTTCGCTATCCGTGAGGGTGGTAGAACTGTAGGTGCTGGTCAGGTAACTGAAATATTAGCATAATTACAATCTGCCTTTAGGCAGAGCAAACGGTTAATTTTTGTGTAAAGTACCGGGGCTTTTGTCTCGGTACTTTATTCACAATAAGCAAACACAATACAATTTCTCTAATTTTTAGAGATAGTATACACGGGAATAGTTCAACGGTAGAATAGAGGTCTCCAAAACCTTTGATCAGGGTTCGAATCCTTGTTCCCGTGCATAAGCAATTAATACAATGGCAGGCGTAGCTGAATATATTAAAGAATCATACATCGAGTTGACCGAGAAAGTAACCTGGCCAACCTGGAGAGAATTGCAAAACAGCGCCGTGTTGGTGTTAATAGCCGCAATTATTATTGCTATGGTCATATTTGGCATGGACCAGATAATAGGCTATTTGCTTAATCAGTTTTATACTTCACTAACCTAATTATATATAATAGATGAGTGATCAATTAAAATGGTACGTAGTTAGGGCCATCAGTGGTAAAGAAAAAAAGGTAAAACAATATATAGACGCCGAAGTAAGCAGGTTAGGAATAACACACTTAGTACCACAGGTACTTATCCCAACTGAAAAATATTACCAAATGCGCGATGGAAAGAAAATTGCTAAAGAACGCAACTACTTCCCGGGTTATGTATTGATGGAAGCCTCACTTGACGGCGAGTTGGAGCACATCATTAAAAATGTGAACAGTGTAATTGGTTTCTTAGGCGATAAGCAAGGTAATGCTATCCCTTTACGCCAGGCCGAAGTTAACCGTATTTTAGGTAAGGTTGATGAAATGAGCGCACAAGGCGAAACCATGAACGTACCATATTACGTTGGCGAGAACGTTAAAGTAATGGACGGTCCATTCAACGGGTTTAGCGGCGTTATTGAAGAGGTTAACGAAGAGAAAAAGAAACTAAAGGTAATGGTAAAGATTTTCGGGCGCCGTACGCCGCTTGAATTAAATTACATGCAGGTAGAGAAAGAATAGATTTGAGATATTGGATTTTAGATGTGAAACATTTGAAAGTCATAAGCCTCAATTCTAACAACAATATTAAAATATAAAGGTTTGATAACCTGGTACGAGTCTCAAATCTCCTATCTAACATCTCAAATCTAACGATCTTAAATGTTACTTAGCTTCCACTTACTAACATTGAGTTATAATTAAAACAAATCAAAATGGCAAAAGAAGTCGGTGCGATGGTAAAGCTACAAGTGAAGGGCGGCGCTGCAAACCCATCTCCACCAATTGGCCCAGCATTGGGTGCAAAGGGTGTGAACATTATGGAGTTTTGCAAGCAGTTCAACGCACGTACCCAGGACAAACCTGGTAAAGTGTTACCTGTAGTTATTACTGTTTATGTCGACAAGTCTTTCGATTTTATCATTAAAACACCTCCTGTAGCTATACAACTTTTAGAAGTTACTGGCTTAAAGAGTGGTTCGGCCGAGCCTAACCGTAAAAAAGTTGCCAGTGTAAACTGGGAACAGGTTGAGACAATAGCCAAAGATAAAATGACTGATTTGAATGCATTTACAGTAGAATCAGCCATGAGAATGGTGGCAGGTACTGCCCGCAGTATGGGGATAACCGTATCAGGTACGGCACCCTGGAATTAATTAATTTATACAAATCAGTTTAAGACAGTGGCTAGATTAACAAAAAATCAAAAAGCGGCACTCTCCAAAATTGAGGCTAATAAAACGTATACTTTAGAAGCAGCGTCATCGCTGGTAAAGGAATTAACCAATACCAAATTTGACTCATCTGTAGATATTGATGTACGCTTAGGTGTTGACCCTCGTAAAGCCAATCAAATGGTACGTGGTATTGCAACATTGCCTCATGGAACCGGCAAAACTGTACGTGTATTAGTGCTTTGTACTCCTGACAAGGAACAAGAAGCAAAAGATGCAGGTGCGGATTTCGTTGGTTTGGATGATTATATTGCCAAGATTGAAGGCGGATGGACTGATGTTGATATTATCATCACTATGCCAAGTGTTATGGCTAAGGTAGGTCGTTTGGGTCGTATATTAGGCCCACGTAACCTTATGCCTAACCCTAAATCAGGAACAGTAACACCAGAAGTTGGTAAAGCTGTAGCTGATGTAAAAGGTGGTAAGATCGATTTCAAGGTTGACAAAACCGGTATCATCCACACTTCAATAGGAAAAGCATCTTTCACTGCTGAGAAAATTTACGAGAATGCATTAGAAGTATTGCAAACTATCTCTAAATTAAAACCATCAGCAGCTAAAGGCACATATTTTAAGAGCATACATATCTCTTCAACCATGTCGCCGGGAATTACAATTGAAACTAAATCAGTAGCGGGGATCTAATCATGAATAAAGAAGAAAAACACGACCTTGTTCTTGCCCTTGCTGATCAGATTAAAGAGTACGGTAATTTTTACATTACTGATACTGCTGATCTAACGGTTGCAAAAGTAAATAATATCCGTCGTCAATGCTTCGAGGCTGACATCACAATGCAGGTAGCAAAAAATAGCTTAATTAAAAAAGCTATGGAAGCAGCCGGTGGTGACTTTACCCCGATATATGATGTATTAAAAGGTTCTTCATCAATCCTTTTCTCAAAATCAGCAACTGCCCCGGCAAAGTTGATCAAAGCTTTAAGGAAAAAAGGTGATAAACCACTTTTAAAAGCAGCATACATTGATTCAGCGGTATTTATCGGCGATAATCAATTAGATACTTTGACCAAATTGAAGTCAAAAGAACAATTGATTGGCGAGATAGTAGGCTTACTGCAATCACCAGCCAAGAACGTTATTTCTGCATTACAATCAGGCGGAACTATCATTGCAGGTGTTGTAAAAACATTACAAGAAAGAGGTTAACGAACACCTTAAAGTTCGATATTAAACAAAAAGCATTAAGTAAAAAATAAAAATAAAATGGCGGATTTAAAAGCGTTTGCTGAACAGTTGGTAAACTTAACAGTAAAAGAAGTAAACGAATTAGCTCAGATCTTGAAAGACGAGTATGGCATTGAGCCTGCTGCTGCAGCTGTTGCTGTAGCTGCTCCTGCTGGTGGCGATGACGCTCCTGCAGCTGCTGCTGAGCAAACTGCATTTGACGTGATCCTGAAAGAAGCAGGTGGTTCAAAATTAGCAGTTGTTAAATTAGTAAAAGACTTAACTGGCTTAGGTTTGAAAGAAGCTAAAGATTTAGTAGACGGCGCGCCTAAAGAGGTTAAAACCGGCGTTACTAAAGAAGAAGCTCAATCTTTGAAAACTCAATTAGAGGAAGCTGGAGCAGTAGTTGAGGTTAAATAATTTAACCTAACACAAAATAGCATCAGACTCCGACCATTTTTGGTCGGGGTCTATTGCTGTTTATACACATTAGATTTGGAACGTAGGATAAGAGATATGAGATCTTACGTTATTATAGAAGGGTTTTAAATGACTCTCGCTCAAATCTCGCGTCTAATAGCTCATATCTAAATCACAGGTTTAATAAAATTAAATTATAACACCTTGGCAAACAATAATAACCAAAGAGTAAACTTTGCAACCAGCAGAAAGGTACTTGATTACCCCGATTTCCTGGATGTACAGTTACAATCTTTCCAGGAATTTTTTCAATTGGAAACCACGTCAGACAACCGCTATAAAGAGGGGTTGTTTAAAGTATTTGCCGAAAATTTTCCTATTTCAGATTCAAGGAACATCTTCGTTTTAGAGTTTCTTGATTATTTTATTGATCCGCCACGTTACGATATACGTGAGTGTATTGAGCGCGGGTTAACTTACAGTGTGCCATTAAAAGCAAAACTTCGCTTATCATGTAATGATGCCGAGCACGAAGATTTTGAAACAATTGTACAGGACGTGTACCTGGGAACTATCCCTTACATGACTCCTAAAGGTACATTTGTTATAAATGGCGCCGAACGCGTAATTGTATCACAGTTACACCGTTCACCTGGTGTGTTCTTTGGCCAAAGCCGCCACACCAACGGTACAAAATTGTACTCGGCCCGTGTTATACCTTTCAAAGGTTCATGGATTGAGTTTGCTACAGACGTTAACAACGTGATGTATGCTTACATTGACCGTAAAAAGAAATTCCCGGTTACCACGCTTCTACGTGCTATAGGTTATGATTCTGATAAAGATATATTAGAATTATTTGAACTTGCAGACGAAGTTAAGGTAAGCAAAAGCGGCTTGAAGAAATTCATTGGCCGTAAGCTTGCTGCGAGGGTGCTTAAAAAATGGGTGGAAGATTTCGTGGATGAAGATACCGGTGAAGTGGTATCTATCGACCGTAACGAGATCATCCTTGAGCGCGAAACCGTATTGGAAGACGATCACATCGATATGATCATTGATGCCGGTGTTAAAACCATCATCCTTAACAAGGAAGATGCTGCCACCAGCGGTGATTATACTATTATATATAATACGTTACAAAAAGATACTTCAAACTCTGAGAAGGAAGCGGTTGAGCACATCTATCGCCAGTTACGTAACGCTGAACCACCTGATGAAGAAACAGCACGTGGTATCATCGATCGTTTATTCTTCTCAGATAAAAGATACGATTTGGGCGATGTGGGCAGGTACCGCATCAACCGTAAATTAAAGTTGAATACTTCTGACGAAACAAAAGTATTAACCAAACAGGATATCATCGCGATCGTTAAATACCTGATCAAATTAATCAACTCAAAAGCTGAGGTGGATGATATTGATCACTTGTCAAACCGTCGTGTACGTACCGTTGGTGAACAACTTTATGCACAATTTGGTGTTGGTTTGGCGCGTATGGCTCGTACCATTCGCGAGCGTATGAACATTCGTGATAACGAGGTGTTCACACCAACCGACCTGATCAATGCACGTACACTATCATCTGTGATCAACTCGTTCTTCGGAACTAACCAGTTATCGCAGTTTATGGACCAAACCAATCCACTGGCAGAGATTACGCACAAGCGTCGTCTGTCAGCCTTAGGCCCCGGTGGTCTGTCGCGTGAGCGTGCAGGTTTCGAGGTTCGTGACGTTCACTACACCCACTACGGTAGGTTGTGTACGATCGAAACTCCGGAAGGACCGAACATTGGTTTGATCTCATCACTTTGTGTTCACGCCAAGATCAACAACTTAGGCTTTATTGAAACACCGTACAAACGTGTGGTTGATGGTAAAGTACAGGTTGATGAGCCGGTTATCTATTTATCTGCAGAAGATGAAGATGGTAAAACCATTGGCCAGGCTAACGCTTACTATGATGATAAAGGTGTATTTGCCAACCCACGTGTAAAAGCACGTTTCGAAGGTGATTTCCCTATTATCGACCCGGATAAACTGGATCTGATGGACATCGCTCCAAACCAGATCACGTCAATCGCGGCTTCATTAATTCCGTTCCTGGAGCATGATGATGCTAACCGTGCCTTGATGGGATCTAACATGCAGCGCCAGGCCGTGCCATTGTTACGCCCCGAGGCGCCAATTGTAGGTACAGGTTTGGAAGGCCGTGTAGCAAAAGACTCTCGTACCCTTATCAACGCCGAAGGCGATGGTGTGGTTGAGTATGTTGATGCTAACGAGATCAAAATTAAGTATGACCGTAACGAGCTTGACCGCCTGATATCTTTTGATGGCGATACAAAAAGTTACCTGTTAACTAAATTTAAGAAAACCAACCAAAGCACTACCATTAACTTGAAGCCAATTGTTAAAAAAGGTCAACGGGTTACTAAAGGTGAAGTACTTTGCGAGGGTTATGCAACTCAGAACGGTGAGCTTGCCTTGGGCCGTAACCTTAAAGTGGCATTCATGCCTTGGCAAGGTTACAACTTTGAGGATGCGATCGTAATATCTGAGCGTGTAGTATCTCAGGATATATTCACATCACTTCACGTTGAAGAATTTGAACTTGAAGTGCGTGATACAAAACGCGGCGAAGAGGAATTGACACCGGATATCCCTAACGTATCAGAAGAAGCTACCAAAGACCTTGACGAAGACGGTATTATCCGTGTTGGTGCCGAGGTTAAAGAGGGCGACATCCTGATAGGTAAGATCACTCCAAAAGGTGAATCAGACCCTTCGCCGGAAGAGAAATTATTACGTGCCATCTTTGGTGATAAAGCAGGTGATGTTAAGGATGCATCGTTAAAAACTCCGCCGTCAATTGCGGGTGTGGTTATCGATACCAAACTTTTCAGCCGTGCTAAGAAAACTACCAAAGCGGAAGAAAAAGCTCAGATTGAAAAACTTGATGCTAAACATGATAAAGCTGTAAAAGATCTTAAAAATACTTTAATCGAGAAATTATTTGAGATCGTGAACGGTAAAACATCACAAGGTGTTTACAATGTTTACAAAGAGTTATTTGTAGCTAAAGGCGTTAAATTCACCCAAAAGATTTTGGCTGAGCTTAACTACGAAAGCATCAACCCAACAAAATGGACAACTGATGACGATAAGAACGACCAGATAAAAACTTTGCTTCACAACTATAACATTAAAGTGAACGAAGAACTGGGTGCTTACCGCCGCGATAAGTTTGCTATTAGCGTAGGTGATGAGCTTCCATCTGGTATCGTACAAATGGCTAAAGTTTACATCGCTAAAAAGCGTAAGCTTAAAGTGGGTGATAAAATGGCGGGCCGCCACGGTAACAAAGGTATTGTTGCACGTATTGTACGTGACGAGGATATGCCTTTCTTAGAAGATGGTACCCCGGTTGATATTGTGTTGAACCCGCTGGGTGTACCTTCACGTATGAACCTTGGCCAGATATATGAAACAGTATTGGGTTGGGCAGGTAAAGAGCTTGGTGTTAAATTCGCTACTCCTATTTTTGATGGTGCAAGCCACGAAGAGGTAGAAGAGTGGGTTAAGAAAGCAGGCTTACCAGAATCTGGCCGTACCTATTTATACAATGGTTTAACAGGCGACCGTTTTGACCAGCAAACAACTGTAGGTATTATCTACATGCTTAAACTGGGCCACATGGTTGACGATAAGATGCACGCGCGTTCTATCGGGCCATACTCATTAATTACACAACAGCCATTGGGTGGTAAAGCCCAGTTTGGTGGTCAGCGTTTTGGTGAGATGGAGGTTTGGGCACTTGAGGCATTTGGTGCATCAAACATACTGCAGGAAATATTAACCGTTAAATCGGATGATGTTATCGGCCGTGCCAAAACTTATGAAGCTATTGTTAAAGGTGAAAACCTGCCTACACCATCAGTTCCGGAATCATTCAACGTATTGGTTCATGAATTAAGAGGTTTAGGTTTGGATATCACTTTAGAATAAAGGTTGTTGTAAAGTTGTAAGGTTTGAATGTTTAAAGGTTAAGGCCAAAACACAAACCTTACAACATTTAAACTTTGCAACATTCCAACCTTTTCAATCATTAAAAATCAAAGTAGACTATGTCTTACAAAAAGGATAATAAAATCAAGAGTAATTTCACCACAATTACCATCAGTTTAGCTTCTCCGGAGTCTATCCTTGAGCGTTCAAGCGGTGAGGTTTTAAAGCCTGAGACCATTAACTACCGTACCTACAAACCCGAGCGTGACGGTTTGTTCTGCGAGCGTATTTTTGGCCCGGTTAAAGATTACGAATGCCATTGTGGTAAATACAAACGTATCCGTTACAAGGGTATAGTTTGTGACCGTTGTGGTGTTGAAGTAACTGAGAAAAAGGTACGCCGTGAGCGTATGGGCCACATCAACTTGGTGGTGCCTGTTGCGCACATTTGGTATTTCCGCTCGTTGCCAAACAAAATTGGTTACTTGTTGGGCTTACCTACTAAGAGGTTAGACCTTATCATTTACTACGAACGTTATGTAGTTATTCAGCCTGGTATTAAAGAATCTGACGGTATCTCTAAAATGGATTTCCTGACAGAAGAAGAGTACCTGGATATATTGGATACCTTACCAAAAGAAAACCAATACCTGGATGATAAAGACCCACAAAAATTTGTGGCTAAAATGGGTGCCGAGGCATTGGAAGAGTTATTGAAACGCATCGATTTAGATGAGCTTTCATACAACCTTCGCCACCAGGCAGCTAACGAAACTTCACAACAACGTAAAAACGAAGCGTTAAAACGCTTACAGGTTGTTGAGGCTTTCCGTGGTGCGGCTACAAGGATAGAGAATAACCCATCTTGGATGATTGTTAAGATCGTTCCGGTTATCCCGCCAGAATTGCGCCCGTTAGTACCATTGGAAGGTGGCCGTTTCGCTACTTCCGATCTGAACGATTTATACCGTCGTGTAATTATCCGTAACAACCGTTTAAAACGTTTGATAGAGATAAAAGCACCGGAAGTTATATTACGTAACGAAAAACGTATGTTACAGGAAGCTGTAGATTCGTTATTTGACAACTCACGTAAAGTTAACGCGGTTAAAACCGAAGGTAACCGTGCCCTTAAATCACTTTCAGACATCCTGAAAGGTAAACAAGGCCGTTTCCGTCAAAACTTATTGGGTAAACGTGTGGATTATTCGGCACGTTCGGTAATTGTTGTAGGCCCTAACTTAAAGCTGCACGAGTGTGGTTTGCCAAAAGATATGGCTGCTGAGTTATTCAAACCATTTATCATTCGTAAGATGATAGAGCGTGGTGTGGTTAAAACAGTAAAATCTGCAAAGAAAATAGTTGACCGTAAAGACCCATTAGTTTGGGATATTTTGGAAAACGTATTAAAAGGCCACCCTGTATTATTAAACCGTGCGCCTACGCTGCACAGGTTAGGTATCCAGGCCTTCCAGCCAAAACTGGTTGAGGGTAAGGCTATACAATTGCACCCGTTAACCTGTACCGCCTTCAACGCGGATTTTGACGGTGACCAGATGGCTGTGCACGTACCACTTGGTAACGCAGCAATTTTGGAAGCCCAGGTATTAATGCTTGCATCACACAACATCTTAAACCCTGCTAACGGTACGCCAATTACAGTACCTTCGCAAGACATGGTGCTTGGTTTGTACTACATAACTAAAGGCCGTAAAACAGATGAAGGACGTGTTGTAAAAGGCCAGGGTTTAACTTTCTATTCTGCCGAAGAGGTAATTATCGCTTACAACGAAAGAAAGATAGATCTGCATGCCTTTATTAAGGTAAAAGGAAAGATCAAAAATCGTGAAGGTAACATTGTTACCCAGATAATTGAAACCACTGTAGGCCGTGTGCTATTTAACCAGCACGTGCCGGAAGAGGTTGGTTACATTAACGAACTATTGACCAAGAAATCATTACGTGATATTATTGGCGAGGTTGTTAAAATAACCGGTATGGCACGCGCTGCCCAGTTCCTTGATGATATTAAGGAGTTAGGTTTCCGTATGGCATTCCAGGGTGGTTTATCATTTAACCTTAAGGATATTAACATCCCTGAAGAAAAGGTTACTTTGATTGCCCAGGCTTCTAAAGAAGTGGAAGATGTTATGGGTAACTATAACATGGGTTTCATTACCAACAACGAGCGTTACAATCAGATCATCGATATCTGGACACGTATCAACAACCGCTTAACCGCGAATGTGATGAACATCCTGAGCAATGATAACCAGGGTTTCAACTCGGTTTACATGATGCTTGATTCTGGTGCGCGTGGTTCTAAGGAGCAGATCCGTCAGCTTGCAGGTATGCGTGGTTTGATGGCTAAGCCTCAAAAATCAGGTTCGGGTGGTGAGATCATCGAAAACCCGATCTTATCTAACTTTAAAGAAGGATTGTCGGTATTAGAGTACTTCATTTCTACCCACGGTGCGCGTAAAGGTTTGGCGGATACAGCGTTAAAAACTGCGGATGCTGGTTACTTAACCCGTAGGTTGCATGATGTTGCCCAGGATATGATAGTTGGTGAAGTTGATTGTGGTACCCTGCGTGGTATTTATACAACTGCATTAAAAGACAACGAGGATGTTGTTGAACCGTTATACGACCGTATTTTAGGCCGTACAACATTACACGATGTACACGATCCTATCACTAACGAATTATTAATTTCTGCAGGTGAAGATATTACCGAAGAGATTGCTAAGAAAGTTGAGAACTCACCTTTAGAGGGTGTTGAGATACGTTCGGTATTAACTTGCGAAAGCAAACGCGGTGTGTGTGCTTTATGTTATGGCCGTAACCTTGCAAGCGGTAAACGCGTGCAAATGGGCGAGGCTGTAGGTGTAATTGCTGCACAGTCTATCGGTGAGCCGGGTACACAGTTAACACTACGTACATTCCACGTGGGTGGTACCGCATCTAACATCGCGGCCGAGTCTCAGATCAACGCTAAATTTGATGGTGTTATCGAGTTTGAGAACGTACGTACTGTAGAATACAAAACAGAAGAAGGATTAGTTGACGTGGTATTGGGTCGTTCAGGCGAGTTCCGTATCATTGAGGCTGGTACAAATAAAGTAATTGTTACCAACAACATCCCATACGGTTCATACCTGTATGTTAAGGATGGCGCTACAATTTCTAAAGGCGACCGTATATGTTCATGGGATCCGTACAATGCGGTTATTATCTCTGAGTTTGCCGGTATCACTACATTCGAGGCAGTATTGGAAGGCATCACATTCCGCGAGGAAAGCGATGAGCAAACCGGTCACCGCGAGAAAGTAATTATCGATACCAGGGATAAAACTAAAAACCCTGTTATACAAATAGCTGATAGTAAAGGTAACATCATTAAAGGTTACAATATCCCGGTAGGTGCCCACATTTCTGTTGAAGAAGGTGAGAAACTCCAAACAGGGCAGGTTATTGCCAAAATTCCTCGTTCAACCGGTAAAACGCGAGATATTACAGGTGGTTTACCACGTGTAACCGAGTTATTCGAAGCACGTAACCCATCTAACCCGGCTGTAGTAACCGAGATTGATGGTGTGGTAACTTTAGGTGGTGTTAAACGTGGTAACCGCGAGATCACTATTGAAAGTAAAGACGGCCAGGTTAAAAAATACCTGGTGCCATTGTCTAAACACATTCTTGTACAGGATAACGACTTTGTTAAAGCAGGTATGCCATTGTCTGATGGTTCTATCTCTCCGGCAGATATCCTTGCAATTAAAGGCCCTGCTGCAGTACAAGAGTATCTTGTTAACGGTATACAGGAAGTTTACCGCTTACAGGGTGTGAAAATTAACGATAAGCACTTTGAGGTGATTGTTCACCAAATGATGCAGAAAGTTGCCATTGAAGATGCCGGCGATACCCGTTTCCTTGAAAGGGAAGCAGTTGATAGCTGGGATTTCATGACCGAAAATGATGAGATATTTGATAAGAAAGTTGTTGTTGAGCCAGGTGATTCTGCAACATTAAAAGCTGGTCAGATCATATCATTGAGGAAACTGAGGGACGAAAACTCTATCTTAAAACGTAAAGATTTAAGATTGGTTGAAGTGAGGGATGCAATTGCAGCAACTTCCAGCCCGATGTTACAAGGTATAACCAGGGCATCATTAGGTACCAAATCGTTCATTTCAGCGGCATCGTTCCAGGAAACTACTAAAGTACTGAACGAAGCAGCTATAGCAGGTAAGAAAGACTTAATGCTTGGCCTGAAAGAAAACGTAATCGTTGGTCACTTAATTCCATCTGGAACCGGTTTACGCGAATACGAAAATATCCGTGTAGGTTCTCAGGAAGAGTTTGATCGCCTGATGGCTTCAAAAACTGAGGAAGTGGAAGCTTAATCAGATTTTTTTAAATACTTTTGCAAAGCCTTCTGTGAAAACGGGAGGCTTTGCTATTTTTATACTATTATGGAAGAACAAAACGAAAACCAGATCAACATCGAGCTTACCGAAGAGGTAGCCGAGGGTGTATACGCCAACCTGGCCATTATAACGCATTCCAGCTCGGAGTTTGTGCTCGATTTTATTCGGGTGATGCCGGGTGTACCAAAGGCAAAAGTAAAAGCACGTATTGTACTAACACCTGAGCATGCTAAGCGACTGTTAAGCGCATTACAAGATAATTTAGAAAAGTTTGAAGACGCTAACGGCCGTATTAAAATCCAGAATGAACCTACTGGTTTCCCAATGAACTTTGGCGGAACAATGGGGCAGGCGTAGTACCGAAGTTCATGGATCATAGTTAATAGTTCATGGGATTTTTTGATGCATTATAATGAATCAACCTATAACTATTGCAGCGTCTCAGTTAGCCTGATATTTTCTGTTGCCAATTCCTACTATGAACTATGAACCATCAAACTATGAACTAACATGAATAAACACGATAAAATATACATAGCCGGGCACCGGGGCATGGTGGGTTCTGCCATTATGCGCAAGCTGCAGGCCGAGGGTTTTACAAATTTTGTAACCCGCACTTCAGCCGAGCTTGACCTGCGCGACCAGCCCGCCGTAGCAGCTTTTTTTGAAGAAGAAAAGCCCGACTACGTTTTTTTAGCGGCAGCTAAAGTTGGGGGGATTGTTGCTAATAATACCTACCGTGCCGAGTTTTTGTACGATAATCTGCAAATTCAAAATAATATTATTAATTCAGCATACCTCAATAACGTAACAAAGCTGATGTTTTTGGGGTCGAGCTGTATCTATCCGAAACTGGCACCGCAACCGCTTCATGAAGATGCTTTACTAACAGGCCTGCTCGAGCCAACTAACGAACCTTATGCCATCGCGAAAATTGCAGGTATAAAAATGTGCGATGCTTACCGCGCGCAATACGGCTGTAATTTTATATCGGTTATGCCAACCAATTTGTATGGTTATAACGATAACTATCACCCTCAAAACTCGCATGTACTGCCGGCGCTTATCCGCAGGTTTCATGAGGCTAAAGAGAATAATACACCCGAGGTTGTTATTTGGGGAAGCGGTTCGCCTTTGCGCGAGTTTTTATTTGCCGATGATTTGGCAGAAGCTTGTTACTACCTGATGCAAAACTTTGATGAAGCCGGTTTCATTAACATAGGCAGCGGTAAAGAAATAAGTATTAAAGATCTTGCCCTGCTCATTAAAAAAATAGTGGGCTACCAGGGTGAGTTAAAATTTGATAGTACCAAACCCGATGGCACACCACGTAAACTAATGGATGTATCTAAGTTAGCGGAAAAGGGGTGGACTTATAAGACAGAATTAGAAGAAGGTATTAAACTTGCCTACGACGACTTTTTGTTGAAACATGTAGAGCCGTAATAGGTTACTGTATATCAAAACCTCGATATTATTATGAGTAAAACAATCGTTTTTGGTGCATCTGGCCAGTTGGGGCAGTGTTTTAAAAAGCTTGCAGGCGATAATGGATCACACTTTTTCATCTTCCCGGAAGAGGGTAAAGCTAATATATTAGACGTTGAAGGGTTAGAAAAATTATTTGCCGAACATCAACCAGATTATGCCATAAACTGCGCAGCTTACACCGCCGTAGACAAAGCCGAAGATGATGCCGAAACCGCTGCCAAAGTTAATGTAACCGGGGTTGAGAACCTGGCGAGGTTATGCAGCAAGTACGATACTACGCTTATACACACCTCAACCGATTTTGTATTTAAGGGCGATAGATCTTCACCATTGAAAGAAGATGCTGAAGCAAAACCTATTAACGTTTATGGCCAAACCAAACTGGACGGGGAACGGGTTATCCCGCTTTTGCTCGACAAATACTTTATTATACGCACGGGATGGTTGTACTCGGAATTTGCCAATAACTTTGTAAAAACCATGTTAAAGCTTGGCGCCGAACGCGACGAGCTTAAAGTAATTGCCGACCAGGCTGGTACGCCGACATACGCTATTGACCTTGCCGGGTTTATTATTAACATTATTGAAGCGGATAGCACAGCATATGGTGTATTCCATTACAGTAACGAGGGTATAGCATCCTGGTACGACTTCGCGAAAGCAATTTTTGAATTATCATCTACCAATGTCAATGTAATACCAGTACCAACCAGCGAATATAAGACCCGTGCGGTTAGGCCCGCTTATTCGGTTATGGATAAAAGTAAGGTAAAACAAACATTTGGGCTGCAAATTCCGTATTGGAGGGAAAGCCTTGCAATTTGCATAAACAGGCTTAAACAACAAGATTAATTAAGGATAAAATATACTTGCAAGGCAATCCTGATAACTATCGGGACACATAATCAAATACAAAAATGAAAGGTATCATATTAGCAGGCGGATCGGGAACACGGCTTTACCCAATAACCAAAGCCATAAGTAAGCAGTTGATGCCTATTTATGATAAGCCGATGATCTATTACCCGCTATCTGTTTTGATGCTTGCCGGGATAAACGAGATACTCATCATTACTACTGAGGAGGATAGCCCGGGTTTTAAACGCTTGTTAGGGACAGGTGAGGAGATTGGCTGCCGCTTTGAGTATGCTATACAGGAGACCCCAAACGGACTTGCCCAGGCTTTTGTAATTGGTGAAAAATTCATTGGGGATAACAAGGTAGCACTTGTTTTAGGTGATAACATCTTCTACGGATCTGGATTCAGTAAGCTGATCCAAAGTTTTAATGATGTAAATGGCGCTGCTATTTTTGCCTACCCGGTTGCCGACCCTGAGCGATATGGCGTGGTTGAGTTTGATGCAAATAATATTGCCATATCTATCGAAGAAAAACCACTTAAACCAAAATCAAAATTTGCTGTACCAGGGTTATATTTTTATGATAACAGTGTGGTTGAAATAGCTAAAAATATAAAGCCATCGCCACGTGGCGAATACGAAATAACGGATGTAAACCGTGTTTACCTTGAGCAAGGCAACCTGCATGTAGGTGTAATGGATAGGGGCACAGCATGGCTGGATACAGGTACATTTGATTCGCTTAGTGATGCAACCGAGTTTGTGCGTGTAATAGAAAAACGCCAGGCCAAAAAAATAGGTTGTATAGAAGAGGTGGCGTACCTTATGGGTTACATAAATGCCCAACAATTACAAATATTAGCCGATAAATACATTAAGAGCGGTTATGGCCAATATATACAACAGCTGCTTTCAAATTAAAAGCAACTGTTGTATTGTTTTACAAGCGATATATTAACTTGTAAAAAGTGTTTCGTCTCGTAACGATTTATCGATCATGTTTTTGGTGATCCGCCTTACTTTTTCTTTGTCCTTACCGCCAATGCCATGTCCATTACACCAATCTGTAGTAGCTGCATTTACAACGGTACCGGATGTTGGTGTCTTTTTAAATACCATAAAAGTACCCAAGCCTTTGGAAGACGCATTGGGGCCACGATCAGAACCATTAACTGCAAAATCGTAGCCTAGGAGTTCAACCTGATGAAACTTTAGCTTGTTGTTATCAATAACCGGTATCTCTTTAGAACCCGGCGATATCATTTTCACAACGGGTGCGCCATCGTATTCCACTGTAGGGATAGATAATATATCGCCGTTTTTTAAACCGGTACCTTCAAATAAAGGCGATTTGTCGTTTATAATTTTATAACCATCCTGCCTGTTGTCTAACTTACTGCCATATCCGCCTCTGGCAAAATCGGCACCAATACTATTTATAGTAGGATACTTTAAGAAAGGACTATCCCAAAGTGTGGTGCTGTAAGGGCTATCTTTAAGCGGGTCTAGATTATTATCTTTATAGCATATCATCAGGTTTTCGGGTTTGTTGTATCTAACCTGCCAATACATAGTATTGCCCGATAGTACTAGCATGTTTTTACCGCTTGCTACAAATTTGTCTACATTTTCGCGTGCGGCGCGTGTCCAATATTCGCTATGGCCTACAATCATCAAAACTTTAGTTTTTTCAATGTTTTTGTAATCATCAAGATCTGCATCAGTAATGTAGTTGGCATCGTAATTCTGAGTTAGCATCCAATAGAAGAAACTCGATGTAAAATCTTTCTTATTTAGCACGCCATCCTGATAACGTGCAAATGACGACACCGTAGCCCTATCGGGCAGTGCAGGCTCATAAATACTTTTACCACCACCATAATTGTATGCATTATCAGTATTGGTTGGGTAAACTATGGTAATATCATGGTAGTTTTCACTATCAGATATTACGAAATAATTTGTCCCTCTAAACCTATAAACACCGGGCTTTAAATTGTCGGGCAGTTTAATATCAGCTGTTTTATCAAATTTACAACCATCCAGCCATGGTTTGCTGGTTTTTATTTTTTGAACAGTTACAGGCGCTGTGTAGGTACCCATTAGCTTACTATCAAAGCTGGCAAGAGTAATAACTTGCTTTGGGTTAGCCGGGCCCGAATAATATAAGCCAAGTGTATCGCCCTTTTTATAAGCCAGCTTATCGGTGTATCCGTAAAGTGTCGAACTAAAATCAATCCCCGTAACAAGGTTCGGCCCTAATTCAGTTGTTGTATACAGGCTTTGGTCGTATACCTTGGGAGGTATAACAGGGTCTGCCGTCCCGTTTGTAACTGGTGTCGCGGTTGTGGGTGTTGTATTAGATGGTTTGGGGTCGGCCTTTTTGCAGCCAACAAGCACAAGAAAAGCCGACAAAGAGCCAAGGAAAGCTCTCCTGTTAATAGTAGGGGGTGTCATCAAAAGTGTTAAATTACTAGGTCGCTAAGATATGTAAATCAAGTGATTAAGTAATAAAGTATCTTATTAAATACTATTACAACTACCATGTTAAATTAGTGTTTTGCTAGTGTTAAAATGGTGTTAGGAGTGGCCCATTGTATGTCTCTATCTTTTCGAAACCAGGTTACTTGCCGCTTGGCAAACCTGCGAGTATTTTGTTTAATAAGGGCTATCGCGGTATCTAAATCTGTTTTGCCGTCAAAAAAATCAAACAGTTCTGAATACCCTACTGTATTTAAAGCATTATATTGGCGAAAGGGAAGTAATGATGCCACTTCATCTACCAGGCCATCCTGAACCATAATATCTACGCGTTTGTTAATACGCTCGTACAATTCTTCGCGTGGCATATCTAAACCGTACTTAGTAATATTAAACGGCCTTTGATTAGTTTTTGCTTTACGATACGATGATATAGGGTTGCCCGTAGCCTCAAATACTTCCAGTGCCCTTATAACGCGTTGTGGGTTATCAATATCAACCTCTGCATAATACGCGGGGTCGGCTTCCTTTAGTCGCTCCTGCAGGGGCTTAATGCCATTGGCAACAAGTTCGACATTCAGCCGGTCCCGAATGTTGGTATCCGCGGTTGGCAGCTCGTCAAATCCTTCGGTAATTGCGCGGATGTAAAGGCCGGATCCTCCCGCCATAATAACAACATCATGCTTTTGGAAAAGTTCCGTTAGCAATTTCATTCCCTCGCGCTCAAAATCGCCGACAGAGAATGGCTCGGTAATGCTATGCGAATTAATAAAATAATGTGGGGCAGCAGCTAATTCATCGTGAGTTGGCTTTGCTGTGCCTATAGACATCTCGCGGAAAAACTGCCTGGAATCGGCAGAGACAACCACTGTGTTAAAATACTGCGCAAGGCTTATAGCAGCGGCGGTTTTACCTGATGCCGTAGGGCCGGCAATTACAATAAGGGTTTTGTTTTTAAGAGGTTCATGGCTCATAGTTTGTACGTCATGGCTGCTTCCATGTTAATTTATTTAGATTCGTTACTATGAACCATGAACAATAGGCTATCAATTATTAATAATCGTCACGGCCGGGCTTATCTTCGTCTTCAAACTCTGCATCGTCGCCAAAGCCAAACTCGTCTTCTTCCTCCTCGTCATCAACTTTCTTTTCTTCATCATCCTCAGCACCGGTATCAGTCACTTCAGCAAACTCATCGGCATCATCATGGTTGTATGCCATTTCATTCAAAAAGTCAAAATCTTCGTTAGGGGCGTCTGCAGTAGCAGCTATTTCGGGGTTAAATACGTTGCCAAATTGTTTAGGCGCTTCGCCCACCGAACGTACAACGGCAGGGTAGGTAACACCGGGTGTATCTTCAAGAATGATCTTCATTAACTCCACATGGAAATCGAACGGCCTGTCGAAGTTAAAGGTGTAATAAAATTTTTGATGCGGATCATCAATAAAGCTGCTCAGTTTTATTTTATCCATTAAAGGGATCTTGCGGTCTATCCGTTTTTGGTTTGGCAGATAGGTGATCTCCTCACCTTTCATCCATTGGTCGTTACTGATGTAAAAAGAGGACGGAAATTCGGGGTTATAACCGGTCGATTGGTGTATAGCCTTGTGAAGATCTTCGAATGTTTGGTTAGATTTTACATCGATATCCCGGGAAACGTCGTCATAATCTTCAAAAGTAACCCTGAACCTGTATAGTGCCATTTTATAAGTAGTTTTTTGTCAAAAATAATAAATGTTAGATTAATTTGTGTTCGCAACAACTTTCAAGCCAATTTCTTGCCCTTTTGTAATTGTGAAGTTTATAGCTGCCTCACGTTCGTTTGGTATTTCGCCTTCCAGTATCGCTTCGCGGATCTTATTTTTTATGATACCCACCTCGCGGCCTTCGCCAATGCCAAAAAGCTGCATAATATCCAGCCCGGTAACCGGTGGCTGCCAGTTGCGGATGTTATCTCGTTCTTCAACGTCTTTCAGCTTTTGTTGTACCAGTTCAAAATTGTTACGGTACTTTTTAACCTTGTATTCGTTTTTAGTAGTAACATCGGCCTTGCACAAAAGCATCAAAGCTTCAATATCATCACCAGCCTCAAACAACAGCCTGCGTACGGCAGAATCGGTAACAATTGACTGCGAAAGTACAATTGGGCGCAGATGCAATTGCACCAGCTTTTGTACTAACTTCATTTTCTCGTTTAGCGGCAGTTTTAACTGCGCGAAGATCTTGGGTACCATTCGCGCGCCTTTATCCTCGTGGCCGTGAAACGTCCAACCGTGGCTTGGCTCAAACCGTTTGGTTGGTGGTTTTGCAATATCATGCAATATGGCGGCCCAGCGTAACCACAGGTCGTCGGTAGTTTCGCAGATGTTATCAAGCACCTGTAAGGTGTGGTAGAAATTGTCTTTATGCCCTTTCCCGTTTATAACCTCTACACCGTGTAGCGCAACCATCTGCGGGAAAATAATATGTAGCATCCCGGTATCAAACAGGTAATTAAAACCTATTGATGGTTTTGGCGACAGGATGATCTTGTTTAGCTCATCGGTTATGCGCTCCTGCGATACAATTTTTATGCGGTGCAGGTTGCTCTTAATGGCTGCAATAGCCTCTTCGTCAATTTGGAAATCGAGCTGACTGGCAAAGCGGATCGCCCTCATCATTCTTAACGGATCGTCAGAAAATGTCTCGACCGGGTTCAAGGGTGTGCGGATAAGCTTTGCTTCCAGATCGGCAATGCCACCAAACGGGTCTATTAATTCCCCAAAATGTGAAGGGTGAAGGGCGATTGCGAGTGCATTTATGGTAAAATCTCGGCGCTTTTGGTCGTCGTCCAGTGTGCCATTTTCAACTATTGGCTTACGTGAGTCAGAGCGGTAACTTTCCTTACGGGCACCTACAAACTCAACCTCTACATCCTGGTAACGCAGCATAGCTGTACCAAAGTTTTTAAATACCGATACCTTAACATTTAGCTTTGCAGCCACGGCTTCGGCAAAGTCGATGCCGTTACCTAAAATTACAATATCAATGTCTTTAGAGGGGCGTTTCAGAAAAATATCGCGCACGTAACCGCCAATTGCGTAAGCCTGTACATTTTGTTCGGCAGCAAGTTTAGAAATAACAGAAAATACCGGATGTTGCAGGTGTTGTTTCATATGTAGGCTGCTAACAGGCTCGTATTACAGCACAAATTTAGCGATTATATAAAAATTAACGGCGAATAAATTCGAAACCGCCATTAGGGTTCAGCCTCATGATGGTTGATGGCTTTTTAACTTCGGTACTATATTGGTCAATGTCAACCACATAGTCAACACCATCAATAATATCCTGATCTATTTTAGAAAAGTACTCGGGCGATGGTTTGCCGCTAATATTAGCCGATGTTGATACCAATGGCTTGCGTAAGCGCTGTACGAGCTGTTGGCAAAACGGATGGCTGGTAACCCGTATACCAACGCTGCCATCCTGGGCTATAAGGGCTGGTGAGATATTTTTAGCGCCGGGCATTACAAGTGTTAACGGGCTTTCGGCATATTCAATCAGGTCGTAAGCAATATCGGGCACTTCGCTGATGTAAGTTTGCAGCTTGTTATCAATATCCAGCAAAATGATCATGCTCTTACTTTCTTCGCGCTGTTTTAGTGCGTAGATCTTTTTAACGGCATCGGTGTTTGTAGCGTCGCAGCCAATACCCCATATGGTATCGGTAGGGTACAGGATAATACCACCATCCTGCACAATTTTTAGCGCCTTGTTTACTTCGTCTTTAAGCATGATTTAGGTGCAAATCTAATGCTTTTATTATTTTTATTTCATCCAGCATTTGCATGCACCTGGGTACGCCGTATAATTTGCATGTATTACGCACACATGGTTCGCATTCCAGTTCGCCGTAACGTATAACCTGCAGGCTGTTTTTGTTGTATGGGGCTGTATTGTTTTCATCGCCGGCGCCAAACAAAACTATGGTGGGTGTGCCTATAGCGTTTGCCAAATGCGCGGGGCCGGAGTCGGTTGTTAATACTGCTTTGCTGCAGGCCATAGTGTCGGCAAGGCCCACTAAATTGGTTTTACCGGCCAAGTTTTTTAGCCTTTCGGGATTATCAAGGCCCATCAGCAACTCGTCTATAAATGCGGCTTCTTTTGGTGAGCCAACAAAAGCGAATGTTATACTTTTAAATGTATTAGTTAGTGTATTAATGATGCCGCGCCCTTTGTCTACAGGCATCCTGCGGGATGAGGCTTCGGAATTGAAGTTGACAATAACCGTTTCTGTAGTATTTTCCAGGCGTCCGAGTTCTAACTTTACATGTCTGTCAACAATTACCTTTCCTGTGAATTTTTCAAGCAAATAGATGTATTCATCCACCCGGTGCAAGGTAAGGGGTTTTTTAACGGGTCGCGTTAATAAAAACATCCCACCTTCCTTATTAAAGCCGACGCGTTGTTTAGCGCCGCTTGCCCAGGCCATTATAAAGGATGACAGGGAATGCGGCAGGTTAAAGTATATATCGTATTGCTGGCTACGTAGAAATTTACCAAAGCGATAAACGCCGCCAAGGCCTTTGTGTTCTGCTTTTGAGAAAAGATGTATATTGTTTAAGCCGGGAATGAGCGAGGCAATCCCACCAAGTTCTTTTTTTATGATAACATCGATTGATGCATCAGGATAAAGTTGCCTTACAGCGTTGATAAACGCGGTGCTCATCACCACATCTCCAAGCCAATTGGGCAGGCGAATCAAGATTCGGAGATTTGAGACTTGAGATATGAGATTTGAGACAGGCTGCATAATCTAATATTTGTTAGACAATGCTAAAGCTGATCTCAAATCTAATATCTCACATCTCATATCTAACTTAAATAGCTACGTTGTTCTCCCTTAAAGCATCATTTAGTGATGTCTTTTTGTCGGTCGATTCTTTACGTTTACCAATAATTAATGCACAAGGCACCTGGTAATCTCCCGCAGGGAACTTTTTAGTGTATGAGCCCGGTATAACTACCGAACGTGCAGGTACACGGCCTTTATATTCAATTGGCTCGGGGCCGGTTACATCAATAATTTTTGTAGATGCTGTTAAAACCACGTTAGCGCCTAAAACGGCCTCGCTTTCAACATGTACACCCTCAACCACAATGGCACGTGAACCCAGGAAACAATTATCTTCTATGATAACCGGTGCAGCCTGCACAGGTTCTAAAACGCCTCCAATGCCAACACCACCGCTTAAATGTACATGCTTGCCAATTTGAGCGCACGAACCTACGGTAGCCCAGGTATCAACCATGGTGCCCTCGTCTACGTAAGCACCAATATTTACGTACGATGGCATCATAATAACACCTTTAGCAAGGTAAGCACCGTAACGGGCTATTGCATGGGGAACTACGCGTACGCCAAGTTCTTTATAGTCGGTTTTTAGTTTCATTTTGTCATGAAACACAAACGGGCCGGTTTTAATTTCTTCCATAGTACGGGTAGGGAAGTATAATATCACGGCTTTCTTTATCCAGTCGTTAGTATGCCAGCGTGTGCCAATAAGTTCGGCCACGCGTATTTCGCCTTTGTCAAGTCGCTCAATAACGGTATTTATGGCATTAATGTAGTCGCTTTCACTTAAAAGGGTGCGGTTATCCCACGCATCCTCAATCATTTTTTTAAGGTCGATCATTACAGAATATAAATTTTGCCAAATTAAAGGAATTTTAAGGAGATTTGTTTGATAGTATTGACAAGAATATAGGTAGTTATAATGGCAGAGAAAGAAAAATTAAGGATTGATAAGTATTTATGGTCTATACGTGCGTTTAAAACCCGTACCCTGGCATCTGACGCCTGCAAAGCGGGGCGTGTTAAGCTTGATGGTAATAACATAAAACCATCACACGAGGTAAAGGTAGGAGAGGTTTACACCGTATCGAAAGGGCCGGATAAGCGCGTACTAAAAGTTACAGGCTTGCTGGAAAGCCGTACAGATGCCAAAACCGCCGTAATGTTTTATGAAGATATAACCCCCGAAGAAGAAACACATGCCTTTAAATCTGTTTTTCATGCGCCTTTACTTACCCGCGACAGAGGTACAGGAAGGCCCACAAAACGCGACAGACGGGATATTGACGACCTTACAGATGATTTTTTCAAATAAAAAAAACAATTAAATTAATGATTTGTTTTTGCACCCAGTAAGTAGGTATTCTTATAGAATTTTATATTTTAAAAGCAGGAATGATTGTAATGTATGCAATAAAAGCCGCCAATAAATATGTTTAATAACATAAAATGATAATATAGCCGATATACGTACACTATTTAACCGTTGCTTAGTTACATAAAAAATAATACTTTTGCGACAATACTACCATCACTTATGAAAAAAAATATCTACCTAAATGTTTTTTTGTTTTTAACGTTTGCTATTTCATTATCATCATGTGTTAACCAGAAAAAGTTTGTTTATTTTCAAAACACCAGGAACGAGTCGGATACCATCAATACGATAGCTCCTTATGTTCCCAAGATACAACAAGGGGACATTTTATCTATTCCTATTACTTCATTAAATGCTGCTGCGAGCAGTTTTTTTAACCCTTATTCTTCAAGTGTGTCAGCTAACCCAACAGATCTAGGATCAACGTCACCTATGGGGAATGCTACACCTAACACTTCTTCAAATTCACCGTCGGGTTATTTGGTTGATCAGAACGGAATGATTGAAATTCCGTTACTTGGATCTATAAAATTAGAAGGTCTCACTACTTCTGAAGCAAGGGATGTTATAAAGAATAAGCTTAAAACTTACATTAAAGAGCCTAGCGTTAATGTAAGGTTCCTTAATTATAAAATATCAGTTATGGGCGAAGTGGCAAAACCTTCGGTATATTTTATACCTAATGAGCGTGTTACTATTGCAGAAGCTCTTGCTATGGCAGGGGATGTAACTGTTTATGCAAAACGAGAAAATGTTTTGATTGTAAGGGATAATAATGGTAAAAAGGAGTTTGGCCGGGTAAATTTAAATAGCAGAGATGTTTTTGTGTCACCTTACTATTACCTCCACTCAGGCGACCTTGTATATGTAGAACAAGGGCGCTCAAAAGCCGCTCAAAGCGACCCAACTATAAGATTGCTTCCTGTTATACTTAGCACAATTGCTGCTGCTTTCTTAATTATATACAGGTCTAAATAATCGCAATAATAAATCACTCTGCACATCAATGGAATTGAATAACAACGAAATAAATAATCTTGAATTACAAGATGAAAATGAAGTAAGTATAAGAGAGATTTTATACAAATACCTTACTCACTGGAAATGGTTTCTAATATCACTTGCCATTTCTCTAGCTCTGGGCTACGTTTATATTAAATTAACTACACCTTTATATAAAATAGAAACTGATTTGTTAATAAAGGATAATAAGGGTAACTTGGGTGGCCAGAACGATCTTCTTAAAGATCTTGATCTGTTCAGTTCAGATAAGATAATTGATAACGAGATTCAGATCCTTCAATCACACACCATTTTACAACGTACAGTTGATGCTTTAAATTTAAGAACTAACTATTATTTGTCAAAAGGTGTACGTAGACATGAATTTTTTGATGATCGCCCTTGTGATGTACAACTTATCAAAGCGGGGGATGACGTAGATTACAGCCTTATTTATTCCTTAAATTTAGTAAACTCTAAAGAAGTTAGTATAAATGGTAATAAGTATCCTTTAGGCCGCCCTATTAAGATTGGCGCAGTAGAGTTTATAGTATTGCCTAAGTCTTCTACCCCTAAAACAATAGTTAATAACGAGTTGGAATTTAAGTTTAACGACAACGAATTATTAATTGAAAGCCTCAGTAATAAAATTAAAGTTGATCCGGTAAGTAAACAAGGTACTGTTCTTATTATTACGCTTGAAGATGCCCTTCCGTCAAGGGGAAAAGATATTTTGAACAGATTAGTTTACGAGTACAACAAAGCTGCTATAGATGATAAAAATCAAGTTACCTCAACTACACTTACCTTTATTAACAGCCGCTTAGAAAAACTACAGGAAGAGTTAGGTACAGCTGAGAAAAAAGTGGAGAACTATAAATCAGGGAACAAAATAACCGACATCAGTTCTCAATCGCAGATTTTCCTACAAAGTGTGCAAGGTAATGATGCAGAATTGAGCAAGATAAATATACAATTAGGAGTTTTAAAAAATCTCGAGGCTTATTTGTATAGTGCACGTAACGAGGGGTCTCAAGTCCCATCTATGTTAGGGATAGAAGACCCTACCTTATTAGGCCTTGTAAACCAATTGGTCGAAACTCAGGTAAGAAAACAAAGTTTGCTGCAAACCGTACCAGAAACAAACCCAATCGTTATCTCTATTGATGACCAGATTAAGTCATTGAAGAGTTCCATTCTGCAATCTACCAGAAATTTAATAAGTGGCTTACAGGTAATTAAACGGCAATTAGATTCTAAAAATAATAATTTTCAATCGGTTATTAGCCAGGTGCCCTCGAAAGAACGCGGACTGATTGATGTTATGCGCCAGCAAGAGATAAAAAACACATTATTTACCTATTTACTTCAAAAACGAGAAGAAACTGAAATTTCCCTTGCGTCTACAGCTGCCGATAGCCGTACCATTGATATGGCCCGTAGCGGCAGGTTCCCTTTTAAGCCTGTAAAGCAGATGGTAATGTTTCTGTTTATTTTAATTGGTTTAATAACACCAGCTGCAATTATATACTTATTAGGGTTGTTGAATTATAGGGTTTCCAGGCGTTCGGATATTGAGCGTGTTACTAATGTGCCTATTTTAGCAGAAATTTCACATTCAACTGATTCTTCGGTACTACTCGCTGCTACTAAACCCAGATCAATGGTTGCTGAGCAGTTGCGGACATTGCGTACAAATTTAACTTTTATATTGCCTCAGGAAACCAGCAAATCAATGCTTTTTACATCAAGTATAAGCGGCGAGGGTAAATCATTTATCTCTTTAAATTTGGGCGCAAGTTTAGCCATGTCTGGCAAAAAGGTAGTAATACTTGAATTAGATCTTCGTAAACCTAAATTGCATGCTGGTTTGGAAATAGACAATACTAAAGGTTTATCTAACTACCTTATTGGAGAAGTTAGTTATAAGGACATTATTAAGAAAATAGACCAGCAGGATAATTATTTTATTATTACCAGCGGACCTATTCCTCCAAATCCGGCTGAACTTCTAGTAAATGGCAAAATAAAAGTGCTTGTAGACCAGCTCAAACAAGAATTTGATTATATACTTTTAGATGCTCCGCCGGTAGGTTTAGTAACCGATGCGCAAATACTTGCTGAATATGTAGATGCTACTATGTTTATAGTAAGGCATAACTATACTGCCAAAAGCAATATCAATTCTATTCAGAATTTTTATGTCACGAAGAAATTCAAGAATCTGAATATTGTTTTAAACTCTATTGATCTCGATGGAGCATATGGTTATGGTTATGGTTATGGTTATGGTTACGGTTACGGCGGAGGATATTACCAGGAAGATGAAATACCTAAAAAGAGATCTTTTTTCGGAAAAAGTAAATCGTAATTTATAATAAAGACTTGTTAATTATCAAAGAAAATCATAAAACTTACCCCTTATGCCATCAGTTAAAAATCAAAAAGAACAGACAAAAATTGCTATTATAGGATTAGGATATGTAGGCCTTCCCCTTGCGTTGGAATTTGCAAAACAATATGATGTATTAGGATTTGACATAAACAAAGATCGCGTTGAGGAGCTAAGCAAGGGTGCAGACCGTACTAAAGAAGCTGATATTGACGAGCTTTTAAAGGTAATTGAAATTAAAAAGACCAACCCCGAGAAGGGGTTACATTTTTCTTACATAAAAGAGGATCTGGCTGATTATAATATTTTTATTGTAACTGTACCAACACCTATCAATCAATTCAAGGCCCCTGATTTAACTCCGTTGATTAAGGCGTCTGAAATGTTAGGCGGTGTACTTAAAACAGGTGACCTGGTTATTTATGAATCTACCGTGTATCCGGGGTGTACCGAGGAAGATTGCGTACCTGTACTTGAAAAGGTTTCTGGTTTGAAATTTAACGTCGACTTTTTTGCAGGTTACTCTCCCGAGCGTATCAACCCGGGAGATAAAGTAAACACCTTAACAAAAATTAAAAAGGTTACCAGTGGCTCAACGCCAGAGATAGCCGAAAAGGTTGATCAGCTTTATCGTTCAATAATTACAGCGGGTACTCATAAAGCACCGAGTTTAAAGGTAGCAGAAGCTTCAAAAGCCATTGAAAATGCCCAGCGCGATGTTAACATATCTTTCGTAAATGAGCTTTCCCTTATTTTTGATAGGATTGGAATTGATACTAACGACGTTATTGAAGCTGCCGGAACTAAGTGGAATTTTTTAAAATATAAACCAGGATTGGTAGGGGGGCACTGTATAGGCGTTGACCCTTACTACCTTGCTCACAAGGCCGAATCATTAGGATACCACCCTCAGGTTATTTTATCTGGCCGCAGGGTTAACGATAATATGGGCCCCTTTGTTGCTAACCGTGTGTTGAAGCTTATGATTGATAAGGATCATAAAATAAAAGGCTCTAAGGTGCTTATAATGGGCATAACGTTTAAAGAAAACTGCCCGGATGTTCGTAATACCCGTGTGGTAGATATTTATCATGAATTAAAGCAGTTTGGATTAAATGTAGATGTTTATGACCCATGGGCTGATGCCGCAGAAGTAAAGCACGAATACGGAATAGATATTTTAAACAAATTACAAGACAACGTTATATATGATGCTATTGTAGTAGCTGTAGCGCATGACGAATTTATTGAATTTGATTACCACAAAATAAAACGTAATAACGGGGTTATTTTTGATACCAAGGCTTGCTTAAGCAGGGATTTGATTGACGGCAGGTTATAATCGCTATCTGATTGAAGTTTAGGTATAAGGTTACGGCCAATTTTATTAAGGTTTATAAAGCTGGATGAAAAAAATTATAGCCCTTGACGGCGTTAGAGGATTAGCAAGTTTACTAGTTTTATGGGCTCATTTTCCCCTTCTTCAGGGAGGGATATTATTCAAATACTTTCATTTGGGCTCAAGAGCAATTTATGCTGGCTATATAGGAGTTGATATTTTTTTTGCTTTAAGCGGCTTCCTTATTACCCGTATATTACTTTGGGAGAAGGAGCACGATAGATTTAGCTACGCTAATTTTTACTTTAAACGTTTTATACGGATATTCCCGGTTTATTATCTGGTGATATTGCTTGTCGGGGTTATTATATCTTGGTCAAAGCTTCAATGGTCGGCCTTGTATCTCTCTAATTATTATTTTGCCTTTAACAGCGACGAGAATCCGTTAAGACACACATGGTCATTATGTGTAGAACAGCATTTTTATATGTTTTGGCCATTCATCATCAGTTACTTTAATGTTAAAACCTCGCGTAAGATTATAACATATATTATACCTGCAATAGCAATAGTATCGGCCGCATTATCGCTGATATATTTTACAAATGGGGTAGAGATAATTAATCGGGTAACCAACGTGCGGATCCTAACACTTTGCTTCGGGTCGCTATTGGCGTTTTATGAGACCAACTTGGAAACGAAATCTGTTAAAGTACCTTTAATATTAGCAATTATCTTTTTCGTGTGCACGTGTGCGTGCCATTTGATAACTAATGTGCCGTTACAATCTTTTTTCAGATTCATATTTTCAGCAGCCTTTTCGGTATTTAGTCTGATGAGCGTATTGATTTTGTCGTTTCAAGGCAAATTCCCCAAAATGATGGCTTTTTTAGATAGTCAAATTATGCGGTTTTTTGGAAAGATAAGTTATGGATTATACTTGTTTCATCTACCAATCCTAATGTATTTTGGTGTATCACATATGGATAATCCAGGCAGCGTATCATTAAAGCTGGGGTTGTTTCTGTTAACATTGTGTGTAGTTATACCAACCATATCCTTTTACTTTTTTGAAAAGCCGTTATTAAAAATTAAAAACAAGTTTACCGTCATTAAAGGTCAAGTATAACATTATATCAATTGAACTTAATAAATAATTGTGTTAAAAAAATTCTTTTCTTATACCGCAGCCGAGGGCTTAAGCAAAGCCTTAAACTGGTTAACAATAGCTTTATTACCGCTGATTCTTAACCCGCAGGAGTACGGTATGGTTGGTCTGCTGGTTGCTATTGAAGGTGTAGTTTCTACCATCACTTTAATAGGCCAGGAAAAGGCTATATTTAGGTTTCATAACCCTAGGGAGTTTAATGTGTTAAAGTATTCCTTTCGGTTGGTTACATTATTTTTGATATTAATTATTTTGATATCGGGCGTTGTATACTTATTTAAGAAGGAGATGTTTAACATTCAAATATTTCCTCACCTTATTGTTTTCCTTATATCAATTCTGTTTTTTAACCAGGCACGTTTATTAATGTCGCTTTCGAGGATAACAGAAAATGCCGCTATGTTTTGGAAAACCCGCGCTTTGTATCAGGTCATTAAAATTGTTGCTGTATTTATTTTGGCTTACTGGTTTAAAAGTGGTATAAGTTATATATATGGATGTTTTATAGCAGGTTTTGTATTCTTTATTATTTATGCCAAGCTCATTTACAGCAATTATAAGCCGCTGAAAAGTTTTGCAAAATTTGATAAGAACACCGCACTGCTTTTAGGCTTTGGTGTTCCGTTAATATTTCATGCTATGAGCGGAAATATATTGAGTTACGCCGATAGGTTTTTTGTTAACGGCTTTTTAGATAGCAAACAGTTAGGGGTTTATACATTTGTATATTCTTTAGGTAGCAGCATCTTCTTTTTTTATGGCACGGTAGCTTCATACTTTGAACCTTTGACCTATAGGCATCATGACAATAAAGCGGCTTATCAAACAATACTTAAGTTTTATCTGGTGTTTGTACTTATATGTGCCGGCATCTTAGCTTTTTCTATAAAATGTTCGTTCGTGCCAATTATTTTAAAACATGTGTCCAAAGATTACATATTAGGAATTGATTGCCTTGGTTATGTATTAGCAGCTCATTTAATAATTCCCTTTTATACTGTAGCAAATTATGAGTTGGCAGTAATTAACAAAACTAGATTTATTGCAACATCAACAGTACTATCTGCCGTAGCTAATATTGGATTAAACTTTTTATTGATACCAAAATTGGGTATAATAGGTGGAGCAATATCAACTTTTTGTACTTACTTGTTCTTAGCGCTTATAACAAATTTGTGGAGTCGGATTAAAGCCGGCTGGGATGTTAATTATTTAAGGTTTATTTTTCTGACATTCCTATTTGTAAATGGGTTATTGGCTACAATGGCATACTTTAACAACTGTTTGCCTGTTCAAGTATTGGTTTTTGCAATCGGAATAATAGCTTTATCGGTATTATTGTTTTCGTTATTTAAAAAACTAAAGGCTGTATTTACCATACAACCTATTAATGCGGTAGTTGTATAATGGTACAGATATTCATCATATTATCCATTCTGTTTTCGGTAATATGCTCTATTATCCTAATTAAGATATTCAAGACTAAAAAATACCTTATAGTAAAGCCGTCTTTTTGGTTCCTGTTATTCTTTCATGTACAAATTCAGTGGTCCTCTACTATTTACAGCATGGAAATATTTCAACGGCTGGAACAACCGTATTTGTTTTTCGCGCTTACGCAGGTACTTCCCTTGTTATTTTGTAACATAGTACAAAGGACTTACATCGGCACAGCTAAAAATATTTACTCAAGGCTGTTTCAAACCAACAAGATAATACCTAAAAAAGATTACAAGTTTTTGCTTAATTTGATATTTGTGTTATCAGTAGTAATTGTTGGAATCTTTTTGATAAACACGCCTTTGAATAAAACGGGACTGTTCCAGATATTTAACGGCAGCGATGCACTGGACTCAACTATAGCACGTGAGGAGTCGTTAAAAAACGCACCGGCTATTGTAAGGTATACCTACGTATTTTTTAATAAGGTATTGGCTATAATTGCAGTTGTTATAATAACAAGAGGGCTTTATAGAAACTATAAAATTAAGCAATGGAGAAACTTTGCTTTAAAGATCTTACTTATATTGTTCATCGCTATATTGTCGTCATTATCCGGTGCAAGATCACACGGCATTTACGTATTGCTTAGTTCTATAATTACCATTCTATTCATATTGAATTTTGAAGTGCCTATATTAACTATTGTAATTTCTGTACTTGCGTTATTGTTTGTGCCGGTATCCTTACAAATAAATAAGTTCCATGGTAATTTTAGTTTAGAAAATATCCTTTTCACCTATAATGAGATATTACTAAGGCGGAGTATAAAGATCCCAATGGAAACCGGGCTAACCTGGCTCGATTACGTACAAAGACATGGCATTTGGGGAATTAATGGCGTTAGTTTCTTAAAGCCTTTCACAGGCGATAGCTACGTAAATGTAGCCAACTATATGATGAACCAATCAAGCGACAGGTTATCGGTTGATTCGGGATTAATGAATACATCTTTCATCTTCTCCTACTATTCTTACATGGGGTATTATGCCTTTATATTGTACCCGTTCCTGTTTATTCTGTTAGATATATCACTAAAAGTGACTAAGAAACTTAATATACGGCTATTATTGCCCGCCACTGTATTATTATGTTTATGCTGTATAAATCTGGTTAACACCGAATATCATACCATCTTTCTTTCTTATGGTTACTTAACAGGTTTGGTGTTTCTGTCTATTGTAAATAAGCGAATGAGTAAAAAGAGCTTAACGTAAGAGGTATTTAAAAACAATGAAGAAAAAACTAAAAATATTTGTACTATACAGGGTAATACAACACTGGCGTGTTCCCATTTTTGAAAAAATAGCCAAGGTAGATAACGTGGATTTTAAGATACTTCATGGGCCAGACTTTAAAGGAACAAAGGTTGTAAACTCAACGGGCGCAATTCCTTTTAAGAGCAAGAAGCTAATTTCATTTAAATTACAAAGGCAATCAGCAAATGGGCTTATTGCAATGCCGTTTAGTCCTTTCCTGTTCTTCTATCTTTGCTTTCAGCAGCCCGATGTAATAATAACCGAAGGCGCTTCAAATTTTTTAAATGCTATACAGGGATTTGCATATTGTAAATTATTTGGCAAAAAATACATTTGGTGGAGCCTTGGTAAACTGCAAAAGCGCGACTATGATGTGAGCAGAAAAAAAATTGATCGTATTGTTCAATATATGGAGAGACAAAGCGATGCCATAGTATCTTACAGTACAATAGGTAAGCAGTACTTTTTGGCCATAGGGGTTCCCGAAGAAAAGATTTTTGTGGCCGTAAATGTGGTTGATACAGCAAGCAAACTAGCGGCATTGAAAACCATTGATACAAAAGTCATCGTTAATGAATTTCATAAAAAACATTCATTTAACGTTTTGTTTGTTGGGGCACTCAATAAAGAAAAAAACATTGAAATGTTAATTAAAGCATTTGCTAAGCTTGAAGCAAGGTATGCAGATGTTTATTTGAATATCGTAGGAGGTGGCAGCCATGCAGAGGCATTAAAAACACTATCAAACGAGATGGGCGTAAAAAGCATAAATTTTACAGGTAGCATGATACAGGGCGTTGAAAATTACTTTATTGGATCTGATGTGTTTGTTTTACCGGGGCTTGGCGGTTTGGCAGTTTCTGAAGCTATGACATACGGTTTGCCAGTAATTGCTTCAATAGGCGATGGTTGTGAGGCCGACCTGATAGATGAAACCAACGGTTTACTGGATGTAAATTTAAATGTGGATAGCTTATTTAATTACCTGGATAAACTGTATAACGATCGCGAATTGCTGCAATCATTAAAACAAAATGCAAGGCTTAAAATAGAAGAAAAATATAATGTTGAAAATTATGTAAAGCAAATATCAAATGCCATCAATTACACAGTTTCCAAAAAAAATTTATAAGGCACTCCGCATGGCATATCTGCTTACTGTAAAATATAAGTTTACAGAAGTAGGTAAAGCCTTTTATATGGGTAAGAACAATTTTATCAACTGTAAAAAAATATCAATAGGCAAATTTGTATATATCGGTAACAATTGTCATTTATCAATTGATGATCTTAAAATTGGCGACTATACTATGTTTGCCTCCCGCGTTTCTATAGTTGGTGGCGATCACCGTTTTGATGTTGTTGGCGTACCTATAAGAGATACCGGCCGTGCCGAAAGAAAAGGAGTAGTCATTGGAAAGGACTGCTGGCTGGGTCACGGTGTTACTGTAATGGATGGTGTTGAGATTGGTGAGGGAGCTATTATAGCAGCATGTTCTGTTGTTACCAAATCAGTTGAGCCATATAGCATATACGCGGGTATCCCTGCAAAAAAATTAAGAATGAGGTTTGATAACAATTCAGATATCAAACTTCACAGTAAATCAATAAACGGAATTTTTATTTAGCCGATGAAACAACTCATACAATCATTCAAAACCGGGGAAACTATATTAGAAGAGATTCCCGCCCCACAAGTATCAAGAGGAAGCGTACTGATTAAAACCTCCAGAAGCCTTGTATCATTGGGTACAGAAAGGATGCTGGTAGAATTTGGTAAGGCAAACCTTGTACAAAAAGCCCGGCAGCAGCCAGATAAGGTTAAGCAGGTATTAGACAAAATAAAAACAGAAGGGTTAGTACCCACGCTTGAGGCTGTGTTTAACAAGCTTGGCCAGCCGTTACCGTTAGGCTACTGTAATGTGGGTAAAGTTATAGCGGTAGGCGAAGGAGTTAGTGAATTTAAGGTCGGAGATCGTGTGGCATCAAACGGCCCCCATGCCGAGTATGTTAACATACCTAAAAACCTAGTTGCATCTATACCGGACAATGTAAGTGATGAAGAAGCTGCATTTACTGTGATAGGTGCTATAGGCCTTCAGGGTATAAGGCTGTGCGAACCTACATTGGGCGAAACTATTGTTGTAATTGGTTTAGGCCTTATTGGTTTGCTTGCAGCTGAATTGCTTGTAGCGAGCGGTTGCCGTGTAATTGGCGTAGACCTCGATCCTGCAAAGATAGAGATCGCGCGTAAAAAAGGGGTACTGGTAGTTAATCCCGTGGCAGGAGACGATGTAATTAAGTCAGTAATAAATATAACCAACGGTATTGGCGCGGATGGTGTAATTATAACCGCATCTGCTAAAACGGACGAAATCATATCGCAAGCAGCGCAAATGAGCCGTAAGCGTGGGCGTATCATTTTAGTAGGCGTTATAGGGCTCAATCTAAGTAGAGCGGAGTTTTATGAAAAAGAATTGTCGTTCCAGGTATCATGCTCATATGGCCCCGGTCGTTACGATGAAATGTATGAGCAATCCGGAATTGATTATCCTGTGGCATTTGTTCGCTGGACCGAAAAAAGAAATTTTGAAACCATACTACAATCAATTTCAACAGGCAAACTTGATGTTAAATCGTTAATAACCGAACGCATAGCATTAGAGAATTACAAAGAAATTTATGACAACATTAGCAATAAAGGGTCGATAGCATCCGTATTAGAATATCCCGAGGAAAGTAACGCGTCAAGCACTGTTGTTTTACACAATGGCAGCTTTAGCTCCGGCGAAGCTGGTATAGGAATTATAGGCGCCGGTAATTTTACAAATATGACCATGTTGCCGGCTTTAAAAACAGCTAATGCAACAATTGTATCTATTGCAAGTGCGAGTGGCCTAAGCGGCACCATAATGGCTAAAAAATACAACATAGCCAAAAGCACTACCGATTATAATGAGATATTAAGCGACCCGGCGGTAAACCTAGTAATGATAACTACACGCCATAATCAGCACGCGCGAATGGTTACTGCATCTTTAAAAGCGGGTAAACATGTTTTTGTTGAAAAGCCACTGGCCCTTACCGGTGAGGAACTGGAAGAAATTATTGCTGCTTACGACGGTACAAAAACAATTACGGTAGGCTTTAACCGCAGATTTTCGCCGCATATTCAAAAAATTAAAAAGCTGGTAGGCAATAGCCCTATGAATGTGATAGCTACCATGAATGCGGGCATCATACCTGCCAACGTCTGGGTACATGATATGAAGGTTGGCGGCGGCCGTATAATTGGCGAAGCATGCCATTTTATTGACCTGATAACATTTTTAACAGGCAGCAAGGTAAAAGCCGTAGTTATGAATGCTATGGGTGTAAATCCTCAGGAAAATACCGACTGCGCTTCAATATTACTTAAATATGAGAATGGGAGCACCGGGGTTATAAACTACTTTGCTAACGGCTCAAAGTCATATTCAAAAGAACGTGTTGAAGTTTATTCACAGGAGCGCATTGCAATAATGGATAACTTTAGGGTTACTGAAGGTTATGGCTTCAAAGGCTTTTCAAAGTTAAAAACAAGCCTTGATAAAGGGCATAAAGATCAGTTTAAGCTACTTATTGATCGGGTGAAAACCGGAGGCGATTCATTGATACCCTTTAATGAAATACTAAATACAACAAAGGCGTCGTTTGGTGCTATAAAAAGCCTAAAAACAGGGGCTTGGGTATCAATAATTTAAACATATGAAACGATCAGGTGGTGAAAGCCGTGTTACAAATTTAGCAACCAATGTTGCGTCAGTTATATTATTAATATTTGTATGTATGCAATTTGCAAAAGCAGATGATATACGTATAAATGCAACGCCCGGGCAGGTTTATAACTTGCCGGCTATATTAAATGATACGCATATTATAATAACAGGCAGCGGGAGCTCCGGAGCTCCCTTTATTTTAGCCGGGTCAGGCAGTAAAACCACACTCAGCGGCAACAGCAGTATATTTATTACTGGTGATTTCATCACTGTGCGTAACTTATCATTTATAAATAACCAGATAAATTACCGCGAAAATGAAGCGTTAATGCAGATAGGTACAAAGAAAAATGCGGCAAATAATAATACCATCAGCAATTGCGATTTTAGATACACAGGAACATTTCCCGATATGGACGTAAGGTCGCAGTTTTACTGGATTGAGTTTTTCGGCAAAACCAATGTAGTTGATAAGTGCATTTTTGAGGGTAAGCAAAATAGGCTGCCGGTAATACACGTAAACTCAAAAGGTTGGACAGGTGATAACAACACCATATCGAACTGTATTTTCAAAAATGTAAAATCGCGCAAGGGCGAAGCATTAGAAGCTATTAGGGTAGGGTTTGGTAACAGCCGTTCAAACTGTAAGATCATCAATAACAATTTCGTTAATTACTTTGGCGATTCTGAGACAATAAGTTGCAAATCTAGCGGGGTAAATGTTTCCGGCAATACGTTTACTAACTGCCGTTCGGGCGTATCCTTAAGGCTTGGAGATTCATGCCAGATCAATAATAACAAGTTTACCAATACTGTTTGGCCTATAAGGGTAAGCGGTGCAGGCCACGTTATAAGTAACAACGTATTTGACAGCCCCACCAGCAGCATAACATTTATGAAAGGTGGTAACGGATGTACTTATAAAACGGTAGATAATATAATTGTTAATGATAATGTATTTGTAGGCAGGCTGGATATTAAAGTGTTGCAAAGCAGCGATTGCGATGAAGTGCCAAAAAGCATAGTTATGCGCAATAACTTTTTATATACCAATGCCCTGTATAAAATTGCTGATGGTGACTATGGGAATGCTATGCATGGCATGTCGCCCGCTCTTAAACCCCGGACAGATGGGATAAAAGAGTTTAAATACAGTATGAAAAACTTTAGTCCTGCTACCGATAGTAAGATTATGCAAGTGCTTAAAACCTACCAAAATCTTAAAAATAAATAAAATATGAATATCGATATTATAGCCGGCGCAAGGCCCAACTTCATGAAGATAGCGCCAATTATCAATGCTATTAAAGAAAAACATGAAGCAGGATTTAATATAAACTACCGTTTGATACATACCGGGCAACATTATGATAAAAAGATGTCTGGCGATTTTTTTGAACAGTTAGGCATACCTGAACCAAATATAAACCTGGAGGCAGGTGGGGGTACGCAGGCTGAGCAAACCGCTGCTATAATGATTCGATATGAAAAAGTACTAATGGAGTCAAGGCCGGACCTGGTACTGGTTGTAGGCGATGTTACTTCGACCATGGCATGCGCAATTTCTGCTAAAAAATTAAATAATATTAAAGTTGCTCATGTTGAAGCAGGTATCCGCAGCGGTGACTGGACAATGCCGGAAGAGATTAACCGCATGGTTACTGATGCCATTACCGATTACTTCTTTACTACATCCGCTACAGCTAATGATAATTTAAGAAAGACTGGAATCCCCGATGATCGTATATTTTTTGTCGGTAACACAATGATAGATACTCTTCTAAAGCAGATGCCCAACTTTCAGCAGTCAGCAGTTTGGAGCCAACTAGATTTGCAACCTAAAGGATATATTGTCATGACGCTTCACCGCCCTGCAAATGTGGATGAAGAAGAGGGTTTACAACAACTAATGGCTGCTATAATAGAATCGTCTCGCGGGTTGCCTTTGGTGTTTCCGGTTCATCCGCGTACTGCAAAAATGCTCGATAACGCCGGTGTGAGTGCGCCAAACCTGCACATGGTAGAGCCTTTAGGATATCTGGAATTTAATTATCTCGTACAGCATGCAAAAGCTGTAGTTACCGATTCCGGAGGCATTACCGAAGAAACAACCGTTATGTCGGTGCCCTGTATGACCTTACGTGATAATACAGAAAGACCTGAAACCATAACCATTGGCACAAATGAACTGTTAGGAACCAACCCCAAGGCAATAGGGCCGGCCTTTGATAGGCTTTTTAATGGCGAATGGAAAAAAGGTGGGATTCCCGAATTATGGGATGGTAAAACAGCACAAAGAATTGTTGATGCCTTGTTGAATTTACAAAGCTAAGGATACCTGTGATTAAAAAGGTTTTATTACTTGCTCGTACGGTTAGGTATCTGAAAGTTAAACAGATTGTTTATCAGCTTTATTACCGGCTTAAAACCGGTCATAACCTTGCTTGGTTTCAACATAAATTAAACACTACACCGTGTTACAATTTGTTACATTTCATTATACAATATGACGTATCGGGCCATCTCGAACAATTCAATACTTTTACCTTTTTAAATCTGCAGAATTCGTTTAATGATGTAATTGATTGGCACTATCAAGGCTATGGAAAGCTATGGAACTATAATCTCCAGTATTTTAACTATCTACACCAACCCGATATTACTATACAGCAAAAGCAAGAGTTACTTATTGATATCGGCAACTGGCTTAAAAGTGGAAAATTAAAACTCGAACCATACCCAGTGGCATTAAGGGTAATGAATACCATCCGCTTTATAAGTATCGACGATTTAAATAACGCGGATATTATTAAAGACCTGTATGCGCAACTGGCATATTTAAGTGGGAACCTTGAGTATCACTTGTTGGGTAATCACCTCCTTGAAGATGCCTTCGCGTTGTTTATGGGCGGGCACTTTTTTAATAAAGATGCTTGGCGTAACACAGCCAAAGATATACTGTATAAAGAACTGAATGAGCAGGTATTAGATGATGGCGCACACTTTGAGCTAAGCCCAATGTATCATCAAATAATTTTTTTCAGAGTATTGGAACTTGCAGACTGGTATAGTAATGTAGACGACAACGATGCAGCTTTTTTAGGCTTTATTAAAGTAACGGCAGCTAATATGCTTAGCTGGCTTAAAATTATAACATTTAATAATGGCGATATCCCGCATTTTAATGATAGTGCGCCTGGTATAGCTTTAACCAGTCACCAACTATTTGAATTTGCACAACAGTTGGGAATAACGCCTAACAATCAGTTAAAATTAGCTGCATCGGGCTATCGTAAATGCCATTTTAACAACTATGAGTGTGTTGTTGATGTTGGCGCGGTAGGGCCAACATACCAGCCCGGGCATAGTCATTCAGATGCATTATCGTTTGTTTTATATAATGGTGGATTGCCCGTTATTGTAGATACAGGCACCTCAACCTATCAAATTGGTGATAAAAGAAGCCACGAGCGTTCTACAATGGCGCACAATACGGTAGAAATTGAAGGAACTGACCAATCTGAAGTATGGGGAGGTTTTAGAGTGGGTAGGCGTGCCGATGTTACAATAATCACTGATACGGAAAAAGAGTTAACCGCCCGGCATAATGGATATCAAAAAAAGTTTGCGGCTAATCATCAAAGAAGTTTTAATTTTGGCAGCGATTTTATTCAAATCGAAGATACTATATCCGGCAATGCAAATTTGGTTTGCAAAGCCCTGTTCCATTTCCACCCTAATTGTAATGTCCGGATACAGGGCAGCGATAGCGTGGTTATTAATAATATAGCAATCATGACTTTTACCGGTGCAACCAAACTTGAGATACAACCCTATGAATTTGCAGATGGCTATAATAAATACTTGCCTGCAGCTTGCCTGGTTGTGTCGTTTAATAAGAATTTAAAAAGTGTTATTGCATTTACCTCAATTTAATGAAAAAAATACTTTACCTAAGCTTTTATTTTGAACCAGACCTGTGTGCCGGATCTTTCCGAAACTCACCGTTGGCCAAAGAACTGGCCAGGCAGGCCGAGGGTAAAGCAACAATTGATATAATTACTACATTACCTAATCGTTATAATACGTTTGATGCCGGTGCACCTGCTTTTGAAGAGCGGGGTAATATCATCATAAACCGTATCCTGATACCAAAACACAAAAGCGGGTTTATGGATCAGATCAATTCATTTAAAGCCTATTTTTTGGAAGCTCAAAAAATAGTTAAAGATAAAAAGTATGATCTGGTCTTCGCATCATCTTCGCGCTTGTTTACGGCGTACCTGGGCTATAAAATCGCCAAGAAACAAAATATCCCTTTATACCTTGATATACGCGATATTTTTATTGATACTATGCAAGATGTATTACAAAGCAAAGCTGTAAAGGCTGGTGTAATGCCGGTATTGAAAAACATAGAGAAACGTGTGTTTAATTATGCCAGCCATATCAACCTTATCTCGGGTGGGTTTGAACCTTACTTTACAAAATATAAAAAGGCTAAGTACTCCTCGTTTTCCAATGGTATCGATCCGGAGTTTATGAATTTAAGCCCTACGGAGTTTACTAACAAAGAACAGCGCCTAATAACTTATGCCGGCAATATGGGCGAAGGGCAGGGCTTGCACAAAATTATACCGCAGGCGGCAAAGGCACTTGGCAATAAGTATAAATTTTTAGTAATTGGTGACGGTGGCGTAAAGCAAAAGCTGGTAGACGGGATCGCGGAACACGGTGTAACTAATGTAGAACTAAGAGGGCCCGTTTCACGGAACGAATTACTTTCTATTTATGCCCAGTCGGACTTTTTGTTTTTGCATTTGAACGATTACGATGCATTTAAAAAGGTATTGCCATCAAAAGTATTTGAATTAGGCGCTTATGATAAACCTATGATAGCGGGTGTGGCGGGTTTTGCCAACCAGTTTATTGCTAAAAATATTCCCAACCGTATTCTTTTCTTACCCGGGGATGTGAATGATATGGTCGGGCAGCTAAATAATTATGAATACTCTTTAGGTTTTAGGAACGAGTTTTTACAAAACTTTAAAAGGGAGCAAATCAATAAGGAAATGGCAACCTCTATATTAAGCTACTTATAATGGGTAATGTATTAATTTCGGGTGCATCAGGCTTTGTAGGCCGCAACTTAAGTGCATACCTTGCAAATTTTGGCTATGGCATTATTAAATTAGTTAGAGGTAATGAGCCGGGGAATAATGAATTATCGTGGGGAGAAGTTAGCAAACTTGCAACAGCGGATGTTGATGTCGTAATCCATCTGGCCGGGAAAGCTCATGATCTTAAAAATACAAGCAACCCGCAGGAGTACTTTGATGTTAACACCGAGCTTACCATACAATTATTTGATAATTTCTTAAAAAGCAACGCAACCCGTTTTGTTTATTTTAGCAGCGTTAAAGCAGCGGCAGATACGGTTGATGGCGTGTTAACCGAAACGGTTATTCCTGATCCGCAAACGGCCTATGGTAAATCAAAACTAAAAGCCGAGGAGTACCTGCTAAGCCGGGAATTGCCGGCGGATAAATTTGTTTACATTATAAGGCCTTGTATGATACATGGGCAGGGCAATAAGGGTAATCTTAATTTACTGTATAAGTTTGTTAGTAAAGGTATTCCATATCCGCTCGCAGTATTTGAAAACCATAGGTCGTTCTTGTATATCGAAAACCTGAACTTTATAATTGGACAGCTTATTAAAAACGACAATGTACCGTCGGGTATTTATAATGTTGCCGACGATACTAGTTTATCAACAGTTGAGGTTGTGAAGATAATTTCGGAAACCATAAATCGGAAACCCAATTTATGGTTTATTAACCAGGCTGTTTTAAAATTTGTAGCCGCTGTTGGCGATAAACTAAGGTTACCACTTAATTCCGAAAGATTAAAGAAGTTAACTGAGAACTACGTTGTATCAAATCGAAAAATAAAGAACGCTTTACATGTAGATAACCTGCCGGTTAAAACCCAGGATGGGCTAAAAAAAACCATCCGGAGTTTTAACAACTAATAATATATGATAATGATATACCTGCTTTTATTTGTAATATTTTTTGGTGCGATGCTGTTATACTTTAAGGTTGCCGATAAATATAATATTATAGATCATCCAAACGAGCGAAGTTCCCATAGTGCAATTACTATCCGTGGCGGTGGTGTCATATTTATATTGGCAGCGCTTATTTTACTTTTATGGCACTTTAACGAGTTTTATTTAATGCTTATTGGCGCAATAGCTATAGGGGCTATAAGCTTTGCCGATGATATATACACCCTGCCTAATAAGTTGCGCCTTACAGTACATGTAATAGCGGTAACCTTGATGTTTTTATCGCTGAATGTATATTCCGTATATCATGTAGCTGGTATCGCCTTATTATATGTATTAGCAATCGGTATAATTAACGCGTATAATTTTATGGATGGCATAAATGGAATTACCGGGTTATACAGTCTTATAATTTTAGGAAGCTTGCAATATATAAATATTCAACAGCTAAGTTTCATTATACCTGAAATGATATGGCTACCAATGTTGGCATGTGTTGTTTTTTTATTTTTTAACTTTCGCAAGAAAGCAAAGTGTTTTGCTGGTGACGTAGGCAGTGTTACCATCGCATTTTGGATAACCTTCTTATTATTAAAGCTTATATTTATTACTAATAATTATATATATATACTTTTTCTTGCCGTATATGGGGTCGATTCCGTGCTAACCATTATACACCGTTTAATCCTAAAACAAAATATATTTAAAGCGCATAGGCTGCACTTTTATCAATTATTATCTAACGAATATAAAATGCCTCATTTGATAGTTTCATCAATTTATGCGTTAGTTCAGTTAGCCATAATCGTATTAATAATAGCTAATACAGTTTCGTCTCCTACAGCCATTATAACGATAGTAATTGGGCCGTTAATATTAAGTTATTTAATTATTAAGCCAATTTTAATGAAATTAAAGTAATTATGGCAGCCGTCATTTAAATAATTACAATTGTTTTTTTCTGTTAATATATTTATAATTGCAAGATAATAACACCTTTCCCCCCCAATGGCGTTATTGTGTTGGTTAAACTGCCGGCAATGGCAGCGTAATCAATTATGTGATCCTAATAGGTTTGCTATGATTAATAGTGTACGGTAATTCAGATAGGTGAATAGAGAGTGAATTACGTAATTTGATTAGAGATTATAATAAACTTCATTAAACTGACATTTAGTGATATTCATTTAATGTGATTTTGCTCATTGAATCTACAATAAAATATTATGAAAAAATATTTGCTTTTCAGCAAGGTAATACCAAGATGGATAATAATGTTGTTAGACTTTGTTATCATAACCTGGTCCTTCGCTTCATCTTATCTTATTGTAAACCGTTTCGAGTTTGCTAATATATTAAGAGGATACTTTTTTATTTATACAGGTCTGTATTGTATTATAGCGGCTATAGTGATGTACCTTATGCGTGTACATACCGGCCTTATCAGGTATTCAAACACAAGGGATGTACTTCGCATCTTTGGTTCGGTATTTATTAGCAGTTTGGTTTATATTATAGTTATTAACGTATGGGTAAAACCTGTATTCGCTATTAGTACAGCTACTATTTACCTGGTGCTTTTAGTTAACTTTTCTGTATCGAGCACACTGCTTATCCTGTTAAGGAGCGCGGTAAAAAGTGCTTATAATTACATTCATAATTATTCAAGCTCTAAAAAAACCTCAGTACTTATTTACGGGTCTGATACGAGTGCAGTATTGGTTAAGCAGGCTTTAGAGGCCAGCGCCAAAACTAACTTTGTTATAGTGGGTTTTGTTGATGCAGATACAAATAAGATAAATAAAGAGATACAGCAAGTTAGGGTTTACGATATTAATAAGCTTGCTAAGCTGAAAGAGAAACGCGCTATTGATAAGATGATCATCATGAACCATCATTTGGATGAGCAATCTAAAAAAACGGCGCTTGAGGCTTGCCTTGCATTGGGTATACAGGTACTAACCGTGCCACCGTCTGATCAATGGATCTATGGTAAGCTTAACATGCAGCAAATTAAGGATCTTAAGATTGAGGATCTATTGCAACGTAAAACTATCCAGATAGACACTACCCGCATTTCTCAGGATCTGCAGGGCAAACGTGTTTTAATTACAGGTGCAGCCGGTTCTATCGGTTCAGAGATAGTGCAGCAGGTATTGCAGTACAAACCCGCTATGGTTGTGCTTTGCGACCAGGCCGAGTCTCCGTTGCACGATATCCGTTTAGAGGTTGAAGAGAAATTTGCTCAGGTTCCGGTTAAGATATTTATTGGAGATATCCGTAACTATTACCGTATGCAGAAGCTATTCTCTGATTATAAGCCGGAGGTTGTTTACCATGCTGCTGCATATAAACATGTGCCAATGATGGAAGAAAACCCATCTGAGGCGGTACGGGCAAATGTATTAGGTACAAAAAACATTGCAGATCTGTCTATAGCTTTTGGTGTAAACAAGTTTGTAATGGTATCTACAGATAAGGCTGTAAACCCATCAAACATTATGGGTACAACAAAGCGTATTGCCGAGATCTATATCCAATCGCTTAAGGATAATCCGATTAATAAAGGTACGGCGTTTATTACCACCCGTTTTGGTAACGTACTTGGTTCAAACGGCTCGGTGATACCACGCTTTAGGGCGCAGATACAAAAAGGTGGGCCTATAACAGTAACCCATCCCGAAATTACCCGTTATTTCATGACCATACCTGAAGCAGTGCATTTGGTTTTGGAAGCAGGCACAATGGGTACAGGCGGCGAGATATTTATTTTTGACATGGGCGAGCCGGTTAAAATTGTAGACCTGGCGCTTAAAATGATAAAACTTGCAGGTTTGCAACCAGATCGTGATATTAAGATAGTGTACTCCGGCCTTCGCCCAGGCGAAAAACTTTACGAGGAGTTGCTTAATCAGGGTGAGCATACTATGCCAACCCACCACGAAAAAATCAAGATATCTGAAGTGATATCATACCCATACAAAAAGGTTACGGAAGATATTAACGAGCTTATTTTGCTAAACCAGCAAGGTGATGATATGGCGATGGTTAATAAAATGAAAGAGATCGTTCCTGAGTTTATCAGCAAAAATTCACAGTTCGAACACTTGGATAATAATAAGCCAACCGCGCCGGTACAGGTAGAGGTTGATAACAAAAAATTAAGGGTACTACAAGCTTAAGTAAATTTATTGCTTAAGCCATAGCGCAGTACAGTTCATCGTTTATCTTATCTGATTTTATTGAGTATAATTGCAATACAAAATAATACCGAGCTATCACAGCTTATGAAAAGTATTGCCCAAAAAGTATTCGATATAGAAATAGCCTCGCTACAATATGTAGCATCAATGATAGATGAGCAATTTAGCCTTGCTGTTGATGCCATCCTAAGAGCTAACGGCAGGTTAGTGGTTTGCGGCATGGGTAAATCTGGCCATATAAGCCGTAAGATCTCGGCAACATTTACCAGTACAGGCACACCAAGCTTTTTTATGCATCCTGCCGAGGCTTTCCACGGCGATTTAGGGATGATCAGTGCCGAAGATGTGGTAATATTAGTTTCCTACTCCGGCGAAACCGAAGAGGTGCTTAAGATTGTCCCTTACCTGCAATACAATAAAAATATTTTTATAGCTATAACGGGCAATGACAAATCTACACTGGCAACCAATGCCACATACCATTTAAACGTTTGCGTTAAACAGGAGGCTTGCCCGCTTGAACTTGCGCCTACATCATCAACTACAGCCACATTGGTTATGGGCGATGCATTGGCAGTAGCGCTGATGACAGCAAGAGGTTTTTCGCCGGCAGATTTTGCACGTTTTCATCCGGGAGGCAGGCTTGGCCGCAAATTATTGGTAAGGGTAAAAGATGTGATGCGTACCGATAAGCTTCCGTTTATTGATAGCCATGCAATTTTTACGCAGTTGGTATTACAAATGAGCGAAGGTAAGCTCGGAATGGTAATAGTAGGCACACCACAAAAAGTAGAAGGTGTAATAACTGATGGCGACCTCCGCCGTGGTTTAGTTAAATACGAGGATATATATCACTTGCCCATTACCGACCTGATGAATACTGATCCCAGAATCATTAATGAAAATGAGTTGGTTTATGATGCCGAGGAGTTGATGATGGAACGTAAAATTACCACTTTGCTGGTACATAACGATGATAACATTTTAACAGGCGTTTACCAGATATTTAACCAGGCTTAGCAAATGAAAGCGATAATTGTTATACCTGCCCGGTTAAGATCTACCCGTTTACCCCGCAAAATGTTGCTTGACTTAGGTGGAAAGCCATTGATACAACGTGTTTACGAGGCTTGTTTGAAAGCTACGCTTCATCACGAGATATGGATAGCTGCCGATAGTGAGGAAGTTTTTAACGTTTGCAAAACTTTTACGCCAAACGTGCTTATGACAAAAGATGAGCACCCAAGCGGTACCGACCGTATTGCCGAAGTTATTGAAACAGTGGCTTGCGATATGGTGGTAAACGTACAAGGCGATGAGCCTTTTTTTGATGCTGGCATTATTGACAGGTTAATAACAGCCTTGCAACAAAGCGACGCTGTTATGGCAAGTGTGTGCGCCCCTGTTGTGGATGTAGAGGAGTTAAATAACCCTAACCTGGTTAAGGTTATTACAGATGTAAACGGCAATGCTATCTATTTTTCGCGTTTTGCTGTTCCGTTTTCTAGGGATAAGGAAATAGCAGATACATCGGTTTACAAAAAGCATATGGGAGTTTATGCATACAAAGCATCGTTCCTGAAAGAATTTATTACCATGCCGGTTTCGTTTTTAGAAAGCACAGAAAAACTGGAGCAGCTAAGAGCGATTGAGAACGGATATAAAATTAAAATGATTGAAGTAAAAGGTATTGAAAAGGGAATAGATACCCCTGAGGACCTTGAACTTGCACGTAAAAAGATAAAAGACAATGGCATTATATAACGACATCACCCAAAAAACTTTTTTTATTGTTGGCCCATGTGTAATGGAAAACCAGGAGTTGCTTTACACCGTAGCCGAAAAGGTTGCAGAGATTGGCGCAAAATACCCGGTAACGGTGGTTTTTAAATCATCGTTTGATAAGGCTAACCGTACCAGCGTAAGCGCGTACCGCGGCCCGGGCTTGGCTAAAGGCATGGAAATGCTTAACAATGTGAAAGAAAGATTTAACCTGCCGGTTACTACGGATATACACGAGCCATTCCAGGCTGCTGCATGTGCCGAGGTGGTAGACATATTGCAGATCCCGGCATTTTTGTGCCGCCAAACAGACCTACTGGTTGCTGCAGCAGAAACAGGTAAAATTGTTAATGTTAAAAAAGCGCAGTTTTTATCCGGGCAGGATATGTTTTACCCGGCGCAAAAGGTAAAGGAATCGGGCAACGACCAAATTATATTAACAGAGCGTGGTAATTCATTCGGCTATAATAATTTAGTGGTCGATTTTAGGAACATTGCCGATATGCTACAGTTTGGCTACCCTGTTTGTATGGATTGTACGCACTCGGTACAACGCCCGGGTGGTGCAGGTGGCAAAACCGGCGGCGACCGTAAGTTTGTACCCGGCATGGCCCACGCGGCAAAGGCTTTTGGCGCAAGCGGTTATTTTATAGAAACCCATCCCGACCCGGATCATGCAATGAGCGATGGCCCAAACATGCTTTATTTGAAAGACCTGGAAGAGTTGATCAAATCGCTTATTGGATAACTAAAATGGCAGCCCTGAGATTCCCTATTCAGGGATAGGAGGCTACGCAATGTTTTCTAATACTCTTTCTTGCTTTCTGAGATCTGCCATTCCTTAAAAATAGCAAGCGCTTCGTTATGCATCATTTGTACGAATGGCAGTTTGCGCTTTTCCATTGGTTGCTCCAGCTCATCATAAATAAAATGATCGTCAAAGCCAATTTCGGCTGCATCCTGTTTGGTATTTGCGTAATATATTTTGCTGATGCGTGCCCAATAAATAGCACCCAGGCACATAGGGCAAGGTTCGCAGCTGGTGTATATCTCGCAGCCCTCTAAATTATAGGTTTCTAACTCCTGGCAGGCCAGGCGAATAACTGATACCTCGGCATGGGCGGTAGGGTCGTTAGTTGGTACAACCCTGTTTGCACTACGTGCTATAACCATTCCATCTTTTACTATTACGGCACCAAATGGGCCGCCCTGCGCTTGTTTAACGTTATATTCAGACAGGTCTATAGCCATCTGCATAAACTTTTCGTTGCCTTTGTCTTCCATGTCCATCTAAATTAAAAAACCCCAACTACAAGCCGGGGTTTTTATAAATTATATTTTGTGCATCCGCACTTCTATTATTTTTTATCTTTTGCGTAAGCTTCATTTAACCTTTTAACAACATCGGCAGTTACATCAAGGCTTGGGTCGCCGTAAAGCACAGTAGCATTACCTTTTTGATAGGTAAGGATCATTTTGTAACCTTTTTCTTTAGCGTAAGCTTTGGTAAAGTCTACCAATTTATCGTAAAGTTTAGTCTGCTCACCTACCTGATCGTTTTGCACCTGCGCGCCTGCGTTTTGCTGGTATTGCTGAAACTCCTGGCCTTTACGTTGTAAGCGTTGCTCGGTAGCGGCACGCTGGTCGGCAGCCATAGTAGGGGCTGCTTTTTGGTATTCCGCAATCTCGCGTTGTATAGCCTGCTGGCGCGATGCAACATCAGCCTGTGCTGCTTTGCCTTTATCGCCAAGGCGTTTGTCCATATCTTTAATATAATCGTATTTAGCTACTAATGAATCCTGGTTAATGTAAACAATTTCAGGAGTACCGGCAGTTGAGCCAGCGGTTGTTGCAGCAGCAGGTTTAGCGTCTGGTTTATTTTGGTTACAAGCAGATACACCTGCAGCTATTAGTAATGCTAATACTGATTTTGTAACAATTGAGGCCTTCATTTTCATTGGATTTATCTTAAAAAAAATTTTGACAAATATAATCTTTCGTCACAAGTTTCCTAACCATTATTAAGATGTTTATTATGGGTCATATTTATCAACAATCGCACTAATGTTGAACATTCTTTAACTTAATACAAAGCTAAATTCGTAAATTTGAGGGTTATTGTATTAATTAAATATGAGCGAAGAAAATCAGGATAAATCAAATTATTCAGCAGATAATATACAGGTTTTAGAAGGTTTAGAAGCCGTACGCAAAAGGCCTTCGATGTACATTGGTGATACAGGCGTAAAAGGCCTTCACCACTTGGTTTACGAGGTGGTTGATAACTCGATAGATGAGGCTCTTGCCGGATATTGTGATACTATTGATGTTACTATCCATAAAGGTAACTCCATTACCGTTGTAGATAATGGTCGTGGTATCCCAACCGGTATCAACACCAAAGAGCAAAAATCAGCATTAGAAATTGTAATGACCGTACTGCACGCAGGCGGTAAATTTGATAAGGATACTTACAAAGTATCTGGCGGTTTGCACGGTGTGGGTGTAAGTTGTGTTAACGCTTTATCTGTACACGTTAAAACAGTTGTACACCGCGAAGGCAAAATATTTACACAGGAGTATGAGCGTGGTAAACCACTATTCCCGGTAAAAGAGATAGGCGTTTCTGATAAAACAGGTACAAGCCAAACTTTCCAGCCGGATGCTGAGATATTTACCCTTACCACCGAGTATAAATTTGAAACACTGGCTACCCGCTTACGCGAGTTGGCTTTTTTAAATAAGGGCATCCGCTTAACGTTAACCGATGAGCGCGTAACCAATGATGACGGTTCTTTCCCAAGCGAGGAGTTTTACTCTGAAGGTGGTTTGAAAGAGTTTGTTAAATACCTTGATGGCACCCGTGTCGCTATCATTCCTGAGCCTATTTATCTGGAAGGTATTAAACAGGGTATACCGGTTGAACTGGCTTTCCAGTACAACGATACTTATACTGAGAATGTACACTCGTATGTAAACAACATTAACACTATTGAGGGTGGTACACACGTTGCCGGTTTCAGGATGGGTTTAACCCGTACGCTTAAGGCCTATGCCGATAAATCCGGCTTGTTAAAAAACATGAAGATCGAGATAACCGGCGATGACTTCCGCGAGGGGTTAACTGCTGTAATTTCGGTAAAAGTACAAGAACCCCAATTTGAAGGGCAAACCAAAACCAAACTGGGTAACAGCGAAGTGAGTGGTGCCGTTAACGTAGCCGTAGGCGAAATTTTAGGTAACTACCTGGAAGAAAACCCTAGGGAAGCTAAGATGATAGTGCAGAAGGTTATCCTTGCTGCTACAGCCCGCGCAGCAGCCCGTAAGGCCCGCGAAATGGTACAACGCAAGAGTGTAATGACGGGCTCAGGTTTACCCGGTAAATTATCTGATTGCGCTAACAGCGACCCTACCTTATGTGAACTTTACCTTGTAGAGGGTGACTCGGCGGGTGGTACCGCTAAGCAGGGGCGTAACCGCGAGTTTCAGGCCATATTGCCATTACGTGGTAAAATCCTGAACGTGGAGAAAGCCATGGAGCACAAGATCTATGAGAACGAAGAAATAAAGAACATGTTTACCGGCCTTGGTGTAAGCATTGGCACGCCCGAGGATGCTAAAGCGTTAAACATGTCTAAACTGCGTTACCATAAAATTGTGATCATGACGGATGCTGACGTGGATGGATCGCACATTACCACGCTGATCTTAACCTTCTTCTTCCGTTATATGAAGGAACTTGTGGAGTATGGTTATGTGTACATTGCTTCGCCACCACTTTACCAGGTTAAAAAAGGTAAGGAGTTTGAATACTGCTGGACAGACGAGCAGCGTGATGTTGCTATACAGCGCCTTAAAGGTGCCGGTAAAGAAGATAGTGTGCACGTACAGCGTTACAAAGGGTTAGGAGAGATGAATGCTGAGCAATTATGGGATACCACCATGAACCCACAGCATCGCACCCTTAAAAAAGTAACTATTGAAAACGCTGCCGAGTGTGATCATACCTTCTCTATGCTGATGGGTGATGAAGTTGCCCCCCGCCGTGAGTTTATTGAGAAAAATGCACGTTACGCGCGTATAGATACATAAGATAGATTTGTATACTACATGTAATATAGAGGCCGTCTCATAAGCAATTATGAGGCGGTTTTTTATTGAATATGTTTCGCATTGGATCGCACCCGCACAAAACAATAACGTCTTTGGGTTCGGCCTTAGAGCAGAGTTTTGGGAATAAGCCGGCTGCTACTACTTTAACAATTTAATTGGCCAGCGCTTTTTGCTTCTTGTACATTTTATAAGCGCCAAAGATCACAAAGGCAAATACTAAAACGTATACCCAGGTATCTAAAGGGCATGGCTCGTCATCATCCGCGCCGCTGCAAGGGTTGCTTATTTGGCCATAAGATACGGCTGTTTGTATAATCAGGAGAGTAAATATCGCTAAGGTCTTTTTTATCTTTTGCACTTATCTTATGATGTTATAGTTTCACAAATTTGCCGTTACTAACAATTGCTTTGGTGTTGTTATTTATTATCTGCACAAAGTAGGTGCCCGGGTAAAGGTTTCCTACGTTATCCTGCCAGTTAGCCTTTGCAGCTTTTGTAGTTCGTACAACTACGCCGCTTACATTAATTATTTTGATAGTATACGTAACTTCGGGTTTTTGGTTAGGGTCGGTAATAGCTACGTTTATAATATCATTAACCGGGTTAGGGTATATACTGAATAGTTTGCCGGTAGGGCTAATAGTATCGGCATACAACAGCGTAACTATTTTAGAGTAACTAATGGTGCCGTTAATATCGTCTTGTTTTAAACGGTATTGGGCTGTAGCTTTTGGCGGGTTCTCATCTACTAAAGCGTATGTGCCTTTACCGGTAGAAAGGAAGCCGCCAATCACTTCAAAGGTTTTGCCGCCATCGGTACTGCGCTCAATAGTAAAGTTGGTGTAGTTTGCTTCGTTTTCAATTGTCCAGGCCAGTTTATTTCCTTCGGGTACTTTAACCACGTTAAAATCTAGTAACCTTATGGCGAGTTGAGTGTTTTGGCGGAAAACGAGTTTAAACCTTTCTTTTCCGAATGTCTCTTTAACAGCTTTATCTATATTAAAGTTATACGTATCATGCACACGCATATCAAGCGAATCTTTTTTATAGGTATCCATCAGCCAAACCTGGTAAACAGCCGGTAAATTTTTTAAGTCTTCCATTTTTAAGGTGTATATGCCTGTGGTTGTTGCATCAACCAAGAGTTGTACCTCTATAGGTATTAGTTTTGGCAACGGTACACGGTTTATACTTAAAGCAATATTATCAGCCGAGTAAGCAGACAGGCTAACAAGTGCACCATTGCCACCCAGGTCTAATGCATCTTCGGTATCTATGTACCGTAGATCGTTTTTGTTATTTAATACAAATGCAACAGCATCGGTATTAACATCATCCTTAATTAACTTTAAGCGCATAAACCCTTCAATGGCATCGCCGGTTGATGGTATTGAGGTACTCATTAGTGTTGTAACACTAGCAGAAGGTGCCGAACTAGTGGTTTTTGCCGATTCGCGGAAAGTTAGTGTTTGATTTGCCGCATTAGCTATCACGAAGAAACCCTGCCCGCTGGATATCATATTACTAACTACACCGTCGCTTGAGTTTACAGGGGTAGTGTTGATGGTTGAAGTGGTATCGGCTAATGTTGCTACAGTAGATTTTTGCTGGTATGCCGCATATTGTTTGGTTGTTGAATTATACTGCCAAATAGTGCTGCTAATTGGCGTAGTGCCGCTGCCATTACCACCGTAAATAGATGAATTTGTGCCATTACGGTTAAATTTCTCCCAATTTATTGTTGCCGCATATGGGTTACCTACCAGGTTGTAACCCCTAATGTTATTTGGTGCGATATTGTTGGCAATGGTATTGGTAAACAATAATGAGGTGCTGGCACTTGCCCACGGTTTAACAATTATTGTTCCCCTGTTAAGTGTGCCGGTTTGTGTGAAGGTAACGTTTTCAGGATAATCAAAAGGCGAAGTGGTTTTAGTGCCTGTTTGCGTAGTATTATCAAGCGTGTTATTCCCTCTAAAGAAAAAGAGGAACCCGTTCCCCACAGGCAAATACGTTTGTGAATCGTTTGTGTTTGTTAATGTGGTTAAAGCGTTTATGCCAAAATTATACGTTGGCGTTTTATTTAATTGTGTAATGCCTTTGAAATTACCGGCTGCAAATGTGGTGTTGTTAGGCACCAGATCTTCCCTAAAAAGATAGATGCTGGCATTGGCCGTTGTGCTGGTACCTGTTGTAAAGCCGTTGCCCGAACCACCAACACCGGTAACTATAGAGGAGTTTTTAAGGAAGTTAAGATCATAAACGTTACTGCCCGATACTGTGGCAGCATAAACGGGAGACGACATTAAACGGTATCCTCTTCTTGCAAGGCTTGTAGGGCTGCCGGATACATATCGTTCCACATTAAATAAACCGGTTATAGTTGATGCTGAAGGTACAGCCGCCACATGAGCAGTTGCAGTAGCGTCAGATTTTAAGGTGAATGTTGTAGTTGGGTTTATAGTGAGGTTACCTTTAGTAAAAGTTAGTGAGGTGTAAATATCTACGGGGCCGCCACTAATGGTAACCGTTCCGTTAACCGAGTTGTTAATGGTCATGGTACCCAGCCTGGCGGTATTGGCGCCTGATGATCCTGTATAGGTTTGCGATGCAACCGCCCCGGTCCATGATATACCCGACGCGTTGTTTGTACTGGTAATTTTACCCCCGCTGTTATTATAAATATTACAGCCTATGCTTAAATTAAAGCCATTAAGATCTAAAATAGCATTGGCACCGGCAAGCGTAAGCCCGGATATTGTTGCGTTCGCAGTAAGTTTAGGGTAATTGGATGTAGTGGTATTAGGAATGCTAAGCGTAACCGAACCATCGGTTAAGTTTGGCGCAAGCACTGCTACTGATGGTATACTGCCCGATGATGATGTCCAATTGGCTGCCGTGGCGGGATCTGTGCCGGTGGCTGTGGTTTTCCAAGTGAAAAGAAGGCCGCCACCTATTGCAGATATCGCTGCTGCCGATGTTGCGGTAATAGCTGTATTGGTGGTAGTATATGTTAAGTAGTTATTTTGGTTGTTAAATTCAGCCTTAATCCAATCGGCAGATTTTGCAATGTTAGAAACCCTTACCTCGTCTATATTCCCTTTAAAGAAATTTGCCAGCGCAAAATCCGACCCAATAAAAATAGGACCACCAGCACCTGCGGCAGCGCCGGTTGTTGTACTCCTGTCAACAGCACCATCATAGTAGGTAATAAAGTTTGTACCACTATACACACCTTGCACATAATGCCATTGGCCGGTTGTTACAGCTACACCGCCTGTTTCATTTCGGTTAAGCGTAACCGCACCGTTAGCTGCACGCGTTTCAACCTCGGCTTTAACATTTGTGGTGGTTGTGCCATAAAAGCCCAGTTTGTAACCGCCGGTTGTATAGCCGGTTTCGTTGGTGACTATTTTTTGGTCGGTACTGGTAGCAAAGTCTATAACATATGTCCATCCCGATAGTGTAAATGTGCCTGTAGCATCCGCAGATGTTGCAGATACTACCTTAGAGCTTATTCCGTCGAAGGTATAAGCGGATGCGATTTTACCCGCTGCGGTGGTAGTAATGCTTGTTGCCGTTGCAGATCGTTGGTTGCTTGTTGCATCCAACACAGTACCGCCGGTTTCGTTAAGATGGTAAACTGCAAGGTAGTCGCTGTTCCAGGTGGCGTAAGTAAAGGTAGCATCATGCGCAGGGGCGGTAGAGCCAAAATAAAAGGTAAGTGGCGTAGCTGCAGTAGTTACTGTTGGCACCTGTACCCAAGCTGTTAGGGTACCTGTGGATACATCAAAGTTTTCTACCTGGTAAAATAATTCATTTGTGCTACCGGTTTGGGTGAATGCAAAATCATAACCTGATGTGCCACCACTTGGGAATTGTATGTTATTTGCGCAGTTGCTTCCCGATTTTAAAGCATCTTCTTTAATATAAACCAACATCGGGAAGTTGGTAAGCGTACCGGTATTACCAAGCGCAGCCACCGTAATGGGTTGGCTAAACGCATAGCTGCCAGCGGTGAAAGTTTTGGTAACAAGTACTGTTTTTGTAGTGCTTGCGGTACAACCGTTAGCATTGGTTGCAGTAAGGATAACTGTTTTTAAGCCTCCTGTTGCCCAGGTTATAGTAATGGCATTACCCGTAGTGGCTGATGGGGTTCCGTCTGTTGCCCATGAGTAGGTTATACCTGTTGTAGCGGTAGTGCTAAATGCGGCTGCTGTACCTGTGGCAACAGTAGCCGGGGATGTTATAGCCTGTGCAGCAGGTAATGTGTACAAGGTAGGCACAAAATTAGCGGTTGATGTACATCCGCCCGGCCCACCGGTTACAGTAAGCACATAAGTGCCTGCTACTGCCGCCGGGAAGGTTGTAATGTTGCTGGTACCGGTAAGTACCGCACCGTTTGGATCTGCCCAACTGTAGGTCGCCCCGGTAATGGCATGCGTATACATTGTTAAAGGCGTACCAACGCATGCAGGCGCAGCGCCAATAAGGTTCAGATTGTCTGATGTGTTGATGGTTGCGGCGGATAGTTCGGTGCTGTATATAGATACATCATCTATCCGGCCTGAGAAGTAAGCGCTTGTGGGCGAATTTGGCCATCCGCCAATATTGGTGCCACCTATCACCCAATATCCGCCTGCCTGAGGTTCGGCTGCTGTATAAGCTGCATTTGAGCCTTTTAAAACATTATCGACATATAACTTCATACCCGTTGATGAGAGGGTAGCAACAACATGGTGCCAGTTGCCATCATTATAAGCCTTGCCGGTGGTTGTGTAATTGTAACCTCCGGAGTAAACGCCAAAAATCAGCTCTCCGGAATTGGTCATGTAAATATGCCTGTCGAAACTACCACCGCCGTTTTGGAATTGCGAAAAGCCTATAAGCCTGCCACCCGTGGTAGTTGTAGTATTAAACCAAAGGCTAAGGGTAAATACCTGCGGGTTTGCTATAGATTTTGTAGTTTGAATATATTGGTTTGTACCATTAAAACTATAGGCGCTGTTCGTAGCTCCGTATCTGTCTGCTACAAGCGTTGGCGTATTTTGCGGAATGCCGTCATTTTGGTTGCCGGAAACATCCATTGTGTTCCCGTTAAACGGCAACGATATATATACGGTACTAATAGGAGATGATACGTAAGGGTAAATAGTAGCGGTAACCGCTGTACGCGAGCTTACAGTACCGCCAGATGTATAATCTACGTAAAAAGTTGTAGTCGCACCAAGTGTAGGCGCATATGTCGAACCAGTATTTACCAGGATGCCCCCCGTGGCGGCAGTATACCAGTTGTATGTGCCGCCGGTTGGGCTACCACCAGATGCTGTCATAGTAACTGTACCGGCTCCACATATACTTGCAGGTGTTGTAACTGCGGGCCCAACGCCAATAGCTAAAGTTGCAGTAGTACTACCTGTGGTATTCCATGCTGTAATTGTGTAAGTAGTTATTGGTGATGTGGCTGTTGGGGTTCCGCTTATAACGCCTGTAATGTTATTTAAGCTTAGTCCTGCAGGTAAAGCCGTATTTATAGTATAGCCGCTGGTAGGAGCAAGCTTCCTGATCATATTATTATACCTGTCTGCTACAAATAAATTGCCATTCGCATCTCCCTGAATTCCCCATGGGCCGTTAAAAGTAGCTGCGTTCCCGGCGCCATTCGCTGCACCAACGGTTCCGGTACCTGCTATAGTGGTAACTACAGCGCCGGGCATTGTTATATTTCTTATTTTATTGTTCTGTACATCCCCTACGTAAATATTGCCGTTTGCTATTGAAACGCCCGACGGGCGGTTGAATGTAGCTGCGGTACCGGTACAATCTGCCGAACCAACTGATCCGCTTCCTGCATAAGTACTTACAACCCCGCCGGCGGTTATTTTTCTTATAAGGTTGTTTCCCTGGTCTGCAACATATATAGATCCGTTACCGTCATCGGTAACACCTGCCGGGTTAAAAAATGTAGCGCCCGTTCCGGTTCCGTTGGCCGAACCCTGAAAGCCGTTTCCTGCAAAAGTAGTAACAGTACCGGTAAGGGTAATTTGTACAATGATATGACCGGTATAACTGCTGGCGAATAATGTACCAGTTACCGAGTTATATAAAATACCGGCAGGATTTGTAACGGTTGCCAAAGTAGTTACGACCCCTGTGGGCGTTATCTTCCTGATCCTGCTGTTGCTATAATCAGCAATATATAAATTACCTGATGGGTCAATAGTTATATCAGCAGGTTGATTGAAAGCGGCGCTTATGCCTGTACCATCAGTTAATGCAGCTGAACCGCTGCCTGCAAATGTCGTTACTACACCAGTGGAAGTGATTTTTCGTATCAGGTGGTTGTTTAAATCTGCTATGTACAAATTTCCGGAGGCATCCCTGGCAATTCCCAAAGGATTATTAAACGAGGCAAGTGTGCCTGTATTGTTACTTGCCCCCTGAGTTATCTGGCCTGCAAAGGTAGTTACTGTATAAGCAGGGTTTGTAGGTATTGCACCTCCGCTATTGCTTGGGTTAATAGTTACAGCGGTACCTGTAGTTAAACTTTGCGGACTAGTATAGGTAATAACCGGAGCCTGTGCAAATAGTTGTATGCCAGCAAGTAGTAGGGCTGCTGTGAATAAAGCGATGTGTAAACGTATCTTCAAACTAACAGGTGTATTTAGTGCTATTACCACTTAAAAAAGTGTATTTAGCCAATGGCAACTGTTGTTTTTATACGGGTATTATTAAGTTAAAGTTTTGGTTTTTTAATTAATTAAAAAATTATTCAGCCAAATGGCGATATAAAATTAACTGATCGTATTGGTTTAAATGCTTTTGAATGAGGTAATTACACAGTAATAAATTATAAAGAAATGCTTTTTTGTTTTTGGTGCATTTTGTAAGCGCCGTAAATTACAGCAATAAGTACCAAAACGTAAACCCAGGTATCAAGGGGACAGGGTTCATCGTCATCGGCGCCGCCGCAGGGATTTATTATTTGCGCGTAAGAAATTGTGTGAATAGTTAGCAGCACTAGTATGGTGAATGTCTTTTTTATCATGATCACTTATCTTTAACGTAACGCTTATTACAGTTTTACAAATTTACCATTGCCAATAACCGTACTGTTAGTGTTGTTAATTACTTGTACAAAGTAGGTGCCGGGTAATAAATCGCCAACATTAGTTTGCCAGTTAGCTTGTTTAGATACCGCGTTTTTAACCAACGACCCGCTGCCATTAGAGATCTTAATTGTATAGCTGGTTGCAGTGGTCGAGGGGTTTATAATGCTAACGTTTACGGTATTGCTAACCGGGTTAGGAAATACGTTAAATGCTTTTATGGTAGCGCTTTCAACATCGGCATACATAATATTTACCGTTTTAGAATAGCTGATGGTTCCGTTAATATCATCTTGTTTTAAGCGGTATTGGTTTAAACCTATTACAGGTTTTGCATCGGTGATGTTATACTTACCGTTACCTGTAGCATGCAGGCCTCCAATAATTTCAAAGGTTTTGCCATTATCAATACTACGTTCTACCGTGTAGTTTGTGTAGTCTCCCTCGTTCTCGGCAATCCAGCTAAGTTTAACACCGGCTGTAACTTTATCGCCATTAAAATCCAATAGTTTAAGGCCAAACTCGGGGTTTTGGCGAATAACTAAGGTGAAACGTTTATCGCCATAGCTTTTGGCGTTATTTCTGTCGATATTAAAATTATAAGTTGTATTAGCGCGCATATCCAGCGAGTCGCCTTTGAATGCATCTTTCAGGAAAACCTGGTATAATGGCGGCAGGTTTTGAAGCATATCCATTTTTAAAGCGTATAAACCCGTGGTATTGCCGTCAACAGTTATTGGTAATATTTGCGGGGCTAACTTTGGTAATGGCATCCGGTTAATACTCAATAAAACATTATCAGACGATAATGCGGATAAACTTACCTGCGCACCATTACCGCCAATGTCTAAAGCATCCTCGTCAGGAGAAAATTTCGCATCGTTATTGCTATTTAATACATAGGTAACAGCGTCTGTATTAACATCATCTTTAGCAAGTTTAACCCTAAAAATAGCATCGGCAATACCAGGCTCGGCAACCGGTGCGGTGCTCATTAATCGTTTTGAGGGCAGGCTCATTATTTTAGCTATGCTTGCAGTTGCAGGCGATGTAGAGGTTTTAGCTGTCTCGCGGAAGGTAAGCGATTGGGTTGTGGGAGATGTGCTATTAGCCACAATAAAGAAACCCTGCCCGCTGGCTATCATGTTACTTGCAACGCCATCGCTTGATACGGCGTTACCGGGGGCAATAGTTGTGGTAGTATCGGCAACAGAACTTATAGCGTTGGTGTTTGGCTGGTAACTTGCATACTGCTTACTGGTTGAATTGTATACGTATATGGTTGATGGCAAATTGTTGCTGCCATAAATTGAAGAGTTCACACCATTACGGTTATATTTTTCCCAGTTAATAGTTGATGGATAAGGGTTGCCTACCAGGTTGTAACCACGTATAGGAGCGTTAGCAGCAACAGCGGTGCTATACCCCAGGTAAGTGTTGCCGGTATACCATGGCTTAACCGTAATGCTGCCTGTATTTATAGTGCCGGTAGCCGTAAATGTAGTAGCCCCGGCTTTAGTTGTTGATATTGTTGCAGCATTTACATTGATGATGGTTCTATCGCCCCTAAAGAAAAATAGGAAGCCACTACCTACAGGGATACTATAAGTACTAGCTTCGTTATCAAAAGCATAGGGTGCGGTTGAAATGTTACTTACACCTCTGAAATTACCGCCCGAAAAAGATGTTTGTGATGGCGCGACATCTTCACGGAAAAAATAAACTGTTGGGCTGCCGCTTTTATCAAAGCCACCACCGGTACCTGTAGAGCCGGTGATGTAAGTATTGTTTTTTAAGTACGCTAATGAATAATTGCCACTGCCCGATGTTACCGGCGATGAAAGTAAGCGGTACCCTCTAACACCAGAAATATAGCGTTGTACAAAGGTTTTTGCAGCTGCGCTTGTTAAAGTAGATCCAATTAAAGCGCCTATAGAGCCGGATCCGGTAGCATCTGAAAGCAATGTTAAAGTGCCGTTGTTTGTAATGTTTGTGTAGGTAGCCGAGAGCGACCCTTTTGGACTTATTACCGTAGAACTTGATGAACTAAGTGCTAAAGTGCCTCTTGAAGCATCAGATGTGCCGGATAACGCCAGATTGCCGCCAGCGTCTACAGTTATCCCGTTAGTGGCGGTTAGCGTATTGGCATTTAAGGAGATAATGGTAGCATTATTGGTGCCGCTAATGGTATTTGGCCCTGCTATAACTTTACTTACCGTTGCGTTGGCAGTAAGGGTAGGTTGGGTTGTAAATGTATTTGTCCCTACGCCGAACCTGGCTATATCTGATGCGCCCGGTACCGTGTTATTAGCCCAGTTGGCGGCAGTGTTCCACCGGTATTCGCCCGATGTAGCCGTTCCCCCTATCCAGTCAAAACCTTTACCAAAAGTAATGGTAGTACTTGTTGCACTGGTGTTGGTAAAAGAGAGGGTTGTACTTGAGTTGTTTGGTCGTTCTTTAAAATCGTTTACACCGGTAATGGTAATTGTGCCTGAAGGCGTATTGCCATAGTTTAATGGAGACTTTGTGATACCTGTAAAAAAGTAGTACTGAGGGGTTGACAGTGAGCCGTCAAATTCGCCACTCGAAGCAATGGTGTCAGCCATAGCCGATGCATATATGGTATTCCCGGTAAGTTGTACAGTGGTACTAATGGCTTGGTCGTTAGTAATATTGTAATAAGAATTGTATGATTTATACATACCACCAGTATTACTGCCGAAGTAGTCGTTTAAGCCGGGACCTGTGGTATTTAAAGTAAATTGGGTTGCTATAGGGAAATTGCCACGGCTTTGCACTTGTAAGCCATAAAAAATTACGGTTTGGTTTTCACTGTACGGCGGCTGGGTTATGCCGTTAGCAGCGCTGTTTGCGTTGGTGCCTACAAATTTTAGCACGCGGGTGTACATGTCAAATTTATCCCATTGAAAGCGGCTCGTCGTGGTGCTTGTAGCCTGTAAATATGAATAATAGTATGTTTTATAGTTACTACCGGTATTTCCGTTGTCTATTGAAACAAGCGTTTTAGCCGTAGTCATACCGGCAACATACTTATCCATATATATAGCCCAGGTGCCACCTTTCATCCGTTGCACTTTTATCATGTAGGCGGTCTGGTCGTTTGGCAAAGTGGTAGATAAAATAGTGTTATAGCGCCCGCTACCGTTCGCATTATCATATCGATAGCGTAAAACAAGGTTTGTACCAACATGCGATACATAAAAGCCCTGCATGTTATTGTCAGCGTAGCCGTTTGCAACAAGCCAGTACCTCCACGAGTTGGTACCACCTGCTATCTGGTCAGGGTCGTTATTGGCAGAAGTGCTGTTGTTTCGATATATAAAATTCCACTCATAATCGGTGGTACTAAGATCCAGGCCCGACGTACCGTTCCCTAAATAGTCCCAGCGAATAGCACTAACAGCGTTTAAGCTGCTTGAGGCAAGGCTTACCGAGCCTTCGAGAGGGGAGGCGGTAGATGCATCAATTGTTACACTTGCAGATGTACGGGCAGCGTTAGCTTTTGTAGACGCGCCCAAAGACGAAATAGTACCGGCTGTTGCCGATTCAAAGTTGTTATAATAATATGTGGAATTATCTGTATACTCTTGCGAGTATACTTGATTGACATTTAAAGCGAATGCAGTAAACAGTAAAAGTTGTAATAGTTTTTTCAAGGCGTTAGGGGGCTTAGGCTTTGCTCTGCAAAAATTATGCAAGGCCCCCAAAAGCATCTATTATTAATATTTAATAAAAAAAACATACTTAATACGCAATATAATAAGCCTTAATTGCCAAAAATGAGTTTTTATAACTTCTTGTCCCTATTGCAAATGTGGAATAAAATCCACGGGTTGGGGAAATGTATGCGAAATGGAGATTGTTAATTATGAGGATAATGCTATATTATTATTATAATATTTGTAAAGGCATAGCAAGTGGTATCTAAAACGCTTGCTGGGTGTAAGAATGCAAAAATCAATCCGTAATATTTTTTATTGCGCTATTAAATGCGGAAACTTGTAAAGGCGACGCCATTATCTTTATGACAAAACTCTACCGGGCACTATTATTTAACTTATTATTGTTTTGTTGCCTATCTCCGGCGTTTTCGCAGCGTCAAATACCCGTAGATGCTTTTAAAAAACAACAACTGGACGCCTTATCGATCCGTTCGGGCCAAAATTTTACTGCGGGTTATCAAAAAGCGCTTTCATTGGCCAAAATAAACGGCTGGGCCATTCGCCGTACAACCAAAGCCGGCAACCTGGTTGCCCTTGAAGGGGTTAACAGCCACGGTTTCCCAATTTATTTAATTACACATAACAATACCACCGCAGCAGCAACTACGGGCACCAATACGGTACAACCTGGTGGTGCATTAGGCCTTAACCTAACCGGTGGCAGCGCGTTTTTAAATGGCAAACTGGGTATATGGGATGGCGGCCAGGTATACCAGGCGCATCGGGAATTTGCGGGTAAAACCATCACTGCTAAAGATAACACCGGGGTAATAGACCACGCTACCCATGTAGCCGGTACCATGATAGCCAAAGGTATTAATGCGCCTGCAAAGGGTATGGCTTTTGAAGCATCCACACTGTCGGCCTGGGATTTTGATAATGATGTATCTGAAATGAGCGCGGCTGCTACAGGCCTGCTGCTCTCCAACCACTCTTATGGTGATGTTGGCGGGTGGGATTATAACAGCAGCGAGGCACGATGGGAGTGGTATGGGCTACCCGGCGACAATGAGGATTACAATTTTGGTTTTTACGATTCACGCGTGCAATCTTTTGACCAGATAGCCTATAACGCGCCCTATTATTTAATTGTAGAATCGGCTGGCAACAGCCGCTCGAGTAACGGGCCGGCGGTAGGTACAAGCTATTATGGCTATACCAGCCGTACCAACCCAACCTTTGTAAACAAAGGCCCAAGGCCCGCAAACATCAGCAGTAATGATGGCTATGATATTATTACCACCACAGGTAATGCCAAAAATATACTAACGGTAGGTTCGGTAGGTGCGCTGCCCAATGGCCCGGTTAACCGTAACGATGTAGCCATATCGTACTTTAGTAGCTGGGGCCCAACAGATGACGGCCGTATCAAACCGGATATTGTTGGCGATGGCGAAAATATCCTGTCAACGGGTACACAAAGCCCAAGTTCGTATTTAACATTATCAGGCACCTCAATGGCGGCACCAAATGTAACAGGCTCGTTATACCTGTTACAGGAATATTACGCGCAAAAAAACAATGGTGTTTTTATGCGCGCCGCTACTTTAAAAGTACTGGCTTGCCACACTGCTTTTGATGCCGGTAAAGTTGGGCCCGATTATATTTATGGCTGGGGTTTATTGGATATGAAAAGCGCCGCACAAGCTATTACAGATAACGGCACTAAAAGCATCCTTAACGAAGCTGTTTTAACCCAGGGGCAGACCCGTACATTTAAGGTAACTGCATCTGGTGTTGGACCATTAGCTGTTACTATATCATGGACGGATCCGGAAGGTACACCAACTGCCGGGACCACCATAAACGATCGTACCCCAAAGCTGGTGAATGATCTCGACTTGAGAATCAGCGACGACGCTGCAACTTATACGCCTTGGGTCTTATCGCCCGATAATCCATCAGCACCGGCTACCAATGGTGATAACATAAGGGATAATATTGAGCAGGTTTACATTGCCAATGCTGTGCCAGGTAAAGAGTATACCATCACCATTTCACACAAGGGTACGCTCAGATCGGGCAGCCAGCCATACTCGGTTATTGTAACAGGTTCGGGGGGCAGTCCATATTGTGCCTCTGCACCAACATCAGCTACCGATTCTAAGATCAACCGGTTCTCTTTATCAAACGTTACCTACATAGCGCCTGCCGGTTGCGCCGGGTTTACCAATAATACAAGTACCTCCATACAGCTTGAGGCGGGTAAAACTTACCCGTATAGCTTAACATTAGGTACATGCGGTGCAAACTTTAATAAAGCAGCAAAAATATTTGTCGACTGGAATGGTAATGGCATTTTTGACGAGGATGAACTGGCGGTAAGCACTGCCATAGTAAGTGCCACAGGCACCATTAGCGGAAGTTTAGCAGTGCCGGTTACCGTTACACCTGGTAACATCAGCCTTTTGCGTATTGTATTAAACGAAACAAACGCGGCATCAACCATTACAGCATGTGGTGAATATGCAAAAGGCGAAACGCAAGATTACCGCGTGCAGTTTTTAAAACCCGCTATTGATGCCGGTGCCATCGCCATAACAAACGCTGATGCAGGGGTTACCTGTGCAACGGCCGTTGCGGTTACCGTAAGGCTCAAAAATTTCGGGAGTAGCGCTATTAGCGATATTCCTGTTACCGTAACGGTAGCCATAAACAACAATACGGTAACTACGTTTAACGAAACTTATACAGGTATACTTAATCCCGCAGAAGAAACAGATTTTACGCTGAACGGAAAATTTAATACCACACCCGGTGCCACTTATACCGTATTGGCCGAAACCACATTACCTGGCGACCCTATTGCATCCAATAATAAAACTACCGGTAGTATAACCATAGGCATAACACCACAGGTAAGTAACCTAATGGCATATTTTTGCACAAACACTAACTCCTATTTATTGTCGGGCAATGGCGATGGCGAAGTGTTTTGGTATAAGACGGCAGCCGATGCTGTCCCGGTAGGGTATGGTTCGCCGGCAAGCGTTAGTACCACACCGGTAAACAACACCTTTTATGCAGGCTTAAATGATTTTAGCGGCAAGATTGGCCCGGCAAATAAAAGCGTTTTCCCTACGGGAGCGTATAACCAGTTTACAACCGGTGTAAATATAACTACCAAAGTGCCGGTGGTAATAGAAAGTGCTAGGTTATACATTGGCAATCCGGGCCGTATAACTTTTACCGCGACTAATGACAACGGCGAAGTGGTATCGACTGTTACCCTTAACGTTACAGCTACCCGTACCACTATAGCGCCCGGCGAACAACCCAACGACGTTGCCGACCAGGGTAAAGTTTATGCGCTTAATTTAACACTGCATGCCGCAGGAAATTACACCATAACGCCAACTTATGAGAATGGCGCAACTATATACCGTAATAAGGATGGCGTTACAGGTTATCCGTTTACGATAGGCAATTTAGTCTCTATCACAGGGAATACCGCTACCCCAAATCCCGAAAGCTATTATTACTATTTTTATGATACGCAGTTGCGCAGCCCGGGTTGCGCATCGGTAACACGTGTACCGGTAACCATTACAAAGCCGGTGGTTACCCAAAACGGCGATGCTTTAACATCAAGTATTACCACAAACAATCAATGGCTGTTGAATGGTGAGCCAATTGCAGGAGCTACCGGTGCAACTTACACACCATTAGTAAGCGGTAATTACCAGGTGCAGGTTACGCTTGATAACGGTTGTTTGGCAGTGTCAGATATGTTTGCCTATGCCATTATAGCTAAAAACCCGGATAAGACAACTGATATTGGTTTAACCGTATTCCCCGTGCCTGCAACAACTTATTTAAATGTAGTTTTTGAAGCTAAGGCAGCAGGGAACCTGGGTATTTTACTGGTAAACAATGCGGGGCAAACGGTGTATCAAACCACTCAAAAGGTAAGTGCTGCAGGAAACTATAGCACGGTAATTAATACTACCGACAGACTACCGGGTAGCTACGTTTTGAAGCTAAATTTGGGGAATAAGGTGTATTCCAAAAAAATAATTATTTTAAATTAATAACAAAGCCTGTGCAATCGGTAGACCGCACAGGCTTTATTATTACATAGATATGTATAGTGCCTTAAAAGGTGTATTTTAATCCTAAGCCTGGTGCAAGGTCAAAGAAGGGGCCCGTAGCCAGTTCGAGGCGTGGGTTAAGATCAAGACTGAATGCAATTGGCGAATCTTTCAGTTTATATTCAAGGCCTAAAACGCCATCGGCACCAAGTAATATGTGGCTGTCATTATAAACATTATCGTCGCTGCCAAAACGTTTATATACACCTTTACCTACCGAGCCAAGGTGTGCTCCAAAACCGTAATAAAATTTTAGTAGTGGTGTACTAAAGGCAGGCTGGTGCAACTCATATAAGCCGGTTAATACAGCTCCATGGTTGCGTATGCCAAGCACACCTTCAATAGCGGTAGTGCTGTTCATGAAATATTTAACAGATACGCCGTTCTCGTATCCGCCAAATTTTAATCCAACTGCGGTATTGTAATCTTGCGCGTGCAATGTTTTGCCGGCAAATAAAAACGAACTAAGTAATACTGCGATAAAAGTAAATTTTTTCATGTGTGGTAGTTTTAATTGGGTGCGTTTTTAATATTCATAGCACCTTATTTATAAATGTTGTTTTGCGTTTACTAACGGCGAAAATGCTACTTTATGCTGTTTTTAAGAAATAAATAGCTTATTGTTTGCTGTTTTTTTGATTTATAAATAAAATTTTGGCTTCACACACATTGGAAATGTACTTTTAAATGGGTTAAATTGCCAAATATTACACTTGCTAACATGGGTTTAAAATCACCGCTATTTTTTAAAATAAACATATTATTAATATTTATAGGGCAAATAACTTGCGCGCAAGATAAGCCAACAGTTGGTGCGGCGTATAAAAATGGTATGGTTGTATGCGCTTATCCTGATGCTGCACAGGCTGGGCTTGATATTCTTAAAAAAGGCGGTAACGCGGTTGATGCTGCCATTGCTGTACAGTTTGCACTGGCTGTTACACACCCCCAGGCGGGTAATATTGGCGGTGGCGGGTTTATGGTTTACCGGCCTGCAAAGGGTACTCCAACCACACTTGATTTTAGGGAGATGGCCCCGGCTAAAGCAAATGCCAACATGTATCTGGACCAGGCAGGGAATGTGATACCAAATATGAGTTTATATACCCACCAGGCATCGGGAGTGCCAGGCTCTGTTGACGGTATGGCACAGGCGCACCAAAAATATGGCAAATTAAAATGGGCAACGCTGGTGCAGCCGGCAATTAACCTTGCATTTAAAGGTTTTAAAATGACTAAGCGCCTGGCATCAGATATTAACCGGACTAAGTCGCAATTTGCAAAATTAAACCCAGGTAAGTCTTACCTGGTAAAAGAGGGTGGCTACAATGAGGGCGATACGCTTAAACAGGAAGATCTGGGTAAAACATTGGTTGCCATTCGCGACAGGGGGCGCGCAGGCTTTTACGAAGGGCCTGTTGCCGATTTAATTGTTGCCGAAATGCAGGCAGGAAAAGGACTGTTCACTAAAGCTGATTTGAAAGCATATCATTCGGTATGGCGTAAACCCGTTACGGGGAAATACAAAAGCTATAATATTATTACCATGCCGCCACCTTCAAGCGGGGGCATAGCATTGCTGCAGTTGCTGCGGTCTGTAGAAAAATACCCTTTGCATCGCTTCGGCTTTAACACTGATAGTACGGTACAGTTAATTACCGAAGCCGAACGCAGGGTTTATGCCGACCGGTCTAAATACCTTGGCGACCCCGATTTTTACAAGGTACCTGTAGACAGTCTGTTGAGCCACAAATACATCGATGGCCGGATGCAAAGCTTTAACTGGGATGCCGCAACGCCAAGTACCAGCATACAGCCGGGCGCTTTTGTTGGTTATGAAAGCGACCAAACCACCCATTATTCTATTGTTGATAAGGATGGCAACGCGGTTTCTATCACCACTACATTGAACGATACATTCGGTTCTAAAATATTTGTTGCAGGCGCGGGCTTTTTGCTTAATAACGAGATGGATGATTTTAGCTCGAAACCGGGCGTGCCAAATATGTATGGTTTAATTGGAGGTAAGGCCAATAGCATACAACCCGGCAAGCGCATGCTATCGAGCATGACGCCTACTATAATTGAAAAAAATGGGAAATTATTTATGGTGGTTGGCACGCCGGGTGGCTCAACCATTATTACCTCGGTTTTTCAAACGGTATTAAACGTGATAGAATTTGATATGGATATGCAACAAGCAGTAAGTGTAAAGCGTTTCCATCACCAGTGGCTGCCGGATGATGTAGAGATTGAAACGGGAGCCTTAAGCGATGATGTAAAAGATAAGCTCACAAAAAGGGGATATAAGGTAATTAGAATTGGTAATATTGGACGTGTAGATGCTATTTTAAAAACGCAAAACGGATACCAGGGCGGTGCCGACCCGAGAGGCGATGATACGAAGTTGGGATATTAGGAGTAATAGTTGATAGTTTGGAATTGATGGTTCATAGTAAAAAGTGCTATCGGCTTAGTATTCATAACTTGTAATCTTAATGAATTTTCTGTAGTTGAAGTTACTATGAACTATTATCTATGAACCATTAACACTTCTCTTTCTAATAACTACTCATAAATCACTATTCACCAATCAACTAAAAACATTATGTTTGTCTACTTATGCGAAGCAGTGTAAAACACCAGGAAACAATTGATTACTTTTTAAAAATTGTTTGGCAAACCGTTGCCAACCGGTACAACCAGTTAGTTACCGAGTTTGGTATTACACAATCTATAGGTTACCTGCTTATTAATATTGATGAGGAGGGTACAACCGTATCGCAGGCGGCGGCATTGCTGGGACTTAAGTCTACAAGTTTATCGCGCATGCTAAACCAATTGGAGCAAACCGGGCTTATATATCGCGAATCTAACAAGGGCGATAAACGGTCGGTAAAAATTTATTTGACCGACCTCGGTAAAGAAAAACGCCAGCTAGCTAAAAACGTTGTAAAACAGTTCAATAACTACCTTAACGCTCATATAAGCGACGCAGATAAGCAATATTTAACAGATATGCTTAAAAAAATTAACCAGCTTACACTTAATTACAAACCCTGAACGTTAGCTTTTAGCAACCGCTAATTGTTAAAAAGTGTTAAGCTGCTGAATTTGCGATATAAAACAATAAATTTGCCTTTTGAAAACTGAATGAACAGGGTACTGCTGATATTACTTTTATGTGTAGTGTGTTTTACTTCCTGCCAAAAGGGTTACGACTCGTTGGCTGATGAAAGGACACAGGCAGCAAAAGATGAGCAGATCATTCAGGATTATATTGCCGCTACACCGGGATTGAGCGCCAAAATAAAACAGGTTGACAGCGCAGGAATTAAAACCGGTGTTTATTATGTGGAAGAAAGGGCCGGAACTGGTAATGCGATATTTACAAATTCTACCCGGATAACGATAGATTATACGAGCAGGATACTTACAACAGGCGAAGTATTTGCCCAAAGTAACAACTTCCACCCGTCATTTACGCTAGGTGAGGTTTTAAGGGCCTGGCAGCTGGGTATACCTTACGCGAAAAAAGGCGGTAAGATCCGTATTATAGCGGCATCCCGTTATGCTTATGGGCCTTATGACCAGCCGGAGATTAAATTGCCCGCCAATAGTGTGGTTGATTTTGAGATTGAACTTTTAGATGTAACGAACTAACTTTAGATGAAACAAAAGATCTTTACTTTTTTATTAATAACCGTTGTAGCCCTCAGTGCTTGTAAAAAACTTGATAACCAACCGGACATCAGGGAATTTGATAAACAGCAGATTGAAGCTTATATAAGTGCAAATGGCTTAAATGATTTTAAGGCCGATACTACAAAAGATGGTACAGGTACCACCGGTATGTATTACAAAATACTAACTCCCGGTAGTGGAGATTCGTTAAAATATTCAGATAAGGTATCACTGGTTTATACCTTAAAATCAGTTGACGGTAAATATGTATCATCTGATACCATAAATAACCATATGAACGAATTTTTAGGGCGCTTAAGTGCTGCTAATTTACCCAAGGGTTTACAATTAGCCATACATAACCTGCTTAAATATAAAGGTGGTAGCATGCGTGTGCTGATACCATCGCGTTTGGCTTACGGCGTAAACGGTTTTGGATCGGGTAGCATCACCAACGTTAATTCACGTATTGCAGGTAACCAAAGCCTTGATTATTATATACATGTAATTAGCAATCAAAACGCTTATGACGACTTGGTGATTAAAAATTACATGACCGCAAATAACTTAACAGGTTTCCAAAAAGACTCATCTGGAGTTAATGCTACAGCCCATTACTGGTATAAAGTTAACACTCCGGGTACAGGGCCTGTGGAAGAAATAAATGAGTTTTCTACAGTTACAACCAATTATGCGGGTGCATTACTAAACGGTTTTGTGTTTGACAATTCCGCGGCTACTACAGCTACTACTTTAACACCATTTAATTTAATTGACGGTGTACGTGAGGCATTAACAAAACATGCTGTGACAGGTACCCAAATATCAATATTTGTACCATCGGCATTGGGTTACGGCACAACACCGCAAACTTCTATACCGGCAAATTCTGTGCTTAGGTTCGAGTTTACGATAACTAAGGTGGAATAAAACTTTCGTCGCTATTTACTAAGTGCAGTTTTAAACGATTTTAAACATCTGTCACGCGCAAAAGCGTGGTCAACAATGGGTTTTGGATACTTGCTGAAGTCGGCATATTCCGGAACCCATTTTTTTATATATTCTAATTTAGGGTCAAACTTTTTCAGCTGACTATCCGGGTTAAAGATCCTGAAGTAAGGTGCCGCATCGGTACCGCTGCCAGCCGCCCATTGCCAGCCACCAACATTGCTGGCCATTTCATAATCTAATAATTTACGGGCAAAATAGCCTTCGCCCCAACGCCAGTCTATCAGCAGGTCCTTACTTAAAAAACTGGCTACAACCATACGCACACGGTTATGCATGTAGCCGGTGGCATTTAACTCGCGCATACCTGCATCTACCAGCGGGAAGCCCGTTTTACCCTGGCACCAGGCTTCAAATTCGGTTTCGTTGTTTATCCACTTAATACGGTCGTACTCGGGCCTAAACGCCTTATTCATCGTTTGTGGGAAATGATGGAGGATCATCATATAAAACTCTCGCCATATCAGTTCATTAAGCCAGGTTTTTTCGTTCGCTTTATAAGCATCGCGGGCACAGCGCCTGATGCTTACCGTACCAAAACGCAAGTGTACACCAACATGAGAAGTGCCGGTTATCGCCGGGAAATCCCTGTTTTTGGCGTAATCTTCAATTACCCTGTCATATTCTTTTTCGGGGTAATCTATTTCGCTTTTCACAAACCCCATCTCTTTTAAAGTGGGTAAGGGGGGCGCATTGAATTTAAGCAGGTTAGTAAGGTACTTTGCAGACGGGTAAGCCTTCAAATAAAATGGCTTTATCTTTTGATACCACTTGTTTTTATAAGGTGTGTAAACGGTGTAAGGTTTGCCATCATCCTTGGTCACTTCGTCCTTCTCGAAAATTACCTGGTCTTTATAAGTTTTAAATTCTATATTATGTTTGGCAAGTAGTTCTTTAATGTTACTATCGCGGTCTTTGGCATATGCGGGCTCATAATCATGGTTGGTATAAACCGCAGCTACATTATATTCTTCAATGATCTTTTTCCAAGCCTGTTCGGCTTTGTTGTATATTACCAATAGGCCGCTATCGTGTTTACGGCAATCTTCATCAAGCTCTTTAATGGCTTTGTAGATAAAGCTTACCCGGGCGTCATCTTTATCTACCAGTTTATCCAGTATATCTTTGTCAAAAATAAAAAGCGGCAAAACCGGATTGCCACTTTTAAGGGCATGGTACAAGCCGGCATTATCTTCTACCCGCAAATCGCGGCGAAACCAAAAAATACTTATCGGGGTATTTTTATCCATAAATTTCTTTTAAAGCCCCGGTTATATCCGGGTACTTAAATTTAAAACCGGCATCCTCAATTTTTTGTGATGATGCTTTTGTACTGCCTAATACCAGGCTTGCCATTTCGCCAAAAAGTATTTTTATTAAAAAGGCCGGCACATTTGGCGCCCAAAGCGGGCGGTGTAACTGTTGGGCAACAGCTATGGTCATGTTTGTATTGGTGACGGGCAGTGGTGCAACCATGTTGTAAACGCCGGTAAGTTGTTCGTTCTCCAATCCAAACAAATACATGTCAATAACATCGTTGTGATGGATCCATGGTATCCATTGTTTACCTGTACCTAAGGGCGAACCTATAGCCAGTTTTACAGGCAGGGCAAGCTGTGGCAAAGCGCCACCTTTTTTAGTTAAAACAACACCCGTACGGAATTTAAGGATCCTGAGATCAAACTGTTTGCCTTCGTCAACTGCTTTTTCCCAGGCTACACAACAGTTTCCTATAAAGTCATTTTCGGGAGGGTTATCCTCAGTTAGTAGTTCATCACCACGGTTGCCGCCATAATAGTTGATGCCGGATGCGGAAATTACCGAGTGCACTTTGTGTGCCTTATCTTTCATCAACCCATAAATAAGGGCTATTGATTTTGTGCGACTTTCTACTATTTCCCGTTTGCGGTTATCCGTCCAGCGTTTATCGGCAATGCCGGCACCCGCCAGGTGTATAATAGTATCAACACCATCTATGCAATGCGGGTCTATCTGGCCTTTAGCTACATTCCACAAAAAGGTTTTTACATGTGGGTCTTTACCTGTACTGCGGCTTAAATGGCTTACCGTATGGCCAAGTGCTAAAAGCGCTTTGGTTAGTTCGCGGCCCAATAGGCCCGAGCCGCCGGTTATGAGGATGTTTTTTTTAGACATTTTATTACTTGTATTAATATCGAATAATGAAACCCAATTTCTAATAACTTACTTTATTATTTATCACTCAAAATTCAGTGTTCGATATTCTTGTTATGAACCATCATCCATGAACCATCAGCTTTCTTCAAAATTTGTTATGCGTTTTGCCATCCCTTTAAATATAAACAGGTGGAACGGCCACATAATATACCAATAAAGCCTTCCCCACAATCCCCTGGGTCTAAAGGTAGCAACCTGGCTCAAAAAAGTTTGGTTGTGGCGTTCTATAATTTTAAACTCAAGCCAGGCCTCGCCGGGAAGTTTCATTTCGGCGTATAACAGCAGGCGGTTATTGATTTTATCGGCAAGTAGTACCCGCCAAAAATCTATTGCATCGCCGGGCGAAATAGTAATGTTACTGGTACGCCCGCGTCTTAACCCTACGCCGCCAAACAGCTTATCTAAAAAACCACGGATGCTCCAGATCCAGTCCCAATAGTACCAGCCGCGGTTACCGCCAATGGCCATAATATTTTTAAGCACCTCGGCGCTATTGCGCTTAAAGGGTTGTTTTACCTTGTATTCGAGCGTGCCGTTCTGCGGTACTTTAATCTGGTCCATAAAGCCCGAGGTAAGGTAGCCGTTGTTCAACGCATCTTTCCAGCTGCTTACTATTGAATTTTGCTCTATTTTATTGAATGCAAGTTTTAACGCTTCTTCATATGTAAGGCATTGGCGTTTAACAATATTATCAATATCATGGTTTATCATAATGGTTTCGTTCTTCATGCTATCTACCAGGCTTTGTGCAAGCGAGTAGCTGGTAGATGTTACAAAGTATAACCAGTATGACGAGATCTTGGGTGATAGAAACGGGATAATTATAATATAACGCTTAAGCTTGCGCACTTTAGCATAGGTAAGCATCATCTGTTTAAATGTAAGCACATCGGGCCCGCCAATGTCAAAGGTTTTATTAAATGACGCATCGTTTAAAAGCACCCCCTCCAGGTAACCTAATACATCGCGGATAGCGATGGGCTGGCATTTGGTGTTTACCCAGCGTGGCACAGTCATAACGGGGAGTTTTTCTGTAAGGTCACGTATGATCTCGAACGATGAACTGCCCGAACCAATAATTATGGCTGCCCTTAGCACCGTTACAGCCGCTTTTGCTTCGCGCAAAACATCTTCTACATGCCTACGCGATAGTAAATGGCTGGAAAGGTTGTCATCGTTAGTAATTCCACTCAAATAAATTACCTGCCTGCAGTTTGTTTTATTAATGGCTTGTGTAAAATTATGCGCAGATAAGGCCTCCAATGTTGCAAAATCATCAGATTCGACCATTGAATGTACAAGGTAATAGGCAGCATCGATATCATCCGGAAAGGTTTCTATACTTTCTTCTTTCAGCAGGTCACCGGTAAGCAGCGTAACTTTATCGCTATAATCGTTCTGTTCATGAAAACGGCGTTTATCGCGTACAAGGCAAACAACTGTATGGCCTTTACCCAATAAAACTGGGATAAGGCGGGTACCTATATACCCGTTAGCACCTGCAAGTAATACTTTCATTTATATTCAACAATGTTATAGTCAGGGTGTTTTAAAAGGAATTGTACAAAATTCCACATAATTTAATATGCTCGAAATGTAATTTGGTAAATTACGTTTGTAACAAATTTATTAACTTCAAAAAAATAATTAAACCTTGTAAACATTTATAGTCTATATATGTTAACTACACATTAAGACTTTGTATTATGTTTACTCAAACTTTTCAATTAATTATTATTTTTAGTACCGCTACAATCATTTTATTATTAGCAGCTTACGCTGTTTATTGCCGTAACCGGGCAAAGGCTTTTGCACATACGGGCAGGTTAACAGACGTTGAAATCTGGTCCATGAAATCCACCTTAAGCTGGATAGCAACCTTTATTTTAGTACTTGGAGCCGTAACATCCTTTATTATGCAATAATTAAACTGTCTTTAGCTAGTAATCACCCACCCACGAGGTTATAGCGTAATTTAGTTATTTTCATTTAAAATTACAGTTGATCAGAAATCTATTTGAAGTCAATTATCGTTAATATAACCGAGGATATATTAAATTAATGTTAATTCGGAATTTAAAATTGGTTGTAAGTTGTTTTCTTATATTTATTATTATATGTAGCCTAATCTTTGGTATATATAGCCGTGGTAAGTATAAGTCTTATTTAGGCAGTGGCAGGGTGCCAGATATACAGGCATGGTCCATTAAGGCGTCTGTAAGTTGTGCAATAGCTATTATAATGTCGATAATAATGGGAGTGTTATTTATTATCGAAGATTAAGGGTGCTAATTCCTCATTGTGTTAAATTTTACCCTCCTGTTTACTTAGCATATGCGTAACCATTAACTGATGTTTCCCGTATAGGTACCCAGGAGGGTATCTAAAACTAAAATATGCTAACACAAGATTTTCAACGATTAATTATTTGCTTCTTTTGCGTTGTGTTTTTTTTGCTTATAGCTTTAGGTGCGTATTGCCGCCATCGTTCAAACTCATACATAGGCACAGGCCGCGTAAATGATATCGAAGCCTGGTATTTTCGCGCTAATATCGCGTGGGCATCTACTGCCTGCCTTTCGCTTGCTTTGGTAATTAGGTTTATATAGTCTACCCGGCTACTTCTTCAACATGTGGCTTGTAAGTAGCTGTATTTACATTTGCCTGTAGTTCGTGCAAAATATTGTATAAGCCAAAGTTGGTGCGGTTTACATATATGAAATGTTTTACACCACGCGCTTGTTTAAACTCTGGCATTTTGGCAACTTTTTCTCCAAAGCCAAACAGGTCGTCAAAAAACTCTTTCTTGCCAAAATCGAATGTATCCGTAATATACGGCTTGGCAAACAGGCTTATCATCTGCTTAAACATGGTGTAATAAAATTCTATCTGCGTCGGCGTGTCGTTTGGTAATATCATTTCCAGCTTACGGAAGGCATTGATAGTTTCTTCTTTATTATCAAACAAGTCTGTTGACGTTAGCGAGAAAAAGGGGTAATAAAAATCATCGGGCATTACTTTAATACAGCCAAAATCAATACAACCCAATTTGCCCTCGGGCGTTATCAAAAAGTTGCCGGGGTGGGGGTCGGCATGCACGGCCCTTAATTCATGTTGCTGGTAATTATAAAAATCCCAAAGCGCCTGGCCAATCTGGTCCCGTAGTTGTTGCGATGGGTTGGTGGCTAAAAACTCTTTAAGGTGAAGCCCTTCCAGCCAATCCATAGTAATGATGCGCTTGCTTGAAAGGTCGGGATAGTATCCCGGGAAAACCACATTGTTAAGGTTTTTGCAGGCGATAGAAAACTCTATCGATCGGCGTACTTCCAGTTCATAATCGGTTTCTTCTAAAAGGCGTTCTTCAACTTCGCGCATGTAAACGTCAAGTTCCTTTTCGCTCATACCCAGCATCCTGAAGGCAAAGGGTTTTACCAGTTTTAGGTCGGATGAAATAGAATCGCCTACGCCCGGGTATTGTATTTTAACCGCTAGTTTTTTGCCGTTTAGTTCTGCCTGGTGCACCTGGCCTATAGATGCCGCATTTGTAGAGCGGATGTTAAATTTATCGTAGATCTGATCGGGGTTTTTGCCAAAGTATTTCTTAAACGTTTGTACAATCAGTGGTCCCGATAAAGGGGGGGCATTATATTGCGATTGCGTAAATTTATCTACATAAGCTTGCGGCAGCAGGTTTTTGTCCATGCTTAGCATTTGCGCTACCTTAAGGGCACTGCCTTTCAGTTCGCTTAATGATTGATAGATATCGGTAGCATTATCCTCATTTAACAGCGATTTATCCATATCGGGGTTAAAAAGCTTTTTAGAATAATGCTTAATATAATTGCCGCCAATTTTAAAGCCTGTTTTTACAAACTTTGCACTGCGCTCAACCTTACTGGTAGGGATGCTGTTTTGTTCGTTCGATGTATTATCGCTCATATTGTATCAGATCAAGTAATGCGGCCATTTTATGCAGATCGATGTCGGCATAATCATTAATTACCAAATTGGCCAGTTTGGTAACGGTTTCTACGGGGTGTGCGGTGGTTATGCCTATAACTTTCATACCCGCGTTTTGCCCGGCCTTTAGCCCGGAAATAGAATCTTCAAACACCACGCAATTTTTGGGGCGTGTATTTAATTCCTCTGCCGCCTTTAAAAATATTTGTGGTGATGGTTTAGGCTGACTTACCATACTGCCAATAATTATGGCATCAAAATATTGGCGGATAGGTATCGCATCAAAAATAAAATCTACATCTTCCATATTTGAAGAGGTTGCGAGCGCGATTTTAACCCCGGCACTTTTAAGGTCGTTTAAAAACGTTTCTAGTCCGTTTACGGGTCGCAGAAAAGGCTTAAAAGCGCGCTCGTAAAAATCCTTTTTTTCCTTTACCAGTTCCTTCAACTTGGACTCATTGGTATCCTCTCCAAAATACTTCTTAAGCGTATTTAAAATTGGTACGCCGCTAATACTGGTGAGGTAAGTTTCCCTGCTTAGCTCGGGCATGCCATACTTTTTAAAAAGTTGCTGCCATGCCTGGTAGTGATAAGGTGTATTATCTATTAAAGTGCCATCCATATCAAATATGGCGGAAGCCTCTTCTAAATTTCCCATGCTGGTTAGCGGAGAGGCTTTGTCTTTGTTATCGATCATTTATATTATAAGCCCTCTCATTGGGAGAGGGTTGGGAGAAGTCTAAAAACCCATTTTTTCCTTTAATCCACCGTTTTTAGCCAGGAACTTCCCGTACTCAAACAGGTTATCGATCGGCGAACGCTGGAATAGATCAAACGTAACGTTTACACCTTTCTCTATCGCCTCATCCGTTCTCTCAAAACCGGCAGAAGTATCGTTTATCCAAAAATTAAGTACAAAACCAAACTGTACCCAAAGCGCATCTTTATAGCGTTTACTAAAAAATTTACGGTCGGTTAATTCCTGGGTTTCTATACCCTCGTTTAAAATTGTCTCTGCAAAGTTTCCGAAGATCTCTTTAGCAGGCTCTAGTACCTTGGGCGTACCCAAACTGCGGTGCTTATTAATGCTATAAACAGCAAAGCTGCGGTTGCTTTTTAATAACTCAAAAAAGCTGTAAAAGAATGATAACGCTTTCTCCCGTGATGAATATTGCGACCAAATTTCTTGCGCGCGCACTTCGCTTAAAGTTTTAAGCACCATATCGGCCCATACGCTTTGTTCAACAGCATCAAAAGAACCAAAGAAACGGTAAAATTCTTCTTCGGCCATTTCGTTTGTCTTAGCAAATACATAAACCGATTTTGGCTGCTGGCCTTCGGTCAATACATAATCAATATACGCTTTTTGGATACTCTCGCTCGTTGCCATACTATTGTGTTTTAATGCATAAAATTAAGTATAATCCTAATCCTATTTGTCATTGCTATCTATAATTAAACGGCTGGTTTACAACCTTATTTTACAAAGGCCTTAAGTTACCCAGCCCGCCATCTATACCAATGATCTGGCCGGTTAACCAGCCGCTATGGTCGCTCAATAAAAACTGGGTGGCAAGGGCAATATCATCAGGCGTACCTATTTTACCAAGCGGGTGCCTCTTAGCAGATGCTTCGCGTTTGTCCGGGGTACTTAATAAGTTGCCGGCAAGTGGTGTGTCTGTTAATGATGGTGCAATAGCGTTTACCCTTATTTGGTTGGAAGACAGCTCTGCGGCCAATGACAATGTTAAGCCTTCTACTGCGCCTTTAGCTGCCGCTATACTAGCATGAAACGGCATACCGGCTTTTGCCGCTACCGAGCTGTACAGCACAATACTTGCGCCCCCTGCATTCTTTAAAGCTTTAAGGCTTAAGCGGATCATCTCCGCTGCACCAAGCACGTTTAGTTTAAAATCGTTTAAAAAATCATCCTGTGTTAAGCGTTGAAAGGGTTTTAGGTTGATGCTGCCAACCGAGTAAACCAAGCCATGTATAACTTGCGGAAGCTGATCTTCAACAGCGCTTAAATCACTTAATATATCGGCTTGTATATGGTTAACACCTTCCGGCCAATCGGTAGCGCTATTACGCGATACATTAAATATATTTGCCTCTTGTATGGCCAGGTGCTTTATTAATGCCAGGCCTATGCCACTACTGCCACCTACAATAAGGATGTTTTTATTTTTTAAACTCATACATCACATAACACCAAGCGGTGCTGTTTGTTATAAAAATAATATGGCGCGAATACTTAAAGAAAATCTCCCGACAAAACTTTGCCCGGTGTGCAAAAGGCCATTTACCTGGCGTAAGAAATGGGCAAAATGTTGGGGCGATGTCAAATATTGCAGCGAACGGTGCAAGGGAAATAAATAATTACCATTTTTGTAATTAATCTAAATAAGTTTAGATTAGATGTTCATATGAGTGATAAAGTTATACTGGTTTGGTTTAGAAATGATCTGCGCATACACGATAATGAAATATTATCTGAAGCTGTACGCAGGGCTGATAAAGTATTGCCGGTATATGTTTTTGATCCATTCTACTTTAAAACCAGTGGTTCAGGAGCGCTCAAAACCGGAAGTTTTCGTGCGCGTTTCCTTTTAGAGGCAGTTGCCGATCTGAGAAAGAATCTACAAGCGTTTGGTGCAGATCTGCTGATAAGAACCGGCGACCCTGCAGAGGTACTTACCCAATTAGCAGAACAATACCAGGTAAGCGAAGTTTATCATCACCGCGAAGTAGCACCCGATGAAACCGATGTTTCTGAAAGGGTTGAGGGGGCCTTATGGAAAATGAAGCTTAATCTTAAACATTTCATAGGGCATACCATGTACCACAAGGAGGACCTACCGTTCCCCATAAAAGATATTCCCGATAGTTTTGTAACCTTTAAAAAAAAGGTAGAGCGCGATAGCACGGTTAGGCCAAGCGTTATTAGCCCCGAGCAAATAATTGTACCTGAAATTGCCGATGCCGGCGAAATACCCACCCTTGCCGATTTGGGTGTCCCCGAACCTATTGATGATGCCCGTGCCGAAGAGAAATTTACAGGCGGCGAAACAGCGGCTTTAAAGCAGTTACATACTTATTTAGAGAACTGCATACAAAACCAGGGTAAGACTGTGCGTAGTGCTGCCTGCAATTCATCCGGTTTAGGCCCCTGGCTTGCTGTGGGCTGCATTTCGCCAAGGCAGGTTTATTGGGAAGTGGTTAATTATCACCGCGACCACCACTTGCCCAATACCGACCCCATAATGCTGGAGCTTTTGTGGAGGGATTACTTCCGGTTTATGTTTAAAAAGCATGGACAAAAATTCTTCCGGTCCGAAGGTTTTGGCGATGTGCCCGAAACCGCCGATAACCAGGACGAATTATTTGAACAATGGAAAAATGGTGAAACAGGCGTGCCTTTTATAGATGCCGCCATGCATCAGCTAAATGCTACAGGCTACATCACTAATTACAGCAGGCAGGCCGTAGCTAATTATCTTACTAAAGAGTTGCAAGTTGACTGGACAAAAGGCGCCCTGTATTTTGAGGAAAAGCTGATAGATTATTCTCCCGCAAGTAATTGGGGTAACTGGGCATTTGTTGCCGGTGTTGGTAACGATACTAAAAGCAACCGTTTCTTTAATGCTGCCAAACCCACCGATCAACTAGATAGCAAAAGCGATTATATAAATACATGGCTCCCTGCCACGGTGCCTGCCGACAAAGTTTAATATTACAGGCATATTACGCAACAATCAGCTGTATAATTCGTCTATAATGTGATGAATTATAAAAAAGAATCTCAGTTGTTTTACCAATGAGGTATATTTCTTAAGAGTTGCGCAAGCGAATTTCATAGGATATTCCTTCATTCAGGTTCAAAACATACCGGTTGGTTTCTTTTGATGTATTTATCACAAACTAATTGCATATTATTTCAGCATTTGAATGTATTATGCTTAATTTTGCTACCGTTTCACAACATTGGTTTCTCATGGATCGCCTAAATTATATAAACAGCGCTAACGCCGCTTACATTGACACACTTTACGAAACTTACAAACAAGACCCCGAAGCGGTGGATTTTGGCTGGCAAAAGTTTTTTGAAGGCTTTGATTTTGGTAAAGATAACCAGGCCGCACCTGCCGCAGCAGTTGCCACGCCCGAAAATTTGCTAAAAGAGATCAATGTGATGAACATGATAAATGGTTACCGTACACGCGGCCATTTATTTACTAAAACAAACCCCGTACGCGAACGCCGCAAATATTTTCCGGGTAAAGAGCTTGAAACTTTTGGTTTAAGCGAAGCCGACATGGACACCGTATTTAATGCAGGTGTTGAAGTTGGTTTAGGTCCCGCCAAATTACGTGACATTCGCGATTTGTTGGAGCATACTTATTGCCAGGCAATTGGTGCCGAGTATACTTACATCCGCAACCCTATAAAATTAAAGTGGTTTGAGGACAGGATGGAGAGCAAACGCAATACGCCAAGCTTTACAGCCGACGAGAAAAAGCAAATGCTTGCCAAATTGAATGAGGCAGTTGTTTTTGAAAATTTTTTAGGAACAAAATTCCTGGGTCAAAAACGTTTCTCTTTAGAAGGTGCCGAAGCGCTTATTCCTGCGCTTGATTCGGTTATCAAAAAAGGATCTGAACTGGGTTTAGAAGAATTTATTATTGGTATGGCCCACCGCGGCCGTTTAAACGTGCTTACCAATATAATGGAGAAAACCTACCAGGAAGTGTTCACCGAATTTGAAGGCAAAAACTTTGATTCGGAATCTCCTTTTGGTGGCGACGTAAAATATCACCTGGGTTACTCAACAGATATCGAGACTAAACAAGGCAAGAAAGTTCACCTTAGCCTTTGTCCAAATCCATCGCACCTGGAGGCGGTAGACCCGGTTGTTGAAGGTATAACCCGTTCAAAAATTGATTTTAAATACAACGGCGATCATTCAAAGATCGCCCCTATATTAATACATGGTGATGCATCTGTAGCCGGGCAAGGAATTGTTTACGAGGTTTTACAGATGGAAAAACTTGATGGTTACCGCACCGGTGGTACCATTCACCTGGTAATAAATAACCAGATAGGTTTTACCACCAACTATAAAGATGCCCGCTCAAGCACTTATTGTACAGATGTTGCAAAAACAGTGCTTTCGCCCGTTTTCCACGTAAATGGAGATGATGTTGAGGCATTGGTTTATGTAGTTAACCTTGCAATGGAATACCGCCAGGTATTTAACGAGGATGTATTTATTGATATACTTTGTTATCGCCGTTATGGCCATAACGAGGCCGATGAGCCTAAATTTACCCAGCCGGTATTATACAAAGCTATTGAGGCGCACCCTAACCCGCTGCAGATCTACAGCAAAAAATTAATAACCGAGGGCACCATAGATGACAATTATGTAAAAACGCTGGAAAAGGATTTCCGTGGCGAATTGCAGAAAATGCTTGACGATGCAAAAGCATCAGACAGGTTTACTGATACCATCCCGATGTTTGAGGGCGCGTGGAGCGGCTTACATTTAGCTAACCACAGCGAACTGATCAGCGCGGTTGATACATCGGTACCAAAAGAAACCATTACCGAAATAGGTAATAAAATAACCACCCTGCCAACTGATAAACAATTTTTTAAGAAGATTGAAAAACTGTTCCAGGATCGTAACGCCATGGTTAACAAAACCGGCGTATTCGATTGGGCAATGGGCGAATTGCTTGCCTACGGTACACTATTAAAAGATGGTTTCCCGGTAAGGTTAAGCGGTGAGGATGTTAAACGCGGTACCTTCTCGCACCGCCACGCGGTATTAACCCTGGCCGATTCTGAGAATGAATACACTCCACTGGAAACCATTGATACCAAAGCAAAACTAAGCATATTCAATTCCCTGCTTTCTGAGTATGGCGTTTTAGGTTTCGAATATGGTTATGCCTTGGCTAATCCCAATGCTTTAACTATTTGGGAAGCCCAGTTTGGCGATTTCTTTAATGGAGCACAGATCATTGTTGACCAATATATTGCCAGTGCCGAAACTAAATGGCAACGTGGCAATGGTTTGGTAATGTTATTGCCACATGGTTACGAAGGCCAGGGCCCTGAACATTCATCGGCACGTGTTGAGCGCTTTTTAGAGCTTTGCGCTGATGATAATATACAGGTAGCTAACTGTACAACGCCTGCAAACTTCTTCCATATATTAAGGAGGCAGATGAAACGCAGTTTCCGTAAACCGTTGATCATCTTCACACCAAAGAGCTTGTTACGCAGCCCTAACTGTGTATCGCCTTTGGCTGATTTTACTGACGGGAAATTCCATGAATTAATTGATGATACCTTTGTTGACCCTAAAAAGGTGAAACGTGTACTGCTTTGTACTGGTAAAGTTTATTACGACTTATTAGAGAAACAACAAGCCGACAAACGTAAGGATGTTGCCATAGTACGTGTTGAACAGTTATACCCAACACCTGTGCAGCAGATCCTTAAAATTAAAGCTAAATACGATAAGGCTACCGAGTTTATCTGGGTGCAGGAAGAGCCGGAAAACATGGGGGCATGGCCGTACATTTGCCGCAAGTTCCATAACGATAAGGTGATGAACCTGAATGTTATCTCTAGGTTAGAAGGCAGCAGTACTGCAACAGGTTTTGCAAAACAACATGCGGCGCAGCAACTTCACATAGTATCAAAAGCGTTTGAAGCGCCTGCAGGCAAAGCGGTTAAAGAAACCATTAAAAAAACAACAGAGAAAATGGCTAATGCCGGTGCGGATTGATATTAAAGTTTAAAGTTTGAAACGTTGTATGGTTTAAAAGTTATTTACTTGCAACATTTCAACTTTCTAACGTTTCAACATTCTAACAATAAAAAAACTACAACTACTTACAATATGAGTTTAGAAATAAAAGTTCCGCCTGTGGGCGAATCCATTACCGAAGTAACATTGTCAGCCTGGAAAAAAAGGGATGGCGACCAGGTAGAAATGGACGAAGTAATAGCCGAGTTGGAATCAGACAAGGCAACTTTTGAGCTTACCGCTGAAAAAGCCGGGACTTTAAAAATTGTTGCAGCCGAAGGCGATACATTAGCTATTGGCGCTGTAGTAGCCAGTATTGAAGACGGCGGCGCTGCGCCTGCTGTAACTGCGGATAAAGCACCTGCCGCACCCGTTACTGCTAAAACCGAAGAGCCCGGAACTGCCGTGAGCCCTGAGGTACCTGCAAATGGTTACGCACCCGCACCTGATCAAAGCGTATCAGCTACGTCTGCACCTGCATCATCTTTAGAAATAAAAGTACCACCGGTAGGCGAATCCATCACCGAGGTGACTTTATCACGCTGGATGAAAAAAGATGGCGATGCCGTTGAAATGGACGAAGCTATTGCCGAACTTGAATCAGACAAGGCCACTTTTGAACTTACTGCCGAAAAAGCAGGTACATTAAAAACGATAGCCAAAGAAGGCGATACACTTGCCATTGGCGCGGTTGTTTGTACAATTGAAGGTGGCGGTGCTGCCGCCCCTGCTGCAACTACACCGGTTACCCCGGCTGTTGCCGATCAGGTAAATGAGTCGCCGCAAGCTGCCCCATCAAAAGGCACTACATATGCATCGGGTACACCTTCACCTGCAGCTGCCAAAATATTGGCCGAAAAAGGTGTTGATACTGCATCAGTAACCGGTACAGGTGTTGACGGCCGCATTACAAAAGGTGACGCGCTTAATGCGCAGGCAGAAAGCCAAAAGCCAAAAGCCGAAAGTCCAAAGCTTGCCACTGCGCCAGCTGTACCTTCTGCGCCGCAAGGCCCAAGAAGCGACCGTAGGGAAAAAATGTCGTCGTTACGTAAAACAGTTGCCAAGCGTTTGGTAGCCGTTAAAAACGAGACCGCCATGCTTACTACTTTTAACGAAGTAGATATGCAGCCGATTATGGAACTACGTAGCAAATACAAAGATAAATTTAAAGAAAAACACGGTGTTGGCTTAGGCTTTATGTCGTTTTTTACTAAAGCCGTTACAGAGGCGCTTAAAGAGTGGCCTGCTGTTGGTGCACGTATAGAAGGTGAAGAAGTGGTTTACAGCAACTTTGCCGATATCTCTATAGCGGTATCTGCACCAAAAGGTTTGGTGGTACCTGTTATCCGCAATGCGGAGAGCATGAGCCTTGCCGAAATTGAAAAAGCCATTGTTGTTTTAGCAGGTAAAGCCCGCGAGAGCAAACTAACTTTAGAAGAGATGACCGGCGGTACCTTCACCATTACCAACGGTGGTGTGTTTGGTTCCATGATGTCTACACCAATTATTAACTCTCCGCAATCGGCTATTTTGGGCATGCACAACATTATTGAGCGCCCGGTTGCCGTAAACGGACAAGTGGTTATCCGCCCGATGATGTACCTTGCCCTTTCATACGATCACCGCATCATTGACGGTCGCGAATCGGTAAGCTTCCTGGTAAGGGTTAAACAGTTGTTGGAAGACCCTGCAAGATTGTTATTAGGAGTATAAAACAGATTTGACAACTTTTTAAAAGTTGTTACATCTTAAAAATATCAATGCCTTCCGATTTATCGGAGGGCTTTTTTGTTAAAAGTATATTGAATATATTTGTGTATGGGCAAAGTAATTGAGATAAACAAAACCACTACCCGTAGCGAACTGGACAAAGCACTTACCAAGCTTCCTAATAAAAAGAAACCAATTGACCTTGGTAAGTACTTTGGGAAAGTAAAATTTGGCGAAGATGGGTTGGCCTATCAGTTAAAGATCCGCGATGAGTGGAGATAGCATTGTAATTGATACATCCTTAATAATAAACTTATTTAACGGTGTAAGTGAGGTGCAGGAATTGATAGAAGGCCGAAATCTTTTTGTTTCTATTGTATCCGAAATAGAAGTTCTAAGTTTTTCGGGACTGTCTATTACAGACAAAAAATTAATAAAGGACTTCTTATCCAAGTGCCATATCGTCGATATTGAACCTGCAATTAAGGAACTCACCATCGACATCAGATCTAATACAAAAATAAAATTGCCCGATGCCATAATTGCTGCCACGGCAATGTACTATGATCTGCCATTGTTTACTATGGATAAAGGTTTTAAAAGGTTACCCGATCTTCAAGCCGTAATATTGTCCCTTTAAAGTTCCTACACCAGCTTCCTCATCGCCATTATATACCCAATATGTAACCCCTCGTGAAATGGCAGGAAAGCTATCGCCTCATCAATATTGCTCATTTGCACACCGTAGCGGGTAGTCCAGGTGGGATAGTTTACAAAAATGCCGTTTTTATAATCGTGCTCCAATTGGTCTATACTGGTTGTTAACAGGTTTTTTATTTCATCAAATTCTTCCTGGCTAACAGGTACTTCAGGCTTACTGTCGGGTTTATATGCATCAAAAAAATCATCGTTTACCCATGTATTTAACCCGGTGCGTTTGTAGCAAATGCCTTGCTGAGCGGCTATCATGTGCCCAAGGTTCCATACAATGTTGTTGTTAAAACCTGCGGGTATTTTATTCAGTTGATCCAAACTAAAGGCGTTAAGTGTCTCTATTATTTTAAGGCGGGGTTGGCGTAAAATGTCTAATTGTTTATCTATCATACTTCAAATATAAAACATGTATCTATTATGCGTTATGGTGCTTGCCGCTTTTATTTACCTTTGCAACAATGCAGGCAACTACAGCAACTTATCAAACGCAGTCTAACAAGCCAATATGGTACTTTATACTATGCTGGACACTGCTTAATGTTATACAAGCCTGCACTTTAGAGATCCATGCCGACGAGGCCTACTATTGGCTTTATTCACGTTTTTTAGATTGGGGCTATTTTGACCACCCGCCCATGGTGGCCTTGTTTATCAAAACAGGTTACAGCTTATTTCATAACGAATTTGGTACACGCATACTAACTATAATAAGTAACAGCATTTGCATTTATGTGATGTGGCTGATGGTTAAAGCGTACGGCGTAAAAGCGAAATGGTTTATCCTGTTGGTGTCCGGGTTGTTCATTTTTCATATTTATGGGTTTACCACCACGCCTGATGTGCCGCTGTTTTTATTTACAGTGCTATTCTATTATGTATATAAAAAGTACCTGGATGATGATCATTTAAAATACGCCCTGCTATTAGCGCTTATTATTGCTTGCCTACTTTATAGTAAATACCATGGGGTATTGCTTATCTTATTTACCCTTGCATCAAATATATCGCTGTTAAAACGGCGGTCGTTTTGGTTTATCGTATTGGGTGCAGTAGTGTTGTTTATACCACATATATGGTGGCAGGTTAGCCATGGTTACCCATCGGTAAAATACCACTTGTTTGAACGTAATGGTTCGGACTATAGCTTTGCCCGTGCCGGCGACTACATTCCTACTCAACTGGCCATGGGCGGCCCGCTTATTGGCTGGTTTGTTTTTTACGCGGCCTTTAGGAATCGCGTTAGCGATGTATTTACGCGCACGCTTTTGGTAAATGCCGCGGGCACGTTTATCTTCTTTTTACTAAATACCATCAAGGGCGGGGTAGAAGCCCATTGGACCCTAATAGCTTTTGTACCGTTGGTAATGCTTTCGCTCATTTACATTACAAAACAAAACAAGCCTTATAAGTGGCTTAGCATTTTAGCCATTATCAACATCGTTTTTATAGTTGGGCTGAGGATAGGGATTATGTTTGGCCCGGCCATATTAAAAAAGCCATTGCAGCTGCGCAGCTATTACGGCTTTAAAGATTGGGCGCACAAGGTAAAGCAAAAAGCGGGAGACAGCTACGTGGTATTTAGCGAGGGCTTCCAAAACCCAAGCAAGTACGATTTTTATAATAACACCACAAAAGGCTTTAGTTATGATGCCCGTGATTACCGCCGTACGCAGTTCAGCATCTGGCCAATAGAGGATAGTATGCAGCGCAAACGTGTTTACCTGGTGCTAAATTATTTTAACAAAGATGTGGTTACCGATACCATTCAAAACGAAGCCGGTACCTGGTATGGTGGTTGGGTAAATGATTTCCGCACCTATCAAAAAATAGTAATTGAAACGAAACCAAAAATGATTACCGTTAAACCGGGCCAAAAAGTAGAATTTGACCTTTCTATAACTAACCCTTATCCATTTGCGGTTAATTTTACCAACGTTGGCTATAAACACCCCGTGGTGTTAGAAACTTGCTTTTTTACACATACCACACAGGTAAATGTACAAACTGCCGATAGCACTTTTAATAAAATTGCCCTGCAACAAGGCCAAAGCACCGGGTATAAAGTAACAGCCATGGCACCTAAAGAAAAGGGTACATACGACCTCTTCTTTTCCCTGCGTACCGAGCCTTTTACCGGCAGCAGGAATAGCCGCATAATAAAATTTATAGTTGAATAATACCGATACAGCATGATCAGAAAAATATACTTAGCCTTAATACTTACCATTGTAACCGGAGTCGCGGCAAGCGCCCAAAATGTTGATTTCCACCTTAACGGGATGGGCTTTTTTGACAACCGCGAATACAAGGACTTTGTAGCCCGGTCACGTACCTATTCGGGAGTACGTATTGCGGCAGATGTTGGCTTTAACATCGATAGTAATAACCATTTTATATTTGGTGCCAATGCCCTTCACGAGTTTGGCGGCAACCCGTTTTTTGTGCGTGTAAACCCGGTTGCCTACTATAGCTATACCGGTAAAAACTGGCTTTTTAATGCCGGTGCTTTTAGTCGGGAAGGCTTACTGACCGATTACCCGCGTGCGATGTTAAATGATACGTTGCGCTACTTTCGCCCAAATGTGGAGGGTCTATTAACGCGTTTTAAAAGCAGCCATGTTACCGAAACCGTTTGGATTGACTGGGTGAGCCGCCAAACCAATACGGATAGGGAGCAGTTTCTGTTCGGATTCTCGGGTAAGTACCAGCCATCGTTAAAAAGCCCTTTTTACATATCGCATTATTTCTTTTTATTGCATGATGCAGGGGCTGCCATATTACTCCCTAACGACCATATACAGGACAATGGCGCTGCGCAAGTGAAAATTGGTGCAGACCTAAGCCACAGGACCTTTCTTGATTCGTTAAGTATAGAGGCTGGTGGAATGTTGTCGTTAGAAAGGACAAGGGGCGTAGATGGTTTCCAAAAGCCTAAGGGTTTTGTTGCCAATGCCTACTTAAGCTACAAACGTTTTGCATTATTTGATGAGTTTTACAAAGGCGATGGTCACCGTATCCTTTTTGGCGATGCGTTTTATGAAAAAAGCACCTATAACCGTTTAGATATTATCTACACTCCATTTATCGCCAAAGGCTTAAAGGGCCAGTTTGTGTTTAGTCTGCATAATACCCCGGGTTATAGCAGTAACCAGGAAGCTTTCCGTTTAATATATGATATCGGCAGGAAGAACCTGGTAAAGTTTAAAGATTAGGAGCGCTCATCAATTAAATCATTCCGAATGGGCGATTGGGAGGAGAAATAATATAGTTTTTTTACTTTAGCGGTTCTCTACTTACATGTTTATGAAAAAAGCATTAATTATTCTTCTGCTCGTTATTGTACTAATTCCATGCAAGCTATTTGCTCAGTATAACCGTTTTTCGGGCTGGGCAGCATTGTTTCACTCACAAAAGTTTTCTGATAAATGGGGGATGTCGTTTGACGCGCAATTCCGTTCGGCTAACCATTACGATTATTTGCAGAACGTTTTGCTGCGTCCTTCAGTAAATTATTATTTCGATAAAAATAAGATGGCTGCTTTGGGTTATGCGTACATTGCTACCAATAACCACGCTAATGGTATAGAAACCTTCAGGCCCGAAAGCCGGATCTGGGAGCAGCTTATCATCAATACTAAAATAAGTAAAGCGGCAACTTTACAGCACCGCTTTAGGCTGGAGCAGCGTTTCCTGGGCAATACTACCGCCAAAAATGATCATTACTTTTCACAGCGACTGCGTTATTTTGCAAGGGCCGTTGTACCGCTAAAGAAAACAGACGTATTCAATAAAGGCGCATTCCTGGGTTTACAGAACGAGGTTTTTGCTAATGTGCAAAACAACCACAAGGTAAACAAGCACTTCTTCGACCAAAACCGTGCATACGTGGCCTTTGGTTACCGTTTGCACAAAAAGGCTGATATAGAGTTTGGCTACCTTAACCAATTTGTGCAACAAACATCTGCTACTTATTTTAACCACATTTTGCAGGCAGCTATTTATACAAGATTGTAAAGCACAAGGTTGTAAAGCTGTCTGAACCCGAATTTTCGGAATTAAAGAATTTTGCAGAATGCAGGTTTTTAAATTTTGTTAATTCTCTAAATTCTTTAATTCGAGTTCAGATTATCTCTATCTTGCACTATGCCCCAGCTTAGTACCGATCAACACATCCGCCAACTGGCCAACCTTGAACTGCTTGCCCGGCAGGTGGTAGAGGGGTTTATAACCGGTTTGCACCAGAGCCCGTTTCATGGGTTTTCGGTTGAGTTTGCCGAGCACAGGTTGTACAACAATGGCGAGTCGGTGAAAAACATAGACTGGAAACTGCTGGCCCGTACCGATAAACTTTTTGTAAAACAATTTGAGGAAGAAACCAACCTGCGCTGTTATTTACTGCTGGATACCTCATCCAGCATGAATTTCCCGGCAGATGGCACCAATAAGCTGCAGTTTTCTATTTATGCCATTGCTTCGCTGATGTACCTGTTTAAAAAACAGAGGGATGCATTTGGGCTGTGCTTATTTTCTGATAAGATGGATTGGATGAGCCCGGCAAGGTCAACATCAACACACTTGTTCCGCCTTTATGCTGAGTTGGAGAAGGCTTATGAAAACCCTAAGCAAAACACCGCTACCAATATTACACAGGTGCTTCACCATGTTGCCGGTGAGATCCATCAACGATCTATGGTGATCATTTTTAGCGATATGCTGGAGAATAGCCTCAATCCCGAAAAAATGCATCAGCTTTTCGCGGCTATCCAGCACCTGAAATATAAAAAGCACGAGGTGGTAATATTTAATGTAACCAGCAAACAGCACGAACTTGATTTTAACTTTGACAACCGCCCGCACCACTTTGTAGATATTGAAACAGGTGCAGAGGTGCGTGTGCATCCCAACAAAATTCGCGATAGCTACCAGCTGGCATTAAAAGAATACCGGCACCAGTTAGCGTTGAAGTGCGCCCAGCATCACATTCAGTTGATTGATGCAGATGTTGAACAAGGTTATAACGAGATCCTGAAGACTTACTTCATTAAAAGAAATAGCATGATTTAAACTATCGTGCCTTTTATCGGTCTGGTATTTGTGAAGCTTTAGCCTTAATTGGTTAATGGAAATTTTTTTAATAATTATAAAATTAGTATAACTGTAATATTTACAGTACTTAACAAGGTTTGTGAAATTGCTCAAATCAATTTAGCAGGCACGGTGTTAATGAATAAACGCATATTTTTAGTATGAGACTTTCTGTAGAACGTAAACCCATAAGAGTAAATCCCGATCCTAAACGTGTAATAGCACGATTTTTTTTTAACGGAAACGACCGGGCAAAGGAAGTACTGGAGCGTGTAATGGGTATAAGTGAAGAAACCGCCTTTGGTATTGTATCGCCGCTGTTGCAGGAGTACTCTAAACGCCACCGTAATATAACCCGGGTGCTTAACCGCCATTGCAGCAAGCTAAAACCGCTTATTGCCGAACTGGGGATTGATTTTGATACCTTAACGGTATACCGCAAGTTGCTTATAGGCTCGTACTTTACACACGAGTATTCTATTGAGTCGGCTGCCTTCTTTAATCCCTCAATTATTGAAGACCCCGATCAAACCGAAATGGAAGACGGGCAGCGCCGTGTTATTATTAGCTTTAGAGCGGTAGGCGAGGGGCACATCTCCTCCATTACTTTCCGCCGGGCATTGATAGATAAAAATAACCAGATAACCGTATTACCCGCCGGTAGTTATATTGACGAGGCTGAGATAGTGCGTAATGCGGTATACAATAAAAAACTTTTCCTGGATAAGGCAGCTATTACCCAAATAGATATCAGTGTATTAAAAGAACTGGAAGATAAGCTCGATCATCATTTCGAATACTCTAATCTTCGCCGCATCATCCTGGATTCGCAAAAGATACAGGAGAACGATAACATGCGCCTGGAGTATGATAAAGTACTTTGGCTGGCCGATTCGTATTACGAGATCGTTTTCTCTTTAGACACGGACATTTCTGACAGGGTTATTTTCCCGATATCAGAATATGAGCGTAAGGGTATTGAAGATGCCCGCTTTGTTAAGTTTTATAACGAGGATGGCACTTATGCATATTATGCTACCTACACAGCTTATGATGGCTCGTTAATAATGCCTAAGCTGTTGCAAACTACCGATTTTTATAACTTTAAAATAATGCCTTTATACGGTGCAGGCGCGCAGAACAAAAACCTGGCGCTGTTCCCTCGTAAAATAAACGGGCGTTATGCCATGATATCCCGTATTGATGGTTGTAACAACTATATCATGTACTCAGATAAGATAAACATTTGGGAACAACCGGTGCTGCTGCAAAAACCAAAATTTACCTGGGAGTTTGTACAGATTGGTAACTGTGGCTCACCGATAGAAACTAAAGACGGCTGGATTGTAATTACACACGGCGTAGGCCCAATGCGCCGCTATGTGCTTGGCGCAAGCTTGCTGAAGTTAGATGACCCAACCGTAGAGATAGGCCGCCTGAAAGAGCCTTTGCTTGTTCCTAACAGCGATGAGCGCGAAGGTTACGTACCAAACGTATTATATTCTTGCGGTGCTATTGTACACAACAATAAACTCATCATCCCTTACGGTATCTCCGATTCATCAACTTCATTTGCTGAGGTTGATCTGGATGAACTACTTGCTAAATTTAAGGAAGACGGGATTGATTAAATTGAAAGTGTTTTTCTTTATATAAAAGAGCGATGGGATTACCTCATCGCTCTTTTGTTTATTGGAGAATACCAGATAAATATTTTATCTTAAGCATATGTTTAATGTGTTTAAAAAATCGCCTTTGCTTGAATTTGACATTCCCGGTATTGGTATTTTCTACCAATTAAAACATCCTAAGCATGTATTTTGGAGTAAAACCACGGATATATTTTCAATCGGTCAAGAGGTAAGCTTAAACATTGATACATTTAATAATACTGAGCCAAGTTCAGAGCAAGTTTTATCAATTCAAGTTTTAACTAAGCAATATGATTCCATAATCGAAATGGTGTTTTATTACCTGATGGAGGGAGACGAGTCATCTAATGTAACTATTGAAAATTTCAAGCAGTTATATTCTTTGGTAAAGATTGAATTGGATGCAAACAATACAAGATGGACTTACACTTTTGAACCCCATTATGATATGAGAGGACCCTACAGTTATTTTGTTGTAATTATAATTGATAAAGGTAAAATTGTTGATTATTACGAAACCTAACCCAATATCTGCAGATACAATTTAAAATAATCCTCCGCCATTTTCTCTTTGGAAAATTGGGAACTTGCCCACTCGCGGCAATACGCGCGGTCAATTGAATTAAGTTGGCCTATCACATCTACAGCTTCTTCTACCGTATTTACTAAAAAGCCAGTCTTTTCGGCTTGGATCAATTCCGGCATCGAGCCTTTGTTGAAGGCTATTACGGGGGTACCACAAAGCATAGACTCGGCTACGCTCATACCAAAAGGTTCGGCAAAGTTTATGGGGTGGAGCAACGCCAGGGCATTGCCCAAAAGGTCGTTACGTTTATCAGGGCCTGCGGGCCCTATGTATTCGATCTGATCGTTAAGTTCAGGTTCTATCCGTTCCTTAAAATAATTTTCATCCTGAATGATGCCTGCAATAATCAGCTTCTTGCCGGCTTTTTTGGCTATCTCAATGGCTGCTACAGGTCCTTTATCGTGGTGTAAACGGCCAAAATATAACAGGTAGTCCTGCGGCTTTTCGGTAAACTTAAAGTCTTTGGTATCTAAGCCATTGTATACGGTGGCAATATACTCCAGTTCGGCACTGCGGTCGGCATTACTAATGGATACATAATGTCCGCGCGAATTATACTTTTTATAAACCGGTATTATCCTTGGCGACGAAAAACCGTGGATAGTAGTTATTACAGGTGTTTTTATTAACCCCGTATAACTAAGCGGTAAAAAATCGAAGTTGTTATGGATAATGTCAAAATCACCGGCCTGCTCCATCAGGTTACTAATGTGCAGGCACTCTAAAACTTTGGCGTCCTGTGTACGGTCTTCTTCGTACCCTTTTTGGGTTATAGATTGCAATTTGCCCTCTGTAATAGAATCACCGGTAGCAAAAAGTGTAACATCCACACCATGTTTTATTAAACCTTCGGCAATGTTAGAGGCGACTTGTTCCCACGGGCCGTAGTGCCTTGGCGGTGTGCGCCAGGCAACGGGGGCTAATATGGCAGCTTTCATTCCCTTAACAAACTTTTAATTGTTGGTCCTCGCCCAATTTATTGTACTCGTATTCCAGCTCAAATGCCTTAAGTACGGTTAGATGCGATATCATGTAAGCTAAGGTACTTTCGGCACCCTGGTTACGGTTTATGCCTGTTGGCAACAAACCGTCGCAGCAGCCTTTGGTTTCGTGATCATATAATGGGGCACGCAGGCTGTTTTCGCCCAGGAACCATTTATAGCTCAGGAACATTTTCTCAATATACTGCGGTTTACGGAAGATCTGGTATGCCTGGAAATGCATCAGCACCATAGCCATAGTTTCGATGGCCTGTTGATCGTAAACCGGGAATTTACCCCCGCGGTGATACCAGCCTTCGTTACCAACCGGGCTTAAGTAGCCGTTTGATAGGGTAAGCTTATCCAAGAATGCCATTGTTTTAAGCGCGATCTCTCTTGCTTTTTGATTGCCTGTTATTTCGCAAGAATGTAGCAAGGCTAACGGCAAAATGGCGTTATCATAAGTCATGCTTTCTTCAAACCATTCCCAGTCATCGCTGCGGGTGTTTTCATAAGCGTCTATTAATGGCTGAGTAAGGCGAACGAGTTCGGCAAGCATACCTTCATCTGTAGGGAAGGCCTGCAAGTATAAAGCAATACCGATAATAGTATTAGCCTGCCCGCGGATATGTTTTAAAGCTTTAAAGTGCGGATATGATTTATGGAAGATCTCCATCGCAAACTCACGGTAGGAGTTACTTGCCGCGCAATTTATTAAATATCCCAATGCCCAGATGGTACGGCCAAATGAATCCTCCGACCCAACTTCGTCCAGATACTGGCGGCTAAAGCTGAGGAAGTTACGGAAGTTACCATCATCGGTTTGCATGTAGTGGATGTAACTCAGGTAAATAGGCAATAGCTTAAAGGCATCATTGCTTTTGTTGCGCTGATAAGCCATTAAAGCCATAATAAGCGCACGTGCATTATCATCTAAACAGTATCCCTCTTTTAAATTAGGAATGCCATATTTAGCATGCTGCACAATACCGGTATCATCCGTTAAGCGCAAAACGTGTGTGAGGCTAAACTTGGGCAGTATTTCAGGGTCAACAATACTGTTCTTTAAGATCTTGTCACTAAAATCGTGTTTAGCAGCTGCAATTTGCGCCACGCGAATAAACTCGGCGCCGGTTGCAGGCCAGCGCAGGTGCAGGCCGTATTCGTACGCGTTTGATTTTAGCTCGTTAAGTACTTTTTCATCATCTAAAAGCTCATTAACCGTTTCGGCCAAAGCCTCAGAATCCTTAAAGTCGAATAAACGGCCACGGCCATCATCTAAAAGTTCGGTAGCATGCCAGTATGGCGTTGAAACCACTGCTGCACCGGCACCAACAGCATATGATAAGGTACCGCTGGTTATTTGTGCTTCGTTAAGGTATGGCGTAACATAAATTTCTGCAGCGGTAAGGTAATCTATCAATTCATCCTCGGCTACAAATTTGTTAATGAATGAGAGATGTTTAGATACATTTAGCTGTACAGCCAGGCTCTTTAAGTGGTCGCGGTATTCCTCGCCCGAGTTTTTGATAACACCGGGATGCGTATTACCCAGCACCACGTACATTACGTCGGGGTGTTTTTCTACTATTTTAGGCAGGGCTTTTACCACGGTTTCTAAACCTTTGTTGCGGCTAAGCAAACCAAAGGTTAGCATTACACGGTGGTTTTTAAACTGACTAAGGTTTTTAACAGGGTTAATATCCGGTGCTTCCAGGTCGGGCACGCCGTGCTCTATTATTTGGATCTTTTCTTCAGGTATATCGTAAATAGTGGTTAAAAACTCAACAGCGCGTTTGCTCATTACAATAATTTTTGACGATTGCTCGGCAATTTCGCGGATGATGATGCGCTGTACGTAGCTTGGGTCTTTTAATATGGTGTGAAGGATAGAGATCAGCGGTTTCTCTAAACGGTTGATCAGCGGTAATATATAGATACCGCTTTCGCCCCCGTAAATACCAAATTCGTGTTCTAAAATAACAGCGTCTGCAGTGCTGGTGTTAATATAGTTTGCAGCACGGATATAGTCTTTCTGATGATTTTGGCGGATAACATATTTAACATGCGCCGGATATTCATATTCCTGCAGATTTTCAGAATCGTTAAGGGCAACCACAAAACCACCATCAAGCGGGCTCTTCCTGTCGGGGAAATTAGCGTTGATAGCATTCATTAAATTGTGATTGAATGTAGCGATTCCGCATTCGCGGGGCGGATAGGTTGATATGTATGCGATTTTCATATTTATAGAAGATGTTATTATCGTTATGATATTAAGGCAGTGTTTAAACGTAAATTTAAACTATGCTGACCCAAAAAGTATGCAATAGCTAGCTATAAAATGAATTTTTATAGTCACTGGGGGCATATTAACATAGGTAATAAACTATCAGCATAAATTATACCAAATAACGCTGATATGACACCGTAGCCTTAATTTTACAGTTAAATTATTAACTAAAATTAAAGTAAAAAGTTGATTAAATTTTAGCTTTAAATAGTATCTGTATGAAAATCAATAGCCTTAGTTATGATGTTGCATGCATCAATTAGTTGCCTATTTGTAATAACAAGCGGCGGAGCTAAACGCATAGAATTACTGCAATGCAGGAACCAGTCGGTAATTACGCCGTTCTCTATACAGGTATCGATTATTTTTTTGTTCAGTTCAAAGCTTTCAAACTCGGCGGCCAGCATAAGGCCTTTACCCCGAACTTGCTTAATAGCCGGGTGGGTAAGATGTTTGCGAATAATAGCCTCCTTTTCTGCTACTTGAGGTATCAGGTTTTCATCCAGCAATACATCTAAAGCAGCCAAACCCGCAGCACAGCAAACTGGATGCCCGCCAAAAGTGGTTATATGACCCAGGATGGGGTTTTCTTTAAAGGCCGACATGATATTAACTGACGACACAAAGGCTCCAACCGGCATACCGCCGCCAAGCGCTTTGGCAAGCAATAATATATCGGGCACAATATCAAAATGTTCAAAGGCGAAGAGTTTGCCGGTGCGGCCAAATGCTGCCTGTATCTCGTCTAATATCAGCAAAGCGCCAACATCTGTACAGCGTTTACGCAGGGCTTGCATATAATCAACATCGGGTACCCGAATACCTGCTTCGCCCTGTATGGTTTCGAGGATAACGCAGGCGGTTTGGTCGGTTATCAGTTCAAGATCGGGCAGCTTGTTAAGGTTAATAAAGTTAACGCCGGGCAGCAACGGGCGGTAGGCTTGTTTGTATTCTTCGTTTCCCATAACACTTAAAGCACCATGTGTACTGCCATGGTAAGAGCCGTTAAATGCAACAATTTGCTGCCTGGCTGTAAAGCGTTTGGCAAGCTTAAGCGCGCCTTCAACAGCTTCGCTTCCCGAATTGGTGAAGTAAACAGAGTTTAATGTTTTGGGTAGGATACTTACCAGCTTTTCGGCAAAGCGCACCTGCGGGGTTTGCACATATTCGCCGTATACCATCAGGTGCATGTATTTATCAACCTGGTCTTTTATGGCTTGTACAACTTTTGGGTTGCTATGTCCAAGGTTGCTTACGCCAATGCCCGATATAAGATCGGTATGGGCCTTGCCCCGGCTATCGTACATGTAAACGCCTTCGGCACGTTCAAACTCCAGTAAAAGCGGAAAGTGAGTTGTTTGAGCGTTATTGTTTAGAAATAGCTGGCGAAGGGTAAGCATTTTAATTATTTGATTTAGCGATTGAATGTCCCGATATCTATCGAGGGTGATTAACAAAATCTCGACTGTGCAAAAATCAGCAATATGGCCGATACTTTAACCAATCTCTAAATCATTAATTTACTAAATCACTAATTAATTAGTTCCCTGCCCTTACGCTACGTTCGCTCATGGTTTTAATAAGTTCGTTTTTGAACTCATCCTCGCTTTTGTAGAGGGTACTTACCTTTGCGGGAGATAATATTTTAAGGAACTCATCGCGATAGTGCTTGCGGATAATTACCATTTGGTTATCATATTCAAGCTCTTTATCTATCTGGTCCATACCGTTGGCTGTAGTGCTAGAGTTATTTTGTTTTTTAAGGATCTTAATAGCTGTAAGATCTTCCTGGTACTGGCGGTATAGTGGCCAAAACTTACTCGCTTCGGCAGCCGTCAAATCAAGCTGCTGACTTATAAACTTATTACGTGCTGCCTGTAATTTAGGGTAGCGCACGATCTTAGCCTTATTTACATTGGCCGGGCGGCGAAAATTATTCACCTGCGCAAAAACATCGTCGCTACTTATTGCAAATACTAATAAAAAGAAAATATATCTAAACAGCCTGTTCATTCAAAGTATTATTAATTAATATCAATATATTCCTGAAGGTCGGCATCCAGGGCATCAGTATTAATTTGCTTGTCGTTATCTAATAGGCCACGGGTATCGTTGGCATCTATATTTAATTCAAGGTAGTCTTTTATTTCGTCTACCGGTATATCTGATACTTGCTTATGCAAAAAAGTTTGCGAGTGTGTAACCGGTTGCTGTGCTTCTCTTAAAAATGCGCCTGCGCCTACAATTAACAATAAACAAGCGGCAGTAGCATATTTAAAGGTGTTTGATGCCCAAAGCTTACGTACAATAGTTTTGCGTATAACAGCCTCCTGATTAACCGTTTTATTTAAAATATCGCGGTTAAGCTTTTCAAAATAGTTATCAGGAACGATAAATGCGGCCTCTTGCTCCAATATTTCCTCTACTGCAATACGCGCGGTTATTTGTTGCTGCAGGTTATCAAAGTAACCATCAGGCACGCTAAAGCTTTCGGCTTCGCTGCTTTCGGCGGCTTCAATATTAATGCGGCTTTGTATATTTTGGGTAAGCTGGTCAAAATATCCCGTTGGCACTGCAAAACTTTTTTCTTCGGTACCTGCAATTGCCTCGATATTTATCCTGCTTTGGATATTAGCACTTAATTCTTCAAAGTAATTATTGGGCACAGCAAAACCCTGTGCTACGTTATTACCTTGTAACTCATTTATTTTAATAAGGGACAATATGCGCTGACCGGCCTCTTCAAAATAGCCGGATGGCACTGTGAAAGGGTTTTCTTTTGAAAACCGTTCAAGTGACATTTCATCCCCCGCCCATTCGTTATTCTCCATATCGCTTTTCATACACTCTTATAGATGAATAAAGTTTCAAAAGGTTTAATGCTAATTTAAAATAATCTACTGAGTTAATCGGTATTTGTTATAAAGGCTTCTATCTTTTTAACCGCAAGATGGTACGATGCTTTTAAAGCACCCACACTTGTGCCTAAAACGTCGCTTATTTCTTCATACTTCATATCATCATAATATTTCATATTAAAAACAAGGCGTTGCTTATCGGGCAAGGTTAAGATAGCTTCCTGTAATTTACGCTGAATTTGGTCGCCGGTAAAATGGTCCGAGCTGGATAGGGTGTCGGCTAATTCATAATCCACATCATCAAGCGAAATATTGTTCTTCGCTTTCTTTTTGTTCAGAAAAGTGATGCATTCATTAGTGGCAATGCGGTACATCCAGGTGTACAGCTGCGCGTCGTTACGAAAACCCGGGAGGTTCTTCCAGATCTTTATAAACACATCCTGCACAATATCGTCGGCATCATCATGGTCAATAACCATGCGGCGTACATGCCAGTATATCTTTTGCTGATACTTTTTCAGCAAAAGGTTAAATGCTTCGTTACGGGTCTTATCATCCCTAAACTTGCTTAGTATTTCTTCGTCTTCTGCCTGAATGGCCATCTATTAAAATTTATCTTTAAATAAATATAAAGCGTTTTTGTTTGATATAAGTTTTGCCACCCTCTAAATCTTCCCCCATAAGTTAGCCTTTTAATAGGTAAAGCCTCCTTACGGTTGAGTTTGGGTGAGCCTTACAACAGGTCTAACACCTGCTGCGATGAATTTTTCGTATCAACCTTTTCAATCACTTTATCAATAATACCATCGCCGTTAATAACAAATGTAGTGCGGGCGGTACCCATATATTTTTTACCATACATGTTTTTTTCTACCCAAACGCCGTAGGCTTCTACAATGCTATGGTCGGTATCGGCAATCAGGGTAAACGGTAATTGGTATTTGGTCTCAAATTTTTTGTGCGACTTTTCGTCATCCACACTTACTCCTATAACCTCAAAGCCCTGGCTTAACAGCGATTGGTAATTATCCCTGAAACTGCAGCTTTCGGCGGTGCAGCCCGGGGTATCATCTTTAGGGTAAAAGTAAAGGATAACCTTTTTACCTTTAAAATCGCCTAATGAAACGGGAGCGCCGTTTTGGTCGTTAGCTGTAAAATTGGGGGCTTTGTCGCCCGCTTTAAGTTCTGTTGCCATTACCTGTAAAATTCTGCTGTGAATGTACTAACGTTATTTTTAGCATCAGTAACCGTAAATTCAAATTTATGTTTGCCTGCGGCGATGCTATCGTCAAAGGTATAACTTAAAACCTTTGTTTTATAATCCCACTCTACCAGTACCCATTTACCATCAATTTTGCCAACGTAACTTTTAACGCCGCTAAGGTTGTCGCTCATGCGCAGCTTAATGGCCCGTAAAGCCTTCATGTTGCCGCCATTGCGAATGTTGATAGGGGTAATAACAGGCGCAACGGTATCCAGCTTAATGTAATAATCCCCAAAGGTGTGTGCTGTCCCCTTAACCCAGCCACCCTCATAAGCGCTGCTAATAGCACCTGTGGCCGCATTTACTATTACCGCTTTATTGGCATTGGTACCAAGGCTTGCATCAGTTTTTATCCAAAGCTCGTACTGGTCATGTATTGGCGTAAGTTTATTGTGGATGCGATGAGTTGCCGATAATGCTCCCGGCTTTGCAGGCGTGGTTGAATAGATGAAATCGAGGTCGTCGTACAAATTACCAGGCATAATGCTCACTTTAACTTTGTCGTTAGCAAACTCACTTTTGCGGTCGTAATGCAGCAGGGTACCAACAGGTGCCTGGGCAGCAATATTACTTGCTGATGTATTTGATTGTACCTTCAATTTAAGTGTTGACGTATTGCCGGCGACATCCTTTACCACATATTCAACGTCATGTATTTTGTCATCATTAAAAGCCATAATGCCCCGGTTGATAGATTGCGGGTACAGCGATATACGGCTGCCCGGCAATATAAAACATTTTTGAACCCAGCGGCGAGAAGTTACAAACGCCGGGTAATCTATATAAGCATTGATAGCGTGGGTTTGGTCGAATGCAAAACGCTCTACCGCGAAAGTGTACATGGTAATCCCATCAAGCTTTAGTTCTAACGAGTAAATACCGTTACGATTTATAGACGCGCTGTTTTGATCGATAACCGAAATACCGAAACCGGTATTACCGCTAAGGTTTAATACCTGCGGTTTGGTAAGATGGTAGCTGCCGTTAGCGCCGCTTACAGCTAAAAACTCTTTCGGCGTTTTATCGCTAAAAGGATTGCCATTTAAATGATAAATGCCGATAGCCGTTATAGCGGGCGGAATGTTGTCTTGTATAGTTAAACCAAATAGTTGCGGGTTGATGGTTTCCTGCGTAAGCGTGTCCCTGATCTCGAAATGCACATGCGGCCCGGCGGATGCGCCACGGTTACCGGATACGGCCACCACGTCGCCTTTAGTTACTTTAAACATACCAACAGGCAGGGCAATATCGGCTTCGAATGTTTGGTTTTTGTACTGGTAATCGCGGATGTACTTTGCAATCTCGGGCGAAAACGCTTCTATATGCCCATATACGGTGGTGTAACCATTAGGGTGATTGATATACAACGCCTGTCCAAACCCACCAAATTGTATGCGTACCCTCGAGATATAACCATCGTAAGCGGCATGCACCGGGAAGCCTATGCGCTGATTGGTCTTAAAATCCAGCCCTGAATGAAAGTGGTTTGCCCGTAGTTCGCCGAAAGAACCGGCTGTACTTGGCGGCAAGTCTAATGGATAGCGAAACTGGTTTTTGGGATATTGCTTGCTTTGGATGATCTCCTGGGCGCTGGCGGCAGTACTGAAAAGGATCGCGATAGCGGAGAATAAAAAAAAGATATTATTTATCCCCGCTGTGCTCGTTCGATATGACATTTCGTGTGGTGATTTATTTAACATAAAAATCTAAAAGCTTTTCGCCCTCCAAAAACCCTTCCAACCTGTCGCCAATGGCAACTTTGCCAACGCCTTCGGGGGTGCCTGTAAAAATCAGGTCTCCTTTTTTTAGGGTGATGTATTGGGAAACAAAGGCAATGATACGCTCAAACGAAAATAGGAGATCTTTGGTATTGCCTTTCTGGCGGGTTTCGCCGTTTATATCCAGGTTAAAGTTTACGTTATACAGGTCGGCGAACTCATTTTTTGGTATAAAGTTGCTGATGGGTGCCGAGTTATCAAATGCTTTAGCCAGCTCCCAGGGCAGGCCCTTTTCTTTATGTTTCGCTTGGATGTCGCGCGCGGTAAAGTCAACACCAAGGGCAATTTCATCGAAATAGTTTGAAGCAAACTTTTCGTTAATGTGCTTGCCCTCTTTGCTAACCTTTAATACGATCTCTATCTCGTGGTGGATATCTTTCGAAAACTCGGGGTGGTAAAAGGGTTTATTGTCTTTAAGCAGGGCGGTATCCGGCTTCATGAAGATTACCGGTATGGTAGGTACAGGGTTATTTAACTCTTTGGCGTGCTCGGCGTAATTACGGCCAATGGCTATTATTTTCATAAGTAAAAATGTAAGAATGCCGAAATTATAAACTCTAAATCCTAAAACCTAATGCAGATAGCCATCGGGAGTTAAAATATTGAAATTTCCTTTTTTCGGCGGACATGGAAACCGCCTCCAAATGACGCTCGATGTTCACGTTCACGTTTGCACAACCAGGGTGTGTTTGTTGTATCGACTAATAATCAGGTGTTTAACATATTTTTTGCTGACAGCATAGTGACACCACATGTATCAGGTATTTTACTATAAAAAGCTTGGGGATTAATTTCGAACATTGAATGTCAAATGAAGAAGGAAAAGGAAAACTTCGGTGTTGGAAATTGGGAATTCGTTATTCGAAATTAAGCAATTACAGTACTACCGAGATCCGTTTGTTTACAGATTCGGTACCAACTACTATCCTTACAAAGTAAAAACCGCGGGTTAGTTTGTTGGCCACATTATAGCTGATGCTCTGGTCGCCAAACTCCACTCGTTGCGATTGCAGGGTAAGCACATTATTACCTAATACATCCATAACATTTACGTTAACAAAAGCATTGCGGGATAGGGTGTACTTTACATTTATCATATCGGTAACAGGCACGGGGTATACCTGTACGTTGGTAAGCAGTTTATCATCTGGCCGGGCAAGGTTTATTTTAGCTGTTGATACCGCGTTGGGCTTTAAGGGCGGCAACGCTAAATGCAGGCCATTTTTAAAATAAGATGGTTTTGGTTTTGCCTTTATGGCTCGCAGGAACGACGAATCACTTTTTTGAGCGTTAACCCCTTTTGCAAGCGCAAAATTCACAGCTATTGCAAGCGCAATTACAGTGAACCAGGAATTAAGATAAGTAGATTTTCGACCCATATTATTATAAACTTTACAAAAGTATAAATAAAGCGCTCATGAAATGATAATGTTATGAATATTTAAATAGTTTTAACAAATTTTAACAATATACGGTTTTCCCGGTTATTGTATATATGTGACTTATACGATCACATATAGTTTAAGTTGTAATGGTTTTTTTTAATAGTTTTGTATCTTTTTAAAACATAGTGTCAAACCATAAAGATCTGCAGAAACTATCGGCCGCTGGGCTGCTTATTAGTTTAGGAATAATCTACGGTGATATAGGTACATCACCTTTATACGTGTTTAAAGCCATCATTGGCTCCGAACATTCAAGCTTTTCGCAACCTATTTCGCAAGTTTTGGTACTGGGAGGTGTGTCCCTCATCTTCTGGACGCTTACGCTCCAAACCACATTAAAGTATGTAATTATAACCCTACGGGCCGATAATAAAGGCGAGGGTGGTATATTTTCACTCTTTTCGTTAGTGCGCCGTAAAGCTAAATGGCTTATTGTGCCGGCAGTAGTAGGGGGATGCGCGTTGCTTGCCGATGGTATCATTACACCGCCAATTACCATTTCATCAGCAATAGAGGGTTTACAAACCAAGATCCCAAATTTGCCAACCATGCAAATTGTGATAGCCATTATTGCCGTGCTGTTTATTATTCAACAGTTTGGTACATCGCTGGTGGGTAAGGCGTTCGGCCCTATCATGTTCATTTGGTTTACCATGATGGGCGTTTTAGGGGTTTCTTTTATCGTACAGATGCCATCGATAATAAAGGCCTTAAATCCTTATTATGCCTACCAATTGCTATCGTCGGATTATAACGCCTTTATTATTTTAGGTGCGGTGTTCCTGTGTACCACGGGTGCCGAGGCTTTATATTCTGATCTTGGGCATTGTGGCCGCGACAATATCCGCATCAGCTGGATTTATGTAAAAACCTGTTTAATACTAAACTATCTTGGGCAGGCGGTTTGGTTGTTACAGCGCGAGGGCCAGGTGATCAACCTGAACCTCAACAATCCATTCTATAAAATTATGCCCGAGTGGTTCCTGATATTTGGTATTGGTATAGCCACCATCGCGGCGGTTATTGCCAGTCAGGCTTTAATATCGGGCTCGTTTACACTTATAGCCGAGGCTGTAAGGCTAAACTTGTGGCCCAAAGTGCGTATCAATTACCCATCAGAGCAAAAGGGGCAGTTATATGTGCCAAGCGTTAACTGGTTGCTTTGTGCCGGTTGTATAGGCGTGGTTGTGCTCTTTCAACACTCGGCCAAAATGGAGGCGGCTTACGGCTTAAGCATTACCGTAGCCATGTTAATGACCACCATACTGGTATCTAAATTTTTGCAGCGTAAAAAACTGCCTGCGTATATCATCGGCTCGTTCCTGTTGGTTTATTTGGTTATTGAGGGTACATTCCTGTTGGGTAACCTGGTTAAATTTATACATGGTGGCTGGTTTACGCTTTCAATTGGTTTGGTGCTGTTCGTTATTATGTGGACATGGCATACCGCTCGTAAGATCAAAAACCGTTACGTTAAGTTTATTGAGATAGACGATTACTTTAACATCATTAAAGAAATGAGCGAGGACGAAAGTGTACCTAAATATGCTTCGCAACTGGTGTACTTAACCAGCGCTAACTTTAATTCAGAAGTTGAATCTAAGATCATCTATTCTATCCTGCAAAAGCAACCAAAGCGTGCCGATGTTTACTGGCTGGTACACGTAGATGTGGTGGACGAGCCTTATAAAAGCGAGTACGAGGTTGATTTTCTGGTACCGGGCAAACTTATCCGTATCGACTTTAAGCTTGGGTTTAGGGTAGAGCAGCAAATTAACTTGTTGTTCCGTAAAGTAGTTGAAGACCTGGTTAAGAATGGCGAGGTTGATATTACCAGTACCTACAAATCATTAAACAAGCATAAAATTGTAGGCGACTTTAGGTTTGTGGTGATAGAGAAAGTATTATCGCGCTCACATAACCTGTCGTTTTATGAGAAGGTGATCATGTTCATTTACACCCAACTTAAAAAGATCAGCCTGTCCGAAGAGCGCAACTTTGGCCTCGACCTAAGTTTTGTAACGATAGAAAAAGTGCCGTTAATGCTTACCTCGCCGGATAGCGTGAAGCTGGAAAGGATAAAGTAAACGCTTTAATAAATTATACAAGGGTGCCTGATCGGATTGGGCGCCCTTTTTTGTTTAATAATTGTCATTACTCATCTGTTAAAACCTCCCGGCTTTACAACATTTAAACCTTTTAACAATAATACCCTACCTTTGCTGTATGATCATAAAATCTGCCGACTTTATTTGCAGCAATACCCAGGTATCTAAACTGCCGCAGCCATTAAAGCCCGAATATGCTTTCATCGGCCGGAGCAACGTTGGTAAATCATCGCTGATAAATATGCTGGTTCAAAAAAAGGGGCTTGCAAAAACATCGCAAACACCCGGTAAAACCCAGCTTATTAATCACTTTTTGGTGAACGATACCTGGTACATTGTAGATTTACCGGGTTACGGCTACGCCCGTGCATCAAAAACCAAAAAAGCCGACTGGAATAAGTTTATACAAAACTACCTGGACAAGCGCGAAAGCCTGCAATGTGTAATGGTTTTAATAGACAGCCGTTTGGAGCCACAAAAGATAGACCTTGAGTTTTGCAGTTGGCTTGGCGAAAAAGGCTTGCCATTTGTGCTGGTATTTACCAAGGCCGATAAGCAAAGCAACCTTAAAACAGACCAGAATATAGCTAAGTTTCGCAAAGCGATGCTGGCCTTTTTTGAAGAAGCGCCACAGCACTTTGTAACCTCATCTGAGCTGCACACGGGCCGCGATGAAGTGCTTGGTTTTATAAGCAGCATCAACCAGAATTTTGAAGTGCCGGAGTTTGATGAGGAGCACTATAAATAGTAAAAGATAATTTCGAACATCGAACAAGGAATGATGAATATCGAAGTGAAAACTTCATTATTCTGAATTCAAAATTCGATATTCGTTATTCAAAATACAATGAAAAAATACTTTTCTCTCGTAACGTTTACGCATACCATATTTGCCATGCCGTTTGCCTTTATAGGCTTCTTTTTGGCGGTTACCACAACCGACCATAAGTTTGAATGGCAAAAGCTGGTAATGATGCTATTGTGTATGGTATTTGCCCGTAACTCGGCCATGGCTTTTAACCGCTACCTCGACCGTAATATTGATGCCAAAAACCCGCGTACCAAACAGCGCGACATCCCCGCAGGGCGAATCTCTCCTGCAGCGGCGTTAACCTTTACATTGGTAAATTGCGGCTTGTTTATACTAACTACGTGGTTTATCAATCCGTTGTGTTTTTACCTGTCGCCAATTGCTTTATTGGTGGTGTTGGGTTACAGCGCTACTAAACGGTTTACCGCGCTTTGCCACATGGTATTAGGGTTGGGTTTGTCGCTCGCGCCCATTGGAGCCTATTTGGTGGTTACCGGTGCATTCGCATTAACACCTATCTTCTTCTCGCTATCGGTACTGTGCTGGGTAAGCGGGTTCGATATCATATACGCTTTGCAAGACGAGGATTTTGACCGCGATCAAAAACTACATTCTATCCCGGCCTGGTTGGGTAAGGTAAATGCTTTAAGGTTATCATCCGTATTGCACGTTTTTTCTGCTGCGTTTGTGCTGATGCCGGTTTTTTACACCAACGTTGGCTTATTATATTACATAGGTATAGTTTTCTTCTGCGCGATGCTCATCTATCAGCATACTCTCGTAAAACCAAACGACCTAAGCCGTGTAACCTTTGCATTCATGACCACCAATGGTATTGCCAGCGTGGTGTTCGCCGCATTTTTTTTATTAGATAGGGTATGGATGCGCTAACACAAGCACAGCTAAACCAGTTTCGTGAGCAAATTATGCCCTACGTTGTGTTTAACGAGGCCGAGTGGATCGTATTTATCCAACATTTAAAGGTAGCGCACTACAAAAAGAAACAGCATTTTGTAGAGGCAGGCAAGGTTTGCAACTACCTTGGCTTTATTCTGAGCGGCTCTGTTCGTTATTACAACATTATTGATGGTAACGATATTACGGGCTATTTTAGTTTCGAAAACGAAATGGCAAGCTCTTACAAAAGTTTCCTAACCGGCGAACCTGCCATTAACTATGTACAGGCGCTGGAACCAAGCGCCATCATCCTTGTAGACAGGAAGAACATGGACGCCATGCTAAATAACCCCATGCTGGCCTACAAAATAGAACGCTTTGGCCGCCTAGTGGCCGAGCATTACCTGATGTGCTACGAAGACAGGGTTACAGCCTTCATCACCCAAACACCCGAAGAGCGTTACCTTAAACTATTGCAGACCGGCAAGGATATTCTGCAGCGCATGCCGCAACATTATATAGCCCACTTTTTAGGTATCACACCTGTATCGCTTTCAAGGATCAGGAAAAGGATCTTGGTGGAACATAAGTAACATGATGGGTGTTGCCTGTGGCTCGTCCCAACTGCGGATTACTCACCCTCCCGATAGCTATCAGGACATTGCTTCGCTTGACCACCCTCCTTCGTAGCGCGGAAAGAGGATTGAAAAGTTTTGCTCCTCTCTTTTGAGATGGCCGGAGAGAGAGACTTCCTCACCCTCTTTGCGCAGCAGAGCAGGGTCGACCAGCGTAGCGATCCCGATAGCTATCGGGACAGGGTGAGTAAACTCTGCGTTTAACAACTACTCACTTATCTCCACTCACTATTCACCATTTGTTATCTTTTGTTAACGTTTTGGCTTTCAATGCATACTTACATTTGTATCATACCAAAACGGAAAACATTATGCATACTATATTAGGTGCCGGCGGGCCGGTAGCAAACGCTTTAACAAACGAATTAATCAACAACAATGAAACAGTAAGGCTGGTTAGTCGCCGCCCGGTGGATGTACAGGGCAACAACGTTACCTGGCGCAAGGCCGATCTGTTAAGTTACGAGCAGGTGCAGGAAGCCGCACAGGGCTCAACTATCATTTACCTATGTGCAGGGTTGGTTTACGATGCTGCCATCTGGCGCGAACAATGGCCCATCATTATCCAAAATGTTATTAAGGTAACTAAAGAAAACAACGCGAGGCTGATATTTTTTGACAACGTGTATATGTACGGGCTGGTGAACGGCGCTATGAGAGAGGATACGCCTTACAACCCCATCAGCGAGAAAGGCAAAGTACGCGCCGCCATTGCCAATACCATTATGAACGAAGTAAAGACAGGCACGTTAAACGCCACCATAGCCCGTGCGCCAGATTTTTACGGGACAAGCAGCACCAATGCGTTTTTAGATATGATGGTATTATCTAAATATGCTAAACAGCAAACAGCGCAATGGATGGGCGACCCGGATAAGCTCCACAATTTCATTTACATCCCCGATGCAGGCCGCGCCATGTACCTGCTTGGTCAGCATCCCGCAAGCGCTAACCAGATCTGGCACCTGCCTACAGCCCCGGTAATGAAGGGCCGCCAGTTTTTGGAACTTGCCGCACGTATATATGGTGTTAAACCGAAGTTTATGCGCATACGCAAGTTTATGCTGTGGATAATAGGCTTGTTTAACAAAGTAATTGCGGGCGCGGTAGAAATGTATTACCAAAACAGCAATGACTATATCTTTAATAGCGACAAGTTTGAAAAAGCCTTCAACTTTACACCAACAAGCTACGAGGATGGAATAAAAGAAGTGGCGCGTGCGATATATAAACCGGAGTGAAGTAGTTAGTCTTAAGTCGAAAGTCTTGAGTCGGTAAATTTAATTCAACTACCTACTTAGGGCTTTAGACTTTAGACACTATTCTGCATATTTGTATATCTACATTTATAACCGATGATCCATAAAAAAACGAGAACATACATTCCTGCCGACCTTGAAATTAAATGGGAAACGCTTGAACCGATATACAAAGAACTGCTTAACCGCCCTATAAATTCTGTTGAAGAGCTGGAGCAATGGCTTAAAGACGGCAGCGAACTACAGGCTGCTTTAGAGGAAGACTTTGCCTGGCGCTACATCCACATGACCTGCGATACCAATAGCGAAGAATTGCTGGCAAGTTTCCAGTACTTTGCAACCGAGATAGAACCAAAAACTGCTCCTTACAATAACGACCTCAACAAAAAACTGGTTGAAAGCGAATTTGTAGACCAGCTAAACGAAGAGAAGTTTTACATTATGCTGCGTAGCGTACGTAAGCAGCTGGAGCTTTTCCGTGAAGAGAATATTCCGTTGCAAACCGAGATACAGGTTGAGCAGCAGAAATACCAATCCATAACCGGTGCCATGAGTGTGCACATTGGTGAAAAAGAATATACGCTTGAACAAGCTTCTGTTTTCCTGAAAGATACCGACCGTGCTAAAAGGCAGGAGGTTTGGGAGAAAATTACCGCCCGCCGCCTACAGGAAAAAACGGTGTTAGATACGCTGTTCGATCACCTGCGTGCCCTACGCCATAAGGTTGCACTGAATGCAGGTTTCGAAAACTTCCGCGATTACATGTTCCAGGCGCTTGGGCGCTTTGATTATACCCCACAGGACTGCTACGCGTTCCATGCGGCGATTGAGACCGAGATAGTGCCTATCCTGCGTGAGCAGGCCGAAAAACGTAAAGAAGCTTTAGGTTTGGAGGCTTTAAAGCCATGGGATATGGATGTTGATGTTTCGGGCAAACCAGCCTTGAAACCATTTAACAGCGGTGCCGAGCTGGTGGAAAAATCTATCCAGTGTTTCAGCAACATTAACCGCTACCTGGGCGAGCGTTTAGAGATCATGAAAGACAACAACCTGTTTGATGTGGAAAGCCGCAAGGGCAAGGCACCGGGTGGTTATAACTATCCATTATCAGAAACCGGCGCGCCTTTCATTTTCATGAACTCGGCCAATACCTTCCGCGACCTGACTACGATGGTACACGAGGGGGGCCACGCGGTACATACCTTCTTAACAGCCGACCTTGAACTGAACGATTTTAAACATTGCCCAAGCGAAGTTGCCGAACTCGCTTCCATGTCGATGGAGTTGATATCGATGGATAACTGGGACGTGTATTTTGATAATGAGGAAGACCTTAAACGCGCCAAACGCGATCAGCTTTTTGATGTGCTTAAAACCCTGCCATGGGTAGCCGTGGTAGACCAGTTTCAGCACTGGATCTACACGAACCCCGACCATACCGACGCCGAGCGTACCGAGGCCTGGTTAAAAATATACGAACCCTTTGGCGCAGGTTTCGCCGATTGGAGCGAACACCCCGAGGCTGAACAAAACCTTTGGCAAAAGCAGCTTCACATTTTTGAGGTGCCGTTCTACTACATTGAATATGGCATGGCCCAGCTTGGTGCCATAGCTGTTTGGAAGAACTATAAAGAGAACCCCGAAAAAGGCCTGCAGCAATACCTGGATGCCCTAAAGCTGGGTTACACCAAAACCATTACCGAAATTTACGAAACCGCAGGCATCAAGTTTGATTTTAGCGCCGGCTACGTTAAAGAACTGGCCGAGTTTGTAAAAGCCGAAATGGATAAGATATAAAAAGCAAGAAGCCTTCCCATTTACGGGAAGGCTTCTTTATAAAGCGTTAAAATACTTCTATTTAACAATGTTTAAGCTGAATTTTCCATCGGTTATTACTTTTTTAGGGAAGTTATTTTCTCCGCCAATTGTAACCCCGCCTGCTAATGTACCTTTAAATGTACCGCTAACTGTAGTTGAACTTACAGCGTTTATAGTAACGCCCGGCAAATTAGATAAGTCATCATCATAGTTTAAAAAGCTATCAGCATCTCCCGGAGGGGTTATCAGCATCAAAGGCCTGTCGTCATCATTCGCTTCGGCATCGCTGTAAGTTTTTCCCGCGATTGGGGTGCCTAATATACTAATGGTTAATATTGATCCATCCTTTGCTGTGCCTTTTAACGTAGTGAGAGTGTTACCCTCGTAGGTGGAGACAATAGCTGCTGCATCCGTATTAAAAGTAGTTGCCGTTCCATTGATGCTGGCAGTAAAATAAATAACAGCTTCCTGTTTGTCTTTCTTACACGAATTTAAGGTTAACAAGCCCAAGGCTAATGTTATTACAATAAGTGGTTTTGGTGATTTCATGGTTTAGATTTTAGTTAATAAGATTTCTAATAAAGATATTTTTCTGCGCTAAGGTAGGGTTTAATGTCAGGTTTGTCTTGATTTATTTGATATCGGTATCATCTCCTATGTTTTACTTTTTTCCCTTAACAGATATTATCGCCCATAACGCAATATTTTTCTCGCTATTTTTTCGGCAAACGTTATCTACAATACTTGCCCCGTTTTGTTACAGCAATACAATAGGGCGCGGGTTTTACGGGTTACAAACATGCGCTGGAATGACCTGTAATAAGCATGTTTTTGGATGGATATTAAAACTTATACGTGTTTTATAGGTTTAACAACTTATGAAAAAGATACTTATAATATTCAGCCTCATAGTATCGGCAACCGGTGCATTTGCACAGGTGCCGTTAAAACCGGTTCAGATAGACAGCCTGGTTACCATATCCCTTCCGGAAGGGTATAATAAGAAAGATACCCTTGGCCAATCCATATATTCAGGTAAGGCCAAGTATGGTTACATGGTGGTTATCCGCGCGCCAAACGCCGATAATAACAAACCGCTTAAAAAGGAACGCGACCTTAATAAGGTATTGCAGGATTATATAAAAGGTATAAGGGGCCAGGCAGAAGGCAGCACCCAAAACGTACGCGATACTACAATAGGCCACCTTAAAGCAAAAACCTTTACGCTAGAAACCGACCAGGGCGCGGGCAAGCAGGAACGTAATTTTATTATTATTTATACCCAGGAAGTTACCTACACCATTGAATACTCCTACGAAGAGTTAAGGAAAGATGTAATGAAAGATGAGTATAAAGCCTATTCGGCCTCTATCAAAATATCGCCTGAGTTAAAACGTACCGATCAATACCTTTCTATGAGTAAAGGCATGTCGCCGGCTTTAAAATACGCGTTGTATGGCGGCGTACCACTTATTATTTTAATTATAATAATTGTACTTGTACGACGAAAGAAAAAAACGCAGGAAATATAATTTAAGACTTTGTAAGTAGCCCCCTATCCCAACGGGGGCTGTTTATAAACTTTTTGCGGTCTATAAAGCTTAACCACCCCAAGGTTATAAAGACACCTACTGCCGAGCCTACGGTTACATCTTCAAAAAAATGCTGGGCAAGGTACATACGCGAGTAACCAACCATCACCGCTACAAAAAACAGGAGCAAGCCCCACAATTTATTTTTAGCCAGGTAGGTAATAACTACTCCGGCAGAAAAAGCTGTTACCGTATGCCCCGAGGGGAAACTGTGCACCGCTAAGATATACAACCCTTTCACAAAATGAATTTTATCCAGTTTATCCTCAAAATAGATCCTTGGCCTGGGCATGTCAAAAAAGTACTTTAATATTTGCGCGGTAAGTGCGGTTAAAGCATAGCTTGTTAGCAAGAGGAATGATGACCTGTAGTTAAATAACGCTATTATTACCGACAGCGCAATAATGGTGTACCCATCGCCAATGTGGGTAATGTAGGGTTCAACATAATCGGCAAAGTTGCTGTGGACGCTGTTAACCGCAAAAAATATTTCAGTACGGGTGTAAAGTAATTTGATGATGAGGCAAACACACAACAGAATTATGTAAGGGATAAAAAGGTACCGTATCTTATATAAAACGTCTTTTGCGCCTGCATTCATTGTTGCCAAAGTTAGCATATAGTTTTTCAATGCAAAAAAATGGTTATGTTTGGTTTGGAAAGACTAAACTGATTAAAATACATGTCCAAGAGTATATTTCGCAGAAAGTCTGTCTCTAAAATTTTGGCTGATGTGGCCAGTGGTTTTAGCGACAGCGAACATCCGGGATCGGCCTCCCAGCTCGAAAAAGCGCTAAATGTTAAGGATTTAACCCTGATGGGGATTGCCGCCGTTGTTGGTGCAGGCATATTCTCAACCATCGGCGAGGCATCATTTCAGGGTGGCCCGGGCGTAAGTATACTTTTTGTTATTACCGCCATCACTTGTGGATTTTCGGCGTTGTGTTACGCGGAATTTGCATCGCGCATACCTGTTGCAGGCAGCGCATACACCTATGCTTACGCATCTTTCGGCGAATTAATAGCCTGGATAATTGGCTGGGACTTGCTGATGGAATATGCCATAGGTAATATAGCCGTGGCCATATCCTGGAGCGAATATTTTGTAAACCTGCTGGAGGGCTTTAAGGTGCACCTGCCTGCTTGGGTAACTATGGACTACTTTACGGCCTTTACCGCGCACGAAAAAGTACAGGAACTTACCGCAAACGGCCACCTTGCTGATATTACCGACCGGATGCGCATCGCGGCATCGGCATGGGCAACAGCCCCGGGCAGCGGTAATATTAAGTTTATAGCTAACCTGCCTGCTTTGGCCATTGTAATTGTTATTACCTACCTGGTTTACATAGGTATCCGCGAAACAAAGAAGGCAACCAATGCCATGGTTTATTTAAAAATAGCCATCGTATTAGCGGTGATTGTAATAGGTTTCTTTTATGTTACCCCTGCTAACTGGCACCCATTTTTACCAAATGGTTTTGGTGGTGTGATGAAAGGCGTATCAGGTGTATTTTTCGCTTACATTGGTTTTGATGCCATATCAACCACTGCCGAGGAATGCCAAAACCCGCAGAAAGACCTGCCCAAGGGCATGATCTATTCCCTTATTATTTGTACCGTATTATATATATTGATAGCGCTTGTATTAACCGGCATGGTTAGCTACAAAGATCTGCGTGTTGGCGACCCATTGGCATATGTATTTGCCAAAGTTGGTTTAAAAAACATCAGTTATGTGATCTCTATAAGCGCGGTTATTGCGACTGCGAGCGTATTGCTGATCTTCCAGTTAGGTCAGCCACGTATCTGGATGAGCATGAGCCGCGATGGTTTGTTGCCAAAAGCATTCTCGCGCATCCACCCCAAATTCCATACGCCATCGTTTGCAACTATTGTAACCGGTTTTGTAGTGGCTATACCGGCGTTGTTCCTTAACCTTACCGAGGTTACCAACCTTACCAGTATAGGTACATTGTTTGCCTTTGTGCTGGTTTGCGGCGGTGTGCTTTTGTTACCACGCGAGGCTGCCGTTAAGGGCAAATTCCACTTGCCGTATATCAATTCGCAATTTATAGTGCCTATATTATTTTTAATAGGGGTATTCTTTTTCCGTAATAATATCATGGGCTTGTTTAGTGGTACCGAACTGCATCATAAATTCCCGTACTTCTTGTTTGTCATTTTATCAGCAACGTTAACAGTGCTGGCATTTATCAAAAAACTTTCGCTTATCCCGGTATTAGGGCTTGTAAGTTGTTTTTACCTGATGGCCGAATTAGAGTACGAAAGCTGGATCCGTTTCCTGGCGTGGCTGGTAATAGGCCTGGTTATTTACTTTACCTACGGTTACAAACACAGCGTAATGGGCAAACCCGAGAACGCACATTTAGAGAGATAATAACAAACTCAAATATTGGTGGTACGTTCACCACAAAAACCCATGCATTAGAATATTAATGCATGGGTTTTATTTTATGCGATGAATGGAAGGCGGGCATATAAATGTTTAAACATCTTTTTTACTTGCCGCTGATGCACATAATATGATAACCTTGTAACTTTACAACATAACAACAAGAAACATGAGCGATTATAAGATACCGGCGCAAACCCGGATAGGGCATGTGCATTTAAAAGTGAGCGACATTCAAAAATCGATGGCGTTTTATTGCGACCTGCTGGGATTTGAGTTGGTAACCATGTACGGCGACCAGGCGGCTTTTATATCTGCCGGGGGTTACCATCACCATATTGGGTTAAATACCTGGCAAAGTAAAGGCGCGCCACCCGCCCCGCAATACGCCCCGGGTTTATTTCATACCGCGATATTGTATCCGGAAAGGAAGGATCTTGCAGCCATTTTACAACGGTTGATAGATGCCAAATACAGCTTAACCGGCGCATCAGATCATGGTGTATCTGAAGCGATATATTTAAACGACCCTGACGAGAACGGCGTTGAACTTTATTGGGACAGGCCAAAAGACCAGTGGCCCACCGATGAGCACGGCAACTTAACCATGTACACCCACCAGCTAGATATCCCCGGATTATTAGCACTGCTGAAATAACTATTCGTTAAGCATATATTTATCTACACCGGCGGCAGGTTGCCATTTGCTGCCGGGTTCGTAGTAATGCCATAACAGCGCTGATATTTTTTTGATCAGCAGTGAGGCCTCATTATCTGCTGTCCAGCGTTGGTCCTTATTGTTTTTGGTGATGATGGAAAATACATAGTCGCCATGCGGGGCGTTCACCAAAACTGTTTCACTCCTTGATGCATCCACCGCACCCTGTTTAGAAAGGGTTTGCACATACGGCGGAATCTGGGAAAGGGCACCATTATCCCAAAAGATACGGTTAAGCGTCCTGCTCATACGCTCGCTTGCTGCCTGGCTTATAGCATCGCCCTGGTGTATCATGGTAAACAGGCGGCAAATTTCGCGCGGCGTGGTAACACCCCAGCCATACTTTTCCCATATAGCCCTTCGCGCGGGGATGCGTGAGTTTACCCGCATCACCTTAAAGCCGTTCGCCTCAAGCCAGTTGTTAATGTAATCGCCGCCTACCAGTTTTTGCAGCCATGTACTTGCCGTATTATCGCTCATGGTTATCATTAGCAAAGCAACTTTACTAACCTGTATAGTGTCTTTATCTTTAAAGGATCCCAGCATATCTTCGCCCGGGTATAGTAACGAATCGCGGTAAACCAGTTTTTGGTTGTACTGCATTTCACCTTTATCTATCTTATCCATCAGTCCGCTTAAAATACTCACCTTGATCATGCTGGCGGTAGGGAATAATGTATCAGCATTTATCTCAGCCCTTTTACCCGTTTTTAAATTTTGCACATAAATGCCTACATTACCATTGAACCCTTTTGTTGCTGCTTTCAGCTGAGCGGTAAGTTTAGCATCGGTTTGGGCGAAGGTGGGTAGGGTGATGAAAAGTAGGAGGGCGGTGAAGATTTGTTTCATATTAGCTTTGAATAGGTAGGAAACTAATTTAAATAAATTTTGTAAATTTGAGTATGCAAATTCAGGTTGACATAGGCTTTAATGATCTGGTAGAGATAGTTAAAAATCTGCCTAAGGATAAGCTACTGCAATTAAAAAAGGAATTAGAGGATAAACCGGTAAAAGTTAAAGATCAGTTTAGAGATTTTTTAATTAACGGACCTACCTTGTCTGACGAGCAGGTTAAAACAATGGGAGAAGCACGGAAAGCTATTAATAAATGGCGGACAAAAGAATCTTAATAGATACCTCGATCCTTATCGACCACTTCCGTAAGTCGAATAAATCAAACTCTAAACTTGTTGCATTATATGACAAGGGATATGAATTCTGTATCTCGGTAGTAACCAAATTTGAAATATATTCAGGTACCCCCGATTCTCAGATAGAATATTGGCGGGAATTATTGGGAGGTATTACTATTTTGAATTTTGACAGTGAAGCATCAGAACAAGCCGTAACTATCTATCAGAAATTGAAACTTATAAGTAAACAGATAGATACAGCAGACCTGTTTATAGCTGCTATTGCATTAAGTAATAACTTACCTATTGCAACATTAAATAAGAAACATTTTGTACGGGTTGATGATCTGATTGTAATCGATTAACAGTCCATCTCTCTTAAACCCTTTTCCTATCTTTACGCCATCTATGCAATACCTGCGCTGGCTTTTGTTACCGTTTTCGTTGGTTTATGGTTTGGTGGTTATCATCCGTAACTGGTTTTACGATGCGGGCCTGTTTAAAAGCCGCGAATTTAATTTGCCGGTAATATGCGTAGGCAACCTGGAAATTGGTGGTGCAGGTAAAAGCCCCATGACCGAATACCTGGTGCGGTTGTTTAAAAGCGATCATAAATTAGCCACACTTAGTCGCGGTTACGGCCGGGAAACAAAAGGATATCTAATTGCCACGTCCGCCGCTACTGCTACCCAAATAGGCGACGAACCATCGCAGTTCAAGCACAAGTTTCCGGATGTTACCGTGGCTGTTTGCGAGGACAGGGCAACAGGCATCGATAACCTTAAAACAAACCACGATCTTGTTATACTTGATGATGCCTTTCAGCACCGCGCGGTAAAGGCAGGATTAAACGTATTGTTGTTTGATTATAACCACCTGCAAAAACCAAAATTTGTGTTGCCTGCGGGCAACCTGCGCGAGCCATTCAGCGGACGCTGGCGGGCAGATATTATGGTGGTTACCAAATGCCCGGATGGTTTGACGGAGGACTTAAAGACCAAATGTTATGAACAGATCTCGCCCTTGAGCTGGCAACCTTTGTTTTTTACATCAATTGCATACCAACCCCTGCAAGACATGCAGAGAAATGCAGTAGATAGCGTTATAGATGGGGATACTACCGTTTTCCTGCTCACGGGTATAGCTAACCCAAAACCTTTGGAGCAATATATTGGCCGGGTTACTACAAATATTATCCACCATAATTATCCCGACCATCACCAGTTTACGTTAAAAAATATCGCTAAACTTGCGGGTGAGTTTTCTGCCTGCAGGTCACAAAAAAAAGTGATCATCACAACAGAAAAGGATGCACAGCGTTTAGGGGTACATGAATTACTGCCGGCCCTTGCGCAATTACCTATTTTGGTACAGCCAATAGGGGTGAACTTTTTGAATAACGGGCAGCAGCAGTTTGATACTTTACTATTAAATTATGTTAGAGAGCATACAAAACACAACTGAATATATTAAGAAACGCATTGGCGATTTTGTGCCCGAAGTAGGTATCATTTTAGGTACCGGCCTTGGCGCATTGGTTAACGAGATTGAGGTTGAAAAACAACTGATGTATTCCAATATCCCCGATTTCCCGATGTCGACCCTGGAGTTCCATTCCGGTAAGTTAATATTTGGTACGCTGGGCGGTAAAAAAGTAGTTGCCATGCAGGGCCGTTTGCACTATTACGAAGGTTATAGTATGCAGCAAATTACCTTCCCGGTTAGGGTGATGAAAATGCTGGGTATTAAAACGCTTTTTGTGTCAAACGCCAGCGGCTCGCTTAACCCGGATATCAAAAAAGGTGACCTAATGATCATCGAAGATCACATTAACCTTCAGCCTATGAACCCGCTTATAGGCCGTAATAACGATGAACTGGGCCCGCGTTTCCCGGACATGAGCGAACCTTACCGTCACGATCTGATAGAAAAAGGACTTGGCATCGCGAAAGCAAACAATATTACCTGCCATAAAGGAGTTTATGTTGCTGTTACAGGCCCTAATTTAGAAACACGTGCCGAATACAAGTACCTCCGCATTATTGGCGGCGATATTGTTGGTATGAGCACCGTGCCCGAGGTTATTGTGGCAAACCATATGGGCCTGCCTGTTTTTGCTATATCGGTAATTACCGATGAAGGTTTCACAGAGGTACTTAATCCGGTATCGTTGGAAGAAATACTAAAAGTAGCAAGGGAGGCCGAACCAAAACTGACTACCATACTTAAAGAATTAATAGCAGGGCTTTAATGGCGAATAAGCTTAAATACTTACTTATTTTATTGCTTTGCGCATCTGTGCAGGGTTTGTTTGCGCAGATAAATAATACGCGTTTCCCGGGGCAGAACCGGAACGACCCGGTTTATAAGCGCGATACCATCAGAAACACCCGGACCAACAGCGATTCGCAAAATCTCGATTCTATCCGCAAGCGGGAGGAGAACCGTAAGGATTCTATCGTATTCACCTCAAAGTTTATTAAAGTTACCAGCGAACGTTTGCTGACGGATAGCATCCAGCTATTCCCGTTAGATACCGGCCTGGTTAATTTTGAAAATTATAGTCCGCTGAACCAGCCTCGTAATCCTAAAATAAGCCTGGGGTACCCCGGTGTTGCACAGCGCGACCTGCTTTTTAACCCACGTAAAACCATTGGTTTTGACGAGGGGCTGCACGCGCTTGACGCCTACATGGTAAACCCGCAGGATATTAATTATTTTAATGCCCGGGCACCTTATACTTTACTTTCGCTATTCAGTTCGCTGGGCGGGTCAAAAGAGCAGCTTTTTAAAGTTTTGCATACGCAGAATGTTAAGCCCAACTGGAATGTTGGCCTGCTTATGAATTTTAACGGTTCGAGAGGGTATTACAGCACAAATGGTATACTAGCACAAAACGTAAGCGATTTTACCTTTGGCCTGTTCACCTGGTACCATAGCACCAATAAGCGTTATAATTTGCTGGCGAACGTATTGTTCAATAATCTTAAAGCACCGGAAACAGGTTCGATATTAAAAGATACCATTTTTAACAGTAAGTCGTCGTCATTTGATAAAACGGGCGAACCTGTACGATTGCCCGGCAGTTTTAACAACTGGAAAAGTACGGGGATATATATTAAACAGTTTTACTATATCGGCCATATAGATAGCCTTAACCAGGGCAAGGCATTCTCTAAAACCGTATTGCCTACCCAGCGGGTAGCTTACACCTTATATTTTAACCAGCGTAAGTACAATTACCTGCAAAACGGACTGGATAATTACGGTGTATTCCCCGATTATTATTTTAGCGCGGCGCGTTCGAGAGATTCGCTTAATGTGATGCACCTGCAAAACGATTTTTCGTATAGCTTTTACCTGCGAGGAAAGTCGCTTAAGATGGTGAAGAATGAATTGAAGCTTGACGTTGGCATTACCCAGGATTATTATAAAGTAAGCCAGTTTGTAGCCGATACCATTATTAACCAGTTTGGCAACAAAGAGATGAGGCCGGCGAGGGTGCAGAACGAAAGCTTCCAGAACATTACGCTAAAGGGTAAGCTTGGTTATAAATTTAGCGACCGCATTGTGCTGGATGCCGACCTGCGCCAGATAGTACAGGGCCGTAACTTTGGCGACCTTTTATACGATGCTAAGCTTACCCTTGCAGGCGGGCAAAAGGCCGGTAAAATTATATTAGGCGCGTACCTGCAAAGCAGTTCGCCGGGTTTGGTTTACACCAACTGGTTGTCTAACCATTACATCTTTAACAATACTTTCAATAATCAAAAAACTACCAACCTGTCATTTAATTATGTGAACGATGCGTTGCAGGTTGATCTGAAAGCCGAATATTTCCTGATAACCGATTACCTTTATTTTGCAGCACAACCGGGTGGCATAGATGCTTCGCCAAGGCAATATGGGTCAAACATTAACATGTTAAAGGTTAGCCTGGGTAAAAACCTGGAGTGGCGCAAAATCCATTTCGATAATTATCTTGTTTACCAAAAAACAGATAACGCCGCAATTTTGCGTACGCCCGAAGTTTATACATACAGTAGTTTGTACTATGGGGCAAACCTGTTTAGTGTGCTAAACTCACAGTTTGGAGTAAGCGCCCGTTACAACAGCCAGTATCTTGCGCCATCATACGCGGTTGGCCTTGGGCAATTTTACAACGGGCCGGACGTTAAATTTACATCGTATCCGGTTGCCACTATATTCTTTAAGGCCACGCTCGAGAAAACAAACCTGTTTATTCAGTACGATTACGTAAACCAGGGCATGTTCAGCAATGGTTTTTACACGGTTAACCGCTACCCGCAAATGGACAAGATGCTGAAATTTGGTGTAGCATGGACGTTCTATAATTAAGTTGGCAGATCGCAGTCCTTAGTTTGCAGTTTAAAATGCAGACTGCCCACTAACAACTGCCAACTAAATATCACGTTTTCTGCTTTTTCTTTTTAGCTGCTGGGAAAAGCACATTGTTTAAAATCAAACGGTATCCTGCTGAGTTAGGGTGCAGTTTAAGGTCGGTTGGCGGGTCGCCAACTGCGTGTTGGTAATCTTCGGGGTCGTGGCCGCCGTAGAATGTCCATTGGCCTTTGCCGTATTCGCCGTGGATGTAGCGGGCTTCGTTGGCGGTTTTCATTTCTCCCATTATGGTAACGCCGGGCTTTAATTTGCTTTTATTGTAGGCGGTGGTAAGGCCCATAAAGCCCTTTATCACCTTGTCGTGGTCTTGCGTAAGCATACTGGGTACCACATCCCACTTGGCTGAAAAATCAAACAGGGTAAAAAAATCTCGGCTGCGTTCCACCTGCCTCACCGGGGTAACGTCAATATTGGCAAACTGGTGCGAAGTTGGGTTTTGATCGAGCGTGAAATTCTGAAAAGCGAAGGTTTGCGTAAAGTCCAGTTTGTTTTGCGCGTCCGGGTCGGCAGGGTCACCATCAAACATGCTTTCTACTATATCTGTCTTTGATGCGGCCAGGGCAATATCAAAAGTATCTGTTCCGCTACACATGGCAAACAGGAAGCCGCCACCCGCGCAAAAGTCGCGCACATGCTCAACAACCGCCAGCTTCATTTGCGATACCTTTTTGAAACCAAGCTTAGCAGCCATGGCTTGCTGACCTTTCACATCGTCCATGTACCATTGCGCATAGCGATAAGCGCCGTAAAACTTGCTGAACTGGCCCGTAAAATCCTCGTGGTGCATGTGCAACCAGTCGTATTTTGGCAAGTCGCCACGGATTACTTCCTCGTCGTAAATTACATCGTAGGGAATCTCTGCATATTTTAAAACAAGGGTTACGGCATCGTCCCATGGTAGCTTGTTCTTGGGCGAATACACGGCCATTTTGGGCGCTTTCTCCAGCTTCACAATGTCCATATTAACGGATGGGTCGCTTACCTCATTTAGTATCTGGTTTGCCGAGGCATCTGCCAAAACCTGGTAACTTACCCCGCGAATCTTGCACTCATCCTCCAACCGCTTATCATACTTCATCATGAAACTACCGCCACGGTAGTTAAGCAGCCAGTCTACCGTTTCGCCGTTCTTCAACGTCCAGAAAGCGATGCCGTACGATTTTAGGTGGTCCTTTTGTTCCTCATCCATAGGGATAAGCAAGGAAGCAGCACGGGTTAGGAGAGGTAAAAGCAGAAAGCAGAAAGCTAAAAGGGACTTCTTTAAATTATTCATGGCCGTTACCAAATGTAACGATTAATTGGAAATGGTATTATATTAGAGGTTCAAAGTTCAAACCAACACAATGGATAAACTTATAAGGGTGTTTTTTTCGGTATTATTATTAACAATGTTGTCATTTAGCGCCAATACACAGGAGAAAGGTGATCCACCCCCTGCAATGCCGGGGTTGGAAATAAAGCGTTCTTACCTTATTAAACAAATGCAATCATCAGACAGCACATTAATATTTAAAGAAACACCTAAAATTGATGGTGAAGAGACTTATTCAGGTGTGGACAAGGAAGGTAGTTCGATGCAATTTTTGGGTAAGGAAAACTATCTCAAAAAAGCTTCATTTACTTTTAAATTTACAACTTATAACAATGTTAACTTGTTGCAATACAAAAGGATATCATACTTTGCGTTTTTGATGGGTAGAGATAAATGTTTGAAATGGTTTGAACAGTGCGCTGCAGAGTTTGTAAAAGATAAAACTAAGTTCTTTACTGATAAGGCAAATTTCGACTTTAACCGAAAAGGAGTTTATACTTACAATCCCGCTGATAAAGCAATGGTACTAACATTTATTGAATGGTAACCTTTTAGCTTTGTGCTTTTAGCCTTAAGCTTTTTTATTAACTTTGCCACCTGTTTAAAAAATAAAACAATGAGCAAAGCAATTATTAAAACCGAAAAAGGCGACATGACCGTTCAATTTTTTGACAAAGATGCGCCTAACACTGTAGCAAACTTTTTAGGTTTAGCTAAAACTGGTTTTTACGATAACGTAACTTTTCACCGTGTTATACCAAACTTTGTGGTACAAGGTGGCGACCCAACCGGCACAGGTGCAGGTGGTAGCGGCAAACGTATCGACTGTGAGTTAACTGGCGACAACCAATACCACGACCGTGGTGTGCTTTCAATGGCGCATGCAGGCCGTAACACCGGCAGCTCACAATTTTTTATCTGCCATAGCCGCGATAATACCGCTCACCTTGATCGTAACCACACCGTGTTTGGTAAAGTGGTTGAGAATGTTGATGTGGTTGATGATATTCGCCAGGGCGATAAAATTTTAAGTATAGAAATTATAGAGGAATAGTTAATGGTTAATTGGGGGAATGGTGAATATTTGCCAGCCATCAAACTTATAAACAATAGCATAAAAAATGAATTTACAGGGAATTGTTGCAGTATCGGGTAAACCGGGTTTATGGAAAGCGCTTGCGCAAAACAAAACAGGTTATGTTTTAGAAAGCCTCGACGCACAAAAAACTAAGCTGGTAGTAAACCTATCAACCGCAAAGCTGGCAGCATTAAACGAGATCACCATTTTTGGCCTTGAGGATGATATAAAACTGATAGACGTTTTTGAGCGCATGAAAGCGGCTGCAAACGTACCTGCTGTTAAGGATGATGGTAAAAAACTTCGTGAGTTTTTCTACGAAGTTGCCGCCGACCACGACGAGGAAAAGGTTTACTCATCTGACATCAAAAAGATCATTAGCTGGTACCTGATATTAAAGGACATGCCTTTGTTTAACGAAGAGCCTGCCGCTGCTGCCGCACCTGTTGCCGAAGAAGCGGCGGTTGCCGAGCCTGTAAAAGAAGAAGCACCTGCCGCCGAAGCCCCAAAAGCAAAAGCTAAGAAAGCCCCGGCTAAAAAAGCTTAAGTTTTTATTGCTGATAAATATTAAAGCCCCGATAGGATATTATCCTGTCGGGGCTTTGTTTGTTACTCGGTATCTGTAAATGCATCGCCTCCAATAAAAATAATGGATGTTGATGGATGCGGCGGAGAACCTGCTGCACCAATGGCAAATGATTTTTTTACTACTTTGTTGCTATAGGTCAATTCGATGGTATTGCCATAAATACGGTATGTACCTGCATTGCTGCTTTTTTTCCAGGCTTTGGCAGCCGCGGTGCTAATGCCACCATTAGCATCTTCAGTAAAATGGGTAGCATCTATAAAAGTTAATTTTTTGATGACAAGCATATTAGTGCCATTGCCGTAATCGCCGCCGCTTACTTTCTCGTAGCCCCGCTTTAGCTTAGTGGATGTGGAATAGGGGTATGCCGGAAACCAATTGCCCGAGTTTAGCTGATAGTCGTATGTTTTGCCTTTATTGTTGGTGAGATAAAAAGTTGAACCGGTTTTTCGCCATTTACCCCAGGCAAGTGGCCGGGATCTTTTTGATTCTTGTACATTTAACAATTCAAGCGGCTCATCGCCTACTTCAAAGTACTCGCCATTTTTAAACAGCACTACAGGTTCAAAAGATATAGCGGCAGGGTAACCACTAATTGCCCTGAAATACCATCCCGCAACTGCAGGCGCGGAATAATTTGATGTACGATGGGCGGGCTTCTTTGCCCATGCCTGGCATGTTATCGTACTCAAGCTAATGAAGATAGCTGCCAATAAAAGGTTTTTGGCTATGTGTTTAATTTTCATGCTATTATTCGTTGGTTAATTAATTTATAACTACCGAATAACAGATTTGGTTTGTATTAAAGTTAAGATAGCCCGTTACGCATCCACCGCATCATATACCACTACCTTTTCCCAAAGGTGGCTATAGTCCTTAATAAACTGCTGGTGAATAGGGTGGTTTTGATAAGTGGCTTGCCCTGCAAGGTCGGCAAAGAACATTACTTCTGATACCGCCCAGCTGTTATCAACCACATCGCGTTTTTCGGTACTGGCCACGACGCCAACGTGCAGTTCTTTTATGGCTTCTATTTTGCCGAGCGATTTTACGCCGGCAACCAATTTATCACGGTCTTCTTTTGAATCGGGGTTTTTAAGCCAGAACAACGCGTGGTGTACTATAGGATATCTGTTTGTCATATTAGTAGGTTTTATGATATTTGGCATGGCCGATGCCACAACAGTGCCCGCGGCAACAGTAGCTGCGGTTGCTATAAATTTACGTCGGTTGGTTGTGCTCATTATATACAATTAGGTTCGATATGCTCTTAATATGTATTTAAATATCAATAAATAAACGCTTAAGAATAGGAGTACAGCAAAGAAAACGTCAAAATATAATATAAATGAATTTTCGTCTGTCCCCGGATTTATAGATTCATGAATACCATATGGCAGAAAATTAAAGAAATTTGGCCCGGATAAGACCGACCATAAAAACAATGATGAAATAGCAAACGCTATAAGAATTGATATGATTTTATTCTTCATCGTGGTTTAACAATCCGGCTGTTCACATTTCTCATTACTAAACTCTGGCTCAAACGTGCTATGGCTGATAGAGAGGTGCTCTAATCTGTGGCGCAGGTCATGTTTTATCTCGTCAAAGTTCTGCATGTTGTCCGGGCTAATAATTAAATGGGCAGTAAGCGCGTTTTCGGTAGTGCTAAGCGCCCAAACATGTATGTGATGAACATCAACCACACCTTCGGCTTTCAGTAGTTCTGCTTTGATCTTTTTCAAGTCCATTTCTTTGGGCACGCCGTCCATCTCCAGGCGCAGGCTATCTTTCAATAAATTCCAGGTGCCGGCTAATATAACAATACCTATAATGATACTCACCGCGCTATCTATCCATGTAAGGTGGGTGAAATAGATAATGATGCCCGATATTACTACGCCCAGCGATACAATGGCATCGACAGCCATATGCAGGTAGGCGCCTTTAACATTCAGGTCGCTGTCCTTATCCTTCACAAAAAGCCAGGCGGTAAAACCATTAATAGCAATACCCACAAAAGCTACCCAGGCAACAGTACCGCCGGCAACAGGTTCGGGGTGGATAAAGCGCATCACAGCCTCGTAAACAATAAAACCAACCGCTACGATTAGTATCATGGCATTAAAAAACGATACGATAATGGTAGACCGTTTATAGCCGTAAGTATAATCTTTATTTGATTTTGCTTTGGCTAACTTAAATGCAAGCAAGGCCAGTGCCAACGATGCCACATCGCTCAGGTTATGCCCGGCATCGGTAAGTAAGGATAATGATCCGCTGATCAATCCGTAAATTACCTCTACAATTACAAAAGCCGAATTAAGTACTATTCCCCAAATAAAGGCCGCGTTAAGGTGGTCAATCTTTGGGGCGTGGTCGTGATGATGATGGGAGTGATCGTGAGCCATGCGGTAGTTAATGTGCGTATATGCAAATGTGCAAATTATTGTCTGAACCTGAATTTGTTGAATTTAAGAATTTTCAGAATTACTACTGGTGATGGTAGGGCTCTCCTTTTATTATGCTGTAGGCCCTGTATAGCTGTTCTACAAAAAACAGGCGCACCATTTGATGGGAGAAGGTCATGCGGCTAAGCGAGATTTTATCGTTTGCGCGCTGGTAAACAGATTGGTCGAACCCGTAAGGTCCGCCCACAATAAAAATAAGGTTGGCCGATGATGATACCGAGCGCTTATTGATGTAGTTGGCAAACTGTACGGAGGTAAATTCGCTGCCGTTCTCGTCGAGCAGTATTACGTGGTCCTGCGCGGTTATTTTTTTGAGGATCAGTTCGGCTTCTTTTGCTTTTTGCTGCTCTTCGGTAAGGGCCTTGGTGTTTTTAAGTTCGGGGATGTCAATTAGTTCGAGCCTGGTATAGTGCTTCAGTCGTTTTACATATTTTTCGATGCCCTCTTTTAAATAGGCGTCCTCGGTTTTGCCAACGGTTATAAACGTTATTTTCATGAAGGCTTGTAACTTATTAAATAGAAATATGCTCTTATTGTTGTAACATTGGAGTGCAAAATTACCTATTAATAAGCTGTAAAGCTACATGGAGCAAGATATTATAAACAACTACACACAGGCTGCCGCGCTGGCAAAGCAAGAGGCAGATAAATATAAAAAACTGGCAAATACCTATTCGCTGCTAAGATTAGGCATTTTTGGGCTGATGATATTGGCTGTTTATTTAACCATTGTGCAGGATAACTTTAGCATAATGGCGGTGGCTTTTGTGGTGTTACTGGCCGCATTTGCATGGCTTGTTTCCCGCCAGGCCGAATACGAACGCCAGCGGAACTATTACCTTGATCTGGAGCGGATAAACCTTAACGAAATAAACAGCCTGCAAAGCAATACCAACCTTTACAATAACGGGCAGCAGTACAGCAGCGAAAAGCATTTTTATACATCAGACCTGGATATATTTGGCAACGCATCGCTGTTTAACCTCATTAATCGCGCGGCAACATCTGCCGGGAATAATAAACTGGCCGCATGGTTAAGTGCCCCGGCAAATAAGCCTACCGTACTTTTACGCCAGGAAGCCGTTAAGGAAATAGCCGCTAATAACAACTGGAAGGTTAATACGCAAACCAAATTGCTATTTGCTACCAAAGAAGATACCGACCAGATGAAACGCCTGTTTGTTTACCTGGGCACCCCTTTAGAGTTGCCCGGCGAAAAATGGCTCTCGGCTTATATCAAAGTAGCGCCTTACCTGTTGCTTGGTACTGTATTGGCCGGCATGTTTTTATACCCGGTTTTTAAGCTTGTTGCTATCGCGATAGTTATTTTAAACTCACTCATATTACTTTCAAAGGGGAGCTATATTTTAAAGGGAGGGGCAATTGCCGATAAGATAGGCAGCATACTTGCAAATTATGCCGTTGTATTTGAGGCGATAGAAAGCCGGGAGTGGAAATCTGAAAGATGCGCGGGGCTGAACGAGAAGCTTCGGGTAAACCAAACGTCAAAAAACATTGGTGAGCTGTCAAAACTTATTAATAAACTTGGTTACAGCCTTATTATGGTTGTGGGGTTTGTACTGAATACGTTTTTTCTTTGGGCGCTGAAACAGATTATAGAGGTGGAAAAATGGAAACGCAACAACCATCAAAACTTTGAAGAAGCGTTTGATGTGATTGCCGAGTTTGACGCATTAATGAGTATTGCTGTCCCCGCTATAAACTACCCGGACTGGGTGTTCCCTGTTATTGCCGATACCGAAGGGTATACCGTTACCGCTAAAAATGTAGCCCATCCGCTTATTCGCGGTAAACGGGTCGATAACGATTACGACTTAAAGGATGCGTACAGTATCGATATTATTACAGGCAGCAACATGGCGGGTAAAAGTACCTTCCTGCGCACCATTGGTATTAATACGGTAATGGCGCTGGCAGGTTCGCCGGTTTGTGCTTCGGCTATGGAAGTTTCTGCTATTACCATTGTAAGCTACATGCGTATAAAAGATTCGCTTAACGAAAGCACATCGACCTTTAAGGCTGAGCTGGACAGGCTGCAGATGCTATTGGCCGCGGTAGAAAATGAACACCGCGTTTTCTTTTTAATTGACGAGATGCTGCGCGGCACAAACTCGGTAGATAAATACCTGGGCAGTAAAGCCGTGATAGAGCAGCTCATCAGCAAAAAGGGTGTAGGCATGGTTGCCACCCACGATCTGCAAATTGCACGGCTGGAAGATAAATACCCCAATTATGTGCGCAATTACTACTTCGATATACAGGTGATAGACGGCGAAATGCTGTTTGACTACAAGATAAAACACGGCGAGTGTAAAACCTTCAACGCCTCATTGCTGCTTAAGCAGATAGGGATAAATGTAGGAGAGGAATAGCTTAAAATCGCAACCGCCGTTTTACCGATGCTTATTCCTCGCAGGAATATGTTTACCGACAATATATATCCGTTCGCCTAAAAATGCTGTTGAAAAGTTTGTTGTTGATGCACATTTGTAGTGTTAAAACACTAAACAATCATGGCAACATTACTCACATTACCTGTACTTACCACCATTGTGGCTTTGCTTACAAAAGCAATTGTTCTCATTAGTTTATTAGGGCACCTCATCTTTTAATAATGCTTTTTGGCAAGCCTATTGCTGTTTCTAACTTAAAAATTAGGTTATGAAAAAGGGAGAAACTGTTCATTGGAACTGGGGAAAGGGCGAAGCCGAAGGTAAGATAGAAAAAAAGCATACCGAGCCGGTGAAAAAATCTATTAAAGGCAGCACCGTAAAACGTAAGGCAAGCAAAGATGAACCTGCTTACGAAATTAAAATGGATGAGGGCAAAAAGGTGCTTAAATCTGAAAGCGAACTGAAGAAGGGCGGTAAATGATGATACCGGGCACTTCTGCAAAGGGCAAGATGTAATTGTATTTTAATGAGATTTTGCCCTTTTGCCATATGGTAATTTCATAAATACAACGCATATTTACGTATGGCAAATAAACCTATTATCACAGTTAAGAACCTGGTAAAAAACTATGGCGATTTTGAAGCGGTAAAAGGCATAACCTTTGATGTTTACGAGGGGGAGATCTTTGGTTTGCTTGGGCCAAACGGTGCAGGTAAAACCACTACACTCGAGATCATCGAAACCCTGCGCGATAAAACTTCGGGCGAAATAACCGTTGATTGTTTCAACATCGAAAGCGATGCCGACAACATCAAGAAACGTATTGGCGTGCAGCTACAGGCAGCGGGTTATTATCCAAACCTTAACTTATCCGAACTCATTGTCCTGTTTTCGGGCTTGTATGGTGTAACTAAAACGCCTACCGAAATGCTGGAAAAGGTTGCCCTCACCGATAAGGCCAAAGCAAAGTACAAGGACCTTAGCGGCGGGCAAAAGCAACGCTTTTCTATAGCTACCACACTCATTAATAACCCACGCATTATTTTCCTGGATGAGCCAACTACCGGCCTCGACCCGCAGGCACGCCGTAACCTTTGGGATTTGATCCGCGAGATCCGCGATGCCGGTACAACCGTTGTAATTACTACCCACTATATGGACGAAGCCGAAGTGCTGTGCGACCGGGTAGCCTTTGTAGATGGCGGCCACATTATCGGCATAGATACGCCCGACCATTTTATTGATCAATTGGTAGCAAGCGGTTTTGAACGCGCCAAACAAACCAAAGGCGCCAACCTGGAGGATGTATTTATTAACCTTACAGGTAAGGAGTGGAGGGAGAGTTAGTAAGCAGTTTGCCGGTGGGCAGTTAAGTACCAGTGAAAAATGAACTATTGAACCAATGAACCAAAATTACAGTAATACACGCGCAACGCTGGCCATTGCCAAAGCTAGTTTCAGGTCTATTTTACGCAGCCCTTCGGCAGTGGTGTTTAGTTTGGCTTTCCCGCTGATATTTATATTGGTATTTGCCAATATTGGCGGCGGCGGTATGTCTATTGATGTAGGCGTAAGCAAAGGCTGCGATACGCTTAACCCGGTTTATAAAGCGCTTGCGCATAACAAGATCTTCCACCTCATCAAAAATCAAACTGCCGATGAAATGGGCAAGAATTTGGCAAAGGGCGGGATAGACGCCATTATTAATATCGGCCCGTTTGTGCCAATGAAGCCTATTGACATGAGCGTGCAGTATAGCCATGCCTCGGGCGATAAAGGTGCCGTGCTAAAATCGGCACTGAATAATATTTTTTACAGGATCCAGTCGGAACAGTTAAGCAGGATGCAATCATACTCGGGCATTAAAATACCCGATGCGGTAAATTTGAAAGAAACAGTAGTTACCGGCCGTGCTTATAAATACATCGATTTTATATTACCCGGGCAATTAGGTTTCTCGTTGTTGAGCAGCGGCGTGTTTGGTACCGCCTTTGTGTTCATTAGTTTAAGGCTAACGCTGGTAATTAAACGCTTTTTTGCTACACCGGTAAAAAGGTACAGTATTGTGTTGGGCGAGGCATTGGCGCGTATTGTGTTTTCATTATTAGGCGCGTTATTTATTATTATGGTTGGGCACTATGCGTTTGGTTTTACGCTGATACATGGTGTGGTAACGGTGCTGAACATGCTGGTGCTTTGTACCATCGGGTTGATCATTTTTATGGGCTTTGGGTTTACCATATCGGGCATTGCCAAAAACGAGAGTACTGTGCCGCCGCTGTCTAATATTATTACATTGCCACAGTTTCTGCTATCGGGAACCTTCTTTTCGGTAACGGCATTCCCTACATGGCTGCAGCACTTAAGTAATGCCCTGCCGCTTACGCATCTTAATAATGCTATGCGTAAAGTAGCTTTTGAAGGTGCCGGTCTTGGCGATGTAACACACCAGCTGTTTATCTTGCTGATATGGGGTATAATAGTTTATGCAGTAGCAGTAAAAACATTTAAGTGGGAATAAATTAAAAGTATTAATACAAGGCACTAAAGGATAAATAGAGACGCGATAATTCGCGTCTTTTTTATCTAAATCACTTAACATTAATTTAACATTAAAATCAATCCTTAACATATTAATAATATTAATACTTGTGTAATTAACACTTAGGTAATAATGAGGTAATACTTTTGTATTAAATAAATATTAAACAAATGTTAAAGAATCCCTTAATTTTAACACTATCGCTTATTATATTAACCGTTTGTTCATTTAAAGTTAACGCACAAGATTCTAAAACCGGTACATGGGGAATTGTAACCATTGTAATGCCCGGTGATAGCCTTCATAAATGGGGAGGCTACAGCGAGTTTCAGGCACGTACAAATGGCGCAGGTTTTAGCCAGTTCCAGTACTATGAGGCTAAAGCGGGTGTAAGTTATGATATCGATAAAAATTTCATCGCCCTGTTAGGTACCGGCACCTATCATACTTATGATTATTTTGATGTAGATAAAGGCCCCAACATCAACGAGTTTCGTGTTTGGGAGCAAATGACCATCAACCAGTTCCTTACCCCGTTAAAATTTGAACATCGCTACAGGGTAGAGCAACGCTGGGTAAACGGCGATTACCGCAACCGTTTCCGTTACCGTTTAAATATGTTCATTCCGCTTAATAATAAAAAGATAGTTGCAAAAACCTGGTTCATATCGGTTTTTGACGAGATTTTTTTTAACAATAAAGCTCCCAATTTTGAGCGTAACCGGGTATCGGCATCGTTAGGATATCAGTTTGATAAAAAATGGATCGTACAGGCGGGTTGGATAAACCAGCGTAATTATACCGCTGTAAACAGTAGCGCTAAAAATAATATGATGCTTACGTTAATGTACCGAATAAATCGTAAAAACAGCGTAGAACGCGAACATCTGCCAACTACAAGTGATTGATATATTATTGATGCGTTGCAGCCATTAAAGGCATAAACCCATGGTTTAAAGGGTACCGATATGTTAATAAACCATTAATAATCATTACAAATGCAAAATTTGCGTTGCTATTTCCTGTTTTTGCACTTAACTTAGCCCACCAAATTAGTATAGTATATCACTCAAAATTCGACAATAAAAACTATGAGCTTAATAATTGCTGTTCATGCGCGCCAGATACTTGATTCGCGCGGTAACCCAACAATCGAGGTAGACGTAATTACAGAAAATGGCGTGCTTGGCCGTGCCGCAGTACCATCTGGTGCTTCTACAGGTGTGCACGAAGCTGTTGAGCTTCGCGATAATGATAAAGCCGTTTACATGGGCAAAGGCGTTTTAAAAGCCGTTGATAATGTGAACAACATCATAGCCGACGAGTTAAAAGGTGTTGATGTGTTTGAGCAAAACGCCATTGATGCTATTATGATAGCCCTTGACGGTACCGAAAACAAAGGTAAACTGGGTGCTAACGCTATACTTGGTGTTTCATTAGCAGTTGCTAAAGCAGCAGCGCAAGAAAGCCGCCAGCCTTTATACCGTTACATAGGTGGTGTTAACGCTAACACATTGCCTATCCCTATGATGAACATCGTTAACGGTGGTTCTCACTCCGATGCGCCTATCGCGTTCCAGGAATTTATGATCATGCCGGTTGGCGCTTCTTCTTTCTCTGAAGCCCTGCGTTGGGGTACCGAAGTATTTCACAACCTTAAGAAAATATTACACGACAGGGGCTTGTCTACCGCAGTAGGCGACGAAGGTGGTTTTGCACCAACCTTTGAAGGTACCGAAGATGGTGTTGAAACCATTTTACAGGCTATTGAAAAAGCCGGGTACAAACCGGGGGTTGATATTTGCCTTGCGTTTGACTGTGCTGCTTCTGAATTTTACAAAGACGGTAAATACGATTACACAAAATTTGAAGGCGAAAAAGGTGCTATCCGTACCAGCGAACAACAGGCAGATTACCTTGCCGAGTTAGCGGCTAAATACCCTATCATTTCTATCGAAGATGGTATGGGCGAAGACGACTGGGCAGGCTGGAAATTATTGACCGAGAAAATTGGCGATAAAGTACAGTTAGTAGGTGATGATTTGTTTGTAACCAACGTAAAACGTTTACAACAAGGTATCTCTACCCATACTGCAAACTCTATCCTGGTAAAAGTTAACCAGATAGGTTCGTTAACCGAAACTATCAACGCGGTTACTTTAGCGCAAACCAACGGTTATACCTCAGTAATGAGCCACCGTAGCGGCGAAACTGAAGACGTTACCATTGCCGACCTTGCTGTTGCCCTTAACTGCGGCCAGATCAAAACCGGTTCTGCTTCACGATCTGACAGGATAGCCAAATACAACCAATTGCTACGCATCGAAGAAGAACTTGGAGATGCAGCACGTTTTATTGGTAAAGATTTTAAATACTACAATAAGAAATAATTTAGCGCAAGCTTAATTGATAGAAAGCCGGTCGAGTAATTGACCGGCTTTTTTTGTGGGAGATATTTTTATATTTACTCAATGGAAGAGTTTGGAATAGCAGGAAATGGAAACTCTATAAGAATAACTTTTAATGAGGTTTATGGGTTTCCAAATGAAACTAGTCATTGGGGCGGATACGATGTAACCTGTGGCGTGAAAATCGAAATGGATGACTTCGGCGTTAACTCGTCATTCTATTCTTAAACAGGCGAGATATTCGAATTTTATCAAAATTTATCAAAAGCAAATGCCGCCATATCGGGAATTGTTTATTTCAGGAATTATGAGGAGAATTTAATTTTTAGCATTCATTACGATGTTAATGGTGCCATAAATATCACAGGGGAATACAAGAAGTATAGTAATAAGCTCAGCTTTGAATATTCGTCCGATCAGAGTTATGTTCAACTAACGCTAGCACAGTTGAAACTTATTGCATCGAAGTATGGTGGAATGAAAGGTGTCAAAGATTATAGTTAACATAAAAACGCCCCTCCGTTTCCGAAGGGGCGTTTTGCTTATATGTATGTTAATTAAGGGCTATTATCTGCCGCCAGCGGGTGCACCTGCGCCACCGCCGGTTTGGTCGCCACCTTGTATCTGGTCATCATTATTAACGCCTTTCTTTTTCTTTTGGGCCGGGTTTGCAAAGCTTATTTTACCAAAGCTATAGCTAAACGTTACACCAAACGATTGGAAAGGGAACTGAGTGTGAGATGTTTGTTTGAATGTAGGGCTCGAGATATTCTGATCGAACGATTTGTTAACTGCGAAAGGCTGTACAGTGTTGAAACCGATAGAGGCCTTTTTATCCAGGAATTGTTTCTTGATACCGAATGCATAAATGCCAAATGACGGGCTTGCACCTTGTATGGTTCTGCGGGCCGAGTTTGTGAAACCGAATGCCTCAACAATAAAGTTTTTTGGCAGGTTAAGCTGCGCGCTACCAAACATGGTTGATACCAGGCGGGTTTTTAATGCATCCTGGCTAACAAAGCCTGCGTAAGCGTCATATACAGTTGGGTTGTAGGTGAACACGTTAATACTACCGCGGATAGTTAATGCTTTTATAGGGTTTATTGATCCGAAGAAACTTGCACCAATAGAATTATTTTCGGCAACGTTGTTTTGAACAGTACGGTTAACTACCACACCGTTATCTGTAATTGGTGTAGCTATACCTTCTATAAGGTTGGCGGTGTTTTTATAGTAAACAGAGAAGTTTAATACAGATGATTTAACAAAGGCATTATAGTTTAACTCTACAGTTTGCGAAACTTCCGGTGCAAGGTTAGGGTTACCTACGCTTTGGCTTTGCTGTTGCGCACGGTTAATGAACGGGTTTAAAACCTGTAAGCTTGGGCGTTGTATACGTTTGCTGTAAGATAGTTTTAATGAGTTTGCACCAATTAGTTTTTGTAGAGTGAAGCTTGGTACATAGGTGTTATAGCTTGCGGTAAACGGCTCTAACTGCTGCGAGTTGCCGCCCGGTGTAGCGTATGGCGTTTGCGGGTCACCTTTGATCTGGGTGTTTTCGTAACGGAAACCAGCTAATATGGCGTAATTTTTAGGCAGGTTGATGGTGAACACGCCATAGCCCGCGTATACGTTTTGGTTGTAGTTGTATAAGTTAGAGTTTTCGTTATCCCTGATAGGATTGATGCCTGCTGTAGGATCAGTAAGGTTATCAGGCGTTACAGTAAAAATATCATAAACACTGTTGATACGGCGTTGGATGGTTTTTCCGCCAGCCTCAAGTTTAAGGGTTTTACTGAAAGGGTTCACATAATCGGCCTGGGCTGTGTACTCGTTGTTTTTACCATTGTTATTGCCCGACTGGCTGTCATAACGATCGGTAAATAAGTTCACATAGTCAGACTTGACGATACTGTGGCTCCATTGACCAGATACAGTTAATTCGTGGCCTTCCTTTTTAAACTTGTGGGTATAATCAACATTCCAGTCAAAACCACTGAATTTATTGTGCGATATAGAGCGACCGATGTAATCTTTTACAATAGCGTTTGCCGCATCTTCAAAATGGTAATTACCACCACCATTAGCATTAAAACCACCATCGTTTAAGGTAAGCGTGCTATTAATGCTGTTAAAGCCGTTAAACTCGTAGCCGGCAGATAGCGAACCTCTTACACCATGGCGTTTGATCTCGTTATTTGTGTTGCTTGAGTTTTTTTGCGTAGCCGAACCAACTTTCAGTTCCTGCTGGAAATCGGAGTATGACGTTTGTGGCCAGGTAAGGTTACCACCAACGTTGGCCGAAAAATTAAAGCGGTTTTTATTGTAGTTGAAGTTAACGTTACCGTTGTTTTGGCGTGTACCCACACCACCGCTTACACCACCGCTAATGCCCGATGCATTTTTGGTTTTGGTAATGATGTTTATGATACCACCAGAGCCTTCTGCATCGTATTTAGCAGATGGAGAGGTTAGTACCTCGATGCTCTTGATCTGATCGGCAGGGATGGTTTTTAAAACATCGCTTAAGCTTGCTGATGTTGCGCCCGATGGTTTGCCGTTAATAAGCACACGCACGTTTTGATCGCCACGCAGGGCAACGTTACCATTCATGTCAACAGATACCAATGGCACTTTTTGCAATACATCCGTAGCGTTACCACCTGCGGCGGTAAGGTCTTTTTCGGCGTTGTAAACTATCTTATCAATTTTGTTTTCGATAAGCGCTTGCTGGCCAACAACCTGTACCTCTTTTAATGCTTTGGCGCTTGGGGCTAAAATAAGCACACCCATGTTGTTATCCGGTTTTGATGCCGTAGTTTCAACAGGGTCGTAAGTTTTGGTTGGGTAGCCAATAAAAGATACGGTGATCTTGTATTTACCGGCACGAATGTTATCCAGTTTAAAATTTCCTTTCGCGTCTGTCAATACACCGCTTATAGGCGTATTTGCACCGCTTTTAAAAATGCTGATGGTAGCATAATCTACAGGTTTTTTGGTAAGGGAGTCTACCACCGTACCTGATATTTTGCCAATGATATTTGAGCCACCGCCACCGCCAACTCCAAACTGGGCTTTGGCTGATATTGAGGCACATATAACTAATAAAAGTAAAAGTATTCGTTTCATATTAAGAACTATTTAGGGCGTTTTTGGTAATTGGAGGCGAAAATGCCTAAAATGTTACAGGCAGTTATCGCTTTTATGTAATTATATAGAAGTGTAATGTACATGTTACACTAACATGCAGCAAAAAGCCCCTGCACAGTAACTTTTTAAAGTTATAACGCAGGGGCTGTAATATGTAGAATTGCTAGATAACGATATTTACGATACGGCCTTTAACCACTATAACCTTTTTAGGGGCTTTGCCATCAAGGTGCCTTTTTACATCTGCATTGGCCAGCACGGCTGCCTCAATATCGGCCTGCTCAAGCGTAAGCGACAGGCTGATATTGGTACGTACCTTACCGTTGAATGATACCGGGTAGCTAAACTCATCCTCTACCAAATAGGCCGGGTTAAACGTGGGGTAAGCCGCGGTTGATATACTGCCCGCAGGGTTACCCAGCAGTACCCAAAGTTCCTCGCAAATGTGCGGGGCGTAAGGGGCAAGGGTAATAACCATTTCCTGCAGTATAGCGCGCTTGTTACATTTAAGGTCAGTAAGTTCGTTAACGGCAATCATAAAGCTTGATACCGATGTATTGAACGAGAAACGCTCGATATCCTGCTCAACCTTTTGGATGATCTTATGTAGCGATTTCAACTCAGCCTTGTTAGGCGCTTCGTTGCTAACGTTAAAGTTCCAATCGGAATCGTGGAATAATCGCCAGAATTTACGCAGGAATTTAAACACCCCCTCGATACCATTGGTATTCCACGGCTTGCTCTGCTCCAGCGGACCCAGGAACATTTCGTACATGCGCAGGGTATCTGCACCGTAACGGGCAATCAGGTCATCCGGGTTAACAACGTTGAATTTAGATTTCGACATCTTTTCAACCTCTACACCGCAGATGTATTTGCCGTTTTCCAGGATGAATTCTGCATCAGTAAAATCTTCTCTCCAAGCTTTAAACTTGTTAAGGTTCAAAACTTCGTTATCTACAATGTTTACATCAACGTGTAACGGCGAAGTTTTATACTCTTTGATCAAACCGTGCGATACAAAAGTGTTGGTGCCTTTGCCTTCATCATCAATTAAACGATACACAAAATTACTTCTGCCCTGTATCATCCCCTGGTTGATCAGCTTTTTGAAGGGTTCTTCCTCAACCACTTTGCCAATATCCTTTAAAAATTTGTTCCAGAAACGGCTGTATAACAAGTGGCCGGTAGCATGTTCGCTGCCGCCAATGTACAAGTCCACGTCCTTCCAGTATTCAATCGCTTCGCGCGATGCAAATTCATGGTCGTTATGGGCATCCATGTAGCGGTACCAGTACCAGCTGCTGCCTGCCCAACCCGGCATAGTGCTTAGTTCGTAATCGTAAGCCTCACCCCGGCCCTCTCTAAGGGAGAGGGAGTTATATTTCCAGTCCGTAGCGCGGCCCAGTGGTGGTTCGCCGTTTTCGGTTGGTAGGTATTTATCAATCTCGGGTAGCAGCAATGGCAGCTCCTGCTCACCAATTAAGTAAGGTATTTTGCCTTTAAAGTAAACAGGGACCGGTTCGCCCCAGTAACGCTGGCGGCCAAAAATGGCATCGCGCATCCTAAAGTTAACCTTTGCTTTACCTAGACCAAGTTCTTCCAGTTTGGCAACTACCGCGGCGGTTGCTTCTTTGTAACCAAGTCCGTTTATAAAATCGCTGTTGATATATTTACCTTCCTTGGTTGGGTCGGCTTCTACCTCAATATTTTGTATATCGATGATCGGTATTATCGGCAAATCAAAATGTTTGGCAAACAAGTAGTCACGCTGATCTCCGCTTGGCACGGCCATTACAGCGCCGGTACCATACCCTGCCAAAACGTAATCGGCGATCCACACCGGGATCTGGGTACCGTTAAGCGGGTTGGTAACATAGCTACCCGTAAACGCGCCCGATACCGTTTTTGTATCGGCCATACGGTCCAGTTCGCTTTTCTTTTTAGTTTGCGTAATGTACGCGTCAATATCGGCCTTTTGCTCCGGCGTGGTAAGCTCGGTTACTAACTCGTGCTCGGGTGCTATTACTAAAAAGCTAACACCAAAAATGGTATCAACGCGGGTAGTGAAGACTTCTATGTAGGATGCCTCACCCCGGCCCTCTCCAAAGGAGAGGGAGTTAGATGGCTCGTCTAAAGTCCTCTCTTTTGGAGAGGATTTAGGTGAGGCTTCCAACGGGAACCTTACACTCGCGCCAACGCTTTTACCTATCCAGTTGCGCTGCATTTCTTTTAGGGGCTCGGGCCAGTCAATGGTGTCCAAACCTTCTAATAAGCGCTGGGCATAGGCGGTAATGCGCATGCTCCACTGCATCATTTTCTTTTGCTCTACAGGGTAACCTCCGCGCTCGCTAAAGCCGTCTTTTACCTCGTCGTTAGCCAATACGGTACCTAAGGCAGCGCACCAGTTAACAGTGCTTTCGCGCAGGTAGGTAAGGCGGTACTTTAACAGTTCGGCTTGTTGTTGCTCTTCGCTAAAGGCTTTCCACTCATCAGCAGTAAAGCTTAGTGTCTCTTCATCGCATACGGCATTAATACCCGCCGAACCTTTGCTCTCGAAATGCTCAATAAGGTTGGCTATGCTTTGGGCTTTATCGGCGTCTTTATCATAGTAACTATTAAATAACTGGATAAAGATCCACTGCGTCCATTTGTAATAATCGGGCGAACTGGTGCGCACCTCGCGGTCCCAGTCGAATGAAAACCCAATCTGGTCTAACTGGCGGCGGTAGGTGGCAATATTAGCCTCGGTAGTAACCGATGGGTGCTGGCCTGTTTGTATAGCATACTGCTCGGCCGGCAGGCCAAAGCTATCGTAACCCATAGGGTGCAATACGTTAAAACCTTTGAGGCGTTTGTAACGTGCAAAAATATCAGAGGCAATATAACCCAGTGGGTGGCCAACATGCAGCCCCGCGCCCGATGGGTAGGGGAACATATCCAGCACATAATACTTGGGTTTATTGGTGGTGTTTTCGGCCCTGAAGGTTTTATGCTCGGCCCAAAACTGCTGCCACTTTTGCTCTATATCTTTAAATTGATAATCCATTTGTTTATTTACCGTATTGAGCTTGCGAAAATAGTAAAAAGTGCTTTAACATCCGTGTTTACAGGTGATTTCAATAAAGTCTATATATTATATAGGTTAACATTAAAGTTGGCAAGCCATTTAATAAGCATTATTTTCGGCGTTTGTATGGTGTTACTCCAAATAAATACCAACCAATGATATTAAACAAGTTTAAAGATAAAGACATGCAGGTGGTAATAGGGTGGGTACTGCGTGCCGGTGTTTTTATATCGATGTTTATAGTTTTTATAGGTGGTGTTCTATACCTGATGCGCCACGGCCAAAGCACAGCTAATTACCATAAATTTGTTGGCGTGCCCGATTTTATCCACAGCCCCATGGGTATAATTAACGGTATCATTAATTTGCGTGGCAGGGCCATTATACAGGCAGGCATTGTATTACTTATAGCTACGCCTGTAGTAAGAGTAATATTTAGCGCGCTTGGGTTTATACTCGAAAAAGATTACCTGTATACAGCTATCACATTTGTTGTGTTGCTGGTAATAGTTATCAGCGCGTTTAGCGGCCACGCGGGGTAATTTTCTTAAAACCATTTTTGCTTTATGCTGCTTTTATAAACATGCGCAGGCGTAAAGTACAATCAACAGCATTACAAAGCATAGGTTACGACCCCGAGCAGCACATCCTCGAACTGGAGTTTAGGGACAATGGCGGCGTATGGCAGTATTTTAACTTTAAACCCGCCGCATATAAATAGTTTGTTAACAGCGAATCGCTTGGCAACTTTTTTGTAACCCGTATAAAAGGTAAGTATCCCGAAGAAAAGGTGGAATATTATTGAGGCTGTTTCATTCGGTTTTGCTCCTCTTCATTACCGGTAACATGCTTTGCCGAACCCTTAACTGTGGTTTTACCAAAGCGATAGCTAAAATTTAAATAAACTTTACGGTATTCGCGCCTGTCTAAAATATTGATATTCAAGTTTTGATAATTTATAGAAGCCCTGTCGCGGTTCAGTTTAAAAATATCGTTGCCAACTAAACTTATGCGGCCCATTTTATTAAATACTTGTTTGCTAATGCCAACATCAACAAAACCCGCAGGCCTGAATTGTTTTATACCGTAAAATGTAGCGGTTTCAAATTTGCCCGATAGCTGTGCCGTAAACCCACCCGGCATAGTAAAAGTTTGGGTAGAGGTAACTATTACATCGGGAGTGCCTTTGTTAAGGTTACCGTACTGTGCATAAGCAATATAACGCTGGTACGATGCATCAATATCATAATTACTGGTCCACCAGCCCGTAAATTTAACAGGCGTGTTAATGTTGATGCCATAAGTATAAACCCGGCCCAGGTTAACATCGGCACTCAGGCTTACCTTACTGGCATCATCTTGCCCATAAAAAGGAAAGGTTGCACCGGTAGTGATTTCGGCACGTAATGATGTAACCGTTTCGCTGTTATAGGTGTGGCTAAGCTGTATTAGGTTATGATATTCGGGCTTTAGGTAAGGGTTGCCAGATTGGTAGTTATAGAGGTCAATAAAGTAAAGGAACGGGTTAAGTTTATCGTAACCGGGCCTTGTGATACCTCTCGACAGGTTTAATGCAAATTCGTTTTTGTCGTTATACCTGTAATTCAATATCGCCGTAGGGAACAGGTTAAAATATTTGTGAGGTGTAACATCATAAGCTACCCCGGCGGCGTTTAGCGATGTACCTTTGTTATTGGTGTATTCGCCGCGCAAGCCACCGTCAAAGTCAAATTTGCCAAACTTAGTAGTGTAGTTAATATAAGCAGCACTAATTTTTTCGTTAAACAGGAAATGGTTACTAAATGTAGTGTTAACTGTATAAATACCATCTACCTGTGGGCCAAACACAAAGTTATTATCGGTAGTAGTGTAGCTGTATTTTAAACCTACATCTAATTTACCCTTTGTAAAAAGGTTACTGAACGCTAAAAAGCCACTCCAGTTATTGATTTTTGTGGGCGATATGTTTTGAAGCAATAGCGGATCGCTGTAAGCAACACCTTCGTCGTCGGCAAATGTATTGGTAATGTATTCGTCCGATTGGCGCTTAGCCCTGCTGTATGTTGCATTGGCGTTAATGCTCCTGCCCGCTTTATCTAATTTGGCAGTGTAGTTGAGGTTATAATTAATATTGCTGATGTCCCTGTCAACCGTTGATTGGGCAAGAATAGTAGAATCGAGCTTGCCATTGTTATAAATATGCAAAGTGTTGTCCTTACCAATATTGTTATTATTTACAGTGCCGTAAACCAAAAAGCCAAGGTTTTGGTTGGGCGACAAAAAGAAATCGGTACCAAACCTAAAAGCATGGCTGCGCGATTGGATGATGCTTTTATAAGTGGTGTTATAATTGCTTTCTAACCCTTCATAATCAACTGTGCGGTCGGTGTATACATCTTTCCATTGCTTATTTAATGCCAGGCTGTAACTACCAAATACATTATATGCTTTTGTGCGATGGTTTAAGCTAAGCCCTGTACTTGCTTTATAATATTTACCATACCCTGCCGATGCATTGAATGTACCATTGGTGCCGATGTTTGTCCCTTTTTTGTAGATGATATTGATGATACCGCCACCGGCAGCATCATACTTTGCCGAGCCGCCTTTTAGTACTTCCATTCGGTCGATATTGTTGCCTTGTGTGCTTTTTAGCAGTGCTGCCAGGTCTGGCCCGGTAAGGTTGGTGGGTTTGCCATCTATCATTATTAAAGCATCCTGGCGGCCATTAACGCTTACATTATCATTATTATCTACACGCACCCCCGGCGATTGCCTTAAAATTTCTAACACAGATTGTCCGTCAGCAACAATACTGGCTGATGGATTAATGATCAGTTTGCCCGGCCGTACTTCGATGTAAGGCTTTTTAGCAACTATCGCTACTTCTTTTAATTCATTATTAAGCGGCGATAAAATGATGGGTGCAGCAGTAACATCAAGCCCTGCTGTTACTTTGAAATTTTTAGCGTAAGATTTTTTATAACCGAGCCTTGTTACCAATATAACATAGCTGCCAGGGTTAACATAAGAAAAGCGGAAACTGCCGGTAGCGCCTACTAACGCAGACATAACCACAGACGAGTCGGGCAGGTTTAACAGAATAACCGTGGCAGCATCGGCCGGTTGGCTATTTTGTATTAAAACAGTGCCGCGTATAGTTGAAGAGCCCGTTTGAGCATAACAATAACTAAATAGACATGAAAGGATGGCTATAACTAAGCACCCGATTTTAACCCTCATTAATATTACTTGTAGAAATTTTGCGTATAGTGTTGCTTTTTAAAAGCTTTAAATATAACAACAATTTTACGATAGGAAAATGATATGTATTTGCTTTTTACGGTTTAATACTATTAAATGTTGCTTTAAGTTAATAGTGTAAGCTAAATCCTTTCAATTTATTAATTTCGCCAACATACAATTATAATAGATACATGAAGAAGATATACCTAATAGCGGTTGTTTTATTGTTTGCAGCAAAAGTTAAGGCGCAGGAGCCGGCCAACTATGCGGCAGTAGCCAATAAATTTAAGCTGTTTTATAACAATAACCAGCCGGATAGTATTTTTGCCATGTTTAGCCCGGAAATGAAGGCCAGCCTGCCTTTAGATAAGTTTAAGCCTACAACGGCGCAGCTAAAAACACAATTGGGCAGCCTTAAGCAAATAGATTTTTTAAAGTATAGTACGCCGCTGGCAATTTATAAAGGTAATTTTGATAACGCTGTTTTTCAGCTTAACCTATCGCTTAACGCCCAAAATAAAATAATAGGTTTGTTTTTAGCGCCATATGCCGAGGAAGCAAAATCCATTACAATGGATCCCTCACTTAAAGAGTCGCCGGTATTGCTTAAAACTTTTTCGGGTTCAATATCGGGCACGTTAACTATGCCTGTAAATGCATCGGGTAAAATACCGGTGGTAGTAATTATAGCCGGTTCGGGCCCTACAGATCGTGATGGCAACAGCCCCAAATTAGGCCTTAACGGCAATACCTACAAAATGCTGGCAAACGAGCTTGGTAAAAATGGCATAGCAAGCTTACGGTACGATAAACGCCTGGTAGGCCAAAGTATAACTACCACTAAAGAAAAGCAACTGCGTTTTGAGGATTATGTGGATGATGCGGTAGGCCTGGTGAATTTATTGAGCGAGGATAAGCGTTTTTCTAAAGTGATTGTATTAGGCCACAGCGAAGGATCGCTTGTGGGTATACTGTCCATTCGCGACCAGCCCGTTAACGCTTTCATCTCCGTTGCTGGCGCGGGCCGTTCGGCAGATATTATTGTAACCGAACAAATGAAGGCCTATCCTAAATTTATTCAGGATAACTTTAAAACTATGCTGGATAGTTTGAAGAAAGGCAAGTTTACCGATAATATCGACCCAAAACTTTACCCTATTGCCCGGCCGGATATACAACCATACTTGATGTCGTGGTTTAGGTATTCGCCGGCACGCGAGATGAAAAAAGTTAAAATACCGGTACTTATTGTGCAGGGCACTACAGATATACAGGTGCCTGCTACAGATGCCGATCTGTTGAAAAAAGCAAAATCTGACGCGGTCTTGCTAATGATCCCTAATATGAACCATATATTAAAGGAGGCCCCGGCAGATAAGGAGCAAAATACGGCCACCTACAATAAACCCGACCTCCCCCTAAAACCGGAACTGGTTACCGGGGTGGTGAATTTTATAAAGGGATTGAAGTAGAACTCCCCCGCGCGTCATTGCGAGGAGCGTAGCGACGTGGCAATCTTTGATAGACTCGTCTGCGGCTCTGTAAGTCGGGGATTGCCACGCTATCGCTCGCAATGACGCGCGGAGAGGCTCCCCACATCTACTTACTTTTCCACGCGCCCAATAACCTCCTTAATAATATAATTTCTGAGGTGTGGTACGCGTTATGATCGGCAACTTGCAAGGCTTCGCGCAGGATACTTTGACCATCACCATGCGGTATCTTTTCGTAAATATCCCCGCTTTTTAACAGGTTGATAAATTCGGCCCTGTCGGCATTTATTTGTTCAATAGTTTTATTCCAAGCGGCATCATCTGCCGGTTCGGCTTCTTTAGGCCAGTAATCATCGGGCCACTTTGGCGATTGGTGGCTGCCATCTTTACTAAACTCCAGCATATCCCACTGTGCAATACGAATATGCTCGGCCAATTGCCAGATGCTGTAGGGCAGGTTATGGGGCTTTACGCCGCGCAATTCTTTCGGCAGATCTGCCAGGGCATCCTCTAAGGTAGCGTGCGCGCCGCCGCCTTCAATAAGTTTTATTAATTCGCTTATAAGTATATCGTGCTGCTTATCCATAATAAATATGTTTGTTGCTTAACAAATTGAATGCAGGTTTGATTTATATGCTGCAAAAGTTTTAAGTTTATGCCCAAAGCAAAATTGTACCATAGTGATCAAAAAACTACTCTTAATGGCCCTTTACGTGGCCGCGTTTACCGGTTGTAAAAAAGATAGCGAAACGATGCAGGATCTGTCCCTGAAAGATGACGCCGCGTTTTTACGATATGAGGACCATTTTTTAGAAGAACTATGGAAGAACAACCCCGATTGGGCTACCAGCGTTGGGTATCATAAGTACGACAGCCTTTTGGTAATACCCTCGTCTAAAACCCGCGACCAGGCTGTTAAGTTTGCTAAAGTACAGATAGACTCGTTGAGCCGCTACCAGGTTAACAGCCTTAGCGACCTTAACAAAATGGACAGCCGCATGATGCAGAACGAGATGGAGAAGATCCAGTTTTACAACGACCAGTTAAAGGCATATGAGTGGGACCCGACAAGTTATAATGTTATAGGCTCTTTCGCTACGATACTGAATGAGAATTATGCGCCGCTAAATAAACGCCTGCGCAGTTTTTATCAAAAAATGGAGAACATCCCGGCATACTACAAAGAGGCCGAAAAGCAAATTAAAAACCCGGTTGTTGAACTTACCTCCCTGGCTATCGATCAGCATTTGGGTGGGGTAGGTGTTATAGAAAATGATTTTGCCGATTCGCTTAAAAAAACAAATATCCCCGCTGCTGAGCAAACCTTAATGCTGAACAGGGCAAAAACATCCGCCGCTGCTATAAAAGAGTTTGCCGCATGGTTAAAAGCTTTAAAAAATGACAAGCCACGCAGCTTTAGGCTTGGCAAACAGTTTTACGAGGCCAAATTTAAGTACGAAATACAGGCCGAAGGTACTGCCCAGCAAACCTACAACTCGGCAGTAGAACGTAAAAAGTACCTGCATAAAGAAATGGCTAAGCTTAGCCGCGCGCTTTGGCCAAAATATTTTGGTAAACAGCCTATCCCTAAAGATTCATTGGAGTTTATCGCTAAAGTGATAGACACCCTATCGGCTAAACATGTTGCGCCGGATGAGTTCCAGTCGGCAATTGAGAAAGAGATACCCAAGCTTACCGCATTTATTAAAAGTAAGGATATTGTAACACTTGATCCTACCAAGCCGCTGGTTGTACGTAAAGAACCCGCTTACATGGCAGGCGTTGCAGGTGCATCTGTAAGCGCGCCCGGGCCTTATGATAAAGGTGGCAACACTTATTACAATGTTGGCAGCCTTAAGGGCTGGCCGGCAGCAAAGGCAGAGAGTTACCTGCGGGAGTATAACGATTATATTTTGCAGATACTTTGCATCCACGAGGCTATTCCGGGCCATTACACCCAACTGGTGTACGCCAATAAAGCGCCAAGTTTAATAAAATCTATATTTGGTAATGGCGCTATGGTAGAAGGCTGGGCAGTGTTTAGCGAGCAGGAAATGATGGATGCAGGCTTTGGCGATAACGCCCCCGAAATGCGCCTGATGTGGTACAAATGGCACCTGCGCTCGGTGTGTAACACCATATTGGATTACAGCGTGCATACTGCTAACATGAGCAAAGACGATGCTATTAAAATGTTAACTAAAGAGGCCTTTCAGCAACAAGCGGAGGCCGAAGGCAAATGGAAACGTGTTAGCGTAAGCAATGTGCAGCTTACCAGCTATTACACAGGTTATAAAGAAATTAACGCCCTGCACGAGGAGTGGAAGAAAAAGAAGGCAGACAAGTATAAGCTGAAAGAGTTTAACGAGAAATTCCTGAGCTATGGCAGCGCCCCCGTTAAGTTTATTAAAGAGGCAATGTTTGCCATACCTAAAATAGACCCTAAGAAGAATTAATTAACTAAATACGTACAGATGTTAGCTCCGCATTTTCTTCAAGAGGTTTTCAATAACCTTGGGGAAATGCTGGTGCTCTAATTGCTGGCCTTTAAATTTTACCATTTCCAGGTTGTCGCCCGGTTCAATTTTAAAGCGCGACTGGTGGATAACCTCGCCTTCGTCAAACTGGGTGTTTACAAAGTGGATGGTAATGCCCGATTCTTCTTCGCCGGCTTCAAGCACGGCTTTATGAACGTTATCGCCATACATGCCTTTGCCGCCGAATTTTGGCAATAGGGCAGGGTGCAGGTTAATGATCTTGTTGGGGAACGCGTTTAGTAAGCTTGGTGGTACCAGCCATAAAAAACCGGCCAGCACAATAATATCTACCTGTAAGTTTTTTAACAGGTTTATCACATCATCAGTTTCGTAAAATTCGTGGCGGTTAAATATATGCGACGGGATCTCGAAGTTATCGGCACGCTGCAAAACGTAGGCCTGCGGGTTGTTGGTTAATATCAATACAACTTCAGCGTCGGCATTACGCTTAAAATGCTCCATTATCTTTTGGGCGTTAGAGCCGGACCCTGAAGCAAAAATGGCAATTCTCTTTTTCAAAATAGATGGTAGCTTTTGTTACGCAAAATATAAAATTAATTCAAATTATTGAGCAACATTAGGCTTAATCCTTATAAAACCCCAACGCCGTATGGTTCGCCTATCGGTTGATGTATAATAAGTTTGCAGGTCGCCTGTTTCCAAAACCATCGAAAAATCGCCAAGGTTGTTGATTCGTGAGTTGATGAAAGGTTGCTTCGTACCTGCTGAGGTAACCGTTGGATATGTAATGTCGGCATTCAAAAACAACCGCGTATCAGACAACGACCAACGGCCACTAACCGTGTTTTCCTTACAATCCAAATTGGTGTAGCTACAGGTCATATCGTCGTTAAATTTAAAAGTCTGGGCCAGGTCGCAATCGAGTGTATCCCTGTCAGTTTCCTGACCGCCCAGGTATTTGTACTCAATAACAGACCCTAACTGCCATTTGCCATTCGTAAAAAGGCTTTGGAGGCTTTCAGTTTTTTCCTTTTTGCAGGAGTTTAGCATAAAGCCTAAAAGGAGCATGCCGGCCAGTAAAGAGTAGGTTTTTTTCTTGTTCATTTACGCTACAAAGATAGTTTAGTTAAGCAATTTCAAAAGCTGCTTTATTATAACTCATTATAAGTATAAATATTTCGGGGCTATATAATTATGCAGGTTGTATAAGCCTGTTATATTTGCCTTATGCGCATAACTTACCAACAGCTTAAAGCCGAATTTAATCGGGTACTTATCGGCCTTAATATAAACCACACTATAGCCGATGCTATTGCAGCCGTTTTTGCCGATAACAGCCGCGACGGCGTACATAGTCACGGCTTAAACCGTTTCCCCACTTTTATTGAATATATAAAAGAAGGCCTTGTGCTGCCCGATGCCGTGCCGACAAAAATAAGCGCTTTTGGTGCCATAGAGCAGTGGGACGGCAACCTTGGCCCGGGTATGCTTAACGCCCAATTTTGTATGAACAGGGCCATGTTTTTGGCTGAGGATAATGGTATTGGCTGTGTTGCTATTAAAAACACCAATCACTGGATGCGCGGTGGTACTTATGGCCAGCAAGCTGCCGATGCAGGCTACATTGGCATTTGCTTTACCAATACCATAGCCAACCTGCCGCCATGGGGCGGTACCGAACCACGCCTGGGTAACAACCCTCTTATTATTGCTATTCCCCGCGAGGGTGGGAACGTGGTGCTTGATATGGCTATTTCGCAATATGCCTTCGGCAAGCTTTGGCAGTACGAGGCTCAAAATAAACCGTTGCCTGTACCGGGAGGGTATGATACCGAAGGTAATTTAACTACAGATGCCGCGGCTATATCTAAAAGCAAGCGCGCCCTGCCAATTGGCTTCTGGAAAGGGTCGGGGTTATCATTGGTGTTGGACTTACTGGCTACTATACTAAGTGGCGGTGACTCAACCGCGGTTATCACCCAATCTGGCCGGAAGGAAACCGGTGTGTCGCAAGTGTTCATTGCCATTAAAACGGATAACGAGCGTAACGCGTCACTAATAGAACAGATCATCGACTATACCAAAAGCAGCCCAAGCGAGGGTGAGATCCTCTTCCCCGGCGAAAATATGTTACGTACCCGTAAACAAAGTTTAAAAGAAGGAATGTGGGTTGATGAAGGGGCGTGGGGGAAGGTAAAAGGTTTGTAAATCCAGCGCGTCATTGCGAGGTACGAAGCAATCTCTTTGCTATACAGAGCCGCTCTGCCTAT